>NZ_JBICUM010000011.1:0-184302 GCF_043198155.1 Micromonospora sp. NPDC048871 | reverse complement strand
GCGGGGAACTACCTGGCCGCCACCGGGGAAAAACCATGGCCGCCAGCGGGGAAAACTACTGGCCGCCTACGGGGAAATCTGATTGGCCGTTGACAATCCGCGCACCCGCAAGACCACGTCGACCAGCTCCGACTGCTCCCCGCGCACGCGGGGGTGATCCCATGTACGGGGCCATCCACACCAACCAGGTGGCCTGCTCCCCGCGCACGCGGGGGTGATCCGCGGCTCCACGAACAACCCGGCGACCACGGAGCCTGCTCCCCGCGCACGCGGGGGTGATCCCGGCCGTCGGGAAGTGGCTGTCCCGGCAGGGGTCTGCTCCCCGCGCACGCGGGGGTGATCCGTCGCGGCCGTGTGCGGCGGCGGCGGCCTGCTGCTCCCCGCGCACGCGGGGGTGATCCCAGTGCACCGCCAGCGCCAAGAGCGCGATCGCACTGCTCCCCGCGCACGCGGGGGTGATCCCAGTGCACCGCCAGCGCCAAGAGCGCGATCGCACTGCTCCCCGCGCACGCGGGGGTGATCCCCCGGTCTACCACAGCTGGCAGATCGGCCGAGTCTGCTCCCCGCGCACGCGGGGGTGATCCCGATGTGACGGCCACCAGGCCGGGCGGAAGCTCCTGCTCCCCGCGCACGCGGGGTGATCCCCGCGGCCGTCGCCATGGCCAGCAGGGATTCCCCTGCTCCCCGCGCACGCGGGGGTGATCCCAGGCTGCCGAGCGTCCGACCCAGCCCGGTCAGCTGCTCCCCGCGCACGCGGGGGTGATCCGAAGGAGGCCATGTGATGCAACCCGATGCCCACCTGCTCCCCGCGCACGCGGGGGTGGTCCTCCGGGACCAGCGACTCCAGCTCCGGCGCATGCCTGCTCCCCGCGCACGCGGGGGTGGTCCTCCGGGACCAGCGACTCCAGCTCCGGCGCATGCCTGCTCCCCGCGCACGCGGGGGTGATCCCCTTGGCGCTGAGCCTGTCGCCCCGAGGGGGATAGGTCGGGCCGCGGAACCGGGTCGGCTGGGCGCCCGGCCCTGGTGCCTTACTTGATCTCCGGACCCTGTTCCCGCCGTGGGGGTGGTACCGGCGCTGACGCCGTCGACGCGGGTTTGTGCTTCAGAGCTGCGATCGACCGGGCGAGCGAGTTGGTACCGTAGGTAGTACCATCGCAGCCGTCAATAGCCAAGCTAGTTGAGGCGATGAGGAAGAGTCAGCAGAACATCGCGTACAACGATCTTTACCGGGTGTGCGAGCACTACTTCGGGAAGCCGCGCCAGACCGGCACTTCCCACGCGGTATTCAAGATGCCCTGGGCTGGCGACCCGCGCGTCAATATTCAGGATGACAAAGGTAAAGCCAAGGCTTACCAGGTGCGGCAGGTACTCAAGGCGATCGACAAGAAGGAGGTCATGTGATGTCGGAGTCCTTGGAGGTCTCCCACTACACCTACCGCGTTACGTGGTCGGCCGAAGATCGTGAGTTTGTCGCCACCTGCGTCGAGTTTCCCTCCCTTTCCTGGCTGGCTCCCTCACAGATGGAAGCTCTGCATGGGCTTCAGAGTCTGCTGAGGGAAGTGATCGCGGACATGGCAGAGCAGGGCGAGCAGGTTCCGGAACCGTTCGCCGAGCGTAGCTATTCGGGCAGGTTCAACCTCCGCATCGGCGAAAGTCTGCACCGCGAACTCGCCCTCCATGCCGCCGAAGAAGGTATGAGCCTCAATCAGTACGTGTTGCGGAAGCTGAACGCTGCCTGACCAACTGTCAGTCGATGGTGGGTAGAGGTGGGCCCAGGACGTCGTCGGCGTCGACGATGGTGTAGGCGTACCCCTGCTCGGCCAGGAAGCGCTGGCGGTGGGCGGCGTACTCGGTGTCGATGGTGTCCCGGGAGACCACGGTGTAGAAGTGGGCCTGCCGACCGTCGGCCTTCGGTCGCAGCACCCGGCCCAGCCGTTGCGCCTCCTCCTGCCGGGAGCCGAAGGTGCCGGACACCTGGATGGCCACCGCCGCCTCGGGCAGGTCGATCGAGAAGTTCCCCACCTTGGAGATCACCAGCGTACGCAGCGACCCGTCGCGGAAGGCGTCGAACAGCCGCTCGCGCTCCTTGTTGGTGGTCGACCCCTGCACGATCGGCGCGTCCAGGTACTCGCCGAGCTGGTGCAACTGGTCGATGTACGCGCCGATGACCAGGGTCTGCTCCTCCGGGTGCCGGTCGACGAGGGCCTTCACCACGGGCAGCTTGGTGCGGGCGGTGGCCGCCATCCGGTAGCGTTCCTCGGTCTCCGCGGTTGCGTACGCCATCCGCTCGGCGTCGGTCAGGGTGACCCTGACCTCGGTGCACTGGGCCGGGGCGATCCAGCCCTGCGACTCGATGTCCTTCCAGGGGGCGTCGTAGCGCTTCGGGCCGATCAGGCTGAACACGTCGCCCTCCCGGCCGTCCTCCCGGACCAGGGTGGCGGTCAGCCCGAGCCGACGGCGGGCCTGGAGGTCGGCGGTGAACCGAAAGATCGGCGCGGGCAGCAGGTGCACCTCGTCGTAGACGACCAGGCCCCAGTCGCGGGCCCCGAACAGATCCAGGTGGGTGAACGTTCCGCCGCGACGCGAGGTCAGCACCTGGTATGTGGCGATGGTGACCGGACGGATCTCCTTGCGCTCGCCGGAGTACTCGCCGATCTCCTCCTCGGTCAGCGAGGTACGGGCGATCAGTTCCCGTTTCCACTGTCGACCGGCGACCGTGTTGGTGACCAGGATCAGGGTGGTCGCCTTGGCCTCGGCCATCGCCGCCGCACCGACCAGGGTCTTGCCGGCGCCGCAGGGCAGCACCACCACCCCGGAGCCGCCGGCCCAGAAGGCCTCCACCGCCTCCCGCTGGTACGACCGCAGGGTGAACGGCTTACCCCCGTCCTTGCCGGCCTCGGCCAGCTCGATCGGGTGCGCCTCCCCGTCGACGTACCCGGCCAGGTCCTCCGCCGGCCAACCCAGCTTGAGCAGGGCCTGCTTTAGTCGGCCACGTTCGGAGGGGTGCACCGCGATGGTGTCGTCGTCGAGTTTGGCGCCGAGCATCCCGGCGAGCTTCTTGCTCTTGGCGACCTCGATCAGCACCACCCGGTCCAGGGCGCGCAGCACCAGGCCGTGCACCGGGTCGTTGGCGAGTTGCAGTCGGCCGTAGCGGTCCATGGTCTCGGCCACGTCGACAAGCAGGGCGTGCGGCACCGGGTAGCGGGAGTATTTGATCAGGGCGTCCACCACCCCCTCGGCGTCGTGGCCGGCGGCGCGGGCGTTCCACAGCCCCAGCGGGGTCAACCGGTAGGTGTGCACGTGCTCGGGGGATCGCTCCAGCTCGGCGAAGGGCGCGATGGCCATCCGGCAGGACTGGGCGTCGGGGTGGTCGATCTCCAGCAGCAGGGTTTTGTCCGACTGTACGATCAGGGGTCCACCGCTCACGCCGAATCTCCTCCTCCGTACGGCCGATGGGGTTGGCACGGTAGGCCGCTGACCTGCCACCGGGCGACCATCCAGTGTTGCACGTCGAAGTCGGTGCCAAGAATGCGTACGCGGGCGGCAACCTTTCCCTTTCCGAGCTGCGTTTAGCAGGTGGGAAGACGGGTCGCATCGGTCCCGGATGCTTCGTCTTCCAGGTCGGCGCGGTGCGTGTGCGTTCGATCCGTGATCAGGCGGGCCAGGAAGCGGGGGCGCTTTCCGCCATCACGGAAGCCAACGGGGGCGAGCGGCGCGCCCGGGCCGACCTTCCGCGTCGGATTCCGCGTACCCGCCGCCGGGTAGAAGCTGCCGGGACCGGTCGGCCGTGCTGCTGGCCGGTTGCCATCTTCAATGACACCCTGGGATGGCATGCCGACCGTACGGGGAGGGCAGATGTCCGTTGATCAGGAATTGATCTTTGCGCGTGACAAGGCCGATTCGGCGGAACCCGTATCCACCGCGACGGTGGTGGCGTACGCGGTCCTCGCGGCGCTGTTGTTCGGCTGGTTCCTGTACGGCTGGCTGGTCCTCCAGCAGGGTTTCATGGATTCGGTCGGGGAAGCCGCCGGCGCCGGTTCCGCGCTGCTGCTGATCGTGGCGATCGTCGGGTCGGTGCGCCGCAGCCGCCGTTGACCCGTTTCACTTCTCCAGCACCGCTGCGGTGATCCGATGCAGGGCGAAGGTGTGCAGCATCTCGGTGCGTTCGTCCTCGGCCCGCAGGTAGCCGGCGCCGAGGGAGACCGGTCGGACCAGCCGCGACGCGGTCGCCCCGTGAGCGTCGACATAGCCGACCCAGACCAGCGCCTTGTCGCGTACCGCCTGCTGGAGGACGGCCAGGGCCTCGGCGTGACCGCGTGCGGGGGCCGGGCCGGTCGAGGTCGCGGCACCCCGTACGGCCGCCGGAGCCCGCCGGGCCGCCCGGGCCGCCGCATCCCCCCGGCGGATCTGCTCGACCACCCCGAGCAGGCGGGGCAGCGGCAGGCGGGGGGTGGCCAGGGGGTCGAGGACCCGGGTACCCACGGAGACCCGGGCCGCCGCCCGGCGGACCTTGGGTCGGGTCAGCACCGCCGAGCCGGTGGCGTCCTCGGCCACCGGGGCGTAACCGGCCTCCCGCAACACCGCCAACATCCGCCCGGTCTGGTACGGGGTGACCAGCACGGTCGGTGCCAGGCGGCGCAGGGTCAGCTCCTCGACCCGCCGGTCGGCCAGCAGTTCGGCTAGCAAGGCCTCGTCGTCGCTGCGCAGGTACGCCCCGGCAGAGCCGACCCGCAGCCCGCCGTGCCGACGGGCCATGTCGTCGATGAGGTAGGTCAATCCCTGGGGTATCGGGGTGCGGGACCGGCGCTGGAACAGGTCATGCAGCTCCTCGGCCGAGTGGCCGGTGTCCAAGGCCCGGCGCACGCTGCCCGGGGTCACCCGGTACACGCTCGCGCCACCGGCCGACTCGGGTTCGGCGACCGCCTCCAGTTCGACGGCGAGGATCGGCTCCGGTGGCCCGGGAACCACCACGGTCAGGTCGGCCTGCACCAGGAAGTGATCGACCGGGGCGGGCAGCAGGGCGTCCAACACCCGCACCGCCGTACCGGCATCCTCGGTCTCGCTGCGCAACCCCAGGGGGTCGCTGCCGTCCCGCTCCTCGGTGTCGGTCACCTCGGTCAGCAGCAGCCGCCCGTACGAGGTGAGCGCCCCCAGCCCGGTCACCCCCAGGGCGGCCGCCTCGGCGAGTACCTCCCGGTGCGCGGCCTCCCGGCCCCGGCTGCGGCGGGGGGCCCGCCAGTCGAGCAGCGCCAGCACCTCCTCGACGGTGGGTGCGGCGGCCGGCTCCAGGTCGGCGAGCACGCCGAGCACCGCCCGTCGGGCGGCCGGCGTACCGGCCCGTTCCGCCTCGGCGGAGAAGACCGTGATGGGTCGGTCCCGGTCGTCGCGTTGGCCGATGAGCCCGACCTGCCGGGTCATGATCAGCCAGGCCCGGGCCACCTGGGCCCAGCGTTCGGCCAGGGAACCGGCCCGCCACAGCTCGTACCCGGCGGTGGGTAGCACCTGCTGGTCCGCCCCGTACCGGCTGGCACTGCCGGGCAGCTCCACCTCGCCGGCCAGCCCGGCCGCGTACGCCGCCTCCAGCAGCAGCGCCGCCGTCGGCTCGTCCAGCCCGGTGGCCCGGGCCAACCGCCGCAGATCACGTACCCCGATCCCGCCGGAGCGCAGCACCGGGGCCGGTTCGGCGGCCAACTGTTCCAGCAGCGCCTCGGTGTGGCGTACCACCTCCATGGTCTGCCCGGCCCCGGCGGAGTCGACCGCCTTCGGCTCGCGGGGGGTGCTGACCACCTGCGGCCCGCTGACGCTCAGCGGACCCAGCGGCCCGGTGTCGCGGCGCAGCAGCAGCCCGATCTCCCGGGGCAGCTCGACCATGCCGCTGGTGCCGCCCTTACCCCCGGCGACCCGCACCAGCAGCCGGTGGTCGACCAGCCAGCGGACCGGGGAGCCGGTGGGCGCCCCGCCGTTGGTTTCGTCCGGGGGCAGGTCGTCGTCGCTGCCGGTGGCCGGTGCCTGCAACGCGCCGGGGGGCACACTGCCGACCGGGGGCCCGGCCGCCAGCCGGTCCAGGATCGCCCGCGCCGACGGGGGCGCGGCCAGCAGGGTCCGGCGCAGTTTCGCCGGGTCCGCGCAGAGGGCGGCCGTGCGCGGGTCCAGCTCCGCCGCCGGTCGGCCCAGCCCCGCCGGGTACGGGGAGATCTCGTCGATGCCGCCGACCAGGTGCAACTGATGGTCCGGGCCGTACACCAGCAGTCGCGCCCGCAGCCGGTCCAGGGCGGCTCGGACGGAGGTGGGTGCGGGTGGGTTGGGGCCGGCGGTGGCCATGGCCAGGACCCCGTCGACCGAGGTGGTGCCCTCGGCCGGGTCACGGGTCAACCGGGCGGCGTCCATGATCTGAAGGGTGAACTGGTCCAGCCCGTCCAGGGCCCGTGACACCGAGACCCGGGACTGGGCCCGGATGGCCAGGGCGTCGACGTCGGCGGGGACCGGCACGACGAGGTCGGGCCGCAGTTGCAGCAGCGCGGCGAGGGAGTCGTCGGGCAGGGCCCGCAGGTGGTCGGCGAGTGAGTTGCTCATCGTCGTTCCACGCTAGCCCGCCGGGGGGTCCTCCCGCCCATCGGACGACCGGGCCGGGTCGGGGGCCGGGTAGCTTTCCAGGATGCCTGCACTGACGGTCGGCTTCGATCTCGACATGACTCTGCTCGACACCCGCCCCGGCATCGCCGCGGCCTACCGCGCGCTGACCGAGCGGACCGGGGTCCGGGTCGATGCCGAGGCGGCGGTGTCCCGGCTCGGCCCGCCGCTGCGCACCGAGATCGCCCGCTGGTTCCCCCCCGAGCAGGTCGACGAGGCGGTCCGGGTCTACCGGGAGCTGTACCCGGCGTATGCGATCACCCCGACGGTGCCGCTGCCCGGCGCGCGGGCGGCCCTGGACGCGGTACGCCGGCGGGGTGGGCGGGTGGTCGTGGTCACCTCCAAGCTCGGCCGGCTGGCCAAGCTGCATCTGAACCACCTTGGCCTGGCCGTGGACGAGCTGGCCGGAGACCTGTTCGCCGAGGAGAAGGCGACGGCGCTGCGGGCGCACGGTGCGACGTACTATGTCGGCGACCACGTGGCGGACATGGTGGCCGCCGAGGCGGCCGGCGTGCCGGGGATCGCAGTGACCACCGGACCTTGTTCCGCCGATGAACTGCGGGCCGCTGGCGCGGCGGTGGTGCTGGCGGATCTCACCGGATTCCCGGCGGCGCTCGACGGCATGATCCGGCTAGCCTTGAAGCAGTAGTCGTCTCAAAACGAAGCAGGGGATCTCAGGTGCCTACGGGTCGAGTGAAGTGGTACGACGCGACCAAGGGATACGGGTTCGTCACCAGTGACGAGGGTGGCGACGTGTTCCTGCCAAAGGCCGCGCTACCGGCAGGTGTCACCGACCTGAAGGGCGGCCAGCGCATCGACTTCAGTGTGGTGGACAGCCGGCGCGGCACCCAGGCGATGGGGGTCAAGCTGCTGGAGGCCCCGCCGTCGGTGGCGGAGCTGCGCCGTCGCCCGGCCGAGGAGCTGCACGGGCTGGTCGAAGACATGATCAAGGTGCTGGAGGCGAAGGTGCAGCCGGACCTGCGCCGGGGTCGCTTCCCGGACCGCAAGACCGCCCAGAAGATCGCTCAGCTGGTCCATGCGGTGGCCCGCGAGCTGGAGGTCTGAGGCACCAGCCCGGCGTCGGCGGCCCGGCCCAGCAGCGCCTCGACGGCAGCGAACCCGGCCTCTCCCAGGTCGGCCGTGAACTCGTTGACGTAGAGGCCGATGTGCCGGTCCACCACGTCGGGCTCCATCTCCTGGGCGTGCTCCAGCACGTACCCCCGGCTGGCCGCCGGGTCGGCCCAGGCCTGCCGGACGGACTCCCGGATCCACCCGGCGGCCTGCTGCGGGTCCACCACCCCGCGTCGGGCCAGGATGGCCCCGAGGGGGATGGGTAGGCCGGTGTCGCCTTCCCACCACTCGCCCAGGTCGACCAGCGCGGTCAGCCCGTGTCGCGGGTAGGTGAAGCGGGCCTCGTGGATCACCAGCCCGGCGTCGTACCGCCCTGCGGCGACGCCGGGCATGATCTCGTGGAACGGCACCACCTCGATGCGCCGGGGGGTTTTCCCAGCCGACCAGAGCCGGAAGATCAGGTACGCCGTGGTCCGGTCACCGGGCACCGCCACGGTGGCGTCGCGCAGGTCGGTCCGGTCCGGGCCGCCCTCGCGATCCGCCCGGGTCAGCACCAGGGGCCCACAGCCGCGTCCCAGCGCGCCGCCGCAGGGCAGCAGGTGGTAGTCGTCCAGCAGCCAGGGCAACGCCGCGTAGCTAACCTTGACCAGGTCGAAGGCGCCCCGCTCGGCGGCGGTGTTGGTCACGTCCACGTCGGCGTAGGTCACCTCGACCGGGGGTGCCCCGGGCACCTGCCCGTGCACCAAGGCGTGGAAGACGAAGGTGTCGTTGGGGCAGGGCGAGATCGCCATCGAGAGCGCCACGCCCCCACCGTATCCCCGCCCGGTCCGCCGCCACCGGGCGGTCGGCGCCGCACCCTGCCCGGTCACACCCCACCGCCGCAACAACCCGACCCTGAGCCCTCCGGGTCCGCCGAGCCTGCGGCCGGCGTCCAGACGTGGCGTACGCGGTGGGGATTGAAGGGCATGTCGCGGCGGACCATGTCAGATGCGGCCCCTGTCGAGCTGAGAGCAGCAACGGATCACCCATCCCGATGCCCGTCCTGGCAACCCCTGCGCCAGGAATGCCGACGATGCGCCAGGAATGCCGACGATGGGTCAGAGATGACGATGATCCCCGTCGGGATGGCGGGGCGGTGGAGGGCCGATGATATGGCAACCTTTTGTCGCTGGCCGTGCCATGGGTCGTCGCTGACGGGTCTGCTGGATCAGTCTGCGGCGATAGCGCAGACGGTTCAGCTCGACAGGGGCCCTGGGAGACACCCTCGGTCCTGGGCCGACACACGCTGCTGGAGACCGGTGCGCGCTGCTGGGTGCAGGCGTTCCCCAACGGCCTCCGGGTTATCCACAGGGTTGTCCACAGGTGGACGATCGGGGTTGAGTGGTCTGGGGCGGAGCGGAAGCATCGATGGCATGGGGGACGAGTCGGGTGCTGACGGTCTGGCTGATCTGGGTTCGATGCTGCGGTCGCTGCGTCGGCAGGCCGACCTGAGCCAGCGCGAGTTGGCCGGGTTGTCTGGCGTGCCGCAGTCAACCGTGGCGCGGATCGAGTCCGGGCAGTGCACCGATCCTCGGTTCCAGACCGTGCACCGGCTCATCCGGGCAGCAGGCGGGAGGTTGCGACTTGCCGGCGCCGGTGATCCCGCTGCTGGTGATCCCGCTGCTGGTGATCCCGCCGCTTCCTGCGGATGCGATGACGCAGGCCGCGAGGTGATCCAGGATGACACCCGGCGCGACGAAGCGGGGCGGCGATATCCGGCACACCTGGACGTGCGGAAGGTCCGTACGTTGAAGGACTGGTCGGGGGCTTGGTGGGCGTACTCGTACACGCTTGCGCCCGACCGGTGGCCGTTGCGGGTACCCGAGGTCACGTACGACCTGGATCGTGGTCGTCGGGACGAGCGGCGCCTGCGGGAGCGGATTCGTGACTCGGTGGTGATCCGACGGGTCACCGAGGGTGTGCCGGACGGGTGCTGGCGTCTGCTGGCCGAGCTGCCCGACGGGGATGTCGTCGGCGAGCTACGCGCTCATCTGCGCAGCCTGAGCCTGCTGTATGGGGAGGATTGGGGCAACGGGCGTGAGGTCGTGCTGGACGGGGTGTTGGTGGCGCCGGGGCTACGGCTACTCGGCATCGGTCGCCGGCTGGTGACCCGACTGGCCGAGGAGACCCGTCTCGCGGGCGTGCCGGCAGTGTGTGCCACTGCGGAGTTCGGTGGCATCGACTTCCTGCGGGCCTGTGGATATCAACTCGATGGGAGTCGGCCGGCCACGCTTCGTCTGCCGCGCCCCTGGTCGGCCCGGTCAGGGTAGAGCGACGGCGGCAACCGCGGCGGCGGCGGTGGTCAGGGCGGCCAGGGCGTCGGACAGGCGCCAGGCCTCCCGGTCGCGGGGGCCGATCGGGTTCGAGATGGTACGCAGTTCGGCGAAGGGGACCCCGGCCTGACTGGCGGCGACGGCCACCCCGTACCCCTCCATGGCCTCGGCAACCGCGTCCGGGTACCGCTGCCGCAAGGCCTGGGTGCTGGCCGCGGTGCCGGTCACCGTGTTGACCGTCAGCACCGCGCCGACCATGACCGAGGGCAACGCCGTACGCAAGGTGGTCAGCAGCTCCGGGTCGGCGGACACGGCGGGGCCGCCGCCGAGCAGGGCGGGCGGCATCCCCAGCTCGTCGATCGGGAGGAAACCGTCCGGCGACTCCGCGCCCAGGTCGGCGGCGACGGCCCGGGTGCCGAGGACCACCCCGCCGACCCGCACCCGGTCGGCGAAGCCGCCGGCCACCCCCGCGCTGATCACTGCCCGGTACGGCCTACCGGCGGCCTCGGCGAAGGCCAGCAGTCGGCCGGTGGCCGCTGCGGCGACCGCCGCTCCCACCCCGACCGGGACCACCGCGATCGTCGGGTCGTCCAGGCCGGCCTGGATCGCCTCGGCCTCGGCGGGTACGGCGGTGACCACGAGCAGGTCGGTCACGAGACCGACCCGGGTGAGTTGCTGCGCGTCTCGTCCTCGCCGCCGGTGACCGCCGAGGAGGGCCGGTAGATGTGGAAGCCCGGGGGTGCCAGGTCCGGCTCCTCGGGGGCGGTACCTCCCTGGGTGGGAGCGGGGGAGGTGGGGGCGTTGTCCTCGGCGGCCTTGCGGTCCCGGTCGGCCTGCTCCTTGGCGGCCCGCTCGTCGGCCTCCCGCTCGGTGGCCTTCAGCTCCTCGTCGGTCAGCGGGCGGCCACGGAGCCGTTCGGCGCGCAGCCGGTGGGCCATCACCAGCCCGCGTACGGCGGCGAGCACCCCGACCCCGGCGGCGACCGCGATGCCGACCCGGCCGTGGAAGGGTACGAGTCCCAGCCCGCCGCCGGCCACGAAGGCGAGCATCAGCACGGTCTCGGAGTGGGCGAAGGAGCTGGCTCGCAGCCGTTCCGGGATGCGTTCCTGGATCGAGGCGTCCACGGCCAGTTTCGCGATGCCGCTCATCATGGCCGCGACCACACAGAGCAGGGTGACCATCGGCAGAGTGAAGGACAGGGTGGCGAGTACGCCCACCCCGGCCACGATGACCATGCCGCTGGACTGGAGGGCGGTCGGCCGGTGGATGCGCAGCCGGGTGCCGAGGGCGGTGGCCAGGAAGGTCCCGACCGCCAGCGCCCCGCCGACCAGGCCCAGCGCTCCCTTGTCGCCCAGGTCGCGGCCGAACAGCACCGTGGTCAGGTCACCGGCCTTGATGGTGAAGGCCAGGAAGAGCAGCAGGAAGCCGTAGATGGCACGGAGTACGGCCGCGCCGACCAGGTTGGAGATCACCAGACGGCCGGCGGGGCGGCCCCGTCCCAGCGGGCGGTCGCCGGTGGCTCGCCGGAGGGCCCGCAGTGGTCGGGGTACCCGCTCCGGCGGTTCGGAGTCGGCCTTGGGCGGTAGCCGCAGGGCGATCACCATGCCGACCAGGAAGATGATCGAGGCTACCCGTAACGGCCACTGCGCCCCGAACCAGAAGGCGGCCAGCCCGATCGGCGCGACCAGGGCACCGGCGACCGTGCCGTACACGCTGGCCCGTGCGCCGACCTGGGACAGGCCCAGCCCTTCGGGCAGCAGCCGGGGGACGGCGGCGGAGCGGGCCACCCCGTACGCCCGGGACAGCGCCAGCACCCCGAAGGCCGCCGGATACAGCCCGAAGCCGTGGATGTAGTCCGAGATCATCCAGGCCAGGAAGGCGCGGCCCAGCATGGTCGTCGCCAGGGCATACCGGCGGCCGTGCCGGAAGTGATCGAGCAGCGGACCGACCACCGGGGCGAGCATGGCGAACGGCACCATGGTCACCAGCAGGTAGAGGGCGACCTTGCTGCGGGCCTCGCCGAGCGGCACGTTGAAGAAGATCGTGCCGGCCAGGCCGATCGCGATCAGGGTGTCCCCGGCGCAGGAGACCGCGTGCAGATCGAACATGCGGACCATGCCGGTCTCCCCGCCGGCCCCCCGGGCCCGCGCCCGGGCGGCGCTGCGGGTCACCCACCGGCCCCCGCTGAGGGAGCCGCGGAGCAGCAGTCGAACGGCACGGATGCCGGTGCCGACGGTCCGCCCCAGGAGGGACCGCTCGGAGTGGGAGGACAGCGGCATGGCACCCATCCTGACCTATCCGCTGCCCGGATGCCGCACCACCTTCGGAGAACACCTCTGGGGAGTGCCTCACGGTCCGACCCACCCATGGGGAACAATGGTTGGGTGACCAGGCCTGTCTCCGCCCGCGCCGCTCGTCTCGACCAGGTCTGCGCCGCCGCCGTCGAGGTGGCGCGTGCCGGCATCACCGAGGTGGACGCCACCGAAGTCGGTGAACATCTCCAGGCTGTCGCCGAGGGCGATCGGCTCGTCACCCACTACTTCGAATGCCTGCTGGCCGGGTATCGCGGCTGGCGGTGGGCGGTCACGGTCACCCGGGTGCCGCGCAGCCGTACGGTGACCATCTGCGAGACCGTGCTGCTGCCCGGTCCGGATGCGCTGCTGGCACCGGGCTGGTTGCCCTGGCAGGAGCGGCTCAAGCCGGGTGATCTCGGCCCCGGTGATCTGCTGCCCACCCCGGCCGACGACGAGCGACTCGCGCCCGGCTACCTGCTCTCCGACGACCCGGCGGTCGAGGAGACCGCCTGGGAGTTGGGCCTGGGCCGACCCCGGGTGCTGTCCCGGGAGGGGCGGGCCGAGGCGGCCCAGCGCTGGTACGACGGCGACCACGGCCCCTCGGCGCCGATCTCGGTCTCCGCTCCGGCCGCCGCCCGCTGCGGCACCTGCGGTTTCTACCTTCCGCTCGCCGGGCAGTTGCGCCAGTGCTTCGGGGTCTGCGGCAACTTCTACGCCCCGGACGACGGTCGGGTGGTCAGCACCGACCACGGCTGCGGCGCCCACTCGGAGACCCTGGTCGAGGCCGAGACGGCGGTGGAGGAGGTCCCCGCCATCTACGACGACAGCGCGGTGGAGCCGATGTCGGTGTCCCGGGCACCCGGGTCGGTCGAGTCGAGCGAGCCCCCGGAGCCGTACGGCCACCCCTGATCAGGCGGGCCGGTTCGGTCGACCGCGCTCAGGCGGTGGCGCGGCGGCGGCGTCGGTGGGCGTCATGCCGCATCATCACGGCCAAACCGGGGAAACCCCACAGGAAACCGGCCAGGCAGATCCAGAGCCAGTCCTCATGACCGCTCGCGGCCAGCCGGTCTCGGAACAACAGCAGCACCAGACCGGCCACCGCCCACGCCGCCATGCCGGCCAACGCGAACGGAACCATCGGCGGGTCTAGTGGTTCGGGTCTGGGCTGCTGCTTCGGCACCTGGTCAGGGTACGCGACCGACCTTTGCGGGTGGCCGATCATCTGGGACGATGCGCGCGACGACCTGATCATTCGCTGTGAGGTTTCTGATGGCAGTAGCCCCGCTCGACAACAGCACACCCCCCGACCCGAGTCGGCCACGCAACGGCTTCGACCGGTACTTCGAGGTCACCGCCCGCGGCTCGACGATGAGCCGCGAGGTACGGGGTGGACTGGCCACCTTCTTCACGATGGCGTACATCGTGGTGCTCAACCCGCTGATCATCGGTGGCGCCGTCGACGGTGACGGCAAAGCCCTGGCCATTCCGGCGATCGCCGCGGCGACCGCGCTGGTCGCCGGTCTGATGACCATCCTGATGGGCGTGGTCGGCCGGTTCCCGCTGGCCGTCGCCGCCGGTCTGGGGGTCAACGCCCTGGTGGCGTACGAGATCGCGCCGGAGATGACCTGGGCCGACGCCATGGGCCTGGTGGTCATCGAGGGTGTGATCATCGCGGTGCTGGTGTTGACCGGCCTGCGTACCGCGGTGTTCCGCTCGGTGCCGACCCAGATGAAGACCGCGATCGGGGTCGGTATCGGTCTGTTCCTGACGATCATCGGTCTGGTCAACGCCGGTTTCGTCCGGCGGATCCCGGACGCGGCGAACAGCACCGTGCCGCTCGGTCTGGGCATCGGCGGCAAGCTGGCCACCTGGCCGACCCTGGTCTTCGTGCTGGGTCTGCTGCTGACCCTGGTGCTGGTGGTACGCCGGGTCAGGGGTGCGATCCTGATCGGCATCTTCGCCTCCACCGTGCTGGCCATGATCGTGGAGGCGGTCGGCAACATCGGCCCGTCCTTCGTCAACGGGCAGCCGAACCCGAATGGCTGGTCGCTGAACGTCCCGACCCTGCCCAGCAACCCCATCGACCTGCCGGACCTGTCGCTGCTCGGTCAGTTCAACGTGCTCGGCTCCTGGGAGCGGGCCGGTTGGCTGGTCGTGGTGATGTTCATCTTCACCCTGCTCGTCACGGACTTCTTCGACACCATGGGCACGATGGTCGCGGTCGGGCAGGAAGGCAGCATGCTCGACGAGCAGGGCACTCCGCCGCGGACCAAGGAGATCCTGCTGGTCGACTCGATCGGTGCGGCGGCCGGCGGCGCGGCCAGCGTCTCCAGCAACACGGCGTACATCGAGAGTGCCGCCGGTGTCGCGGAGGGCGCCCGGACCGGGGTGGCCAACCTGGTCACCGGGGCGCTGTTCCTGCTGGCCATGTTCCTGGCCCCGCTGGTCGTGGTCGTGCCGTTCGAGGCGGCCTCCGTAGCCCTGGTGGTGGTCGGCTTCCTGATGATGACCGCGGTCCGGACCATCGACTGGTCCGACTACGAGATCGCCATTCCGGCGTTCCTCACCATCGTGCTGATGCCGTTCACCTACTCGATCTCCAACGGCATCGGCGGCGGCTTGATCGCCTACGTGGTGATCAAGGTGGCCAAGGGCAAGGCCCGTGAGGTCCACCCGTTGCTGTACGGGGTGGCGGCACTGTTCGTGGTGTACTTCCTGCGCGGTCCGGTCGAGGCGCTGGTGTTCTGACATCCCAGGTCCGGGCCGGGTGTGGGTTCGCCGCACCTGGCCCGGTGGGGTGAGGGTGGTCATATTCCCTGCGGTCCGGGCAGCTCATTAGTTAGGCTAACTATCGTGACGGAGCGGACGGTGACGGCGCAGAGCATGCCACCGGCGCAGCTGGCCCATCAGCTGCGTGATGCGATCACCCGGCTCAACCGGCGGGTCCGCCAGGCCCGGCCGGTAGGTGACCTCACGGTCACCCAGTTGTCCGCGCTCACCAGCATCCGGCTGGGTGGAGCGCTCACGCCGCGGGAACTCGCCGACGTCGAACGGGTGCAGCCACCGACGATGACCAAGATCGTCGCGAAGCTGGAGGAGCGCGGCCTCGTGCAGCGCACCCCGCACCCGACCGACGGGCGGCAGGTGATCCTCGCGGTGACCGCGGGGGGCCAGGACGTGCTCGACCAGTTCGAGCGGGTCCGAGACGAATGGCTGGCCCGCCGGCTGACCGAGCTGAGCGATACCGATCGGGAGACTCTGCAACACGCCGCGGAGATCCTCCAGCGACTCTCTCGCGCCTGACGCCGCACACCGGTTGTGCGTAGCGCCGCGCCGTCCGGCGACGACGACGCGTACCACCGCGAGGAGGCGCACCGAGAGTGCAGGCACGGTTTAGCACGATGTTCCAGTCCCTACAGGTCCGCAACTACCGGCTATTCGCATCCGGGCAACTGATCAAACTGATCGGCGTCTGGATGATGTTCATCGCCCAGGACTGGCTGGTCCTCGAGCTTTCCGACGATTCGGCCACCGCCCTCGGCGTGGTGGTCGCGCTCCAGTTCACCCCCGTACTGCTGCTCACGCTGATCTCCGGCCGGTTGGCCGACCGGTACGACAAGCGGATGCTGCTCTTCATCGCCAACGCCTTCTGGACCGTGCTGTCCCTGGCGATGAGCCTGCTGGTCGTCACCGGCCTGGTGCAGCTCTGGCACGTCTTCGTCTTCGCCGCCCTGCTCGGTACGGCCAACGCGGTGGAGACCCCGGTCCGGCAGGCCTTCGTCTCCGAACTGGTCGGCACCCGACTGCTTCCCAACGCGCTCTCCCTCAACGCGGCCGTGTTCAACTCGGCCCGCATCGTCGGACCGGCCGTCGCCGGCCTGGCCATCGCCGCCTTCGACGTCGGGCCGGTCTTCATGGTCACCGCGCTCAGCTCGATCGCACCCCTGGTCACGGTGGTGCAGATGCGCAGCTCCGAGCTGCACCGCGCACCCCTGCCGCCGCGTGAGGAGCGGGCCGCCGCCACCGTGATGGACGGACTGCGGTACGTCGGTCGTCGCGCCGACCTGCTGCTGCCGATGGTGGTGATGTCGGTGATCGGGATGTCGCTGTTCAACTTCCAGCTCACCCTGGCGGCGCTGGCGAAGACCGTGTTCAACACCGGCGCGGCCTCCTTCGGCCTGCTCAGCACGACCCTGGCGGTCGGTGCCCTGATCGGCGCGCTGGCCGGTACCGGTCGGCGCAGTCGCCCCTCGGTCTGGCTGGTGCTCGGTTCCGCCATCGCCTGCGCGATCTTCGGCACCCTCGTCGGGCTGGCACCTACGTACTGGATGGTCGTGGCGCTGCTGCCGCCGACCGGCTTCTTCATGGTCTACTTCGCCCAGGCCGCCAACCAGCGGGTCCAACTCGGCACCGACGCGGCCTTTCGGGGCCGGGTCATGGCGCTGTGGGTGCTGGTGTTCCTCGGCACCAACCCGGTAGGTGCGCCGCTGATCGGCTGGGTCGCGGAGACCTTCGGTGCCGGTGTCAGCATCTGGGCCGGCGGCCTGGTCTCCCTGGTCACCGCCCTGCTCGCGCTGGCCTGGCAGCTCCGGCGTGACGGTGCCCGAGTGCGGTTCCGGATCCTGCCGATGCCGCGCTTCTACGTCACCGAGGTCTGAGCGGCCGGGCGGTCGGATACTGGAAAACCAGTGACGTCACTCTCCGAAGCGGCATAACTTCGTTGGGTGGAGGTCCTGCGCTTACTGCTGCTGTCCCTGGCCCTGGTCGCCGCGGTCTTCGTACCGGTGCTGATCGCGCTCGTGGTCTGCACGGACGAGGCCCTCGCCCGCTTCACCTGCGGCTTCGACCAGCGGCGCACCCGGCGACGGGAGCGGCGCCTGATCCGACAGCTCGATCAGGCGGTGACGGCCGGCGGGGAGACCCTCGCCGCCCTCGACAGCCCCGACCGGCGCCCCTTGGAGCAGCTCGCCGCGGATCTGCGGTGCCTGCGCCGGGACCGGCTGGGCGGCGCGGCCGTGGTGTGGCACAGCAGCGTGCTCGACGCGTACGACGACCGGCTCCGGTGGGCCTGTCAGGCGCTGGGCATCACCGAACACCTGGTAGAGCTGACCGGTATCGACCGGCAGCTCGAACGGGTCCGGATCGAGGGCGAACTGGACGCCGCCGGCCTCCGCCTGCCGGCCGCCCGCCCCGGCCAACACCAGCGCCACCACTAGCCCGGGTACGCCCGGCGCCGGGCCTGCGGCCTGACATCCTGCCTCGATGCGACTCTTCATCGCGGTCTACCCGCCCGCCGAGGCGATCGGACACCTGTTTCGTACGGTCACCGGGCTGCGGCTCAGCGCGGCGGCAGCCACCGGGGCGAAGGTACGACTGGTCGACCCCGACCGCGCCCACCTCACCCTCGCCTTCCTCGGCGAGGTAGACCCCACCCGGCTGCCCGCCGTACGGCAGGCACTGTGGCTAGCCGTCACCACGGTCCGCAGTGATCCACCGATGCTCCGGCCACCGGTGCTCCGGCCGCCTGTGCTCCGGCTGGGTGGCGGCGGTCGGTTCGGCCAGGGCCGCAGCACCGTGATCTGGGTCGACGTCCGAGGCGAGGTCGACGGCCTGATCACCTTGGCCGGTGCCGTCCGCGCCGAACTGGCCGCGATCGGGGTGCCCAGCGACGACAAGCCGCTGCGGCCCCACCTGACCATCGCCCGCCCCGGCGACCAACTGCCCCCCACCGACCTGGACGCCGACCTCGCCACCCTGGATGACTACCGTGGCCCACCCTGGCCCGTAACCGAACTGGTCCTGGTGCAGACCCGCCCCGGCCCTCCCCCCACTTACCACCCCCTAACCACCCACCCCCTCTAGCCCACCCCCGCCCGCCGCCACCGCCCTCGACTGCTCGCCGATCTTGCACTTTTGGTCGGTGATTCGCCCCGGTATGCGCGTTTTGCGGGGACAGAAAGCGCAAGATCGGCGCGGCGGGGCTCGACGGGTGGGTGAGGGAGCGCGGGCGTTTCACGCCTGGCGGCAGGATCGTCCGCTCGCCCGGCGGTGCAGGTGATGCCCGGGTGGGGTTAGGAGGATTCGCGGGCGGCGGGGCCGGTGCCGAACAGGACGTCGTCCCAGCTGGGCAGGCGCTTGCGGGGCTTGCCGCCGGCCTCGGTCGACTCGGCGGCGGCCGCAGACGGGGTGTTGGTACGACGGGGGCGCAGCACCGCCAGCGAGGGTACGGCCGGCACCTCCTTCGGCGCGTCCGCGTCGTCGTCGAAGGCCGATCCCTGACCACCACCGAGCAACGCCGCAGCGCCACCGGAGACGGCCCGCTGCCGGGGGGAATCCGGGGTGCCGGCCAGCGCGGCCGGGGTGCGGGGTTCGAGACCCCGACCCGAGGTAGAGCCGAGTGGCCGATCGAGGGAGGCGAGCAGGGCGTCCCGACCGGCGCGGATCGGGTCACGGCCAGCACGGCCCGACTCGGCCGGTGACGGCAGCCCGTGGCCACCCCGGGTGGGCTCGCCACGCGAGGGACCGGGCAGCCCGTGACCGCCCCGCTCAGGTGCCGGCTCCTGCCCGAGGATCGGGGTGGGGCGTTCGGCGCAGAGGTACTGCGCCATGTCGTCGTGCGGCGCGACCGACTGGCGGGTCTTGTCCAGATCCCAGACCGCCTGGGCGGTGGCCTTGCCGGAGGGCCAGGTGGCGACGATCCGCCAGGTGCCGTCGTCGCGACGCCAGGCGTCCCAGGAGATCTTCTCGGTGTCGATGCCGTGCTGGGCGAGTCGCCCGTTCACCACCTCGGCCAGCGGGGTCGGCTTGTCGGCACCCTTGAGTCGGGTACGCCGGGCATGCTGGGCGAGCATGGCCCGCTCCTGAAGCACCGGACCGGCGTAGCGGAGCACCCGGTCGACCGGAACCCCGGCGATGCGGGCCACGTCCTCGGCGGACTCGCCGGAACGGATCCGGGCCTGGATGTCCCTAGGGGACAGGGAGGGAACCGGATCGGCCGTGGTCGGTGCCACCGCCAGGGTCGGTGCACCCGGCTCGGCGTGCAGCACTCCGGCGACACGCTCGTCGATGGGCAGGGCGAGCAGCCGCCCGACCTCGTCGGCGAGCACCAGGGCCTGGCCGTCCTCGGAGAGGGCGACGAAGCGTACTGGGCGCATCGCGTTGCCTCCGTCCCGCTTCGCTGGCCGTACGCCACGAGCCGGCCACCCGGGGCGTTGAGGACCACGGTACGCCCATCCGGGTCCAGGTGGGAGACGCCACGCCCGGGCAACTCGTGCTGAGCAGCCTTGTCCGGTGCTGGTGAGGGCTGTGCGGCCGGTCAGTCGCCAGGGGCCGAAAGGGCGATTCGACCCCGACGGTACGAAGGTCGCACGGCCGGTCCGTTCAGCGTAGCGGGCCCGGCCGACCGCGCAGGGTAGACCGGGCCCGGTGTCTCAGCGGCGGGTCAGAGCCGCTCGACCACGTAGTCGATGGAGGCGGTCAGGGCCTCCACATCGGCCGGCTCGACGGCCGGGAAGAGCGCGATGCGCAGCTGGTTGCGGCCCAGCTTGCGGTACGGCTCGGTGTCCACGATGCCGTTGGCGCGTAGCGCCTTGGCGATCGCGGTGGCGTCCACCCCGTCGGCGAAGTCGATGGTGGCGACCACGTTGGACCGCAGCGCCGGGTCGGTGACGAACGGGGTGGCCACGGCGGAGCGCTCGGCCCAGCCGTACACGATTCCGGCGCTCTCGGCCGTGCGCTTGGCCGCCCAGGCCAGCCCACCCTGGGAGTTCATCCAGTCGGTCTGCTCGGCGGCCAGGAAGACGGTGGCCAGCGCCGGGGTGTTGTAGGTCTGCTCCAGCCGCGAGTTGTCGATCGCGGTGACCAGGTCCAGGAAGGCGGGGATGTACCGACCGGAGGCCTTGATCTCGGTGGCCCGCTCAAGGGCGGCCGGGGACATCAGGGCCAGCCACAGGCCACCGTCGGAGCCGAAGCACTTCTGCGGGGCGAAGTAGTAGACGTCGGTCTCGCCGACGTTGACCTCCAGGCCACCGGCGCCGGAGGTGGCGTCGACCAGCAGCAGCGAGCCCGGGTCGGCGTCGGCCACCCGGTTGATCGGTACGGCGACACCGGTCGAGGTCTCGTTGTGCGGGGTGGCGTAGACGTCCACCCCGGCCTCGGCGACCAGGGTCGGGGCGCTGCCCGCGTCCGCCTTGCGGATGGTGGGCTCGCCCAGGAAGGGGGCGTCCTTGACGGACTTGGCGAACTTGGCCCCGAACTCGCCGAAGCTGGCGAACTGGGCCCGGTCGCGGATCAGGCCGAAGGTCGCCACCTCCCAGAAGGCGGTGGCGCCACCGTTGCCGATGATGACCTCGTAGCCCTCGGGCAGGGAGAAGAACTCGGCGATGCCGGAGCGCAGCCGGGCCACCTGGTCACGGACGGTCTTCTGCCGGTGCGAGGTGCCCAGGTAGCTGGTGGCCACCTCGGCGAGCGCGGAGACCGCCGCCGGACGGACCTTGGACGGCCCGCAGCCGAATCGGCCGTCGGCGGGCTTGATCTCGTCGGGAATCCGGATGGTCGGTGCGTCAGCCACGGTTTTCAAGATCCTTCCGCATGGGTCGGGGCCCGGTTGAGCAGGTGGGAGTGGACCGATCGACGTGCGCGTGTGGGTGCGTGATCGCACCCTCCGGCGGCACTGCCGCCTTCATCCTCGCACCCGCCGGTATCCCTCCGGGCGCTCGTCTCACCCCGAACCGTGAGTCGTCCGCCACAGCCCGTGGCCTGGCCCACATCGGTGTCGGCCACGGGGCATACGCCGACGATCCGCCCGCCCACGACCCGGACGGCCTCTGCGGTGCCACAAGCCGGGAACGGGGTGTTAAGAGGGGGCCCCTCCTCTACCGGAAACGTTAAGAAGGGGCCCTTCCTTACACCTCAGACGCCGTGCGGGACGGCGTCCCAGCCGTCGACCTCGTGCGGCTTGCGGGGGCTCGGACCGACGTAGCGGGCGGAGGGCCGCACCAGGCGCTGGAGCTTCTTCTGCTCCAGGATGTGGGCGCTCCAACCACCCATCCGGGCGCAGGTGAACATGGAGGTGAACATGTGCGCCGGAACCTCGGCGAAGTCGAGGACGACCGCCGACCAGAACTCGACATTGGTGGCCAGCACCCGGTCCGGCCGGCGGGCCTGCAACTCGGTCAGCGCCGCCTTCTCCAGCGCCTCGGCGACCTCGAACCGGGGTGCCCCCAGCTCCTTGGCGGTACGCCGCAGCACCCGGGCCCGGGGGTCCTCGGCCCGGTACACCCGGTGGCCGAAGCCCATCAGCCGCTCACCCCGGTCCAGGACGCCCTTGACGTAGCTCTCGGCGTCCCCGCTGCGCTCGACGGCTTCCAGCATGCTGAGCACCCGTGAGGGCGCTCCGCCGTGCAGCGGGCCGGAGAGGGCCCCGATGCCCGAGGAGATGCAGGCGGCGGCGTCCGCCCCGGTGGAGGCGACGATCCGGGCGGTGAAGGTGGAGGCGTTCAGGCCGTGCTCGGCGGCCGAGATGAAGTACGCGTCGACCGCCTTGACGTGCCGGGGGTCGGGCTCCCCGCGCCACCGCTTCATGAAGCGCTCGACCACCGTAGAGGCCTTGTCGATCTCCTTCTGCGGCACGGCCGGCAGGCCGAGGCCCCGGGCGGACTGGGCGACGAAGGACAGCGCGGTGACCGAGACCCGGGCCAGATCCTCGCGGGCCTGCTCGTCGGAGATGTCGAGCATCTGCTGCAGCCCCCAGTACGGGGCCAGCATCGCCACGGCGGACTGCACATCGACCCGGATGTCACCGGAGTGCACCGGCACCGGGAACGGCTCGGCCGGCGGCAGACCGGGCCCGAACCGACCGTCGACCAGCAGGGCCCAGACGTTGCCGAAGGAGACCTGGCCGATCAGATCCTCGATGTCGACCCCGCGATAGCGCAGCGCACCGCCCTCGCGGTCGGGTTCGGCGATAGCGGTTTCGAACGCTACGACGCCTTCGAGTCCGGGTTTGAAATCGGCCATCTCACTACTCCTGGTGTGTGGTCGGTGCGCCCGCCCGGGCTCGATGACCCGGCCCCGGCCGGGTGAGCGCCTTAGGCGACCCTCAGGGATGTGTTCGTGACATCTTGCCTGCTGGTAATCGGGTACGCGACCCACTGTCGATGTGCTGCACACGACATCCCCGGGTGCGGCGGCCGTGGCTGATTGGGTGAGACTTGACCGTACGGGCTGGTCGGGGGCGGATCAGCCGGATGGACAGGGGAGGACACGTGACGGGGGACACACCGCCGCCGGTCGACATGCGTAACGAGTACACGGCCGGATCGGGGCTGGTCGAAGCCGACCTGGCCGAGGACTGGCACACCCAGTTCGATCGTTGGTTCGCCGAGGCGGTCGCTGCCGGGCTGCCGGAGCCGAACGCCATGGTGGTGGGCACGGCCGACGCCGGCGGCCGGCCCAGTGGGCGGACGGTGCTGCTCAAGGGGTACGACCCGGAGGGGTTTGTCTTCTTCACCAACTATCACTCCCGCAAGGGCACCGAGGTGGCCGCCAACGCGTACGCCAGCCTGGTGTTTCCCTGGTTTTCCATCCAACGGCAGGTGATCGTGGCCGGGTCGGTGGAACGGATCGACCGGGCGGCGACGGAGGCCTACTTCGCCAGCCGACCCCGCGGTTCCCAGCTCGGGGCCTGGGCCAGCACCCAGTCGTCCGTACTGCCGGACCGAGCCACCCTGGACGACTCCTACCGGGCGGCGGCGCAGCGGTTCGCCGAGGTGGAGCCGATCCCCGCCCCGGAGCACTGGGGCGGGCTGCGGGTACGCCCCGACTCGGTGGAGTTCTGGCAGGGGCGGGCCAGCCGGTTGCACGACCGGCTGCGGTTCCGCCGTACCGACACCGGCTGGGTAGTGGAGCGGCTGGCCCCGTGACCAGGACCGACACCTCCCGGGGGCGCGAGCGGCGCCGCTGGGCGATCGACCTGCGCCCACTGCGGGTGCCGGCGTACCGGCGGCTGTGGAGCGGCAACGCCATCGCGATGTTCGGGTACCAGCTGACCGCGGTAGCCGTACCGGTGGAGATGTACGCGCTGACCCGGGACTCGCTGTGGGTGGGGCTGCTCGGGGTGGCTGCCTTCGTACCGTTGCTGGTCTTCGGGTTGTGGGGTGGCGCGGTCGCCGACGCCCTCGACCGGCGTCGGGTGTTGCTCGGTGGGTCCGTGCTGCTCTGGTTGTCCGTACTAGGACTGCTGGCGCAGGCCGTGCTGGATGTCGGCAGCCCGGTGCTGCTGCTGGCCCTGGTGGCGCTGAGTTCGGTGTCGTTCGCGATCGCCAGCCCGGCCCGCGCCGCCCTGGTCGGCCGGCTGGTCCCGACCGAGCTGGTGCCCGCGGCCACCACCCTGAACTTCACCACGGCGATGGCCACCTCCGTGCTCGGGCCGTTGACCGCCGGTCTGATCCTCGCCACCTTCGAACTCGGGATCGCCCTGCCGGTGGCCTACGGCCTGGATGCCGTGCTGTTCGTCGCGCTGATCTGGGCCGCCCTGCGGCTGCCCGCGATGCCGCCCGAGCCGGATCCCGACGGTGCTCCCCGGCAGGTCGGGCTGCGCAGCATCGTCGACGGAGTCCGCTACCTGGCCGGTGCCCCGGTGCTGCTGCTCTCCTTCGCGGTCGACCTGATCGCGATGGTGTTCGCCTTCCCCCGGGCCCTCTTTCCCGAGGTCGCGACCGAGCGGTTCGGTGGCGGCGCGGCGGTGGGCTGGCTCTACAGCTCCATCGCGATCGGCTCCCTGCTCGCCGGGCTGCTGTCCGGCTGGATCGGCCGGGTCCGTCGGCAGGGACTGGTGCTGGTCCTGGCCGTCGTCGGCTGGGGGATCGCGGTGGCCCTGGCCGGGCTGGCCCGTCAGCTCTGGCTGATGGTCGCCTTGCTGGTGCTGGCGGGGGCGGCCGACCTGGTCAGCGCGGTGGTGCGGCAGTCGATGCTGATCGTGTACGCCCCGGACCGGATGCGCGGACGACTCCAGGGGGTCAACACCGTCGTGGTGGCCGGCGGGCCCCGCCTGGGTGACCTGCGGGCCGGGGCCACGGCGGCCGGTTTCGGCAGCGGGGTGGCCTGGGTGGGCGGTGGTCTGGCCGCGGCGGTGCTGGCGGTGCTGCTGGCGGTGGCCTTCCCGGCGCTGACCCGGTACCGGGCCTCCGGGGGAGCGCGATGATCGTCGACCGTGGTGAGCGGGCGACGTACCCGGAAGCTAGGGTCTGGCGACATGGATAACCACGAGCCGCGTCCCCTCTCCGGAGCACAGTGGACCATCTCCGCCGCCGGACACGAGGCGGTCATCGTCGAGGTGGGCGGCGGGCTGCGCGCCTACCGGCAGGACGGCGTCGAGCACCTGGACGGGTACGGCACCGACGAGGTGTGCCCCGGATCCGCCGGTCAGGTGCTCGCCCCCTGGCCCAACCGGATCCGGGACGGGGTCTACACCTTCGACGGGCAGTCCTTGCAGCTCAACATCACTGAGCCGGAGCGCAACACCGCCCTCCACGGCCTGGTCAACTGGTCCGCCTGGCACCTGATCGAGCAGCGGCCGGACGAGATCACGATCGGGTTCGACCTGCCGCCCCAGCCGGGTTATCCGTGGCCGCTGCGGCTGCGTACCCGATGGAGTGTGGGGCCGGACGGGCTGCGGGCCGAGCACGAGGTGACCAACATCGGCGGGCAGCCGGCACCCTTCGGCTTCTCCGTGCATCCCTACCTGCAACTGCCCGGGGTACCGGTGGAGGAGATCGTGTTGCAGGTGCCCGCGCAGACCCGGATGGTGGTGGACGCCCGGTTGCTGCCGGTCGGGGTGACCCCGGTCAGCGGCACGGAGTACGACTACACCCAGCCGCGACGCATCGGCGACGCCGTACTGGATCTGGCCTTCGGGCAGGTGGACCGGGACGACGACGGCGGTTCTGCGGTCACCCTGAGCGGGTCGGAGGCGACCGGCGGGTTGCGGATCTGGGCGGACCCCCAGTTCGGCTGGTGGCAGGTCTACACCGGTGACACCCTGACCGGTGAGCGGTTCCGGCGTTCGGTGGCGGTCGAGCCGATGACCTGCCCGCCGGATGCCTTCCGCTCCGGCCGGGATCTGATCGTCCTGGCACCCGGCGACACCTGGCGGGGGACCTGGGGCATCCAGCCCATCAGCTGAGGGACCGCCGCCCGGACCAGCGTGGAGGAGAGTGCAGGTGGAGTTCGCGGAGGTGGTCCGGCGTCGCCGGATGGTGCGCAACTACGACCCGGACCGCCCGGTTCCCCCGGCCGTGGTGGACCGGTTGCTGGACCATGCCGTACGGGCCCCATCGGCGGGATTCTCCCAGGGCTGGGGGTTCCTGGTGCTGGAGGAACCGGCGGACCGGGAGCGTTTCTGGGCGGCCAGCACCCCGGCCGGGGGCGGCCGGGAACGCTGGCTGACCGGGATGCGCCGGGCCCCGCTGATCGTGGTGCCGCACGCCAACCGCTCGGTCTACCTGGAGCGGTACGCCGAGGCGGACAAGGGTTGGGCGGACCGCTCGACGGACCGCTGGCCGGTGCCCTACTGGTACATCGACACCGGCTTCGCCGCCCTGCTGATGATGCTGACCGCGGTCGACGAGGGACTGGGGGCGTGCTTCTTCGGCATCCCGCCCCAGCGGTGGGAGGCCTACCGGGAGGCCTTCGGGGTGCC
Organism: Micromonospora sp. NPDC048871; assembly: GCF_043198155.1. Lineage (NCBI taxonomy): Bacteria > Bacillati > Actinomycetota > Actinomycetes > Micromonosporales > Micromonosporaceae > Micromonospora > Micromonospora sp. NPDC048871. Next base: position 158,295 of record NZ_JBICUM010000011.1, on the reverse strand, counting down.
GGAGGAGTACCACCCGATCGGCGCTGTCACTGTCGGTTACCGGGCCCCCGACCATCGGTCACCCTCATTGCGCCGAGGGCGGCGTCCGGTGGAGGAAGTGGTCCGCCGAGGGCGGTGGAGCTGACCCGTACGGGTGGTTTCGTCCGGTTGAGAACCGGACTCCCGGTGGCGAAACTGGCGCCGGGGAGCAGAACGCGGGGTGCGGGGTGCCGCTACGCTGGCACGGACATCGGTGCTGCGGGTCGCGGTACCGTGCCGCGACCCGCGTCGGCGTCGTGGTACGAACCGGGTAGGGGAGGGGAGCGTGCCGTCGTGATCTTCAGAGCGGTCCGGGACGGGCGTCCCTACCCGGAACACAACCTGACTCTCAAGCAGTGGGCGGAGATCCCGCCCCGCCCGCTGCGGCTGGACCAGCTCATCACCACCAAGCGTGAGCTGGCCCTGGACAAGCTCCTGGCGGAGGACTCGACCTTCTACGGTGACCTGTTCCCGCACGTGGTGCAGTGGAACGGGGGCCTCTACCTGGAGGACGGTCTGCACCGGGCCCTGCGCGCCGCGTTGCAACAGCGCAACCAGATCCACGCCCGGGTGCTCGTGCTCGCCGAAGCGGTCGAGTGACGGTGCCGGTCCCCGCCGGGTCCTGACCCGTCCTGAGCTGCGGAAACACGCGATCGGGTGACTCGGTGAGCGGGTGTCGTACGGGGGGCTTACCGTCATCACAGACAACGCGTCTGAACAAGGACGGTGAGGGCGATGGCACGCGACGGCGACATCAACGAGCCCACCAGCAGTTTTTCCGACACTGACCTGCGAGCGGACGACCGGTCCGAGGCCCCACCCGCGCCCCCGTCCAGTGGCGGCGCCGCCCGCGCCCTGCTCTGGGTGCTCGGCGCGGCGGCACTGGCCGTGGTGGTCCTGCTAGGTGTGCAGACCACCGGGCTCCTGCCCGAGTTCCGCAACCCCTTCAGCAAGGAGCAGACCGACCGCAGTCAGCCGGCGCTGCTGGAGTCGATGCGGGACCTCAGCCGGTACGTGGCCGCCGAGGGCAACTTCCAGGTCGTCGTCGACCTGCAGAACGACCGTCGCAACGTGCCGGACTGGCTGCTCAACCAGCGCACCCTGTTCGTCGGGTCGGGCAGCGTCGAGGCGTACGTGGACTTCGGGGCCCTCACCGAGGGGGCGATCACACAGTCGGCCGACGGCAAGTCCGTAGAGGTCAGGTTGCCGGCGCCGCAGCTCGGCAAAACCAATCTCGACCTGGACAAGAGCTACGTCTTCGCGGAGGAGCGGGGCCTGCTCAACCGGGTGGGTGACCTGATCGGCAATGACCCCAACCGGCAGCAGCAGGTCTACCAGTTGGCCGAGGACCGGATCACCGCTGCGGCACGGGACAGCGGGCTGGCCGCCCGGGCCGAGGAGAACACCCGCAAGATGCTCATCGGTCTGCTCGCCTCCCTGGGCTTCGAGCAGGTCACCGTCACCTACGTGGCCCCCTGACCCGCCGGGCGGCTCAGTCAATCCGTTAGCTGGGGCGACTTCGGGGATCGCCGCCTCCGACAGGTCGGTCGGCGGGCAGCATCCCCGAAGTCGGCTGCGCTGCTTGCCGTGAAGCTGGTTGCTCGCAGTCGGCTGCTTGAAGTTGGGCTGCTTGAAGTTGGCTGCGCCGGGCTCGGGTGGAAGCCCGGCGTGGGGGGATCAGCGACCGGCCATCACGTAGCGGTCCTCGTTGGGCATGATGATCCACAGGGCCAGGTAGATGATCACCTGGGTGCCGGGCAGTAGCAGCGACAGCAGGAACAGCAGCCGGACGAACCCGGCCGACATGCCGAAACGCTGGGCCAGGCCGGCGCAGACACCGGCGAACATGCGCCCCCGCCGGGGCCGAACAAGCTTGCGACTCATCGTGGTGGTTCCCCTCTGCGGCGATCCGCCGCTCCGGTTGTCAACGCTAGGGACTCGATCCGCCCTCGCCCTCCGTCCCGAGAACGAACCTCACCCCGCCCACCCGTAGGTACTTACCCGCGCCCCCCACCCCCCACCCCCCACCCCCCACCCCTGCCCCGCCCGCGCCCTCCCCCCACCCCCGCCCACCCCGTCGATCATGGAGTTTTGGTCGGGGCGTAACGGGCTTAGCGGGTCAAAACGGCGACCATAAGTGCATGATCGACGGGGGTGGCGGGGGTGCCGGCTGCTAACCTGGCGTCCGTTCGGTAGGCGGGAGAACGACGGTGACCTCTGGCGTGGGGGCGTTGTGGTCGCACCGCAACTCGCTGCGCATCCTGGTCAGGCGCGATCTGGCGGTCAAGTATCAGCAGTCGGTGCTGGGCTACTTCTGGTCCCTGATCGAGCCCCTGGGGATGGGGGCCATCTACTGGTTCGTCTTCGGGGTGCTCTACTCCCGGGACACCAACCGACACCTGGGCGAGGCAGCCGGGTCGTACCCCCTGTTTCTGATCACCGGGATCTTCGCCTGGATGTGGACCAGTTCGGCGTTGAGCGAGGCGACGAACGCCCTGACCGGACAGTCCCGGTTGATCACCACGATGAACGTACCCCGGCAGGTGTTTCCGATCGGTCGGGTGGCCGGCCGGTTCGCCGAGTACGCCGCCGGCCTGCCGATCCTGGCCGGCATCGCGATCTGGTACGCCGCCCAGGGCCGGGTCGAGCCGGGCTGGTCGCTGCTGGCCCTGCCTCTGGCCGTGCTGGTGCAGGCCACCCTGTTGATCGGGGTGGCCCTGCTGCTGTCCGCCTGGAACGTGCTGATGCGCGACGTGGAGCGGTTCATGCGACTGGTCATCCGGGTGCTGTTCTACGCCACCCCGATCATCTATCCGCTGAGTCTGGTCCGGGACTCCGGCCTGCCAAGCTGGCTGAAGGTGGGCTACGAACTCAACCCGCTGGTCGGCATCTTCCAACTGCACCACTCGGTGTGGTACCCGCAGGAGTTCCCGTCAGCCCGGATGCTGGCCACCACCGTCGGGATCAGTCTGCTGCTGCTCGTGGTCGGCTGGTGGTCCTTCCGTCGGCTCGAACCCGCCGTGCTCAAGGAACTCTGATGAGCGAATCGATCATCGAGGCGGAGGGTATCGGCATCCGGTTCGTCCGCAACCGCCGGCGGCAGTTGCGGCTGCGGGAACTGCTCATCCATCGGGGGCGGCGCAGCGCGGCCGACGGCCAGTTCTGGCCGCTGCGCGACCTGACCTTCTCGATCGCCCCCGGGGAGACCGTCGGGGTGGTCGGCCGCAACGGCACCGGCAAGAGCACCCTGTTGCGGCTGATCGCCGGGGTGCTGATCCCCGACGAGGGGGCGATCAGGGTTTCCGGGGAGGTGGCGCCGCTGCTGGAACTCTCCGCCGGGTTCTCCAACGACCTGACCGGGCGGGAGAACCTGTACCTGGTGGGTGGCCTGCACGGGCTGTCGTCGGGCTACCTGAAGCGGCACTTCGAGGAGATCGTCTCGTTCGCCGGGGAACAGGTGGAGCGGGCCATCGACACCTCGGTGCGACACTACTCGTCCGGTATGAAGGTGCGGCTGGGCTTCGCCATCATCTCCCACCTGCCGCACCCCATCCTGCTGATGGACGAGGTGACGGCGGTCGGGGACGCGGAGTTCCGCGCGAAGTGCTACACGACCATCGATCGTCTGCTCGGGGAGGGGCGCACTCTGGTGCTGGTGTCACACAACGAAAAGGACCTGACCCGGTTCTGCCGTCGAGGATTGTTCCTCGACGCGGGCCGGCTGAGCGTCGACGGCACGATCGCCGAGGCGCTGGCCGCGTACCACGACGCGGTTCCCCGGTGACCCTCGCGATCGTGCTCGCCGCCGGTTCCCCGGCCGCGGGCCTGCCGACGGGCGACGGTACGGCCCTGACCGACCGACTGGCCGCGCAGTGGCGGGCGGCCGGGGTCAGCGAGGTACGGTTCGCGGCCGACCTCGACGAGCTGGCCGACCTGGCCGGGACCTCCGTGGGCCCGGTGGTGGTCAGCGGTGCCGACCTGGTCGCGCACACCGCCGTACTGCGGCATCTGTTGACCAGCCCGGTCGGGCCGACGGTGGCCTTGGTGCTCACCGACCCGCCGACCGGTGGCCGCACCACGGTCCGTGAGGAACGCGGCCAGGTGGTCGGCGCGGGGCCCGCCCACCGACTGGACGGCGAGGCCACCGGGGTCTTCGGTGGCGCGGTGCGGGTCGGCCGGGACGACCTCCCGGCGCTGGTGGCCGCCGCCCGGGCCGCCGCCACCGGTCGGCTGGCCGATGTGGCCGCCGGGCACTCCGACGGCGGCGGTGCGCCGGTGGAGCCTTCGGGACCCGCGGTGGACCAGGTCTTCGCCGGGCTAGCCGCCCAGGGGGTGCTGGTCTTCGCCCAGCGGGTACGCCTGCTGGTGGCGCACCGGGTGGACGAGGTGAGCGATCTGCACGCGGCCCAGGCCGCGATCGCCGCGGTGGACGAGGACCGGGCCGAGTTGCGGCTGTCGGTGAAGGAGCGGGACGACTTCTTCACGACCTACTTCGTCAGCACCTGGTCCCCGTACGTCACGAAGGCGGCGGCCCGGTTGGGCCTGAGCCCGACCGGGGTGACCATGCTGTCGGTGGGGTTCGCGGTGGCCGCGGCGGCGTTATTCGCCACCGGCGGGCGGGTAGCCCTGGTCACCGGTGGGGTGCTGCTCTACCTCGGGTTCGTGCTGGACTGCGTGGACGGCCAACTGGCCCGGTACACCCGCAACTTCAGCGCCTGGGGCGGCTGGCTGGACACCATGGCCGACCGGGCCAAGGAGTACCTGGTCTACGCCGGTCTGGGGTGGGGGGCCACGGCGGCCGGGGTCCGGTACGGGTGGGCCCTGGCCATCGCCGCGATGACCCTGCAGACCGTCCGGCACATGACCGATGCCTGGTACGGCGTCCTGCACGACGAGGCGGCCCGACGGCCGAAGACGGTCGGCACCGGGGGCGGCGGCATCGGGGACCGGCTGAACGCCGCCTCCACGAAGGTGCAGGCCGACACCGGCTCGGTGTCGTACTGGCTCAAGCGCACCGTGGTCTTCCCGATCGGGGAGCGGTGGGCCCTGATCGCGCTGGCCGCCGCCCTGTTCAACCAGCGGATCGCGCTGCTGGCCGTACTGACCTGGGGGGTGCTGGCGTTCGCGTACACCGGGGCGCTGCGTACCCTGCGGGCCCGGTGGATGCGGGTGCCGGTGCTGGACACCCTGGATGCCCTCCTGCACCGCGACGACGGCCTGCTCTCAGCCCGGCTGCTGCCGGTGCTGCGTCGCCCGGGGCCGCTGGTGCTCGCGGTGTTCGCCGCCCTGGGTGCGGGGGTCCTGCTGCTCGCGGCGTTGCTGACCGGCGACGATGCGGACGGGTTGCGCTGGGCGGTACCAGTGGTGCTGCTGGTGTTGCTGGTGGGTGCGGCCGGGGCCCGGGCGGCCCACAACGGCCCGCTGGACTGGCTGGTGCCGGCGGCCCTGCGGGCCGCAGAGTACCTGTTCGCCATCGCGGTAGGGGTGATCGGCGGGGCTCCGGCCTGGCTGATCTTCGGGTACGTCTTCGTGCTGACCCTGCACCACTACGACCTGGTGGCCCGGCTGGAGAAGCGGCAACCGGCACCACCGTTGCACCCGGCGACCCTCGGCTGGGAGGGACGGTCGGTGGTGCTGGGGCTGACGGCGATTGCCGGAATCGTCGGTATTGGTCTCGCTACACTCGGTATCTACCTGTTGGTGCTTTTCGCGGCGAGTGTGGTGCTGGCCTGGTTCGTCCGGCCGGCCCGGGTGCCGACAGGTGCCGGGGGGAACGCGACAACCTGACGGGGGCCGGGACGATGACGCTGATCAGCTTCGTCGTCCCGGCCTACCGGGTCCAGGGCTACCTGCGGGAATGCCTGGACTCGATCCTCGCCCAGCCGGTCGTCGACATCGAGGTGATCGGGGTCGACGACTGCTCACCCGATGCCAGCGGGGAGATCCTCGACGAGTACGCGGCCCGCGACGAGCGGGTACGCCCCCTCCGGCTGGACCGCAACCTCGGGCTGGGTCCGGCCCGCAACGCCGGGCTGGACCGGGCGGTCGGGGAGTACGTCTGGTTCGTCGACGGCGACGACTGGCTGGTGCCGGACTGCCTGATCGAGGTGGCCGAGCGGCTGCGCAGCACCCGCCCGGACGTGCTGCTGGTCGACCACGTCCGGGCCCACTGGAACGACACGGTCACTCCCAGCGCCATGGCGGAGGTGTTCCCGCAGCCGCCCGGGCCGGTCACCTTCCGGCTGCGGGAGCGACCGGAGACCCTGAACCTGCTGCACACCGTCTGGAACCGGCTGGTCCGTCGACAGTTCCTGGCCGAGACCGGGCTGCGGTTCGCCCCCGGCTGGTACGAGGACGTCTCCTTCAGCTATCCGGTGCTGCTGGCCGCCGACCGGATCGGGGTCCTCGACACGGTCTGTGTCAACTATCGGCAGCGGCGGGCGGGTGCGATCACCAAGACCCGGGGCGAGCGGCACTTCGAGCTGTTCGAGCAGTGGCACCGGGTGTTCCGGTACGCGGATCAGCTCGGTGCCCAGGAGCTGCGGGCGGCGCTGTTCGAGCGGATGATGTGGCACTACCTGACCGTGCTCGGCAACCCCGATCGGCTCCCCGCCCACCTGCGGCCCACCTTCTTCGCCCGGATGTCGATCGAGTACGCCCGGTACCGGCCGCCGGGCGGCTACCGGGTCCCGCCCGGGGTGGAAGGGCTCAAGCATCGGCTGGTGGCGGCCGGGCGGTGGCGGGCCTACTCGGCGTTGCGGGCCACCAGCCGGAAGGGGGAGTTTGCTCGCCGGGCCGTCCGGCAGGTCAGACGTCGGGCGGTGCCACCGGTGCGGGCCACCGTGCGGGCGGCCAGGGATGCCGCGCTGCACGGGTACCACCGGGCCGAACTGCACCGACCCCTGGACGAGAACCTGGCCGTCTACGCGGCCTACTGGTACCGCGGCTACGCCTGCAACCCGGCGGCGATCTACGAGGCGGCCCGGCGGCTGGCACCCCAGATCCGGGGGGTGTGGATCGTACGCAGGGACCGGGTGCACACCCTGCCGGCAGGGGTCGAGTACGTGGTGGCCGGCAGCCCCGCGTATCACCGGGTGCTGGCCCGGGCCAAGTGGCTGATCAACAACGTGAACTTCCCGGACTCGGTGCGCAAACGGCCCGGTTCGGTGCATGTGCAGACCCACCACGGCACCCCGGTCAAGGTGATGGGGCTGGATCAGCAGCGTTATCCACTGGGGGCGGTCGGAATGGATTTCGCCGGGCTGCTGCGTCGGGTGGACCGCTGGGACTACAGCATCTCCGCCAACAGCTTCTCCACCCAGATGTGGGAGCGGGCCTATCCGGCCGCGTACACCACTCTGGAGGTGGGTTATCCGCGCAACGACCGGCTGGTCACCGCGACCCCCGAGGAGGTGCTGCGGCTGCGGGCCCAGTTCGGTGCCGGCCTCGGTGAGCAGGTGGTGCTGTACGCGCCGACCCACCGGGAGCATCTGCCCGGCTACCGGCCGCCCTTCGACCCGGAGCGGGTGCTCGACGCCCTGGGCCCCTCCGGGCTGCTGCTGATCCGTAGCCACTACTTCCATGACCGCAACCGGAGAGGGTGGCCCCCGGCGGGCCGGGACCGGATCATCGACGTCAGCTCTCATCCCCAGGTCGAGGACCTTTACCTGGCGGCGGACCTGCTGGTCACGGACTATTCCTCCGCGATGTTCGACTACGCGGTGCTGGACCGGCCGATCGTCATCTACGCGCCGGACTGGGACGCCTACCGGTTGACCCGGGGGGTCTACTTCGACCTCTTGGCCGAGCCGCCCGGACCGGTGGCCCAGACCTTCGCCGAGTTGCTGGAGGTGTTGCGGGACCGGCGATTCGACACCCTGGCGGCCGACCGGACACGGGCGCGGTTCCGGGAGCGCTTCTGCTCCCTGGAGGACGGTCAGGCCGCACAGCGGGTGGTTCGGCAGGTGTTTTCGGCCGACATCTCCGGCGGAGATGGAAAATTCAGTCGATAGTCGCTACTCGATGGCACGTATTAAGTCTGTCACGACTTGAACATGACACGTTTACCCGATGTGCGGCTGACATGATCCTGGCCACAGTCATTGCCGGGTTCGGCAGACGAGGGGTCGGGGGAGGAGACGGGTGAGCACCGTCGCGCTCAAGGATGTCACGAAGGTCTTCCGGGACGGCACGGTCGCGGTGGACAGCATCAATCTCGAGGTCAACGACGGCGAGTTCATGGTGCTGCTCGGGCCATCCGGCTGCGGCAAGTCGACGGTGTTGCGCATGGTCGCCGGGTTGGAGGAGCCGACTGCGGGCTCGGTGATGCTCGACGGTGAGGTCGCCAACGACCTCCCACCCCGGGAGCGCGGCATCGCCATGGTCTTCCAGGACTTCGCGCTCTACCCCCACATGAGTGTCGGCGACAACATCGCCTTCCCCCTCAAGCTGGCCGGGATCGAGCCGGCCCCGCGCGGCGAACGGGTCACCGATGTGGCCAGCGCCCTCGGCATCGGCGACGTACTGGCCCGACGACCCAGCCAGCTCTCCGGCGGGCAGCGGCAGCGGGTGGCGATGGGCCGGGCCATCGTGCGCCGCCCGAAGCTGTTCCTGATGGACGAGCCGCTGTCCAACCTGGACAGCGGGCTGCGGGCGGAGTTACGGGCGGAGATCTCCGCCCTGACCCGCGAGCTGGGGGTCACCACCATCTACGTGACGCACGACCAGGCCGAGGCGCTGACCATGGCAGACCGGGTGGCCATCATGCGCAAGGGAGTCCTCCAGGACGTGGGCACCCCGACCCAGGTGTACGGCCGTCCGGCCACCCTCTACGTGGCCGCCTTCCTGGGCAGCCCTCGGATGAACCTGCTGGAGGCCTCGGTCTACGTCCACCTCGACCGGTACGTCACCCTCACCCTCGGGGATCAGGCCCTCTACCTGCCCTGGGACGACATCCGCAGTCGGGCGGTGGCGCACTACCACGGGGAGCGGATCGTGGTGGGCATGCGGGCCGAGGCCCTCACCCCGGTGGCCCCGGACTCACCGGGTGACGTCCTGCAGGGCCGGATCCGCTACCTGGAACATCACGGGCACGAGTCCCTGGCCTTCCTGGACATCGGCGCCACCGCGATCGTGGTGGACGAGGTCGGCGCGGCCCCGGACAGTGACACTCCACTGGGCCAGCGCGGCCTGCGCCGCTTCGGTCAGGTGATGCAGCGGTTCACCAACCGTGCCCCGGTGCCCCAGGCCAACCCGAACAGCGGTCAGGCCAGCGTCCTGCCCGACCCCGGCCGGCACCACCGCCGCCCGGCCGAACTGGCCGTCCGGCTAGCGCCGTACCCCGCGGTCTCCGCCGGTCACCCACTGGCCATCAAGGTACGCATGGACGCCCTGCACTTCTTCGACGAGCGCGGCGACCGGATCGACGTCGGCTGGCGTTGAGGGCACCTGCGGCGCGCCGGGTTGAGCGAAGTACGTTTGCCGGCCGGTGACCGTGGATAGATTGGGGCGATGCTCGGCCTGCCGGATCACGTGACCGCGTGTCTCTTCGACCTGGACGGTGTGCTCACCCAGACCGCCCGGGTCCACAACGCCGCCTGGACCGAGACCTTCGACGACTTCCTGCGCCGGCACGCCGAGGCGACCGGTGCCGAGGTGGCTGATGCGGCGTACCGGCCGTTCGATCCGGGGCCGGACTACCACCGCTACGTCGACGGGCGGCCCCGACTCGACGGGGTCCGCACCTTCCTGGCCTCCCGGGACATCACCCTGCCCGAAGGGACCCCGGAGGATCCGCCCGGTACCCAGACCGTGCACGGCCTGGGCAACCAGAAAAACGCTCTGGTCCTGGAGCGGATCCGCAGCATCGGGGTGGACGTCTACCCCGGCTCGGTCACCTATCTCAAGGCGGTGGCCGAGGCCGGGCTGCGTCGGGCGGTCGTCACGGCCAGCGCCAACGGCCGGGAGGTCCTGGCCGCCGCCGGGCTCGAACCCTTGCTGGAGGAACGGGTGGACGGACTGAGCGCACGGGCCGAGGGGTTGCGGGGCAAACCGTACCCGGACACCTTTCTCGCCGGGGCGAAGCTGCTCGGCGTACAGCCGGAACAGGCGGCCGTCTTCGAAGACGCCCTAGCCGGAGTCGAGGCCGGACGGGCCGGGGGCTTCGGGTACGTCGTCGGGGTCGACCGCGCCGACCAGGCCGACGAGTTGCTGGCCCACGGCGCCGACGTGGTGGTCACCGACCTGGCCGAACTGCTCGACGCCGGACGGCCGGCGTGATCCGGGAGCGGGCCTATCCGGTCGAGCCCTGGCACGTCCGGGAGACCCGACTCGACATGGACGTGCTCGCCCAGTCCGAGTCGGTCTTCGCCCTCTCCAACGGGCACATCGGGTTGCGCGGCAACCTGGACGAGGGGGAGCCGCACGGGCTGCCCGGCACGTACCTCAACTCGTTCTACGAACTGCGTCCCCTGCCGTACGCGGAGGCGGGTTACGGGTTTCCCGAGTCCGGTCAGACCGTCGTCAACGTGACCAACGGCAAGCTGATCCGGCTGCTGGTCGATGACGAGCCCCTCGATGTGCGCTACGGCGACCTGCTCGCCCACGAACGGATCCTGGACCTGCGGGCCGGCACCCTCCATCGGACCCTGCACTGGCGCTCCCCGGCCGGGCGGGAGGTCCGGGTGCACAGCACCCGACTGGTCTCCTTCCGGCAGCGCTCGGTGGCCGCCATCCGCTTCGAGGTGGAGGTCGCCGACGACGCGCCACTGCGGTTGATCGTCCAGTCGGAGCTGGTGGCCAACGAGAACCTGCCGCCACAGAGCCGCGATCCCCGGGTCGCCGCCGTACTGGAGTCGCCGTTGCAGGCGGAGGAGGAGCTGACCACCGCCGACGGGGGGCTGCTGATCCACCGGACCAAGGTCTCCGGGCTGCGGGTCGCCGCGGCGATGGAGCACGAGATCGACTCACCGTCGCGCACCACGATCGAATCCGAGGGGTACGAGGACTGGGTGCGTACCACCATCGGGTGCGTGCTGGAGCCGGGCCAGCGGCTGCGGGTGGTGAAGTACCTGACCTACGGCTGGTCCAGCCGGCGCTCCCTGCCCGCCCTGCGCGACCAGGTCGGCGCCGCCCTGGCCGCCGCCCGGCTGGACGGCTGGGACGGCCTGGTCCGTGAGCAACGGGAATACCTGGACGAGTTCTGGGACGCCGCCGACGTGCAGATCGACGGCGACCCGGAGGTGCAGCAGGCCGTCCGGTTCGGGCTTTACCACGTCCTCCAGGCCGGGGCCCGCGCGGAACGTCGGCCCATCGCCGCCAAGGGCCTGACCGGTCCCGGGTACGACGGGCACGCCTTCTGGGACACCGAGATGTTCGTGCTGCCGGTGCTGACGTACACCCATCCGGCCGCCGTGCGCGACGCGCTGTACTGGCGGTACTCCACCCTGGAGCAGGCCTACGAGCGGGCCCGGACCCTCAACCTGTCCGGGGCGACCTTCCCCTGGCGGACCATCGAAGGCCCGGAGTCCTCGGGCTACTGGCCGGCCGGCACGGCCGCCTTCCACGTCGCGGCCGACATCGCGGACGCGTTACGACGCTACGTGCTGGTCAGTGGCGACATTGAGCTGGAACGCGAGATCGGACTGACCCTGCTGGTGGAGACGGCCCGGCTGTGGCGCTCGCTGGGGCACCACGACCGCGACGGCCAGTTCCACATCGACGGGGTGACCGGCCCGGACGAGTACACCGCCGTCAAGAACGACAACATCTACACCAACCTGATGGCGCAGCGGAACCTGCGGGTCGCCGCCGAGGTGGCGATGCGCCACCGGGACGACGCCTTCCACCTGGGGGTCACCGACGAGGAGGCCGCCGCATGGCGGGACGCCGCCGCGGCCATGCACATCCCGTACGACCAGGAGATCGACGTACATCAGCAGGTCGAGGGCTTCACCCGGTTGGAGGAGTGGGACTTCTCGCACACCCCGCAGGACAAGTACCCGCTGCTGCTGCACTACCCGTACTTCGACCTGTACCGCAAGCAGGTGGTCAAGCAGGCCGACCTGGTGCTGGCCATGCACTGGCGGGGTGACGCCTTCACCCTTGAGGAGAAGCTGCGCAACTTCCTGTACTACGAGCGGCGTACGGTGCGGGATTCCTCGCTGTCGGCCTGCACCCAGTCGGTGCTGGCGGCCGAGGTGGGTTACCTGGAGTTGGCGCACAGCTATCTGCGCGAGGCGGCGCTGATGGATCTGCACGACCTGAACGAGAACACTCGCGACGGTGTGCACATGGCGTCCCTGGCCGGCTCATGGATCGCGCTGATCGCGGGGTTCGGTGGGCTGCGGGACGACGAGGACGTGCCCACGTTCGCCCCCCGCCTGCCCAGCCGGATCGGCCGGCTGGAGTTCTCCCTGCAATGGCGCGGCACTCGACTGCGGGTCACCGTACGCCCCGAGGAGGCGACGTACGCCCTGCACCATGCCGCGCCGGACGCGGTGATGGACCTCCGCCACCACGGCGAGTCGGTGCGGGTCACCTGCACCGAGCCGGTGACCCTACCGATCCCGCCCGCGCCGGAGAACCTGCCCCCGGTGGAGCAGCCTCCCGGCCGGGCCCCGCTGCTCCGCCTGCCGGAGCGGGTGTCCTGAGCAGAGGCGCTCGACCCGATCCGGTCTAGATCGGCTCGCCCTGTGAGGGACGGCCGGTGGTGTCGTGGGGTGTCCGGGCCCGAGGGTCGTCCGCCGACCGGGCCTGGGCTGCCTTGTCCGCCCAGTCCCCTCCCTGAGGGTTCTGTTCCCGCCGCTCGCGTTCGGCGGCCTGGTCGACGGGCTCACGGTGGTGATGGGGCATGACGGTCCTCGCGATCTGATCGCCGGCACCGAGCGGCCGGTCCGTCTGCTGGTTCCGCGACGGCTACCCGACCCGACCGCCGACAAACCCGGACGGCGCGCGGGCAGGGGCCGGCGTGACCCCCTCCCGACGGGGTATGCCGGGCGGGGGTCACGGCGGGTCTACCAATTCGACCGGTGCGGCGTGGCCCGGCCCGTGATCTGGCCGGCCCGTGATCTGGCCCGGCCGTGTCTGGAGAATGAGGATGGACGTGCGGGACGAGGCGGTGACGATCCCGGCCGGCGGGGCCGACCTACCGGCGGATCTGCTGGTGCCGACCGAGCCGGTGGGGGCGGTGCTGTTCGCCCACGGCAGCGGCAGCTCACGGCACAGTCCGCGTAACGTCGCCGTGGCGAGGTCCCTCAGCGCGGGCGGGCTGGGCACCGTCCTGGTAGACCTGCTCACCCCGGAGGAGGCCGAGGCGGACGTCGTCACCGCGGAACTGCGCTTCGACATCGACCTGCTGGCCGCCCGGCTGGCCGGGATCGTGGACTGGCTGGCCTCGGCGCGCCCCTTCGGCGGGGCCCGGATCGGCATCTTCGGGGCCAGTACGGGTGCCGCCGCCGCCCTGGTCGCGGCGGCTCGACGGCCGGAGCAGGTGCACGCCGTGGTGTCCCGAGGGGGTCGCCCCGACTTGGCCGGTGCCGCCCTGGGCCAGGTACGCGCCCCCACCCTGCTGCTCGTCGGTGGCCTGGACGAGCAGGTGCTCGCGCTCAACCGGCAGGCGCGCAGCCAACTGACCGCCCTCGCTGACCTGCGGGTGATCCCCGGTGCGACACACCTCTTCGAGGAGCCCGGCACCCTGGAACAGGTGGCCGAGGCGGCGGCCGACTGGTTCCGCGAGCACCTGCACCCCCAACCCGCCCCGGCCTGACCCGGCCGGCCAGGAGCGCGGCGGCGCGGCGGGCGGGGTCAGGGCACCTCAGCCGGGTACGGGATGGGGTGGGGCCGGGGGGTCCTCCGGTGCCGGAGGTGCCGGACGGGCTGTGGCTGCGGCGGCCTGTCGTTGGCGCTGCACGCTGTCGATGACCCGCCAGGCCACGGCCGTTATCGGCACCGCGACGAAGGCGCCGGCGATGCCGGCGATGAGGGTGCCGGCGGTGACCGCCAACAGGATCACCACCGGGTGCAGCCGTACCTGGCGCTTCATCACCAGCGGCTCCAGCAGGTTCCCCTCGATCTGCTGCACGGCGATCACCGCGGCCAGGGTGAGCAGCGCCGTCGTGGGACCGTTGGCGGCCAGGGCCACCAGCACCGCGACCGCACCGGCCACGGTCGCCCCGATGATCGGTACGAACCCACCGATGAATGTGATCAAGGCCAGGGGGAAGGCCAGCGGCACCCCGAGCAGTACCAGCGCCAAGCCGATGCCGACCGCGTCGATGCCCGCGATCAGCATGGTGCCCCGGCTGTACGAGCCCAGGGTGCGCCAACCGACCCGGCCGGCCTCGGCGGCGATCTCCCGGTTCGGCCCGGCCGTGCGGCGCAACGTCCAGTGCCACATCGCCCGGCCGTCCTTGAGGAGGAAGAACAGCAACACCAGGGCCAGCAGGGCGGAGCCGAACACCTCGGTGACCGTGCGGGCGCTGGCGACCGGGTCGACCTTCTGGCTGGTGGCCGCCTCGCGCAACTGGGCGAGCAGACCGTCGAGCTGCTGGTCGGTCACCGGCAGGGTCGAGGTGATCAGATCGCGGGTTCGCCCGATCCCCTGCCGCAGTTCGTCACCCAGCTCGCTGAACTGGCTGGCGGTCAGGTTCCAGACCAGCACCCCCAGACCGCCCAGGATGCCGAGCAGCAGCAGGACGGTGAGCAGGGCGGCCAGCGAGGCGGGTAGCCGTAGCCGACGCAGCGCGAGTTGCACCGGGTCGAGCAGCGCGGAGAGGAAGAAGGTGGCGGCCAGGGCGATGGCCAGCGGCGTGACCAGGATGATGATCCGGGCCAGCAGGTAGAGCCCGGCGGCGATCACCACCAGGCAGGCGCTCCACAGCACGGCGGTACGTACCAGCCAGGGCAGGCTCGCCCACGCCTGTCGTGGTCCGGCTCCCCGGTCCGCTGCCTCCTCGGTCCCGCGCCCGGCACCCGCTGCGACCACGTCGCCCTCCTCGCGTCCGCGAGGAGGTACCCATCCACCCCCCATCCGACACCGCCCACCCGCTCCCAGCCTGGGTGATCAGAGGTTTCTCGGTCGGGATTCAGGCCGATCCGGACCAAAACTTCTTGATCAACACCCCGAGCGGCGGGGGTGGGGGTGGGGTGGTTAGTAGGCGGTGGCGGGGGTTCGGGGGGTGGAGACGGGGACGGCGGGGAGGTCGCGGGTCTGGTCGGTGTCGGGTTCGGCGAAGGGGAGCAGGGAATCCTGGGGTTCGGCTGCCGGCAGGAGGGCGGAGACGGTCTCCGCTCGCAGGCTGCGGGCGGCTGCGGCGGCCGCCTCGGCGGCGTGCCAGGCTTCCTGCTCCAGGTCGCGGGCGATGCGCTGCTGGGCCAGCCGGTGGTCGCGGATCGCCCGGTGCAGCACCAACTCCTGCTCGACCGGGTGCAGGCGGGGATCCCAGCCACGGTGCGCGAAGACGTCACTGAGCTGCTCCACCGACAGATCCCGCCGCCAGTACGCCTCCAGGGCCGCCCGGTGCAACCAGCGCTCCCGGTCGGCGTACTCGGCCGGGGTGCGGGGGGTCTGCGGCAGCGGCATGCTCGCGGCGTCGGCCAACCGACGAACGTCCGCCTCCGCCGCCTGGTACGCCTGCCACGCCTGCTCGGCCGCGTCCTGCGCGGCCACCCACTCCTCGCGTCGGCGGCGAGCGGTCGCCTCGGCCCGCTCGGCGGCCACCATGACCTCCTGAGCCCACCGGTCCTCCTCGTGGGGCTCCGGCGGACTCGGCAGGGCGGCCTCGCGGATGCGGGCACCCACGTCGAACCGGAGCCGCCGGGGACGCAGCAGCAGAGCGGAGACGGCGAGCGTGACGATGCCCAACAGGCTCAGCCAGATCGCGGCGGCCCGGGGCACGTCGGGAAGGACGGCGGAGAGAGTGGTCTGCATCATCAGCACCTCGTGGCGGATAGGTTTCGTCGTCTGTGCTGCCAGGGCGGGAACGAGGCCGGGAGGCGGTGGCACGGGTTCTGGACTGCGGCCCTGACCGGGGGCGGGACGGGCCGGTATCGGCGGTGGTCAGCCCCCGGTCGGCCGATGGTTCTCAGCCCGACCCGGTCGGGCGGCGCTCCTCGGCTCGCTCCGGTCAGGCGGTGGGTGGGCCGCGCCGGGTCGGTTCACCGGCACCGGTCGCGAGGTGTACGACGGCGGGCCGGGGCGCGACGGCGATGGCCGGCGCGGCAGCGGCCTCGGAGGGCTCAGGGTGCGACACCACGGTTACGGCGAGCGCCCGGACGGGCTGGGTTGGCGCGTGACCGATGGCGGACGCAACGGAGACCACAGACCCGGTGGCGGGCGCAGCGGTGACCGCAGGCCCGGTGGAGGTCGACACCTCTCGTCCCGGCCACTTGGTCAGGGGGCCATCCACGGCTCGGCTGGCGAGTCCGGTGGTGGCCGGCGCCGCCGGGAGATCGGTGGTGTCGGGGCGACCTGCGGTGGCCCCGCCGAGACCGACCGCGAGGATGAGTGCCACCAGCGCCAGGCGGGTCAGATCCGCCAGCGCGCAGCGCCCGGCCGGCCACAGTGGACGGGCGAACGCGAAAGTCGGCACGCGGTCAAACCTATCGCCCCTGCCGCAGGATCGCAGCGGTCCGTTCGGCCCGGGATGGTGAAGCCGACCACGCCGTCACTGCCGCAGCGGACGGGCCGCCGGGGCCGCACAGCTGTCAGGGGGTGGGGCCGGCCACCGGCTCCTTGGTGAACAACGCCAGCAGGTCGCCGACCTGTCGATCGGCCTCGGCGGGGTGACGGAACCGGCCGGCCGGGTTGAGGGTGTACTCGTTGCGTCGCCCGACCCGGGTGCGGTGCAGGTAACCCCCGGCCTCCAGGTCGGCGACGATGGCCTGGGCGGCCCGCTCGGTCACCCCCACCTCGTCGGCGACGTCCCGTAACCGGGCAGTGGGGTTGCGGGCGATGGCGAGCAGCACATGAGCATGATTGGTGAGAAAAGTCCAGTTACGGGCGTTCTCCCGCTCGCCGGTGGTTGCCATGCCGCCCATCGTATGGGCCTTTCGGCTTCTCCGGGCCACGCCGTCCGGCCCGAGCACCCTGACCTGCGCGAAGGCAAGTGTTCGGCGATACCTGAAATGCATATCACGCATTGCTTGACGCGGCTTGCAGTGCGTGTGACGGTTGGAGCAGCCCGCGACCAGCGTCGGCCGGGGTGACCAGGCATCCCATGAGCAGCGAGGAGACGCCGGATGAGTCGACCCGGAGCGATCGGAACACACCCAGGGCTGGAGCGTGAACTGCTCACTGCGGATCTTCCGGGTGCCCCGCAGCGGGCGCTGGCCGAGCTGATCGCCGGCAACCGGCGGTTCGTCACCGACACCCCGTGGCATCCGAATCAGAACGCCGGGCGGCGGGCCGCCGTGGCGGCCGAGCAGCATCCCTTCGCGGTGATCGTGGGCTGCTCGGACTCCCGACTGGCCGCCGAGATCATCTTTGATCGTGGGCTGGGGGACCTCTTCGTGGTCCGTACCGCCGGGCACACCATCGGCCCCGAGGTGCTGGGCAGTGTCGAGTACGCGGTGGCCGTCCTGCGTACGCCGTTGGTGGTGGTGCTCGGGCACGACTCGTG
Source organism: Micromonospora sp. NPDC048871 (assembly GCF_043198155.1). Taxonomy (NCBI): domain Bacteria; kingdom Bacillati; phylum Actinomycetota; class Actinomycetes; order Micromonosporales; family Micromonosporaceae; genus Micromonospora; species Micromonospora sp. NPDC048871. The sequence continues at coordinate 140,659 of NZ_JBICUM010000011.1, read as the reverse complement.
CGGTGCCGTGCAGGCGGCCCGGGCGGCCCTGGCCACCGGCAGCACCCCCGCCGGGCACCTGGGCGCGGTGGTGGACGCCGTGGTGCCCAGCCTGCGCCGGGCGGAGGCCGCCGGGGTGGAGGACCTGAACCAGATCGTCGACATCCACATCGCGCAGACCGTGACGGCGATGCTGGAGGCCTCCACCACCCTGGCCGCCGAGGTGTCCGCCGGGCGCTGCGCGGTGGTCGGCATGTCGTACCGGCTGGCCGCCGGGGAGGCCCGGGCGGTGGCCGCGGAGCCCGCCGACCTGGTTGCCACCGCCGCCCTCGCCGCCTGACGACGAGGGCCGTCCTGCCAGCCGGCGGGACGGCCCTCGAAGCGGTGCCGGAGACGCTAGAGCATCGAGACGTGTACGTGGTCGGTGTGGTTCGACGGGCCGCTGTAGGAACTCCATCCGGTCGCCGGGAACCAGATCTGCCGGTTCCAGATCACGTAGTAGACACCCAGCCGGTCGGCGTTACGGACCAGGAAGGCGGCCAGGTTGTTGCCGTAGATCCGGGTGTCGTTGTTGTACCAGGGGCGGAAACCGCTGTTCTGCAACGACCAGTCACAGGCCCGGCCCTTGGGGTGCTCCCACTTGTCACCCGGGCGGTAGCAGCCGACGAACCGGTTGAACCCAGCCCGCTTGACCTCCTTGTACATGTGCAGGGTGCGCGCGGTGATGCAGCCCGAGGTGGTCGGGTCGTCCTGGTTGCACGACTCGGGCTTCCAGCCGCCGTCGGAGGACCGGTTGGGGCCGGGGCGGGCCACCGGGGAGGTAGCGGCCACCAGGCCACCGGTGAGGCCGACCCCACCGACCAGCCGGAGGGACTTCTCCGCGTCGCTCTTCTTGCGGGCCATGTCGTTGGTCAGCTTCTGCTGCTCGCGTACCTCGGCGTCGAGCGCCAGCTTGGCCGTCTCGGCGCGGCGCTTGACCGCGTTGACCTCGGCCAGCTTCTTGCTGTTGACCAGGTTCAGCTCGTCCAGGGCGGAGGCCCGGTGGATGAAGGAGTCCGGCGCGTTGGTCTGCAACAGCATGGCGATCGCGCCGACCCGCCCGGTCCGGTACGACTGGGTGGCGATCTCGGCGACCTGTGGGGCAAGGGCGTCCAGGTCGGCCTCGGCGCGGCGGAGTTCGACGGCCAGCTTGAGCTGCTTCTTCTTGGACTTCTCCAGCTTCGACTTGGCCTTGGTGTAGTCCCGGTTGGTCGCCTCGATCAACTCGTTGAGCATCGGCGGATCGTCGTCGTGACCGGCTGGTTTGGGGGCGTTCGGCGCAGCCGTCGCCGGCAGGGGGCCGGCGAAGACGGCGAACGCGGCGAACACGGCCACCACGGGCGTCAACCAGCGGCGTAGGGGTGCCGTCACTGTCTTCCCTTCCATCGACCGCCGACCGGGTTAGCTGACGGGTTCGGGACGGAAGTGGCCCCTACCGCTTTCGCGGATTCACCCCAGGTACCTGGGTCCCCGGCTCGCCTGGCGGCGATTGGGCGGTGGCACCGCAGGCGCCGGTGCGCGCCTTCGGCGGTGACCGGCAGTGAGGTTACCCGAGAGTCCGTCTGGGCTTCTACGTACCGAACCCGGCGAGATACGTCATTTCGTAATCGCAATGGGTGACGAGCGCCACGCATAGCGACCGATGTGGTCGGCGTGCTCACGTTGAGCAGTGTCACCATGGGGTGTCGGTGCTCCTGTCCGGTTCGGGCCACTCCGAACGGGTGGCGGGGGGTGTGTGACGGGTACGCGGATCGCTGAGAGCCTGCAGGGCCTCGGCCCGGTCCGTAGCCGGCCGGGGGACCCGGGGGCGGCCTTCGCCGACGGCGGCCACCTCGTCGGGGGCGGGGGCCGCGAGGTCCGTCCCGGCGCGCTGCCGACCGGCGGTGGTCACCACCGTGGCCAGGGCGGTGGTCAGGGGTACGGCGGCGATCAGCCCCAGGGTGGCCACCACACTGCGGACGATCTCCTGGGCCAGGAACTCGCTGGTGAGGATCTGCCCCAGGGCGCGGGAGTCGGCCGTCAGCAGGAGCAGCAGGGGCAGCGAGGCACCGGCGTACGCCAGGACGATGGTGTTCACCACCGAGGCGATGTGGGCCCGGCCCACCCGGGTGGCCGAGCGGTACAGCTGGCGGCGGGACAGGTTGGGGTTGGCGTGGGCCAACTCGGTGACCGCCGCGGCCTGGGTGACGGTGACGTCGTCGAGGACCCCCAGCGAACCGATGATGATGCCGGCCAGCAGCAGGCCGTGCAGGTCGACATCGCCCCGGAACATCGACAGGGTGGTGGCGTCCTCGCTGCCGAACCCCGTCAGGTGGGTGGCGTTCGTGGCGGCCAGACCGAGCAGCCCGGTGAGCACCAGGGCGCCGAGGGTGCCGAGTACGGCCACCGAGGTCTGCGCGGACACCCCGTGGGTCAGGTACAGCACCACGAACATGATCAACGCGGCGCCGACGATGGCCACCACCAGGGGCGGCTGGCCGGCGCTGATGCCCGGCAGTACGAAGGTGAGCAGGATGGCGAAGCTGGCCCCCAGCCCGGCCAGGGCCGCCAGCCCGCGCAGCCGCCCGAAGGCCACGATGGCGGCGGCGAAGAGCACCCCCAGCCAGATCAGGGGCATCCCCCGCTGGTGCTCGGCGATGTTGTAGTTGCTGATCGAGGGGTCCTCCGGGTCGATCAGCGAGACCAGGATGACCTCGTCGCCGACGTCCACCGAGGGGGCGCCCGGCCCGGCCGGGATGGGGGTGTCGACCTGCTGACCGGCGTCCGGGCCGTCCTGGACCTGCACCGTGACGGTGCCGCAGGGACCCCCGCCGGTGGTCGGGGTGCCCTCCGGCACGGTGGGGTTGGGCGGGCAGGGTTCGGTGACCACCCGGGTGACCGTGCCCTGGTAGCGGGGCAGGTCGTCGGCGGCCTCCGGGCGGGGGGCGTCGCGGGGCCAGAGCACCAGGGCGGCGATCAACGTGACGAGGAAGAGGGGGACGACCGTCACGATGAGGATCCGCCGCACCCCGGGCGGGGTGGGCGGAGCGGTCCGGCTGTGATCGGCGCCCATTCGCTAGTCTCCCAACGATCTCTTCAGCGGAGTACGTGTCGGCGGGCGAGTCGGTTCAGCCCGGTCGTACGACTGTCGCGGTGGGCGGCCGAGGTGGCCGGAATGTGGCGGACCCGCTGCGTACGGTGATTGCCGGGGTGGGCTCTGACCGGCCGCCGGACAGTGGCGGCGGATGCGGGTGCGCCGCCGGTGGCGGACGCAGGCCGGTGGGCCCGGATGTCGGCAGACCATCGTCTGGGAATCGTAGCCAGCCCGGGATCGGATCGCAGGCCGCGCCCGTTCCTCGGCGGTTCGCGGCCGGCGACCTGGGTGTCGTGGTGGCGTTCAGCCCCGCTTCATCAGGCGGCCCACGGCGGCCATCATCTCGGTGGCCATCTCGTCGGCGCGGCCCTCGACTGCGCCGGTGTGCATGCAGTGCCGGGCGTGCCCGTCGAGCAGGCCCAGGGCGACCTTGTCCAGTGCCGCCTGGATGGCGGAGATCTGGGTCAGCACGTCGATGCAGTAGCGATCCTCGTCGACCATCTTCTCGACGCCGCGTACCTGACCCTCGACCCGGCGAAGCCGGGCTAGCAGTTGGTCCTTGCTGGCGGTGTAGCCACGGATCGGCGCGGGTGTGGTCATGACAACGAGGATAACCTACCCCCGGGGGGTATGTTAGGGTCGGCGTTGGAGATACCCCCCGTGGGTATTCTTCAAGACGCCGGCCGCCTCTCGGCCGGGTCAGGCGGAGGAGGAGAGTTCCATGGTCACCACGACGTACCAGGTGCAGGGCATGACCTGCGGACACTGCGTCGGCGCGGTCAGCGCCGAGGTCACCGCGCTGCCCGGGGTCACCGAGGTAGCGGTCGACCTGGCCACCGGCCAGGTCAAGGTCACCAGCGAACAGCCGCTGGACGACGAGGCGGTCCGCGCGGCCGTCGACGAGGCCGGATACGAACTGGTCGGCGCCTGAGGCGACCGACGGCGGAAACCCGAGGTGCGACCATGAACACAGCGACGAAGCTGACCGGCTTCGCGCTAGGTCTGGTGGCGGTGTTCGGCGCGGCCTACGGGGTAGGTCAGCTGACCGACCCGCCCGCCCCGATCGTCGCCGAGGGCCACCAGGCGGGCGACGGCTCGCACGACACGACCGCACCCGGCCACGACACCCCGGATCCCGGTGGGCACCTGCCGGGCGGGCTGCTCGTCTCCGACCGGGGCTACACCCTGGTGCCGGTCGCCGCCCCCGAGGGCGAGTTCGCCTTCCGGGTCACCGGCCCTGACGGGAAGCCGGTGACCCGGTACGAGGTGAACCACGACAAGCCGATGCACCTGATCGTCGCCCGGCGGGATCTCGGCGGCTTCCAGCACGTGCACCCGGAGATGGCCGCCGACGGCACCTGGCGGGTCGCCTCGCCGTTGAGTTCCCCCGGGGTGTGGCGGGCCTTCGCCGACTTCACCCCGACCGGCGGCGAGGCCCTGACCCTCGGGGTGGACCTGACCGTGCCGGGGGAGTTGACCGAGCAGCCCCTGCCCGCCCCGGCCGGCAGCACCCGGGTCCACGACTACACCGTCGACTTCCACGGCACCCCCCAGCCGGGCGGCAACACCACCCTGACCTTCACCGTCAGCCGGGACGGGGTGCCGGTCCGGAATCTCGAACCGCATCTGGGAGCCTTCGGCCACCTGGTCGCACTGCGCCAGGGGGACCTGGCCTACCTGCACGTGCACCCCGAGGGTCAGCCGGGAGACGGACGGACGGCACCCGGGCCCCAGGTGCGCTTCGGCGCCGAGTTCCCCTCGGCCGGGGCGTACCGGCTCTACCTCGACTTCCGCCACGACGGGGTGGTACGCACCGCCGAGTTCACCGTGCACGTCGGTGACCCGGGCGCCATCCCCAGCCCGGGGGGCCTCATCGCCGACGAGCACGGCACCCCCGGACACGAGCACAACTGACGGGACCAGCGATGACCACCAGCAGCCCGCTGCCCACCGCGACCAACCAGATCGAGCTGTCGATCGGTGGGATGACCTGCGCCGCGTGCGCCGCCCGCATCGAGAAGAAGCTGAACCGGCTGGAGGGGGTGCAGGCCAGCGTCAACTACGCCACCGAGAAGGCCAGCGTCTCCTACCCGGAGTCGCTGACCCCGCAGGACCTGATCGCCACGGTGGAGAAGACCGGCTACCAGGCCAGGCTGCCCGAGCCGCCCGCCGCGGAAGCCACCGGCGAGGAGCCGGTGGACGAGCTGCGGAGTCTGCGTACCCGACTGTGGGTCTCGGTGGCGCTGGCCGTGCCGGTGATCGTGCTGGCCATGGTGCCGGCCTGGCAGTTCACCTACTGGCAGTGGCTGTCCCTGGTGCTGGCCGCCCCGGTCGTGGTCTACGGCGGGCTGCCGTTCCACCGGGCCGCCCTGGTCAACCTGCGACACGGCGCCGCGACCATGGACACCCTGGTCTCGGTGGGCACCCTGGCCGCCTTCGGCTGGTCGGTGTGGGCCTTGTTCCTCGGCACCGCCGGCACCCCCGGAATGACCCACCCCTTCAGCTTCGACATCAGCCGTACCGACGGTGCCGGCAACATCTACCTGGAGGCGGCGGCCGGGGTGACCGCCTTCATCCTCGCCGGGCGGTACTTCGAGGCCCGGTCCAAGCGCACCGCCGGGGCGGCCCTGCGGGCCCTGCTGGAACTCGGCGCCAAGGACGTCTCCGTGCTGCGCGGCGGGGTGGAGCAGCGGATCCCGGTCGAACAGCTCGCGGTGGGGGACCGGTTCGTGGTGCGGCCCGGCGAGAAGATCGCCACCGACGGCAAGGTGGCGGAGGGCTCCTCGGCGGTCGACACCAGCCTGGTCACCGGGGAGTCCGTGCCGGTCGAGGTCGGGGTGGGCGACCCCGTGGTCGGGGGCTGCGTCAATGCAGGCGGACGACTGGTGGTCACCGCCACCCGGGTCGGCGGCGACACCCAACTGGCCCAGATGGCCCGGCTGGTCGAGCGGGCGCAGTCCGGCAAGGCCGCCGCCCAACGGCTGGCGGACCGCATCTCCGGGATCTTCGTACCGGTCGTCCTGCTGCTGGCGGCCGGGACCCTGGGCTGGTGGCTGGGCTCCGGGGCCGGACCGACCGCGGCCTTCACCGCCGCGGTGGCGGTACTGATCATCGCCTGCCCCTGCGCCCTGGGCCTGGCCACCCCGACCGCCCTGCTGGTCGGCACGGGACGCGGAGCCCAACTGGGTGTGCTGATCAAGGGGCCGGAGATGCTGGAGTCCACCAAGCGGGTGGACACGGTAGTGCTGGACAAGACCGGCACGGTCACCACCGGACGGATGACCCTGCTGGAGGTGACCCCGGGCGCGGGCGAGCAGCGGGACGAGGTGCTCCGGCTGGCCGCCGCCCTGGAGGCCGGCTCGGAGCATCCGGTGGCCCGGGCCGTGGTCGCCGGGGCCGCCGAGGTCGGCGAGTTGCCGCCGGTCACCGGCTTCGCGAACGTCGCCGGGCTGGGGGTCACCGGCGCGGTGGAGGGCCGGGAGCTGCTGCTGGGTCGATCCCGGCTGCTGCGGGAGCGGGGTCTGGTCGTACCGGAGGATCTGGCGCGGGCGGCGACCGATGCGGAGGCGGCCGGGCGTACGGCGGTGGTGGTCGGTTGGGAGAACCGGGCCCGGGCCGTGCTGGCGGTGGCCGACCAGGTCAAGCCGACCAGCGGGGAGGCGGTACGCCGGCTGCGGGCTCTCGGCCTGACCCCGGTGCTGCTGACCGGTGACAACTCCACCGTCGCGGCGGCGGTGGCCGCCGAGGTGGGCATCGACGAGGTGATCGCGGAGGTGCTGCCGGCGGAGAAGGTCGAGGTCGTCTCCCGGCTTCAGGCCGAGGGCCGGGTGGTGGCGATGGTCGGTGACGGGGTCAACGACGCCGCCGCCCTGGCCCAGGCCGACCTCGGCCTGGCCATGGGCACCGGCACGGACGCGGCGATCGAGGCCTCCGACCTGACCCTGGTCCGGGACGACCTGCTGGCCGCGGTGGACGCCATCCGGCTGGCCCGGCGCACCCTGGGCACCATCAAGGGCAACCTGTTCTGGGCCTTCGCGTACAACGTGGCGGCCCTGCCCCTGGCCGCCGCCGGGCTGCTCAACCCGATGATCGCCGGGGCGGCGATGGCCTTCTCCTCGGTGTTCGTGGTGGCCAACAGTCTGCGGCTGCGTCGGTTCCGTCCGGTCGTCGGCTGATTCAGGTGATTCGCCGGGGCTCGGCTGGGTACCTGATGGAGGTAGCCAACGAACGAACCCGGGAGGCTGACATGGGTGTCGAGGACAAGTTCAACAACAGCACCGAGAACACCACCGGCAAGGTCAAGGAGGGTGTCGGCCGGGTCACCGACAACGAGCAGTTGGAGGCCGAGGGCCGCGCCGATCAGACCCGCGCCAACATCAAGCAGGCCGGTGAGAAGATCAAGGACGCGTTCCGGAGCTGACCTGCTGATCCACCGAACCGCCGGGTCGACTGTCGTCGCCCGGCGGTTCGCTGTGTACGGCCGCACCCGGCATCGGGGGTTGACCGGCGGTGAGCCGGAGGGTGAAGCCCTCGGCGTCCCGGTAGTGGGTGACGTGGTTGCACGACTGGTAGGTGATCCACAGGCCCAGCCCGCCCGGCTTGCCGCCGGTCGGCGGCAGCAGACCGGCGTAGGGGTCCTCCGGCCCACTGCCGGTGTCGCTGACGGTGGCCACGATGCGGTCCGGGGCCGTCCACAGGCGCAGCCGCACGGGTGGAGACCCGTGCCGCAGCCCGTTGGTCACGGTCTCGCTGACCGCGATCACGAAGTCGTCGAAGTCCTCCGCCGGCAGGAGCCCCGGACCGGCGCGGTGCACCGCCGAGCGGGCCTGGGCGGCGGTCGGGTCGGTCAGTTCGAGCACCGGCGGGTAGGCCTGGATCGGGTCGGGGGGCACCGGCCGGTTGCGCCGCAGGAAGGTCTCCGGGGGCAGATAGTCGGGGCTGGGCAGGTGCCCCCGGTCGGCGGTGGCGAAGTGAGGGTGGGTGGCGGCGACATCGGCCAGCACCTCGGCCGGGGTGATCCGGGTGTCGTACGCGCACATGCTCCACAACGGCCAGTCGTCGTACGCCCGGTTGATCGCCGCCTCGTACCGGGCCCACCAGTCCCAGGTCGACCCGAGCGAGGGCGGCGGCACCTCGCCGATGATCCGGATCTGTTCCGCACCGTCGGCCACCAGGTCGGCCAGGAGCTTGCGGTACATCCGGATCGCGGCGGTGGGCCGGGCGTACACCCCGGCACCGGTGAGGAACTGCACCCCGCTGTCGGTCGGCAACGCCGAGCGGACCAGGCCGCCGGTGCGCTCGCCGAGGGCCACGAAGGTCGGCTCGCCGGCCGCCACCCCGTCGAGCAGGAAGGGCACCGCGACGGCCAGCAACTCCTCGTCCAGGGCGTAGCACAGGGCCTCGTGGAAGTAGCCGGACCGTCCAGCGGCCGGACCCGTTCTCACCGGGCCACCTCCACACACAGACCGGGCAGATCCAACAACGCGACCAGGCGGGCGGTGCCGGCCGGAGAGCCGCGCAGCACCAGTCTCGCCTCCCACTGCCGGGCGTACTCACTCAGATGAACCAGCGTACGGTGATCGAGGAAACGTAGCCCACGCGCGTCCAGTGTCAACTCGCCGTCGACCGGTCGCAATTCGGTGCGCTCCAAGGCTTCGCGGAACAGGTCGTGGTTGGCCGGGTCGAGTTCCCCGGCGAGCACTGCGTGACCCTGGTGGGTCGTCGGGGCGTACAACCGGAACAGCAGGTCGGCCAGGTTGTGCTCCGGATGCAGACAGGCCAGCTCGGCTGTCGCCCGATCCCCCAACGTGGGCCGGTGATATCCGCACATGGCGTGGAAGGCCGCCCCGGGCATCATCCGGTTGACCCGCTGCTCGTAGCGGGCGAAGGCCTCCCGCTGGGCCGGGGTACGGACCAGACCGGTGCAGTCCGCAGCGACCCGCAGGCCGCGGTAGCCGTCGTCGAGGGCCGCCTGGATGGCCGACTGGTACGCCGCCACCTGACCGGCCGGGTCGACCACCGCCGGGCCGGAGTAGGTCGCGTCCAGGGTGAGCACCTCGGCGGCACCGGCGGGCAGCGCGTCGGCGAACAGGTCCAGCTCGCGCCACCGGTCGCGGACGGGAACAGGTGAGTCGGGGACGACGTACCAGACCCGCTCGCCGGCGGCCAGGCCGGCCCGGAGGAAGTCCTCCGCCCGGGTGGTGAACTCGGCGGGATCGTCGTAGGCCCAGCACAGATGCCCGTACCCTCGGGCCTGCTCGATCACCTCACACGCCTCATCGTCGCAGTCTACGGCCCATCCCGGCGGACCGCGCGATTCGAGTGAGTCGATCGGCGCACCAGGTAGGCCGGGTCGGGTCGGTCAGGCGGCACGGCGAGAGGCCTGCCCCGAGACATGGTGGGCCTGAGCCGAGTACGGGGGCAGCAGCCGCAGGGTGGCGGGCTCCTCGGTCTCGTCGAGGCGCAGCCGCCAACGGGACCGTTCCGGGCGCTGCCGATCGCTCGGGTCACCCGGCTGCCGCATGCTGCGCGCCAGTAGCAGGGTGATCAGATAACCGACCACCAGGAAGCCGTGACTGACCAGGCGTTCCACCGCTACCTGGGAGGCGACGAGATCGTTGACCGACAGCAGCACGAGGGTGGCCACGAAGGCACTGAGCATCGGCAGCAGCCCGGAGGGGCGGGTGCGGCGCAGCGCCACGAAGAGGAAACCGGCCCCGACCGCCACGTTCCAGGCGGCGGACTCGTGCCACAGGTGTTGGCCGCTGGCGTGCAGGTGCTGGGCGACCTCGGCCCGCCCGACCTGCGCCAGCCCGAGGACCAACTGCACCGCCCCGAGCAGCCCCAGGGCGGTCCGCAGGGTGGTCACCCGGGTGACCCGACCGGCTAGCGGGGCGAACCGGCGTCGCCGCGGGAGGGGGGTACGCCCACCCTGCGGCGGCACCGCGCTGAGGATGGCCCCGGTCAGGTCCGGCAGCTGCGACACCACCTGGGTACGCGCCCGTCGGGTCACCGTGGTGACCTGCTCCAACCAGCCCTGGCAGGGCACACAGGTGTCGAGATGCCGGTCGGCCGCACGCTCCTCATCCGGCGTGGCCTCGCCGTCCAACCGCGCCGACAGAATCTCCCGCCACTGCTCGCACCCCATGTACCGATAGTCGCTCATCAGGTCGGCATGGTTCCCCACCGGGCCACTTCGTAGCTGGTCAGGGGGCACCTCGGGCCGCCCGCCCGATCGACTGACCCGCCGCCGGGTGCGTCCGTCCCCGGATCAACCTGCGCCGCAGTTCGTCGGCCCCCCACACGACGACGGGGAAGACCAGTAGCAGCGCCAGGGCCGGTGGCGGTGGTGGCCGGGTACCGAAGACCTCCGGCAACGGCGGCAGGGCCACGATGACGGCGGCGACGGCGAGTTCGAAGGCGATGCCCCACAGCAGCAGGCGGTTGGAGAACACACCGACGGCCCGCAACGGAGCGCGTTCGGTACGGGCCGCGAACGCGGTGCCGATCTGACAGGCCACGATGCCGAGGAAGGTCATCGTGGTGGCCTGGAGGTAGGTCTCGTGCAGCGCGGTGCCCGGCCCGGTCGGCGCGCCCGGCGTCCAGCCGCCGGCGAGCAGGACGGCGAAGAAGCCCGCCATCACCAGTACGGCGGAGACCAGCCCGAGGAACGCCCAGGCCCGCAGCAGCATCCGCCGGTCGATGACCCGTTCGGTACGCCGTCGGGGTGGGCGGTTCATCAATCCCGGCTCGGCCGGCTCCCGACCCAGCGCCAGGGCGGGCAGCGTCTCCGTGCCCAGGTCGATGGCGAGGATCTGGAGCACGGTCAACGGCAGCGGCACCGCCCCGGCGGAGAGCGCGAAGATCAGGAACGGGACGACCTCGGGCGTGGTGTGGGCGAGGATGTACAGGATGAACTTGCGGACGTTGGCGTAGACCCGGCGACCGGCCCCGACGGCGGCCACGATGGTGGCGAAGTTGTCGTCGGTGAGCACCATCGTCGCGGCTTCCCGGGTCACGTCCGTTCCGGAACGTCCCATCGCCACACCGATGTCGGCCCGGCGCAGGGCCGGCGCGTCGTTGACCCCGTCGCCGGTCATCGCCACGATCTGGCCGTCGGCGCGCAGTGCCTCGGCGATGTGCAGCTTGGCCTCGGGCGACACCCGGGCGAAGATCACTTCGCGTTGCTCGGCGAGCAGGTCCCGCAGCGCCTGGGGAGTCATCCGGTCGAGATCCGCGCCGGTCAGCACGGTCGGATCGCCCCGGGTGATCCCGACCTGCCGGGCCACGGCGGTCGCGGTCAACCCGTGGTCGCCGGTGACCATGATGATCCGGATTCCCGCGGTGTGGCACTTGGCCACCGCGTCCGGCACCGCTGCCCGGGGTGGATCCACCATGGCGACGAAGCCGAGGAAGGTCAGCTCCCGCTCGGTCGTGTCCCGATCCCCGGGCGGCCCGGTCAACCGGCGTCGTGCCAGGGCGAGGACGCGGCGGCCCTGCCGAGCCTGCCCGGTCACCGCTTCGGCCAGCTCGGCCCGCGCCTGCTCGGTCAGTGACCGGTCGTCGCCGTCGGCACCGATGACCCGGGTGCAGCGGCGCAGCACCTCCTCCGGCGCACCCTTGGTGTGCAGCCAGAGATCCGCACCGACGGCGTCGACGGTGGACATCAGCCGCAGTCTCGGGTCGAAGTGGAACTGGCTCTGCCGCCGGCTGCCGGCCGGCTGCCGGATCATCGCGGCGAAGTGCAGCAGCGCGGTCTCGGTCGGGTCGCCGACGTCGGCGTCCGGGCGCAGTTCGGCGTTGTTGCAGGCGGCCGCCGTGGCGGCCAGAGCGGACAGCGCGGGACCGGGCGACGGCACCGGGTCGGGCAGCGGATCCAGCAACTCGTCGGCGGCGCGTACAGCGGTCACCCGCATCCGGTTCTCGGTGATGGTGCCGGTCTTGTCGGTGCAGATGACGGTGGTGGAGCCGAGGGTCTCCACGGCGCTTAGCCGCTTGATCACCGCACCCAGCCGGGCGAGTCCGCGTACGCCGACGGCCAGCGCCAACGTGATGGTGGGCAGCAGTCCCTCAGGCACGTTCGCGACCAGCAACCCGATCGCGAAGGTGAACGCGTCGGAGATCGGCATACCGGCGGCGAACACCCCGATCGGGAAGAAGACCACACCGGCACCGATCGCCACTGCCGCGATCAGCCAGGCCACCCGACGTACCTGCCGTTCGAGCGGGCTCTCCTCCCGACCGACCCGCTGGGACAGGGCGGCGATCCGGCCCAGCTCGGTTCGCATCCCGGTCGCGTAGATCATCCCGCGGGCCTCGTCCGACAGGCAGGACGTACCGCTGAACACCAGGTTGCCGGCCTCGGTGAGGCTCTCGGCGGGACCGGTCGCGTCGGCGCTGCGGTAGGCGGGCTGCGACTCACCGGTCAGGGCGGACAGGTCGACCTCGACACCGCCGTCGAGCAGCCGGGCGTCGGCGCTGATCCGATCACCCTCGCCGATGGCGATCACGTCACCCGGAACCAGTTCCCCGACCGCAACCTCCTGCCAGTTGCCGTCTCGCAAGGCGCGTGCCTGCTGGGGGAGGTACCGGGTCAGTGCCTCGACCGCCCGCTCGGCCTGCCGCTCCTGCACCGAGGCGAACACCGCGTTGACCGCGATGACCGCCAGGATCGCCGCGCCCAGCACGGCGGTACCGGCCACCCAGGCGAGGATCGCGGCCACCCACAACAGCAGGGCGAGGGGATGGATCAGCTGCCGCCCGAGCTCCCGCCACCAGCTTCGTCTGCGGGTTCGGCGCAACTCGTTGCGGCCGTACTCGGCGAGCCGTTGGCGGGCCTGGTCGGTGGTCAGCCCGTGTTCGCTCGCGTCGAGTCGGTGCAGCAGGTCGGGCAGCGGCGACTGCGGGTCCACGGCCTGCTCACCCCGCACCGGAGCCTCCTCGCCCAGCTCAGCGGGCCGCCGTCTACCCGCCTGCGGCCAGGGCAAACCAGGCGCTCAGGCCCAGATCGCCTCGGCCAGGGTGACGCCGCCGAACGCGGCACCGAGCGCGGCGGTCACACTGACCACGGCGTTGGCCAGGGCGTACCGGCGGGCACCAGTCTCGACGAGGCGGATCGTCTCGTAACCGAAGGTCGAGTAGGTGGTCAGCGCCCCGCACAGCCCGCTGCCGAGCAGGGCGACCAGGGAACCGGGCACCGCGCCTGCCCCCGCGCCACCGATCAGCACCCCGAAAATCAAGGAGCCCAGCACGTTGACGGTGAGGGTGCCCCACGGGAACGCCGAGCCGTGCCGGGCCTGCACCGCCCGATCGAGCAGGTAGCGCAGCGGTGCGCCGACGGCCGCGCCGAGCGCCACGAGCAGGACCGTCATCCGCTGCTCCGCAGGCGTCGCGCGCCGGTCGCCAGCCGGGTGAGCGTGAGGCCGACCCGGACGGCGAGAAGCGCGGCGACCAGGGTGCCGGCCAGGTACAGCAGCGCGGTCCGTGCCGCACCGGCCGCCACCGCCTGCTGCACCTGCACCGCGTACGTGGAGAAGGTGGTGTATCCGCCGAGCACCCCGACGCCGAGGAAGGGCCGGACCAGTCGAGGCGCGGTCCACACCTCGGTGATCAACACCATCAGGACGCCGATGAGCAGGCAGCCGGAGACGTTCACCGCGAAGGTGGCCCACGGAAAGCCGGTGGGGGAATGTGGGAACGCCACCGCCAAGCCGTGCCGCAGGACGGCACCGATCATGCCGCCGAGGGCGATCGCCGCCAGCAGGCTGGGGGTGCCGCCGCGCAACTCGGCACGCTGGCGCGGGACGCGGAGGTCGACGTCCGGATCGACGGGTGGCTGCTCGGGCGGCACGGTCACCACCTCCTCAACGCCGACCGAGAGTAGTCCCCGGGCATCTGGTTGCCTGCGGTGACGCGCAGTAGGGTGCGGCAGGTGACCGTGCTGCGTTCCGTCGTGCTGTTCGTGCTGGCCGCTGTCGCCGAGATCGGTGGGGCCTGGCTGGTGTGGCAGGGCTGGCGGGAGCACCGAGGGCTGTGGTTCGTCGCCGCCGGGGTGCTGGCCCTGGGCGCGTACGGGTTCGTCGCCACCTTCCAGCCGGATCCCAACTTCGGGCGCATCCTGGCCGCGTACGGCGGGGTCTTCGTCGCCGGTTCCCTGGCCTGGGGAATGATCTTCGACGGCTTCCGCCCGGACCGCTGGGATCTGACCGGAGCGGCGCTCTGCCTGCTCGGGGTGGCCGTCATCATGTACGCCCCACGCGGCGCCTGACCCACAGCTGCCGGCGGACGCGGCGAACTGCCGGCCCGACCTGACCCGACCCGGCTGGTCAGGTCGGTGTGCTCACGCCGCGCTGTCACCGGAGCGGCGGCGGCGCAGCAGGACGACCACCGCGCCGATCGCCAGGGCAGCCAGTACGGCGGCACCGGTCAACAGCGCGGCCGTACCCGCACCCCCACCGGAGGAGTCGCCGGCGGCGGGGCTGGCGGGCGCGACGGAGGTCTGCTCGGCGGTCGGGCTGGGGCTCTCCGTCGGCTCGGTCGGCTCCGGGCTGGGGCTGGGGCTGGGGCTGGGCTCGGCGGTGGCGCTCGGGTCGGCCACGGTGAACTTGTACGAGCCCTGCACCGGGTGCCCGTCGCTGGAGACCACCCGGTACGCCACCGTGTAGACGCCGTTGGGCAGGGTCGAGTCGATCGTGACGGTGCCCTTGGTGCCCTCGACCTCCGGCTCGCCGGTGGCCACCGGCTGCTTGTCGGCATCGCTGAGGGTGATCGTGGTGAACGCCGGGTTCAGCTTCTGGAGGAAGTCCAGCGTGATCTTCTTGGGCGCCTTGGTCAGCTCGGCGTCCTGGGCCGGGGTGGCCTTGCGCAGCACGTTGTGCGCGTAGGCCGGGGTGACCGGCGCGACCAGCAGGGCGGTGGCGGCCAGCAGGGCGGCTACCAGGCCCAGGGCGGACAGGTGGCGGAGTCGGGTGCGCATATGACGATTCTCCTCCTCAGCCGAGCAGCTGCTGGCCGACCCAGCCGCCCTCGGGACAACCGGGCGCAATGGCGAAGACGGCGGAGCCGATCGGGGTGGTCCATTCGTTGAGCAGGTCCCGCTCGGCGAGCCGCTGCTGGATGGGCAGGAACTGTCGGGTGATGTCGGCCTGGTACGAGGCGAAGATCAGCCCGCTGTCGGCGGTACCGTCGGCGCCCGGCACCCCGTCGTAGTTGTAGGGGCGGCGCAGAATCCGGAACCGGTCGTCGCTCACGTGGGCCCGGGTCAGGTGGGAGAAGTCCGGAATCACCGTCAGCCCATCCGGACCGAGAGCGGCGAAGTCCGGCTCGTCGTGTTCGTCGGTGCCGGTCAGCGGGGCGCCGGTGTCCAGCCGTCGGCCGACACTGAACTCCCGGTCGGAGCGGCCCAGCAGGTCCCAGGTCTCCAGGTCCATGCTGATCCGCCGAAGCACCAGGGTGGTGCCGTGGCGCAGCCATTCCGGCCCGTCCGGGATCCACACCGCCGTCTCCAACGGCTGGCCCGGCTTGGGATTGGCGGTGCCGTCGAGCTGGCCGAAGAGGTTGCGCTGGGTACGGCCCGGTTCGGCCCCGGCGGCCCGCCGGAAGCCCTGCTGCACCCAGCGGACGGTGGCGAAGGGGCGGCTGTCCTTGATCAGGACCCGCTGGGCGTGGGCGACCGTGATCGGGTCGTCCGCGCAGATCTGCACCAGCAGGTCCCCACCGGACCAGCGCGGTTGCAGCCGGTCGATCGGGAACGGCGGCAGGTCGGCCACTGAGGGAGGCCGCCGGTCGTCCAGTCCGGCCGCGGTGAACAGGCCGGGACCGAAGCCGAAGGTGACCGTCAGCCGGGCCGGCAGCAGCCCCAGCTCCGGCTCGGTGTCGGCGAGCGCGGGTCTGCCCTGGGTCAGGCGGGCGGCGTCGTCGGAGAGCAGGCGCATCATCCGGCCCAGGGCGGCCCGGTCGGTGCCGGGACGCAGGGTGAAGGCGACGAAGGCCGCGTGCGCCTGGGGCTCGGTCGCGACGCCGGACTGGTGTACGCCGTGGAACGGCTCGACCGCCTCGCCGAGGGTAGCCACCGGCACCTGGGCCGGGGTGCCGGTGCTGTCCGCCTCGCGGGTGGCGGCGACCGCGGCGGCGCCGACCAGGGTGCCGCCAGCAGCCAACGCGCCCCCGGTGAGCAGGCCGCGTCGGCTCACCGGCCGTTTCGTCGAGGTCATGGTGCCGGGCTGTGGCTGGCCGACGGGGCGTGTGAGGGCTCACCGTGACCGGGGGCGTAGCTCTCCTGGGCGCCGGTGAACGGCTTGGCCACGGCGGTGAAGGTCTGGGTCCGACCGTCGGCGAAGGTCAGGGTGAAGCTGACCTCGTCACCGGCCCGTACCGGCTGGGCCAGGTTCATCAGCATCAGGTGGTCGCCGCCGGGCTCCAGGCGGTACTCGCTGCGCGCCTTGACCACCACACCGCCCTCCTTGGCCTGCATGACCATCTGCCCGTCGCGCATGGTCATCTCGTGCACCTCCATCGGCGAGACGGAGGAGGTAGCCCCGGTGATGGTGACATCGGTGTCGGTGTTGTTGACCAGGGTGACGAAGGCCCCGGTCATCCCCGAGTCGGCCGCCTTGATCCAGGGGTCCTGGACGGCCAGCACACCCTCGGCCGCCGCCTGGGTGGCGGAGGGGGAGGCGGTGGCGGACGGGCCGGTGGCCGCCGTCGAGTCGTCGTCGGACGAGCCGCAGCCGGCGATCAGGCCGGCGAGGAGAACCCCGGTGAGCAGTACGGCCGGGCGCGCGAACCGACCGAAGGTGGCGCTGGACATAGGCTTCCTCTCAACGGGCGACGTCGTGAAGTTGGTCGCTCGTGATCACCTACTAGTTCCAGCGACTCCGCAACTCTTGGGGCAGGTGGACGCGGACCACACCGCGCTCGCCAAGGTCGCCCGGTCACGAGTCCGCAAGGACACCACGACGGGACCGAGGATCATGAGCTGATCCGTACCGACACCTTGGGCGATCTCGACCGCCTCTGGGACACGGGGGCGGTCTGTCGTTGGATGACCAACCCCGCCGGCTGAACGAAGATCGACCGTCGAGCCACCGCATCGCCCTTCGCGTTGAGCTGGTAGCCGTCCAGCCAGATCCACCCGTCATAGGTAACCCAGTCCAGCACGCGGATGACCCGGAACAGGATCGGCTTGTGGAACTGCACGCTGGCAGATCGGGTCACCTGCAACAGGTCACCGGCTCGGAGCGTGATCACCGCAGATGCCTGACCCTGAGCCAGGCCAAGACCCAGGCACGCGAGACCGCGACGCGAGGGCACCAGCCGTCCGGGTAGCACCGGTGGCAGCGTTCGATGAAGCTCGGGATGCCGAAGATGCAGGAGACACCCAGCGCACCGATGATCCCGATGACCATGCTGGCAACCGCCTTGCCGCTGGTCCGGCGGGCGACGTGCACGACGCTCGGACCGTTCACGGATCCGGGATCATCGATCCGGTACGGCGATTGCAGGTTCACTGGTCGTCCTCCGGCGACTCGGACAGGTCGGGCATCCGACCCGTCGAAAGGAACTGCGCGATCTCCTCGTCGGACAGTCCTCGCTGAGCTTGGACCAGATTCGTGAACAGCGGTGCATTCGCGCCCGGCAGCTGGTCGCACCAAGTGGTGTGCCGGGCGAGCCGCAGCAGTCCGGTTATCCCGCGAGACAGGTTGCCCGCCTGCCGGATCGACAGCGGGAACGCCCCGGCCGGCTGCCTGGCCTCCGGGTCGGTGTCATAGGTCTCCAGCATCACCAGCAGCGGCGCACCCATCGGTGTGTGCGCCATGCTCAGCACCAGCCGGAGGTTGATGACCTCCTGGCCGTCGGCGGAGATCATGATCGGACGCGAGACGTGCGATCGTGCCGGATGGTCTGCGTTGACCTGACACCCTGGCGCGCACCACCTCGGATGCAACATACGGTTGCTCATGGGTCCACTCCTTCGCAGTGGATCTAGGTCCGGGACCGGAGGGCTCATCTCCAGTCCCGGACCGCCATCGCTTGATCAGTTGTCGGCTTCGGTGGCCTGCTCGTGCTGCTCGACCGGCGCGGCCTGCTCGGCCTCGGTGGTCGTGGTGTCGGCGTCGTTCCTCGGCTTCGGGCGACCGTCCTCGCACCGCCAGATGGCGGCCGAGGTGTAGCCGGTCAGCTCGGCCAGCGCGGTCCGACTGACCAGGGGGCCTCCCGCCGCTGGCGGACGCCCAGGTTGCTGCGGGTTTCGGTGGGGGCCTCGGCCTGCGCCGGGGCCTCGACGGCCTGCGTCTCGGTCATCGGTCATCACTCCATCGCTCGATCGCCGGACCGTTCGAACGGATAGATCGACCGAATCCCATCGAGGATGTGATGCAAATAGCTCAAGTGAGACGAACTCACACATCCTGTGATCAACCTTCCGGCGCCCGGTGACCTCATCAGCATCACTTACCACTTCGGCACCGTCAAGTAGGCAAGTGTCGAAGTGGCAACCCCCGGCCTGCCTACGGTCGCGTCGTGAGACTTGCCGCGCTGGCCGATATTGCCGAGATGCTCGGTGGTGTCTCGCGCACGCGGACAACGGAGATCGTCAAGCGTCCCGGCTTCCCCGAGCCGGTCGACGTGGTCGGCAACGGCCGGATGCGGATCTGGGACCGGGACGCGGTCGAGAAATGGATCAAGCAGAACCGCCCGCACCAGCACGCCGACTAGCCCTGGGGTGTATGTCGACACCCCTGACCGGAGCGCTCTACCTGGAGCGGCCCGGCGAGGTTGCCGCGTACGCTGCGGCCCACGAGCAACTGCAAGCCCTTGCGCTGGCACCCAAGCCCACGCGAGATACGCTGCGTGCGATTGCGGCAGACCTCACCTAGGAGGGCACGGGATGGACCTGACTCGCGTCACTTGGCGCAAGAGCAGCAGGTCCGGCTCAAGCGGCAACTGCGTCGAGGTCGCCATACCGCCCCAGGCCGTCATGGTCCGCGACAGCAAGGACCGACAGGGGTCGATGCTGTCCTTCAACGCCGACCAGTGGGCCGGCTTCGTGCAGGGCATCAAGGCGGGCAACTTCGACGCCTGAGCAACGGCCAGAACACAGAGCGCCCCGCCGCGACCCGAGAGGCGCTGCTCGGACCAACCCGATGGCATCACGAAGGGTTGCACGAAGGCAACCCCCAAGGGGGTTGCCTGATGCAGTTCCCTCAAGAGCAAGCCCCAGGGGTCATAGCGTCAGGTCGTGGATCTGCTCGGACTGGATGAGATCCGTGATCTGCTTGGCGGGATCAGCAAGCAGCGCGCCACGATCATTGTGGGCCGCAAGGGATTCCCTGACCCGGTCGTCACGTTGAAGATGGGCCGCGTCTGGGATGGCAAGGCCGTGCGGGCCTGGATCGCCGAGAACCGCCCCACCCCAACCGACGAGGACTGACCTGCAGGTACTCACGCTCCGCGTTGACCCTTGACGCCCCTGGAGATGGCTCCCGAGGACGGGTGGGGCGGGTAGCCCTCGGAGAGGGCCCGTCAAGATAGCTAGGTGACCGCGCTCGTGGACTGGCTCGCCCGCCGACCAACCCTTCGGCTCGCGGCCAGCGCGACCGTCGTCAGCACCGCAAAGACCTGCATCCGGCTGCGTACCACTCTGGCCGCCGTCGGGGTGCTCGCCGTACTGCTCGTGACCGGCTGCGCCGACGACCGAGCCGAACCACCGGTGGCCGGCGACGGGACCGGCGGCGAGTTGACCGTGTTCGCGGCCGCCTCGCTGACGGAGTCGTTCACCCGCATCGGCCAGGACTTCGAGGCCGCCCGAGGGGTGAAGGTGATTTTCAGCTTCGCCGGTAGCTCCGGCCTTGCCGCCCAGATCAACCAGGGTGCCCCGGCCGATGTCTTCGCCGCCGCCGCGCCGGCCCCCATGGCCACCGTCGTCGAGGCCGGCAACGCCGCCGATGAGCCGGTCACCTTCGTACGCAATCAGCTTGTCATCGCCGTACCGAAGGGGAACCCGGACGGGGTGACCAGCCTGCGCGATCTCACCGGGCCGGACCGGAAGGTGGCCCTCTGTGCCGAGCAGGTGCCCTGCGGGGCGGCGGCCCGCGCGGCGCTGGCGGCCGCCGGGGTGGCCCTGACCCCGGTCACCCTGACCCAGGACGTCAAGGCGGCCCTGGCCCAGGTACGGCTGGGTGAGGTCGACGCCGCCCTGGTCTACCGCACGGACGCCCGAGCCGCCGCCGAGGTCGAGGGGGTCGAGTTCCCGGAGTCGGCCGGGGCGATCAACGACTACCCGGTCGTGGTGTTGACCGACGCCGCCAACCCGGCCGCCGCCCGCGCCTTCGTCGAACATCTTCGCTCCGAGGCGGGTCGCGCGGTGCTCGTCGCCGCCGGATTCCAGGTGCCGTAGCCGGTGCGTCGATCCCACACCCGCCGGGTTCCGGTCGCCCTGCTGGTACCGGCCACGATCGGCCTGCTGTTCCTCCTGCTGCCCCTGGTCGGGCTGCTGGTCCGTACCCCCTGGGGCACCCTGCCGCAGCGGCTCACCGAACCGGGGGTGCTCACCGCGCTGCGGCTGTCGGTGCAGACCGCCACCCTGGCCACCCTGCTCTGCCTGGTCCTCGGGGTGCCCCTGGCCTGGCTGCTGGCCCGGGTGCCGTTCCCCGGTCGCCGGCTGGTACGCGCCCTGGTCACCGTTCCGCTGGTGCTGCCACCGGTGGTCGGCGGGGTGGCGTTGCTGCTGGTCTTCGGCCGTCGCGGACTCCTCGGCTCCTGGCTGGACGAGACCTTCGGGGTCACCCTGCCGTTCACCACCACCGCGGTCGTCATGGCGCAGGCCTTCGTCGCCATGCCCTTCCTGATCATCGCGGTGGAGGGGGCGCTGCGGGGCGCCGACACCCGGTACGAGGAGGCCGCCGCCACCCTGGGGGCCGGGCGGTGGACCACCTTCACCCAGGTCACCCTGCCGATGATCGCACCGGGGGTGGCCGCCGGGGCGGTGTTGGGCTGGGCCCGCGCGCTCGGCGAGTTCGGGGCCACCATCACCTTCGCGGGCAACTATCCCGGGCGTACCCAGACCATGCCGGTGGCCGTCTACCTGGCCCTGGAGACCGACCTGGAGGCGGCCATCGTGCTCAGCCTCATCCTGCTCACCGTCTCCGTGGTGATCCTGGCCAGCCTGCGGGATCGGTGGGTGGGCACGCCATGACCCGGCTTCTGGACGCGCATCTGGTGGTCGACCGGGGCGGCTTCCGCCTGGACCTGCCGCTGACCATCGCCGCCGGGGAGGTGGTGGCCCTGCTCGGGCCCAACGGCGCCGGCAAGACCACCGCCCTGCGGGCCCTGGCCGGTCTGCATCCCCTCTCCGCCGGGCACCTGACCCTCGCCGGTCGGGACCTGGACCGTCCCGGGTGCCGGGCCTGGGTTCCCACCGAGCGGCGGCCGATCGGGGTGGTCTTCCAGAACTACCTGCTCTTTCCTCACCTCAGCGCGCTGGACAATGTGGCCTTCGGCCCCCGCCGGCACGGCCTGGACCGGCGGCAGGCCCGGCAGCGGGCGGCCGGTTGGCTGGCCCGGATGGGCCTGACCGAGCAGGCCCGACGTAAGCCCCGCCAGCTCTCCGGTGGTCAGGCCCAGCGGGTCGCGTTGGCCCGTGCCCTGGCCGTCGAGCCGGCGCTGCTGCTGCTCGACGAGCCGTTGGCCGCCCTGGACGCCCGCACCCGACTCGACACCCGAGCCCAGTTGCACCAGCATCTGGCCGCCCACCCCGGAGCCACCCTGCTGGTCACCCACGATCCGCTGGACGCCCTGGTGCTCGCCGACCGGCTGGTGATCATCGAGGACGGCCGGGTGGTCCAGCAGGGGGATGCCGCCACCATCACGGCCGAACCCCGTACCGACTACGTGGCCCGCCTGGTGGGGCTGAACCTCTACCGGGGACACGCCACCGGCCGTCAGGTCCGGCTAGCCGAGGGGCAGGTCCTGACCAC
Source organism: Micromonospora sp. NPDC048871 (assembly GCF_043198155.1). Taxonomy (NCBI): domain Bacteria; kingdom Bacillati; phylum Actinomycetota; class Actinomycetes; order Micromonosporales; family Micromonosporaceae; genus Micromonospora; species Micromonospora sp. NPDC048871. The sequence continues at coordinate 118,594 of NZ_JBICUM010000011.1, read as the reverse complement.
CGGCGACCCGTACGACGGGGAGGTCTTCGTGGCCTTCGCCCCGGCGGCGGTCGCGCTGTACCCGCACCGGCCGGACGGCAGCCCGCGCAACACCTGGCCGGCGACCATCACCGGCATCCAGCGGCACGGCGACAACCTGCGGATCCAACTGACCGGCCCGATCGAGGTGGCCGCCGACGTCACCCCGGCCGCCGCCGCCCACCTGAAACCGGCCCCGGGCCAACCGGTCTGGGCTGCGGTGCAGGCCGCCGAGACCCGGGCCTACCCCGTCAAAGGCTGACCTACTGTGGGCGTAGCCGGACCCGGCGCAGCAACTGGGCGTTGAGGGCCACCACGATCGTCGAGGCCGACATCAACACCGCCGCGACCGCCGGGCTCAGCGCCACCCCGGCCCAGGCCAGCACCCCGGCGGCCAGTGGCAACGCGACCACGTTGTAACCCGCCGCCCAGGCCAGATTCTGGATCATCTTCCGGTACGCGGCCTGCGACAGCCGGATCACCCCGGTCACCCCGCGCGGGTCGGAGGAGGCCAGCACCACCCCAGCGGACTCGATCGCCACATCGGTGCCGGCCCCGATCGCGATGCCGACGTTCGCGCGGGCCAGCGCCGGAGCGTCGTTGACGCCGTCACCCACCATCGCCACCCGCAGGCCCCGGCGTTGCAGGTCGGCCACCGTGTCGTCCTTGTCCGCCGGCAGCACCTCCGCGAACACCTCGTCCTCACCGGCCCGGAACCCCAGGTCGGCGGCGACCGCCTCGGCCACCGGACGGGCGTCCCCGGTGATCATGACGATCTTCCGGATCCCCTGCCCGCGCAGGTCGGCGATGGCCTGCCGGGCCTCCGGCCGCACCTCGTCCTCCAGGGCCAGGGCACCGAGCACCTGCGCCCGATGGTCGTCCAGCCGCAGCAGGTACAGGACGGCGGCGCCCCGTCGGGACCACTGCTCCTGCCGCCCGGTCAGCGCCTCGGGGAGGGTCACCTCGAACTCCCGCAACAGGGCTGGCCCGCCTACGGCGTACCCGACCCCCTCGACCTCGGCGCGTACGCCCCGGCCGGTCAGCGACCGGAAGCCGGTGGCCGTACGCCGGAGCCCCTGGGCCTGGGCGGCGGAGACGATCGCCCGGGCCAGCGGATGCTCGCTGTCGGCCTCCACGGCCGCCGCGAGGGCCAGCACCTCCCGCTGCCCGGGGGTCTCCTGCCCGGTGTCGTCCTGGCTCGGTGGGTCGGCGGTGGCGGCTACACCGGTGAGGGTGTGGGCGCCCCGGGTCAGGGTGCCGGTCTTGTCGAACAGCACCGTGTCGATGGTGCGCATCCGCTCCAGGGCCAGTCGGTCCTTGACCAGGATGCCGCCCTTGGCGGCCACCGCCGTGGACAGGGCGATCACCAGGGGAATGGCCAGGCCGAGGGCGTGCGGGCAGGCGATGACCAGCACGGTGACCGTACGCACCACCGCCTCGCTGGGGTCGCCGAGCAGGGTCCACACCAGCAGGGTGACCAGGGCGGTGGCGGTGGCCAGGTAGAACAGCCAGGCGGCGAAGCGGTCGGCCAGCACCTGTGCCCGGCCACTGGACTGCTGGGCCTGCGCCACCAGCCGCTGGATGCCGGCGAGTGCGGTGTCGTCGCCGACCGCCTCGACGCGTACCCGCAGGGCCGCGTCCGTGGCGACCGTGCCGGCCACCACCCGGTCACCGGGGGCCCGGGCCACCGGCCGGGACTCGCCGGTGATCATCGACTCGTCCATCTCGGCCCGACCCTCGACGACCTGACCGTCCGCCGGCACCCGGCCACCCGGCCGTACCAGCAGGAGGTCCCCGACCCGCAGGTCGGCCACCGACACCGGCTGGGCCCGACCCTCCGGGTCGAGCCGTTCCGCCTCGTCGGGCAACAACGCGGCCAGCGCGGACAGGGCACCCCGGGCCTGGCCGATCGCCTTCATCTCCTGCCAGTGCCCGAGCAGCATGATGGTGACCAGGGCGGCCAGTTCCCACCAGAAGTCCAGGTCGAACGCGCCGACCGCGGTGGCCAGGGAGGCCAGGTAGGCGACCGAGATCGCCATCGCGATCAACAGCATCATGCCGGGGGCCCGGTCCCGGATCTCCCGCACCGCCCCCTGGAGGAAGGGCCATCCGCCGTACCCGAACACCACCGTGCCCAGCACCGGCCCCACCAGGCCGATCCCGGGAAAGTCCAGTTCGTAGCCGAACCAGTCCATCACCATGTGGCTGGTGACCACGATCGGTACGGTCAGGACCAGGCTCAGCCAGAACTTGCGCCGGAACGCCTCCGGATCGTGGCCGGCGTGCTTGTCGTGTCCACCGTGCTGGTCGCTGCCGGGACGGTGTGCGTCATGCGCCATCTCATCCCTCCTCCCCGCCACCATATACCCGGTGGGGGTATATGGTGGCGGATCTTGAGGGGTGTCGCCTCACTCCAGGTGGAACCGATCGTCGACGGCCAGGGCCGCCAGTTCCGCCTCGGAGAACGGCAACTCGATGCCGCCCTGCTGGTTGCTGCCACGGTTCATGGCCTGGGCGACGAAGACCACCACACCGTCCGGGTGGCGGTAGGCGGCCCACTGGTCGAACCGGTCATCCCCACCGGGGCCGACCACCACCCCCACGTGTGCGCCGGCGACCGTCATCGGTTCGCAGTTGCCCTGCATGCCCCAGAACTGGCGGGCCAGGGCGCACGGATCGGTAGCCAGTTGATTGCCGGCGGTGTGCACCTCGACCAGTACGGTGCCCGTCCACTCGCCCTTGGCCAGGGGAAGGGAGGAGGTGTAACTCCACACGTCCACTCCCTTGACGGTCTGTTCGTACTGCGCCTGGTGGGACGGGGCCTCCGGGGCCTGCGGCACGGTGTAGCCGGCCGGCACGACGGCGCGGAGCTGGTCGAGCAGTTCGGCGCCCCGGTCGTACCGGGTGCCGGCCTTCGCGGTGCGATCCTCCTGCGGCAGGCCGTCCGGCCCGGTAGGCCAGGGGGAGGCGGTGTCGTCGTCGGAGGAGGGGCCTCCGAACAGGGGCGCCGCAGGGCTCCACCCGCCGCCCACACCCGGGCTGGCGAAGGTGCCGAAGAAGGCGACGGCCACGACCGCCGCCGCCGACCCCACACAAGCCTGCAAGGTACGGCGACGGGTACGGGCCCGGCGGGCGGTGCCCAGCATGGCCTGCGTGTCCAGCGGCGGTGGCGAGGTCAGAGTGGTCATCTCGTCCCGCAACGCCTCACGCAACTGCTGTCCGTCCATCATCGACCTTTCTCGGTGCCGCTGTACGTGGGTGACAGGAGGCCGCGCAGGGTGTCCAGGCCGCGGGCGGCCTGACTCTTGACCGTCCCGGGCGAGCAGCGCAGCAGGGTGGCGACCTCGTCGACCGGCAGGTCCTCCCAGTAGCGCAGGACCAGCACGGCCCGCTGGCGAGGCGGTACGGCGGCCAGGGCCTGGAGCAGCACCAGTCGGTTCTCCGGCGCCTCGGTGGGCGCCGGCCGCTCAGGATGAGCACCGTCCACCTGCTCCCGCCGCCACCAGCCCCGTCTTCGCTCGTCCAGGAAGGCACGCACGATGATCTGACGCAGGTAGGCGTCGAGAACCTCATGCCGGGACACCCGGTGCCAGGCCAGGTACAGCCTGGTGAAAGCGGTCTGGACCAGGTCCTCCGCCCGGTGCCAGTCCCCGCAGAGCAGGTACGCGGTGCTGCGCATAGCGTTGGACCTGGCCGCGAAGTACTCCGCGAACGCCGTGTCGCGATCGCCCATCCATGCCTCCGATCCCCGATTCGAGTTAGTCACGCCAGGTGCCGCCTGCGGGGTTGCATGACCTGACGAGGGGTGGCGAATTCGGCCTGGGCCGATCGTCATCCGGGTGTAGACGCCTACGGCGGCACAACGGTGGCGAAGGAGAACACGATGCGTTACGCGCTGATGATTCATTACCCCGAGCCGGGGGAGGGGGAGCTTTCCGACGAGGTCGTCGCGGAGGCGAAGATGGCCTTCGACGCGTACGGTCGGGCGCTGCGCGCGGCCGGGGTGCTGCTGTCGGCCGACATCCTGCAACCCGCCGCGGCGACGACCACCATCACCCGCAAGGACGGAGACCTGCGGGTGCAGGACGGGCCCTTCGCCGAGACCAGGGAGGCGCTGGCCGGGGTGTTCCTGCTCGAGGTACCCGACCTGGATGCCGCGATCGGCTGGGCGGAGAAGTGCCCGGCCGCGCAGTGGGGGACGATCGAGGTACGCCCCACCGCGACGGCCTTCGTCGACGGAGCCTGGACGAGTTGACCACCGGGGAGGCGGGGCGGGCAGCCGCGGCCGTCGCGGCCCGCGACAGCTACGGACGGCTGCTGGCCCTGCTGTCCACCTCGACCAACGACATCGTCTGGGCCGAGGACGCCCTGGCCGACGCCTTCGAGCGGGCCCTGCGGACCTGGCCCGAACGAGGCGTACCCGACAACCCCGACGGGTGGCTGCTGACAGTCGCACGTAACCGGCTGCGGGACCGGTGGAAGTCGGCGCAGTGGCGGCGCAACGTCCCGCTCGACATCGAGCGGGACGCCCCCGTACACCTCGACGACCTCGACCCCGAGGCGATCCCCGACCGGCGGCTGGAACTGATGCTCGTCTGTGCCCACCCGGCGATCGGACGCGCCGCGCACACCCCCCTGATGCTCAACACCGTGCTGGGCTTCACGGCCGACCAGATCGGTAGGGCCTTCTCGATACCCCCCTCGACGATGGCCACCCGCCTGGTCCGAGCCAAGCGGCGGATCAAGGCCGCCCGCATCCCCTTCCGCATCCCGGACCGCACCGACCTGCCCGGCCGGATGGCCGCCGTCCTCGAAGCGATCTACGGGGCGTACGTCATCGACTGGGCGACCACCAGCCCCCAGGCCCGCCCGGTACCCACCGAGGCCCTGCACCTGGCCGAGGTGCTCACCACGGTGGCGCCCGAGGACCCCGAGACCCACGGGCTGGCCGCCCTGGTCCAACTCTCCGCCGCCCGCCTCCCCGCCCGCCTGGATGCCCACGGGCGGTTCGTGCCACTGGCCGAGCAGGACCCGGCGCGCTGGAACGATCACCTGATCCACCGGGCCCACGAGCACCTGCGCACCGCCCACGCCCGTGGACAACTCGGACGCTTCCAACTCGAAGCCGCAGTCCAGGCCGTGCACTGCGCCCGGCGGCACACCGGCACCACCGACTGGCCGGCCCTGCTGGACCTGCACCGGGCACTCCACACGGTCGCACCCTCGCTCGGTGGTGATGTCGCCTACGCCGTAGCCACCGCCGAGGTGCAGGGCCCGGCGGCCGGGCTGACCCGGCTGGACGAACTGACGAACCCGACCGACGACCGGGCCCGACGATTCCAGCCCGCCAAGGCCGTCCGGGCCCACCTGCTGGAACGGCTCGGCCGCCACCCGGAGGCGGTGGCGGCGTACGACAGCGCCATCGACCTCACCCACGACCCCGCCGAACGCGAATACCTTGCCCACCGCCGAGCGCGGCTGACCCGGGCACCCTGACCGGCCGGGTGCCCGGGACCCTCGGCGCAGGCCGTCACGTCACGCCGACCCAGCACGGGCCAGCGACACCCCGACCGCCAGCAGGCAGTACCAGGACCGGGGCGGCCCAGGCCCGCTCGGTCGCCTGGGCCCGGCTCGTCCACCGGCGCGGTTTCCACGTACACCGCGATCAGGCGTCTGGTGACCCCGGGCGACAGCAGGGCCTCACCGGCGGCCACCACCCGGACCGCCCGGACCAGGGCTCGGAAACCGGCCCGAACCAGCACCTGGTCATCGGCGAGAACGACCCGGATCACCCGGACCCCTCCGCGCACGGCTCGGACCGTTCCTGGGCCGCCGTACACCCGCTCGGCCACTGGGCGGTGACCCGGAACCACCCGCCGCAGTCGGCCCGGCCACCAGGGAGCCGCCGGTGGCCACCGCCCGTTCCCGCATACCGCAGATGCCGACACCACCCCCCGGCACCGGCCGGGGCGAATCCGATCCGGTGTACTCGACCACGACCCGCAACCCGGCCTCCTCCGCGTAGCTGACCGCGACCCGGGCGCTGGCCCCGCTCGCGTGTCGGGCCACGTTCGTCAGTGACACCTGCACGATGCGGTTCTTCGGTCTCGGTAGCATCCCGGTGACCACGAGGGGGCGCCGAGTGAGTGACATCATCCCAACCCTGCCCGAGCTGGGGCTGACGTTCCTTCCTTTGAACGCGGACGATCCGGTGGTGGTGGGCGACATCCAGTTGCTCAGCCGGATAGGCGAGGGTGGCATGGGATCCGTCTATCTCGGAGTGACCCAGGCCGGCCGGGCGGTGGCGGTAAAGGTCGTCAAGGACCCGTACTCGACCGATCCCGCCTTCCGGGCCCGCTTCGCGCGTGAGGCGGCCATCGCCAGGCGGGTCGGCGGCATCTTCACCGCCCCCGTGCTCAGCCACGACTCCGACGCCGTCCGGCCCTGGCTGGCGACTGCCTTCGTGCCGGGCCCGAATCTGGCCGTCGCCGTCGCGCGCCACGGAACGCTGCCGTTGCCCGGCGTGTGGCGATTCGCCGCCGGGGTGTGCGAAGCGCTCAAAGCCATCCATGCCGCTGGCATCGTCCACCGGGACCTCAAGCCCGGCAACGTGCTGCTCGCTGCCGATGGCCCCCGCGTCATCGACTTCGGCATCTCGCGGGCCGACGGCGAGGTCGACCTCACCCAGACCGGCGTGCTGATGGGAACGCCGTCCTACATGTCACCGGAACAGCTGCGTGGGGAGCGGTCCACCCCGGCCACGGATGTCTTCGCGCTCGGTTCGGTTGTCGCCTTCGCCGCCACCGGGACGGCCCCGTTCCGGGCCGGCAGCAACGCAGAACTCGTCTACCGCATCACGCAGGGCGAACCCCACCTCGACGGGATCGCCGATCCGGGCCTCCGCGAGCTGATCAGCCGGTGCCTGGACAAAGAGCCGGAGCTGCGCCCCACTCCGCAGGAGGTCATCGCCGCCTACGTCGAACGCAGCGCGGCAACCGCCGGGCAAGGCTGGCTGCCCGCAAGCCTTGAGGAGACTCTTTCCCAGGTCGGTGCCGCGTTGACCGTCCCTGTCAGAGTGCCCGGCATCGCACCGACGCTGACTGCCACCGCGTTGATTGGCCCAGACGGGTTCACTGCCGTCGACCCCGGCCAAGACACCACCCCGGAGTCGGTCGGCGCGAAGTTGACGAAGCTGCCGGACCTGACGACCCACGTCATGTCGCCGGCCGACACCCGTCGCCGGAAATGGCTTCTACCGGCTGTCGGCACGGTGGCCGGTGTACTGGTGGCGGTGTCGCTGGGGACCTATCTCGCCAATGGTGGGGCGGCATCCCGTGAGCCTTCGGCCGGCGACCCACCGGCCAATCTTGCCGCCGTGGGCACCTCCTCCCCGGCCGCTGGCGGGAGCGCCCGTCCTGCCGATTCCCCCGATGCCACCAATTCCCCCGATGCCACCAATTCCCCTAATGCCCCCAATGCGCCCGGCCCGACTGGTCCGACGGGTGCAGCCGACGGCGGCCCGGGTGCGGCTACCAGCCCTTCGGCCGGGGAGCCTCCGGCCAAGAACGATTCGGGCGCCCCGTCGCCGACCAAAACTACGCCTCGCACCACGGGCCTACCCTCGGGGCCGTTCAACCGCGACAGCATGGTGATCGTGAGTTTTGACGGCACCGTTCTCAGCACCACCGGCACGGACCACGGATCAAAGGTGGTGACCGCCGCCTGGCGGAACCAGCCCGGCCAGCGATGGGAATTCGAGTCGGACGACATCATGGTCGTGAAGTCTTTCCCGTCCATGCAGTTCACCATCCGCTACGACGGGATCGGCATGCTGTCGCCGGCCAACTTCGGAAATCTGAACGGGTGGGTCTACGACTCCGGCAAACGTCAGCTCCACAGGGCGAACAAGAGCGGGTGCCTGGCCTCCCACGGCCCCGGTGAGCCGGTCAGCTTCGACACGTGTGACGGCAGCGCGAGCCAGCGTTGGCGGATAGTTTCGTGATCGCTCCGCCCGGCGCCGCCCGTTGCTGGTGCCCGCCCGCGAGTAGCGACCGCAGGTGACGGTCACGAGGGCGAAGGGTGACGGCAGCGGCGGATGACGCCCAGGCGTACCGCTGGAGAGATCGCACAGCGTTACCGTCCGAGCCGCACGACCCCCACCCCATCGGTCCCTTTGCTCTGCATTCGTCGACGCAACAGTCACGCTGGGTTCCGGCTGGCTGCGGAGGCAACTACGGAGGCGGGCGGGAAAAGCGAGCCCAGGAAGCTGGTGCGTCCATGGCTGCAGAGCCAGGGCCTGTGGGCGGATCCGTCAACCCGCAGGCACCGTCACCCTGCGCGACCCAACGGATCGCCGCGCATAGCGACGTCCGCGGCACCAGCCGCGTTGACGGAGGGCGGGCGCGGCGGGTTGCGGCTCGGCGCGGGTCGAGCGGCTCACCTGAGGTGGACTCTCATGCCGCGATCCAGGCGCGTTCGGCATCCGCGCGATGAGGCAACGCGAGGATGCCCTGGCCGCTGAGCCGGGGCATCCTCGATCGTCTACTCCAACGCGAAACCGGCTTCCGCGATCAGTGACTGACCGGTCGCGTCTCGCGTTTGCAGTTCTGTGACGTGCCCCCGGCAGGATTCGAACCTGCGACACACGGTTTAGGAAACCGATGCTCTATCCCCTGAGCTACGAGGGCGCGAGGGCCTAGTCTAGCGACCTGGGGTTCACCTGGGGTGGCAGGGAGTGGCCCACGTTCACCCACGTCACCCGGACCCCTGTTCGGCCAGCCCAGGACCACAGCTCGAGCACACGAACCCCGGTTTGCGACCGGCGGTCGGCCGGGTGCCCCGCGTTGGCACCGGTTCACCCAGGTTGGCATCCGCTGGAGAGCACACGTCGAGCACAGCACGCAAGATCATGACCGGGGCCGCCCGTTAGTCCAGTCGCCGCGACTTGTCGCCGGAAGACGTGCAGTCCAGCGACTGACCGAAGCTGGTCAAGGTTCAGTGCCGGTGCTGCTCCCAATGCAGGTCGAGTCACCCGGGGGTGTCAGCATCGAGCCGGCCGACCGACTTCGACACGGACCCTAGAGCCGCCGGATCACTGCGCCAAACGGCAGTCTGTGGCCGGACACCGTGGCCGCGATCGGTGCGCCGTGCCCGACCCGACGCCGCCACGAGGACGACGGCGCAGGCAAGCCCGTGAAGAGCGACCACCGGAAGCCGACCACTACGTTTGCCCTGCTCCGCGGCACCGACTGAGAAAACTGGGGAGTTGAACCAAGATTTTTTGCAAGTTCGGGCGGATCTCGCGGCTGGGAGATAGGAGAGTCCAGCACCAGCCCCTATGAGGAGTACGACCAACCATGAACGCGCACGACCACGACCGGAGCAGCCCGGCCGGAGATCGACAGAGCCGGGAACCTGCGCCGAGCAGCATCCCGGCCGGCAAAGCGGAGCAGTTGCTGCCGGTGCGGCAGACGGCCTTCCACCGGGAATTCCCCCGTGTCGGGTCGGCGGAGCTCAAGGCGATCGTGTATGCCTCGCAGATGCTCGCCCAGCACGAGAAGACGATCAAGAGCATCATGGCCGCGTCGGGCGCGATGGCGCGGGTCGCCGAGATCGCCGACCAGGCAGCCACGAGGCAGGCCATGAAGATCGCCGCTGCGCCCGCGACGGCCCGCGCCGTCGAGGTCGTCACCCCCGCCGCAGTGCGGACCGTCGAGTCCGCCCGCGCGCAGTTGGCCTCACCTGCGACGAACCTGCTCGCCTCCATTCAGGCCGGGCCGCAATTCACCTTCGCGCTGGCGTCGTCCGCCCAGATTCACACTTTCGCGACAGGCGTAACCCCCCATCTGGCCACGATGGCGGACGCCATACCTTCCCGGGCCGCACTGGAGGCCTTCCGCACACAGAACTACCTGCAGGTCATGTCCCATACGCGCGGCCTGTGGTCGATGCCCGACGTGCTGGGCGACCTGTTCCGCGACTGGCGGCGTGCCGTCGAGCTGCAGGGCCCGGACCGAACGTTGGCCAGCCAGGCGTACAACGCGGCGCTCCGCACGCGGGAGGCTATCCTCCAGAAACCGGACTCCCAGGCTGCGGTCGCCGAGTTCGGAATGACGTGGCTGGGTTTCCGCAGGATGCCGCAGGCCCGGATCGACGCGACCGTGGCGGCGCTGCTCGACGACGACTGGCTGGACGCCGCCGAAACGAACTTCCCGACCGTGATGCGCTTGCGGGTCAACGAGCAGCACGAGGCGCACCGGCCGATCTGGGAACGACAGATCAAGGGCCGGCTGATCGACTCCCTCGACAGGCCCGTCCTGCTGAACCCGATGGCCGACCCCGTCTCTTTGGTCGACGTCATCCCGGGTGCGGAGGTCGTGGAGCAGCAAGTCCTCTCCGACGTCGGCGGATGGGACGATCCGCGCATCGGCCGGGTGCTGAGCCGGCTCAACGACGACGAACGGGCCATTGCTGCAGCGTTCGCGCAGAACCCTGACGCCTCTTGGGAGGTGGCCGCGAGAGTGAGTGGGAGGGATGAGCGGTTCGGCATCCGGGTCCAGCGCAAGCTGAAGCGTGAGGGCGAGCGGATCTCCGCCCGCCTCGCCGCTGCTGGTGCGGGTGGCGACCGTGGGTGACCTGTCGACCGGTCCGCGCGACATCGAACCGCTGCTGACCGTGCGCGCCGCTGTGGTGCTCCTGCTCGCCGTCCTGACCGGCGTGGCGGCTGGTGTTCTGATCCACCTGGCCGGGCAACCGCTGGCCGCCGCCGTTTTGGTTGGCGGCGGTGCCGTCGGTGCCGCGATCCCCCTGTTCCACAGCATCATCGGTCGTCGGTGACCCGGGCTCTACCTGGTCATCGTCAGCGTGGTCTGCGTTTCGTCGTGCCGGCCACACGCCGGGCCGGCTCGGCGTGTGGCCAGTCAGTCCTTTGGCCCGATGCGCGCGTGGTTCGGGCAGTAGGGCGCCAGCTCGGACTCCTGTTCGACAGGGCCGGTACGCTCGAATGGGAGATGCTCCCAGAGTTTCGTCAAGATTTTTTGCCGGTTCGGGCGGGCCCGGGACCTGAGAGGTGAGAGGCCACTAACGAGCAGCTGAAGGACCTACCTGATGCCGTACGACGAGCACTACATCCCTTCGGAGCCCGAGCCAAGTTCCCCGTGGATACGGCGGATGTCCGCCGACGTGGGCATCGACGGTATGCGGTGGACCCCGGACGGGTCGATCGCCGCCTTCCAGTGCAAGTCCACAGACAGCCGCTACCCAGACGGTTCCCAACGGAACCTGCAGCACTTGTTCGGGGACTGTCCGGAGTGCGCCGGTTGGTACGGGCCGCTTCACGGAGACCTTAGCGCCAGCAACATCACTGTGGCCGCGTCTAATGCCTACTTCAGCGGGCTCGACCCCGCCGCAGTCACCGAAAAGATGATCTGGGTCATCGACGACGTGGAACAGCACCTTAACGTTGGGGAATTGCTGCGCCAGCTGACGCCCGACCCGGAGATCCAGGTTCTGGTGGCCAGCGACCCGAGCGACGACCACCTGCCACCTTACGGCTTAAGCGGTGCTCCAGTCGTTGACGCTATCGACCGTGGCAAGGTCATCCGCCTGCTCAAGCATTGGAACTCGGTATCACAGCGCGGCACCACACCGCAGTTCGCGTTCGAGGTATTGACGGCAACACTCCTGACGGACCATCTCGCCGTTGGCGCCGCCCGCTGTGCCGTGCGGGCCGCCTACCAAGCACGGCAAGCAGTCGTACAGGACCCCGTAGCCAGCGGACCAATCGTGGCGCGGTTCGCCGAAAGATGGCTCGGCCTCCGCCCGAGCGACATAAACATCGCCGCCACGGGCAATGCCCTGCTGCAGGCGCCGCTCGATGGCGCTCACCCAGATGGAGACCATGCCGTGGTTCGCCGGCTCCGCTCCGGCGTCCGGGATCAACGACGGGCGTGGCGCCTCATCGGTGAGACAGAGCTGCGTGGCCGTACGGTTGACTCCCTAGACCGGACCCTAACGAACATGGGCACCGACAGCCCTTGGACCGTGGCCGACACCGTCGCCGGCGGCGCCCCGGTGGACAGCGTCGACGGGTGGAACGACCCGAGGCTGCACCGGGTGCTCGCCCGCCTTCAGCCCGATGAGCTGCAGGTCACCATGTCAAAGGCACACGATGGGCTCACCTGGTCCGCGGCGGCGCTAGCCTGCGGCAAGACCGTGGAGTTCGGCGAGCGGGTCCGATGCAAGCTCAAGCGGCTCGGCGCCGAACTGACCGCCCGGATCGATGCAGCGGCCAAGGCACGGCACCAGCTCGCTTGACCTCCTGCGACCGCTCGCCTCGGCACCGCTATGAGTATCGAACCGAGACAAGATCTTTTTATTACCGCCCTCAGCAACCACCGATCCGGGACGCCGTAGTTGGGGTCGATGCCGATCGGCTCCAGACCCGAGGTCCCAGCCCTCGGCGGCAACCCCTCCGAGGGCTTCGAGCGCCGGCTCAGATCACGCGCGGATGCCCGGCCAGCGGTCGGTGGGGCGGTGACGGACGAGTCTTTGCCGGGAGATCTCCGGGCTGACCCGGGTCGGGTTGCGCCGCCACACCCCGTCGAGCAGGTCGTCGAGGCCGTGCGGCGCACACACCGGGATCTGGTCGTACGCGTCGAGGCGTACCGGCACGGCGGTGGCGTACTCAGGCCAGGTGCCATCGGCATCGGTGATGGTCCGCAACGGGGCCACCGGGTTGCCGCCGAACTTCGCCGGATACCAGGTGTGCACGGCGGCCTGGTTCTTCGCCTCCCACGGCGGCGCCGGCCAGGCCGCCACCAGCCGCCGGGTAGCCCGGTCGTCGTTGTCGCGGCTCAGGTCCGCCGGGTCGAGGAAGACGACGTCGACATTGCGGACCAGCGAGAGGTCGAAGCCATCGCCGTACCGCTCGCCCCAGACCAGGTCGCGGATGGCGCCCGCACCGATCCAGGCGTCCGGCAGGCCGGAGTCCCGGACGACGCCCAGCGCCCGGATCATCCATGGGCTGCGCAGGACCAGGTCCCGCAGTTCGTCTTCTCGCATCGTTCGCCCGACTGTCGCTGTTGGAATTCTGGTCAGTCGAACAACCGGCCCACAAGCGCGCCCTGGCCAGACTGCAGGACGTGCGCGGTCCGTAGCGGTACCCAGAAGCACTCGAAGCGGGTGGGCTCCTGCTCGCCGTCGTGGTCTTCCTGGCTCGCCCATCGCTCGGGCGCCGGCCCGTGCAGTGCCAACTCGAAGACGTGCCGACGTTGGATCTCGAAGCGGAGCGGGCTGAGGTCGTACTCGATCTCCCCTAGCTTGCGCACGACGGTGAAGCCGGTCAGTCCGGTCTCTTCGCGGGCCTCGCGCAGCGCCGCGTCCGCCGGGTCCTCACCGGGGCGAACGCTGCCGCCGGGCACCTGGATGCCTACCTTCTCGTAGCTGAAGTCGGTGTGGCGGAAGACGAGCAAGTGACCTTCCCGCACGACGTAGCAGAGAACCTTGTTGGTGATCACCTTCTCGGGCACGGTGCCTTCCTCCACTCCTTTCCTTTGGTGCGTCTACCCGGGGTCTGGCAGGTCCGTATCGGGCAGGCCGAAGATGGCTTCCTGGGCCGCTCGGGCGAGGGTGGCCTGGGTGGTGGCGGGTAGTCCGAGCCTGTTCCAGTGGAAGATCACGTGCAAGGCGATTACTGCCCGCAGACCACGGGTGAGTGTGCCCCTTTCCCGTTGGCGGTGTAGAGCCGCGCCGGCGTGTGCGAATGCGGTGTGCCAGTCGCCGGAAGTGCGAGGTGCGCCGAGCAGCAGGCTTCGAACGTCTCCGGTGAACCTCTCCCACCTGCGGGCATCGGTTGTGGGTGCCTGGTTGAGGTGTGCTGCGCGGTGCTCGAGGACTTGGGCCCAGACGTCGCCTTGCTCGTTGGGGTCCAGCCCTGCTGCGCGCATCAGGGCGGTGCACAGGATCAGGGAGTGTTCGCGCCGGGTGGTGGGGTGCTGGTGGAGGTAGGTGAGGAGGTGGCGGCTGTCGTGGTGGAACAGCGTGTGGGCGGTGGTCGTGGCGTCGTGGCCGCCGAAGGCGTGGGTTTCGGGTTCGTAGATGTCGCCGGTCCAGGTGGCCCCGTCGGTGAGTAGCCGGCGGGCCTGGTCTCCGCTGTCGGGGCTGGTTGTAGGGAGGTAGCGGATGCGCCAGGCGCCTTTGCGGATGAACCACCAGGAGGTGATCAGGCCGGCGGTCTCGGCGGCGGGAAGCACTCGGCGCAGGTGGGCGACGGCCTGTTTCTCGCGCTCCTGGGCGGTCTGGCCGGGGTAGGTGATGTTGACCTGGTGCCAGGGGGTGTGGTCCACGGATGGCTCTTTCAGGTGAGGAGGAGACAGGCGTCCCAGGCGGTGGCGACGGCCGTGACGAGGTCGGCGCCTGTCCTGCCATCGAGCAGCCCTTCGGGCTCGTTGGTGGTGGGGGCGGTCTGCCGGTGGAGATCTTCTACGGCAGCCAGGGGTATCAAGGTGAGGGCATCGGAAGCGACCCGGCGGGCGGTGGCCACCAGTCCGGCGGTGCCGTGGCACAGGCTTCGGTCGGTGAGCCGTCGAAGCTGTTCGGGGTCGGTGACGCAGCTGGTGAAGGCGGTCTCGGCGAGGCGCTGCCGAGTGGTGTCGCGCAGGGCTTGTGCGGTGAGTTGCTGGGCGCGGGCTATGCCGGGGGTGCCGTAGCACCAGGACGGCCGCAGCGGGGTTTGCTGGGCCGGCGTTGTGCGGTGCAGGTCGGTGAGGGTGATGGTTTGCGGCCACCAGATCGTGCCGTCGGTGTGCTGCTGCCAGGCGTCCAGCCATCGGCTGATGCGGTTGATCGCCGTGGTGTGTCCGGCGACGGTGATGCCGTCGCGGAGGGTGAGGGCGAGCAGTGCCAGTGGGCCGGTGATGCCGTGGGCCATGCCGAAGTTCGCGTGACCGCCGGGGGGCGGTGGCTGGTGGCGTTCGGGCCCGTTCCAGCACCACCAGCCGGGCAGTTCGTCGCACGGTTCGGTGAGCCGGACGAGGTAGTCCAGGACCTGGCGGAGCAGGTCGTGATCGCCGAGCCGGCGCAGGACGACGCCGAGGCCTGTCAGCCCGCGGATGAGGTCGTACTCGGCGTAGTGCGGCTGCTGGTGGCGGTCGATGCGGCGGTGGGCGGCGTCGAGCCGTCGGCGAGTCACCGTGGCGGTGCCGTCGGCGGTGGCCGCTCGTGCCTGGGCGAGCCCTAACTGGTCGGTGGTGGCGAGGACGAAGGCGAGTGCGGGAGCGCCGTAGAAGAGGCTGGCTCCGTCGCTGATGCTCACGCCACCGGCGGTGGCTTCGCGTAGTGCCTTGTGCGCTGCGCGCCGATTGCCGGTTTCGAGGTGCAGCAGGGCGATGCCGGCCGCGCCGTCGGCGAGGGACTGCCCTGCGGTCACGGCTTGAGCCTGGCGAGGGTGGCGCGGGCGATGGTGCGGGCCAGCCGCAGGCAGTGCTGTTCGGAGGTGAGGTCGACGCCGATCATGCGGGCGTGGTGCAGGTGCAGCAGGTCGCCCAGCACCTCGTCGGGGTCGAGTCCGTCATCGACGACCAACGGCCGGTAGGCGGCCAGTGCTGCCGCGAGTCGCTCGTCGTGCACTGGGCGCCGGGCGTGTTCGAGTTGGGCGGGGTTGAGGCGGGGGCCGGTCCGGTGGGCGATGTGGGTGGTGAGCCAGCGCGGGCCGTCGCCGGTGAAGCCTTCGGCGATGATGATCATCCCGGCGGCGGTGGTGGCTTGTCGGTCTCCACTAAGTCGGCACATTGCGGCACGGGAGTCGGCGGCGAACACCCGCTCGGCGGCGGCGAGGGTCGCTGCGGAACCGTAGCGGGTCTCCGGGCGGTACGGATGGATGCTGTAGTCGTGTACGAGGGCGTCATCGTGCAGGTGCTGCACCCAGTCGGCGAGATGACGGGCGATGTCGGCGAATCGGTCGGTGTCCGATAGTGGGATGCGTAGCCGCAGGTGTAGCTCGGGATGGGGATACCGCAGGAACCACCAGCCGGCTGGAAGGTGGTCGGCGGGGCGGCCGGCGAGGTCGGCCAGGATGCCGTCGAGGTGGCCGTACAGGTGTGCCTCCAGCCACCGTGACCGCCCAGGCCAGTGCTGAACAGTGGTCGCGGTTCGGGCTGGCCGGGCTGTTCGGGCGGCCGGCGCGGGGTGGATGAGGGTGAGCAGGAGTTCGGCAGGGCGGTCGTCGATCCAGCCCGCCGGCCCTGGCGCCTCAGCGATCACGGCGCGGGGATGCCGGTCGAGGTGGTCTCGTAACACAGCCAGGTGGGCCGGGTTGTCCAGGTCAAGGCGTAGGCGTATGTCGTCGTCGCCGACCAAGACCCGCTGCGGGATGTGCCGCTGATGGCGGTGTCGCTGCCAAGCGTCGCACCACTGCTGCCATCCGGCGCCTTGAGCGGGAAGCGCGGTGTGGTCGATGATCCAGCGGGCGGGGTGCACGACCGTGCGTCCTCGCCGCAGGCGGGGTAGGAACGGCAGGCCGCTGGCGTGTCCCCAGTCGAACCGGCTGCAGGGTGCCGTCCAGGCGGTCCAGATCTCGGTCAGGAACCGCATCAGCGGCTGCTGCAGCGTGGGTAGCAGCACGCTGTTGAACAGCAGCGGTTCGACGGGCTGACCGGCGGCCAGCGATACCAGCCACAGCCGACGTCCGTCGCCGACCACCGCCAGGTCCTCAAGCGTGTACGGCGGTGCCGGGTGGAAGTCGCCGACAGGAAGGACGGGCAGCAGTTCGGGCGTCCGGGCTACTGCGGTGAGGCGGGCGTCCAGTGGGGGTCCGGACAGCTGCACCGTGGCTGCGCCGGGCAGGGCGGTCGGTAGTTGCCGGTAGACCTGTTGGAATCCGGCGAGTTCGGCGGGGGTGAGCAGGTGCAGGAACCGGGCTGCGGCGACCCCGGCGTGGCGGGACCCGCTGAGGACCGTCAGGGTGAACGCGCCGCGGTCCAGATCGTGCGGAGTGTCGGCGGCGAGGGTGAACCGCAGTTCGGTGTGCGGGATCGGTGGCCGGTCGTCATTCCCGCGTAGCCGGTCGATCAGCGCGTCGTCGAGCACCACCTCGGCGCAGGCGTCGAGTGCGGCCTGCTGCGCGAGCTGTCCGAGCAGCCGGTCGCGGGCGTTGAACAGCGCTGGGGCGCGGCGAGTGGATCCCCGGTAGCCGGCCGGGAACCCCAGCACGTTGAGCACCTCGCGGATGGGAACGGCCGCTCCTGGACCCCATCGCTCGATGAACACGCTGTGGTACTCGGCCCATCCGGGGGTAGGTGGTGGCGCTACCGCCACTAGGGTCGACGCGGCCCGCTCCGCCTCGTGCAGGACCGGCGGGGGCAGGGTCACGGCGATGTCGGCACGTAGATCGACGGCGGTCCGGCTGCCCGGCGTCGGAATGACGCAGTGGCGGGCGACCTGAGCGGCCAGGTCGGTGGCGGTCATGGGCGGGCGGAGAGCCGACAGCAGCACCCCGGTGTGAACCAGGTCGGCCAGCAGCCGCTCGGCGTCGGCGATGCTGGCGGGTCCAGCGACCCTCGCGGCGAGGTCGGTGAACCTGACCGGGGACTGCGCGGCCTGGATCGCGGCCCGGATCGGGCCGGTCAGGCGGACCTCGACGTCCCACCGCCGATCGTCGCGGGCGTGGGCACAGGGCAAAATCCACCTGTCGCCGCGCCGGTATCCCAACGAGTTCGTCACGACGGGGACGGTGCGCAGGGTAGCCAGGTCGTGTTCGGCCCGCGCGGTGTGCTCGGCGATGAACTGGCCGTCGGGGCGGGAGACCGCGCGATGGGCGTCACCCAGGCAAACCGCTGCGCGAGCGCCGATCTGGACCGGGGCGACGCCGGCGAACGTGCCGAACGGGGTCGCACGGGTGGTCCAGCGCAGCAGGTACCGGACCGCTGACTGCACCAGGCGCCGCAGCCGCTGCTGAGGCACCAGGTCACCGCTCAGTGTGTGTTGGATCTGATCGGCCAGCTGCGGTGCCGCGCCGGTGACGGCTGCCGCGAACCCGGGCAGCGTCCACGTTGTGTCCAGCCACTCGCGCCACTGATCCGGATGACCATGGGCCATGTCGGGCCAGGGAGGCAGAACGAGGCCCTTGGGGTAGGCGGCGATTCTGATCAGCGCCGCACCAGCTGCGGGAACCATATGCACCACCGAATCGACGGGCCCGGCGCGCTCGACGCCGGGCCCGATCGGGAGAGGAACGGATGGGGTCAGTTGCCGCCGTCGCACTTCGTGGTGCAGGCGTTGGAGCCGGTGTTGCCGGAGCCGCACCCGTCGTCGGTGGCGGTGGCGTAGCCGCCTGCGGTAGGGCCGGCGTCGACCAGGCTGACGTCCAGGGCGAACTCCGAGGCCTCGGTTTCGTTCACGTGCGTTCCCTTCTATGCGGGGGTGAAGGTGAGGACGAAGCGGCTGTGCCGCTTGTCCAGCACCGTCCCGGCCGGCAGGTCGCCGTCGGGAGTACCAGCGGGCAGGACGTGCAGCACCGGTGAAGGGCTGCCCGCATACAGCCATGCGCGCATCTGTCCGACCATCCGACCGGCCGCCGCCGCGGCGGCGGGCCCATGAGCGCAGGCGCTCAGGTCGAACATGTCGTCGTCGTTCCAGCGCAGCGTCGAGCGGTAGCAGAACGCGCCGTCATCGAGGGCGGCCGGTGTGCCGAAGCGCCACGCCGGGGCGACGACGCCCGCATCGACGGCCTCCTGCTGGGCCGTGAGAACAACGAACCGCTGTCCCGCACCGGTGATGCGGGTCGCCAGCCACAGGTCGAGGTCAGCCAGGACGGTACGAGGGGGCAGGCTCACCCCGGCCCATGCCCGAGCGGGTGCCTGCGCCAACAGCTCACCGACGGCGTGGCGATTGACCTGCTGGTCCTCGTCCAGCCGCAGGTGGACCCCGTCAGCGATGTCGACGTACCGCACCTCGTGCGCCCCAGCGCCCTGCATCGACACGAACCCGCACAACCGCTGGCTGTGGCTGACCAGCCGGTCGCCGGTCCGGCGCATCGCCCACGAGCGGGTCATCCCGAACGTCCGTAGCGGCACGACCAGCGTTCCGTTCTCGGCGAGCTGCGCGATCCAGGCCGGTGAGATGTCCCACGCGCCGACCGTGACGATGATCAGGTCGTATGAACGGCCCGGGTTGACCGGTTGCTCGGCATCCGCGCACACCACGACCACGTCGTCGTAACCCGCCGCGGTGAGGCAGGCGGTGGCCCGGTCGGTCACCTCACGGTCGATGTCCACGGTCGTGACCGAGCCCGACGTGCCGACCAGCTCGCGCAGCAGAGCGGCGTTGTACCCGCCGGAACCGATCTCCAGGACGTGCCGGCCGGCCAACCCGCCGTCGACGGCGTCGGCGGCCTGACCGAGCATCTCCGCGATGAGCCACGGCGCCGACACCGAACTGACCGCCTCGTCGCCGATCCGCTTGGTCACCACGGCCTGGTCGGCCCGGTACGCCTCCGCCAGCGCGGCATCCGGAGTGAACAGATGGCGTGGCACGGACCGTAGCGCCGCCTCCACCTCGGGCCGCATGACCAGCCCTTTCTCCGTGTGATCAGCGACGAGCTGATCGACCATTGCGGCGTGGAGGTCCTCGCCGCTCGCCGTGTCGACACTCATTCGGGTGCTCTCCCTCTCCATCAGGGCCTCCCGATCGGGTGGCCCGCCGTACCGCTCTTCTTCGAGACCAACAGAGCGTCAAGCCGCTGGACTCGCCGAGTCACACGGGTATCTCACGTCGATGTGGTGCCGGTCGAAGGTCGCCTCCTACTGGCGCTCATGGGTGCCCGGGTAAGCGCCCAGATGCCCATAGGCATGATCGTTCGTGCGGCGGGAAGGCCGGGGTGCCGCCGTTTATCAAGATCACGGCGCGGAGCGGACTCCTGCTGCACTGCAGCCTCCCGTGCTAGGTCGGTGGCGGATCTGACGAGCAGCCATCGGCACGTCTCCACACTCGCCCGTCGAGCCGGTGGAGTGAATGCCGAGCATGCGGACGAAGCGGTTGTCCGCATCTGAGCCACCGGATTGGCGTCTCCCGCACCTGTGCATCTCGGTGTTCGTGGTTGCGCCGCGCTGAACACCGAGTGACCCTATGTGCGCGATAGTCACGCTGATCATCGCCATAGTGGTGCGAACAGTCACGAGGAGGCGGTGCTGTGGGGCAGACCCCGCGGATGCTCCAGCCGTCCCTGTCCGAGCGTCACTTCTTCGGAGCCGAGCTGCGTCGGCTGCGGGAGCGGGCCAATTTCTCCCAGGCGCGACTCGGCGCGATGATCCGCTTCAGCGCCGACCTGGTGCGTCGGATCGAGACAGCGGACCGTTTCCCGTCCCGGGAATTCGTCGAGGCCTGCGACAGGGCGTTGGAGGCCGGAGGGGCCTTGACCCGCCTGCTCCCTCTTCTCGAGGAAAGCCGCAACAGCGAGAACAAGCGGGCAACTTCACCGAGCGGCTCTGGCAACGCAGACACCCTGCTGCCCACCCAGTTCGAGGAGAAGCCCGCGGTGGCGGGCATGGTAGTCCGTGTTCCCTTCCAGCCCGGCGTTCTCGACCGCGCCGCCCTCGACTGGCTGAACGCTGCGGCGGGACCCCGGCCGCCCGTGGCCGGACGACCCGGCTCACCTGACCAGGTCGACGAAGAAGATCTTCATTCGGCGGAGACCGCTCTGGCGATGTTCCGGCAGTTGGACCACACCCACGGCGCCGGACGAGTCCACGCCCAGGTGCAGCGGTACGTCGAAGGCGAACTGAACCGGCTGTTGGCGAACACTCCCACCTCCGAAGCTGTCGGCCGCCACCTCTACACGCTGGCGGCGGGATTCTTCGAGCTCTGCGGGTACCAGGCGGTCGACACCGGCGCCCATGGCCTCGCCCAGCGCCGCTACCTCCGCGCTCTACGTCTGACGGAAGCCGTCGGCGACCGCCTGTACGGCAGCTACCTGCTCGCCGTGAACATCGGCCACCTCGCACTGCACTGCGGGCACCCCGAGCCGGCACGCAGGATGGCGCTGACGGCGGTGCGAGGAAGCGAGACCCGGGCGACGCCTGCCGTGGCAGCCGCGCTGCACGCGGTGGTGGCGCGTACGCACGCCCGCCTTGGACGCGAAGAAGACTGCCTGACCCACCTCGACATCGCGGAAAGGCAACTGGCCCGTGCCAAGCCCGAGAACGAGCCGGCGTGGATCGGGTATTTCGACGGGGCGTACCTCGCTGACGAGATCGCCCACTGCTTCCACGACCTGGGCCGACCGCAGCACACCCAACGGCACCTGGGTGACGCCCTCACCGCCCTGAGCCCCACCCATGTCCGGCGACTCGCCATCGACACCGCGCTCCTGGCCTCGTCGCTGGTCGCCGCCGGCCGCATCGACGAAGCCTGTGCCACCGCACGCGAGGCAGTCGACCACGCCGCACGAACCACCTCACACCGCTGCCTGCAGCGCATCGTCGAGGTACAGGCCGACCTCGAGCCCTACCGGTGCGAGCCGGAGGTCCGCGAGTTCGGCGAGTACGTGCGTCACCGACTACCGCTGGCCGCCGTGTAACGCCCGTTGGTCGTTGGCCGCATCCGCCATCACCGAGCGGTAGTGGGCCAGCTCGGCCTCCAGCGCCGCGCCAGCTTGAGGAGACGACGCCACGTAGTGGCCGACATCAGGAAGAAGCAGCACCTCGGGTGCCATGCCGCAAGACGTCAACTCGTCGGCGAGTTCGCGGACATCCTCGACCACGGCCACCTCGTCGGCGCTGCCGTGAATGAGCAGCACCGGCCGTTGGACAGCAGCGGCACGGACCCGGCCGGCACCACCTCGCAGCCGCATCGCGTGCGCCCGCTGGAACCGGGGCACCGTCTGCGCCCACCGGTCAGGATCCACGATCGCCGACACGGCCGTGGCAGCGGCGAACGGACCGTCCTGGGCCACCGCGTGCAACGCGGTGTAGCCACCGGCGCTGGCACCACGGATGAACACCTGCCCCGGCACCGCCCGCCCCGTCGACAGCAGGTGGACCGCCACCGCCGCGCAGTCATCGACGTCGTCCAGACCCCACCGGCCGTACAGCGACTCCCGGAACACCCGGCCGTACCCGGTGCTACCCAGATAGTCGACATCAACGACGGCGAACCCATGGCTGGTGAAGAACTGCGCCTGCCAGTCCAGGCGCAGCAGGCAGGAGGCGGTAGGCCCGGGATGGGCCCGCACGATCACCGGTGCCTGCCAGTCCGCCGCCTCGCCCGTCGGCGGATACACCAGGGCAAGCACCTCCCGACCACTGGCCACCCGAACGCGCAGCTCCGTCGGCGTCGACACTCCCACCCCGTCGAGTCCGGCATGCTCCGACCTGGCAAGCACCTCCACCTGGGGGTCAGCGTCAGCCAGGTCCACGATCGCGACCTGCGGGGCTACGGTCGGTGACGATCCGATCAACGCCACCGTCATCCCTCGGACGGCCAGGTACGGCTTGATCGACGTGTACGGCAGGTCGACCGGGCGGACAGTGCCGTCGGCCTCGACGACGACAAGGCGGTGTCGCGGCCCCTCCTGCACCGCCACGACGATCCGACCGTCGTCGAGGAAGCCGTACGACGCGTAACCCAGCTCCCACGGCTCCGCGGCGCACTCGCCCGCGATCGGTGCCACCGCCTCCACCCTGTGGCCGTCCCACCGGTAGAGGTTCCACCAGCCACTGCGGTCCGACACGAAGTACAACGCCCCGTCGGGTCCCCACCGCGGCTCCACCGCAGACTCCTCCGGACCGCCGGCCAGTCTCACTGCACCGTCGACCTGACCACGCGGCGAGTAGGACGCCACCCATACCTCACACGCGTCCCACGGCATGTCGCGCTCGCTCCACGCGGTCCAGGCCAACCAACCCGGACCCGGCCGAGGCGCACCGAGAAACCCCGGCGACGAGACGAGGGTCCGCACCTTCGGAGCACCGGTGAGCGACACCGCGACGAGTTCGTCACCCTGCCCAGACTCCCGCACAGCTAGCAACTCGCCGTCGCCGACCGTCAGGTCACCGAAGGATCCATGAGCGATCAATTCGAGTTGATCGTCGGAACGACGACTCCGGTAGAGGCCGTCTCGGCCGACGCACCACAGCGTCCCCTTGGCAGCAGCGAAAGATCCACCCCCGTACGCGTGAATGCCGCTGGCGACATCAAAGCCCTTCGGACTGACATCACGCTGGCCCTCGCCGGACCGCCACCGTGTCACTGCCGTGCCTCCGCCGGCGTCGGGACGGGTCTCCAGCCAGTACAGGGCGTCATCACCCATACGCAGTTGGTCGTAGCTCACCGAGGCGCGGACGGCGTCTTCCACCGACACTTCAGCGATCCTGTCAGCCGGCCTCACGGGTCCTCCTCGAACAACTGCACGCGGGGCGGACGACGGCGGTCTAGTCAATCGGTCGCAGGGACACTGGGATGGCCAGGTCTTTCGTGCCGGTGTGCGGGCCTAGACGGCCGACTACGTCCGAGCGCCGTGCCCCTGCCCTTGGAGCACCCCGCAGACTGCCTCCGCCCGATCGCTTTTCTTGGGGGCAAAGTCGATACGGACAAAGGCTCCCGTTCAGCATCACTCCTGATCATGCCTTGTGTCTCAACAGGAGGCCGTGATGGTCGGCGAAGGAGCGAACGAGGTCTTCGAGTACGGCTTTGCCCTGGGCTGCGGTGGCGTGGGACGGCAGGCCGATGACGCCGCTGGTGGTGTAGCCACTCATGCCCTGCGTGAGGAGGTGACGCCGATCGTCCGCTAGATGGTCGGCATACTGGAAACCGTCACGCACCACCTCGGGCGCGACGTGCAGGAGCAGCGAAACCTCGAGCTCGCCCGCGTGCATGTCCTGGTGGGCTGTGCTGTGTAGGCCTGCGGCCACTCGGGCTTCGTCCCAGTCGGCCCGAGAGGGGAACAGAGTCATCCTCGGTCCGGCGACGTTGGCTTCCTGAACGACGTTGGCAAGCGCGTAGTTGCCGCCGTGTCCGTTGATCACAGCGAGCTGATTGATGCCTGATTGACGCAGGGAGGCGGCGATGTCACCGACCACGGCGGCGAGGGTGGTGGCGCTGATACTGACCGTTCCACGCCACGCCGCGTGTTCGTGGGAGCAGGAGATCGTCACGGGCGGCAGCAGAAAGAGGTCGTAGCGCTCGGCGACGGCCTTCGCGATCGCGCAGGCCACGATAGTGTCCGTCAGCAGCGGCAGGTGGGCGCCGTGCTGTTCAAAACTCCCGACCGGAAGGATCGCGATGGACGCCGCTCGCTCGGACTCCTCGGTGCTCGTCGCCGTCGTGATCAGATCCACGGGCTAATGGTTGCACGCTTCAAGAGTGGCCTGCCGATAGGCGCGCACGAAGGTCGCCGCCTCCGGAACGGCTGTCTGCTGGCGCAGGGCCACCGCCGTCGGGTTCAACCAGCGCAGAGCCCGTGCTGACGAGGTACCCGTGGCCAAGGTCAATGCGTTGGTGGCCTCGATCGCTGCGCGCTCAACGTCGCCACTGTTGATGTAGGCGGTGGACAAGGCCGATCGCCACAGGGCCTCATCGACGCGCCACTGATCTGGCCATTGGCGCAGGAGTTGCTCGTAGAGATCGGCGGCAGCCGCCGGTTGACCGAGGAGCAGACGGCATTGTGCTTCGTGGGCAGCCACATACACCAGGTCGCAGTGGGCACCAACATCGACCGGCAACGCCGAGCCCCAATCGGCGCGGCCCGCGATCCTGTGCGCCTGGTCGATGGTAGCTGCGCAGGCGTTCTGGTCACCTCCCATCGCGTAGGCCTGGGCCTGGCGGACCAGCAGTAAAGCGCGGATGCGGCCTGGTAACCGAACCTCGTCCAGCGCCCGCTGCGCCAAGGCAGCAGCATTACGCGGGTCGAAGCGCTCAAGGGCTCGTTGGCTCTGCCTCATCAGGACATAGCTGGCAAGCGCCGGCGCGTTCGCTTCGACGGCGTGCCGCTGGGCGCGTCGCAGCCAGGCGTCAACCTCGGCGGCGTCGCTCTGCTCGTCGATCCAGCTGAGGAACTCCGCCCACAGCGCCTGCGCGATTAGTACGTCTCGGCGGTCGGCTGAACGGCTTCGCCGCCCGATGGCGGCTGCGACGCCAATCTGCGCATGGGCAGTGGACGCCATCCCGACATATCCGGTGCGGTTTCCGGCAACGGCCAGACTGGCAAGCTGCTCATGCCACGAGCGGAGCAGGTCGGTCTTGTCGGGGTGATCGATGGAGGCCCGGAGTTGGCCCTCCGCACCCTCGGCCAAGCGGTAGCCGACACCGGTGAGGCGGCGCGCGCTCTCCAGGTCTGCCAGGAAGCGGACCAACTCGCCACCTGTCTGCAGTGCGCCTTCACACGACTCGACGAAGCGGGCGGACGGCCAACGTTCGGCTTTCTCCACCTTGCCGATGAGGTCCCCACTGACGTGCACGAGCCTGCCTAGCCTCGGCCCTTCGTTAAGGGCCGTCCAGAGTGTGGGTGGAGAAAGAAGAAGTGCCTTCTGATCAGGGAAGATAGGGCTTGTCGAAGGTCCTGATCATCCCGTTACGGAAGGCACTTGCTGGGTGAAGGCTACCGCAACGCGTCCGAGGATCGTGGTGACCGGCGACGGGCGGGGCGTGGTCGGTCACGCGGGTGCCCGCTTGCTCGCCGACCTGGCCGACGCGACCGGGTTGACCAGCGCATTCAGTCAGGCTCTCGCCGGGTTGCGGCAGCGGCGGAGCGGGCACGATCCGGGCCGGATCGCGGTCGATCTGGCAGTGATGCTCGCCGACGGCGGCGAGGCGATCGCCGATCTCGCGGTGCTACGAGATCAGGCCGCCCTGTTCGGGCCTGTCGCCTCTGATCCGACCGCGTGGCGGCTGCTGTCGCACCTGGACGAGACCCTGCTGGCCCAGTTGCGGGCGGCACGGGCTCAGGCCCGCGAGGTGTCCTGGGCCCAGCACGCCGAGGTTCACGACCAAGCTTTCCCGCAGGTCAGCGTGGCCGGCCAGCAGGTGGCGGGCCTGGTGCTGGACCTGGACGCCTCGATCGTGATCTGCCACTCCGAGAAGGAAGCGGCGACCCGCACGTGGAAGAAGACGTTCGGGTATCACCCGTTGTTCTGCTTCCTGGACAACACCGGCGAGGCGCTGTCCGGCCTGCTGCGCGAGGGCCGGGCCGGGTCGAACACCACCGCCGACCACATCACCGTGCTCGATCAGGCCCTGGCCCAGATCCCGGATGAACACCGCCACGGCACCCCGATCCTGATCCGCTCCGACTCCGCCGGCTCCAGCCACGGCTTCCTCGCCCACCTCCGCGGCCTGCGTGAGCAGCACCTCGACGTCCGGTTCTCCGTTGGCGCCGCGATCACCGAACCAGTACGCCAGGCCATTACCGCCGCCACCGGCTGGGTCCCCGCCCTCGACACCGACGGGGAACTGCGCGAGCACGCCGAGATCTGCGAGATCACCGGACGGTTCGACGCCGCCGGCTGGCCCGACGGAACCCGGTTCATCGTCCGCCGCGAACGACCGCACCCCGGCGCCCAACTGTCGCTGTTCGACACCATCGAAGGCTGGCGGCACCAGTTGATCGCCACCGACACCCCGCCCGGCCAGGGCAGCATCCAGTTCCTGGAGGCCCGCCACCGGGCCCACGCCCGCGTCGAAGACCGCATCCGCTGCGGCAAGAACACCGGCTTCGGCCGGTTCCCGTCCCGGGTCTTTGCTATCAACCAGGCCTGGCTGCAGCTCGCACTGGCCGGCATCGACCTGCTCGCCTGGGCCCAGAACCTGCTACTCGACGGAGACCTCGCCATGGCCGAACCGAAGA
The DNA here is from genome assembly GCF_043198155.1 of Micromonospora sp. NPDC048871. NCBI lineage: Bacteria > Bacillati > Actinomycetota > Actinomycetes > Micromonosporales > Micromonosporaceae > Micromonospora > Micromonospora sp. NPDC048871. The sequence continues at coordinate 91,743 of NZ_JBICUM010000011.1, read as the reverse complement.
AGCTGCGCTACCGGCTGCTACACGTCGCCGCCCGCCTCACCCGCACCGCCCGCCGGACGTGCCTCGCCATCGCCGCCGCCTGGCCCTGGGCAAACGCACTGATCACCGCGTTCCAGCGGCTCGCAGCACTACCACGCCCGGCTGGCTGAACCCCGCCCCAACGTCCCGACAACCACCACGGAGGAACCCGGCCCACGCGCCGGGCCGCCGCCATGCCCGCACCCAGCACGGGCATCCTCAACCAAACTCATCGAGCCACGCCTATCTAGACACGCCCAGATGAAAGACCGAGGCTAGAGCGCGCTGGGACAACCCGCGGCACTCTCGCCACTGCCGAAGCGCGGCACCGAATCCATGCAGCGCCGACCGATGCGGGCTCAGCTGTCGTGGAGTTTGCGCCACCGGTGCTCCTGGTTGCCGTCTGTCCGTCGTTGCTGGATCCGGACAGGTCTGACCGTACGTGGTCGAACGCTACGCGGATAGTTGCATGCGGACAACACCGTATGTCCGCATCAACGGTATCGACTCAACTAGCCCGGTGAGCAATTCTCGTTGCCGAGATACCCGTTCGCATGCTCGACGAAATCGTTTGTGGCGGTTCAAGATCGAAGAGTCATTTGCCTTCGCTGACGAATGAGCTGCGAAATAGCGTGATTAGCCAGGACCGGAAAAGCTTGAGGAGTCTGATGAGTTCCCAGAACGACCTCTCCAAATATGGCTATCGGCAGGAGTTGAGCCGTCAACTACGGTTCCGGGACCTTGTCGCGTACGGCCTGGTGTACATGGTGCCGATCGCGCCGATGGCGATCTTCGGAAGCGTGTACGCCGGCTCCGGCGGGATGGTGGCCCTGGCGTACACGGTCGGCGTGGTCGCGCTGGTGTTCACCGCGTTCTCGTACGCGCAGATGGTCAAGGCGTTCCCCATGTCCGGCAGCGTCTACAACTACTCCGGCCGAGGCATCAGCGCGCCGGTCGGGTTCCTGGCCGGCTGGGTGATCCTGCTCGACTACGTCCTCGTACCAGGCCTGCTGTACCTGGTGGCGTCGGTGGCGATGCACTCCACCGTGCCGGCAGTGCCGGTGTGGCTGTGGTTGCTCGGCTTCGTCGCGGTCAACACGGTCGTCAACTCGGTGGGGATCCGGATGACCGCGATGGTGACCCGGGTGATGCTCGTCGGCGAGCTGATCGTCCTGGCGATCTTCCTCGCCGTCGCCGGTTGGGCCGTCGTAACGGGCAGGGGCCGGTTCAGCTGGGATGCGTTCTACAACGCCGACACCTTCACCTGGTCACTCGTCGCGGGGGCGGTGTCGATCGCGGTGCTGTCCTTCCTCGGCTTCGACGGCATCTCCATGTTGGCTGAGGAGACCAAGGGTGGCTCCCGCCAGATCGGCCGGGCGATGGCCGCCGTCCTCGTCCTGGCCGGCGTGCTGTTCATCGCGCAGACGTGGCTGGCCGCGATGCTCGTCGCCGAGCCAGCCTCGCTGCTCAGTGACGGTGATCCGAACGGCACCGCCTTCTACGATGCCGCGCAGGTGGCTGGCGGAGGTTGGCTGGCAACGTTGTGCGCGGTCGCGACCGCGATCGCGTGGGGCCTGCCGAACTCAATGGTCGCGCAGGTCGCCACGTCCCGGCTGCTGTACGCGATGGCCCGGGACCGGCAGCTTCCCGGCTTCCTGGCGAAAGTGTCGATCCGCCGCAACGTGCCGATCAACGCGACCCTGCTCACCGGCGTCGTGTCCCTCGCGCTGGGCCTGTACATGGCGACCCGAGCGGACGGGATCACGCTGCTGTCGTCGCTGATCAACTTCGGGGCGATGGTCGCGTTCCTGGTCCTGCACGTCTCCGTCGTCGTGCACCACCTCATCCGCCAGCGCAGCCGCAACTGGTGGGCACACCTCGTCATGCCCGGTTTCGGCTTCGCGATCCTCGCCTACGTGGTGGTCAACGCGAACATCGCCGCGCAGCGTCTCGGTCTGGCCTGGCTCGCCCTCGGCATGGTCGTACTCGCCGGCCTGTACCTGACCGGTCGCCGGCCCGCCCTGTCGGGTCTGGCGCCCGCGCAGCCGCAGGCCCGCCACGTCGAGCGGGTGTGACGACCATGGACGCGATCAGCTACCGGCCCGCCCGCGACGAGCTGGCCTACACCTTCGGTGGCCGGATGCCCGTAGCCCACATCCGCTCCGGTGACATCCTGCAGGTGCACACCGAGGACTGCTTCGGCGGCCTCGTCCGCGGCCCGGCGGACCTGCCGTCGCAGGTGTGCCGCATGCCCTACCTGAACCCCGTGTGCGGGCCGTTCTTCGTCGAGGACGCAGAGCCAGGCGACACCCTCGCCGTTCACCTCGCCTCGATCGTTCCGGCCCGCGATTGGGGAGTCTCCTCGACGTTCCCGCACTTCGGGGCACTGACCTCCACCTCACATACGGCGACCCTGCAGCAGCCTCTTGATGAGCGGGTGTGGGTGTACGACATCGACCAGCAGGCCGGCACGGTCCGCTTTCACGCCGCCGACAGCGACCACACAGTTGACCTGCCGCTGGCCCCGATGATCGGCACCATCGGCGTGGCCCCGGGCGGTTTCGAGTCGCGTTCGACAATCGTGCCCGACAGCCATGGCGGGAACCTCGACACACCGGAGCTGCGCGCCGGTACCACCCTGTACCTGGGGGTGAATGTGCACGGGGCGATGCTCGCCCTCGGCGACGGCCACGCCCGCCAGGGCGAGGGTGAGGCCTGCGGCGTCGGGGTGGAGATCGCCACAACCACCACCCTGACCATCGAGGTCATCAAAGGCGTCCAGACGGTGTGGCCCCGCCTGGAGACTGACGCGTCGATCATGTCAGTCGGCTGCGCCCGCCCGTTGGAGGACGCCTACCGGATCGCGCACCGCGACATGGTCGGCTGGGTGGGTGATCTCACCGGCCTGGAGCAGCTCGACGCCTACCAGTTGGTGTCGCAGGCGGGACGGGCGCCAATCGGCAACGTCTGCGACCCGAACTACACGGTCCTCGCCGCCGTCGACAAGCTGCTGCTTCCGCAGCCGCAGGCCGCCTACGACGGGATGCACGCCCGCCTGCGGCAGCACCCCGGCGAGCCACGGTAGGGGACGGGATCCATATGACCTCGTCCATCCCGCAGTTGCCGTTGCGAGACGAGTTGTTCCTGCTGGGCCACGACGACGACACCGGCCAGCCGCACATCCACCGCCAAGCCCTCGCCCTCGGCCTGGCTGGTGCGGTGCTGATCGACCTGTTCCTGGCCGGACGGATCGCCCTTGACACCACCGACGACGACACCGGGCCGGGCGGGGAGCAGCGGCTGTGGCTGCACCTGGACCGGCCGGTAGGGGACCTGATCGCCGACACCGCCCTGGCCTCCATCCGCTACGCCCACCCGACCCCGCCGCTGCGGGGGTGGCTGCGCGGGTTCGCCGCCGATCTGTACGACCGCACCCGCGCCGGCCTGCACGCCGGCGGGATCCTGCGCCACGACGTGCGCCGCCGCCTCGGCGGGCTCGCCCGCACCGACCGCTACCTGCCCGCCGACCTGAAGTGGCCGGTCGTCGCCCGCGCCCGGCTGCACTACATCGCCGCCGGCCGTGACCAGCCCGACAACCACACCGCCGCCCTCGGGGGCCTCGTTGCGACCCTCGGCCTGACCAATCACCTGTACCTCGCCGACGACATCGCCGCCCTCACCGTGCAGCTACGCACCATCGCCGCGCAGCACCACCGGCAGGTACGCCACATCACCGCCGCTGTCGACGCCGCTGTCGGTGACCTCGCCACCGCCGCCTACCGGTGAGCCCGCACCATTCCACCCGATCCGCTGCCCTTGGAGGCATCTCATGGACGTCAATCCGCGTATCCGTGCCGCCCGGTGGGCGGACAAGGAACCCGTCGCCGCACTGATCGCCGACGCCCTGCACTCCGGCCCGCTCGCCCAGTGGCTGATCCCCGACCCGACCTGCCGGCGGCGGATGCTGGCCGACGTGGCGGTCATCTGGGTGGAACACGCCATGTTCTTCGGCGACATCCACATCACCGACGACCTGAGCGCCGCCACGATGGGGTTTCACCGCTACCGCAGCATCCCGCCACCGTCGAACTACCGCAGCCGACTGGCCGACGCCGCCGGCCCGTACGCGCGCCAGTTCGAACTCCTCGACCACATACTCACCCAGGTCCGACCCACCGAACCTCACTACCACCTGGCAGTTCTCGCCATCCCTCCCGCCGCCCGACGGCGCGGTGCCGGCGCGGCGATGCTCACACACCACGAGAGCCGCCTTGACAGCATCGACATGCCCTCCTGGACCGAAACCATTCACGGCAGCCAGGGCGTGTACCGCCGGCACGGCTACCTCCCGAGACCCGCGCTCACCCTGCCCGACGGGCCGGTCATCGCCCCGATGCGCCGCAACCCTCACCCGAACCGCGGCGCCTGGCCCGTGAACACCGCCAAGCCGGCGACCGTCACCGCCCCAGCACACGCGCAGTCCGACACCCAACGCTAGGCCCTGGCTTTCGGCGGCCAGATCGCAGCTCGCACCACATCTCCCTGTCGCCGGCTGCGTCGCCGCCCACCTTCTGCGCTGGGCTCACATCGGGGCGTTCAAGCCGGTCGCCCGCCCTTAGAGGGAGGGCAGCGGCGACCGCCGTGGCCGGCGACGACAGCCCCCACTGTCGTCGCCGGCCACACCCTCCGCTCACATGCACCGTCTGCGGGTCGTTACGAACTACACAAACCCGGCTCTGCTGCCGCCGCCTGAACGCAACCATGAAACCTAGGAAGGAGTGCCGATGCCGACGCGGACGACAGTCCTCCCCGCGTGGACACCCGCCTTCGTCGCCGAGGTCGTCGCCGCGACCATCGAGCACGCCGCCGTCCACGGCCTACACCAAGCGACCCGGTACGCCGCCCGCAGCCACGGTCTGTCGCCGGCGACGGTCGAGGAATGGGTCTCGCGTGCCCGAGCCGTGCAGGCCGCGCCCGTGCCACCTGACCTCCTGGCCTGCCACACCTGCACGCGATCCATGATTCTCATCCAACTGCCCGGCTACGGCAGGGCATACCTGTGCGCGCCGTCCTGCGGGCGCACACCAGTTCCGGCCGACGAGATCCGCGACGCCGTGGCCGCAGTGGTCCTGCGCCGCACCCCACACCTCGTTCCAACCGGCAAGACGACCCAGGCCGCGTCCTACGCGCTCGGCCCGATCCAACGCGTCACCGTCGGCGGGACCGGCACAGACCTGCACATCACCTGGAGGGCCGTCTCCCGGCGGATCACCCGCCCGATGATGGGCATGGCCCAGCGTCTGCACCTGGCCCAGCGCCACGCCGCCGACAACACGCCCGAGCGTGCCATCGACGTCCTGCACAGCGGGCTGCTGCACATCGACCCCACCAGCGGCAGGCTCGCCCAGGACACCGCGACCGCCCGCGCCGCCGCGCTCCTGGCCACCCTCACCCTCACCGGCGGCGACCCAGCCGTCGCGCTCCCCTGGGCCCAGTGGGGACACAGCAGCCTGCGTCACCTTCTCCGCGATCCCACCAACCCGGAAGTCCGTGCCGCCCTGCGCGTCCTGGCCGCCACCCACCGCGCCGCCGGGAACCTCACCGCCGCCGCCGACTGCTACAGCGACCTCATCCGCCACCACACCCAAGCCGACGGACCCTACGCACTACCGACCCTCGCCGCCCAAGCCACCCTCGCCGTCGTCCTGTACGAACACGGCCGCCAGGAACCGGCGCAGCAGCTCCTCGCCCGGACCATCGCCGACCACCGCCGTATCCATCCCCGCCACCCCGCCATCGCGCGCATGACAGCCGTCCTATACCGCATGGACACCACAGCTACCGGCCCGCCGGGTAATCCCACACGCATCGCAACGTCCGCCACGCCCGGCACCAGCTAGGCGCCCGCACCTGACCACCCACCACCGGGGCAGCTTGCCTGGGCGCACTCGCGCCGAGCAGCAACACCACCACCCGGAGACGGGATGACCGCTGTTCGATCCCAGCCAGCCCAGAACGGTCCGCGCCAGCGATACCGCTTCAGTTCAGCTCCTCGAACGGCTCGGTGGTGGTGTCCCGCTTCAGCAGGCCCGTCTAGCTCAGGCCCTGTCGAAGGGCGTAGATCGCTGGCGCACTTCGGGCGCCGCTGCCCGATTTCAGGGGCTGGCTGGAAGGGCATCGTGGTTTCGGCGCGGCGCTGTGTACAGCGCGGTGACGTAATTGTCGGTCGCTGTCGCGCCGGGTTGGCCGGCGACCACCTCGGCGACGGCGTCGAGGAATGCCTCCCGCTGGTCAGTGCTTAACTCGCGTACGTTCGGGAAGGTCTCCCACAGCCCCCGCGCGCCGTGCGGGGTCAGCTGGTGTTCCCAGCGGATCATCTCGACCTGGACGGGGCCGAACCAGTTACCTGCCTGCAGTTCCGCCGTGCGCTCGGCGACCCGCAGCGGCGCTGGCACACCGGCGGGGCCGCGCCCCTGCCCCGGTAGCCATCGTCGGTACGCCGCGTCCAGCTCCGTGCGCCAGGGCGGGCTGCGGTCGGGGGCACCGAAGACCGTCCACCACACCGCCAGTCCTCCGCCCGGCCGGACGAAGCGGGCCAGCCGTCGCACCGCTGCGTCCTTGTTCAGCCAGTGGAAGGCGGTGGCGCAGACGGCTAGGTCGAAGGTGTCGTCGGGCAGCGGCACGGTGGCGAAGTCGCCCTCGATGACGGTCACGTCGTGGCCGGTCAGGTTCGTCCGCAGCCGGGCCGCCAGCCGGCCACCGAGTTCCACCGCCAGCACCGACGCACCGGCGTCCACGAGGGGGCGGGTCACCTGCCCGGTTCCGGGTCCGATCTCCAGGACGCGCGCACCCGGTCGCAGCCCGTGCTCGGCAAGCACCTCGTACACACGCGGTGGGTATTCCGGCCGAGCCGCCTGGTAGTTGTCCGGGTCCTCGTCGAAGCTGCGCCGCCGGCTCAGCCGCTGGTCGTCACCGCTCATGTCGCGAGCGTATTCGCTCGGGCGGCCGGGGCCGGCCTGACCGCACGCGGTCGTCCGCTGCCGCTTCGATGGAGGTGGATTTCACCCCGCCTTGCGGCGTTTCTGGTTGATCTTTCTGGCGACGGCATCGGCGGCGTCCTGGTGCATCCGCTTGGTGACGCTCTGGTAGGTGTCGCGGGTCAGGGTTGTGGTGGAGTGGCCGAGTTGCTCGGAGACGACCTTGATGTCGATGCCGGCGTCGAGGGCGATGGTGGCGGCGCTGTGGCGCAGGTCGTGCAGCCGGATCGGGGGCAGCCCGGCTTTGCGGACGAGTTTGCGGAACCGTTGGGTGACGGCGTTGGGGTGCCAGGGGTGCCCGTCGGGGCGGACGAAGAACAGTCCGGTGTCGGGCCATGTGTCGCCGGCGGCGAGTTGCCAGGCGGCGCGGCGGGCCTTGTAGGCGGTGAGGACCTTGGTCGTGTCGGTGTCGAGGGCGACGTCGCGGTTTCCGGCTCTGCTCTTTGGCGGTTTTTGCACGGCGGTGTAGCCGTGGGTGGCGATCTGGTTGTTGATGGTGGTCTCGCGGCGGTGCAGACGCACCTCGCTGTCGCGTAGGCCGCACGCCTCGCCGCGGCGGGGCCCGCGGTAGGCCATGTAGTGCCACATTGGGTGCAGGTCGGGGGCATGAACGGCGGCGTAGTCGAGGAACTGCACGACCTGGTAGTCGGTCCAGACCATCACCGGTCCAGGGACCTCGCCGGTGGTCTTCCACCGTTGCACGCGTTCGTCCTCCCACACGATCGGCAGGGGCCGGTCGGCGGGGACCTTGACCAGGGCGGCGGGGTTGGCGCCGACGATGAGTTCGTCGGCGAGGGCGTCGTTGATCGCCTTGCGCAGGCAGGCGCGGATGCGCTGGCGTGTGGTGGCGCCGGTGGGTCGCACGCCGGTGACGGACGCGCGGATGGCTGGGTCGGTGCTCGCTTTCGCGTCGGCGATCTCGTCGTTGCGGCGCTCGATGGCGGCGAACATGGCGCGGATGTGGGTGGTGCGCAGCTTGTCCAGCGGGATGTCACCCAGGTGTGGGATCAGGTGGACCCGGGCGATCGATTCGTAGCCGCGCTGCGTGTTCGCGTCGATCGTGAGGTGGGTCAACCAGCCCGTGAGGTACTCGGCGACGGTGGGCATGTCGGCCAGCGTGCCGTCGCCGCGCAGCCGCTGGCGGATGCGGTCGATCTCGGGCAGGGGACGTTTGGCGCGTACGGCGGTTTGCAGCAGGTCGGCGATCTCGGTACGGCGGCGCCGGTCACCGTTGGCAAGGGCGAGCAGGTCGCGGGCGTGGTCGAGTTCGGCGGCGGCGGCGCGGCGGGTGGGAAAGCTGGAGCGGCGTAGCTGCCGGCGCCCGCCATCGGTGGTGGGTGGGAGTTCGAGCTGGTAGGCCCAGTGGCCGTGGTCGGAGCTCCAGGCGCGGTTCGCGCGGCGTAGTTTCGGGCAGTCGTTTCCCAGTGGCTTGCCGGTGTCGGGGTGGCGGCAGCCGCAGCGCTTGAAGATGCTTCCGTCTGGCATCGGTGGTGGTGCTCCCGTTCGTGTGGGGTGGTGGGGCATCGGTTTGGTCGATCGACATCCACGCGTGACCGGCGGGCACGATCAAGTCGCCCCGGCTCCAGGTCCGGCGGTTGGTCCTCGCGCTGGGGGGCTGTGACCGGCGAAAGTCAGATGCGCACTGCTGGGGAGTCTGGGATTCTGTCCGGTTCGCGTGAGATCGGGCATGGAGGACGACCAATGGTGGCGGCAGATGACGTGGCGAGGGGCCCGGCGCGACGCCCGGAGCTGCATGCAGCAATGGCGCAGTTGATGGCAGCGGTGCTCAGCGACTTGGCCGCTCGCGACGGCGCCCCGGTGTTCGCGACCGTTTCCGACTTCGGCGAGTGGCACCGCCACGGGCAGGAATCGTTCGTCGCGATCCGCCGCGACGTCTGGAAGATGTCGGGCCGAGTCACCGACTACCGGTTCCTGGACACCTTCGCCGAGATGGGGGCGGTGCGGGCCGTCGTAGCCGCCGATCAGGTGCTACGCGAGCGGGTGGACTGCCTCGTCGGCGTGGAGTTCGCCCTCAGCCTCCGGCAACTGGGGTGGACGCTGGTAAAGCACGTCCTGGAACCCATGGTTGCCGCCAGCCGGAGCTACCGATTCGACCAGGACGCCTTCGACGCCGCGTACAGCAGGTTGGAGGACGGTCTGCTTGCCACGTGGGCGCGGCTGGTCGAGGTGGTCCCGCTCAACGCCTTCACCCCCACCGCGGGCATCGAGGCGGTCACGTTGCCGGACGGCCTGGTGCTGCAAGCGATGAGCGACCGGCAGGTGAGCGCCGCGATCGGCTACCTCGCGGTTCCGATCGCCTTCGCGGGCGGCCCGAACTCGGTGACCGTGTCGCGGTTCCACCAGTGGGCCCTGACCCGCTGCACCTCGTACCCGGTGTGCTCGACCATGGATGTACCCGCCCAACCGACGGCGCCGGAGTCTGGCGTGCTGGTCGAGCCGGCCAGCCGTCTGGTGACCGCGCTTCGGCTGGTGAGCGGTGGGTCCGTCACGGCGACTCGAGCGATCCGCTGCCCGCCTGACGACGACTTTCCCCAGGGGCTCGGGCCGACGGCGTTACTGTCGGCGCTGCCCACCTTCGACGAGGAGCGACCGACGATCCTTGGGCGCGAGCAGGTTGAGGCAGTGCGCGAGGTGTACGGACTCCTCGCGCATCCCGCGGTCCGGGAGAACCGGGGTCTGCAGACCGCGCTGCGCCGGCTGGTCCTGGCGGGGGCCGACCGGGTACCGACCGACCGGCTCATCGACCTGATCGTCTGCGCCGAAGTGCTGTTCATCAAACTGCCAGGCCTGCCAGCGGATCGCCGCAAGCAGGACAAGGTCGTTGCCGGAGCGACCGCGCTCTTGGCCGACGACCCTGTCCTGCAGGCGCCGCCCGAGCGGCTCGAGGCACTCCTGCGTCTCGGGTACCGGATTCGTAACGACGAGATGCACGGCGACGACCCGAGCAGGCAGGAACTGCGTACGCTCACCGGCCAGCCGACAGATGACCTGTCAGCGGTCGTGGATGACATCGAGCGGGTGTTGCGCCGCGCCCTGGTCTGGCTTCTCTCCGGCGTCGTCGAGCAGTAGTCGGCGCGACTGCACCGGCACGGCGTACGGAGCCGTGCCGGTGGACAGTGCGTACTACCCCGGGCGGGGTCAAGGCGTAGGACTGCAGCCCGTGGTGTCCCTGTCCCGGCCCGAATGCCTGCCGTCCTCGTCGGCACCCGCCCTGTCGGTGTCATCAGCTGTCGATATCGGTGGGGAAACGAGGTGCAGTTTCCGCAGGATCGGGGCGGTCGGTACGCGGTAGTACGCGCCGGCTCGGAACAGCGGCACCGGGAAGGCGTCGCGGGCGGCCAGTTTGTAGGCCGCCGAGCGGGAGATGCCGAGGATGGCGGCGGCGGTGGCGAGGTCCGTTGTCGCCCCGAGCGCCAGGATGCGCTCCGTGGTCCAACTGCAGGATGCGTCGTCGCTGTCTGGGTTGGCGGCGGGGGTGAGGTTGCGGGTTCGTCGTGCTGATCGCATGGGCTTGACTCCTAATCTCGGACTGCGCCAGCCGCAGGGGCGGTGGGGTCCGGGGTTTCAGATGAGGGCTGGCTCGCCGGAGGCGGCACCGCCACCGCGTCGGACTGGCGGCGCCGCCAAGGAGCGAGGCCGTGGAGGCGCAGAGCAGGCCTATGCCGGTTAGCGGGATCTCACTGGCACCCTGGCTCAGCCGGCGCACCATCCCTGGATACCTCGGTAGACCAAGGGACCTTTTCCCGCTACCACCTGTACGGGCACAGCAGCAGCCGCAGGGCGGCGGCGGCCTGTTGGGGCACGACCCCGTTGCCGAGGACCCGCAGCGCGAGCGTGCGCGGCAGCCCCAGGTCGGGGTCGGTGACGTGGCCTGGGTCAAGGCCCATGAGCCACTCCACGAACGGCGGCGCGAGGACGGGCTTGCCGTGCCGGCCGGTCTGCGTGGGTGCCGGTGCGGGCCGGCCGATCAACAGCTCCCAGCGGGCAACTGCGTCGGCGTAGCCGCCCCACCGCTGCTCGTCGGGCTGCCCGAGCTCAGCAACGGTGGTGCGCAGGTCCGCGCCACCGTCGCCATGCCGCCCGGGACCGCACCCGTCGGACACGCGCGGGGTGGGCAGGAGCCGGGTCGGGACCCGCACCGCCGCGGAAGGGAGAGTCAGGTCGCCGTGTGAGCCGCGCTGCCCAGGGCAACCTTTCTCGCCGTCGGTGGCCCGCGGGGTGGGCAGCAGCACCTGCGACAGCGGGGGCCGGAACCCGGCCCCCGCACGTCGTCCGGGCGTCCCGGTGTCACTCGCCCTAGGGGTGGGCAGCAGACGCGCGCCGTCGGCCCGCGTATGCCGGTGCTCAACGTCGCGTGCGCTGCGCCCCGCGGTGGTAGTGGATAGGAGGCCGTGGGTCGAGCCTGACGGTTCGATGACGTCGGGCAGCCCGTACGGAAGGCCGGGTCCTTTGCCGTCACGGGCGCACGGCGTCGGCAGCGTCCGCACCTCCTCCCACTCGTCCGGTGGGTGCGGCCAGCAGGAACAGCCTGTCGCGGCGGTGCGCGGCGCCGATGTCGGACGCGCGTAGGCACGTCCAGCTCGTGTCGTACCCGATCGCGGCCAGGTCGGCTTCGACGACGTCGAATCCCCGCCGTAGGAGGGCGGCGACGTTTTCCACGAACAAGAGCGGCGGTCGAAGGACGCGAACGGCGTCGGCAACGGAACTCCACAGGCGGGAGTGCTCTCCGGTGATGCCAGCGCGCTTGCCGGCGTTAGAGATGTCCTGACACGGGAACCCGGCCGTGAGGACGTCGACGGGCTCGACGCGGGTCCAGTCGACGGTGCGGATGTCACCGAGGTTGGGCACGCCGGGCCAGTGGTGGGCACAGACGGTGCGGGCGTGCCGGTCGGTTTCGGCGTACCAGGTGAGCTGGCCGCCGAGCACCAGCTCGACGGCCATGTCGAGGCCGCCGTAGCCTGTGCACAGCGATCCGATGCGCGGTGCCGGTCGGTGGTCAATCACGCACCTCCGCCGCCATCGAGCGTCGGAGTCTCACTGCGTGCGGCCAGCAACAGAAGGCAGCAGCTGTCTACTCCCGCCGCGCGACTCGGGTGGCGGTGGGCAGGCGCACTCATGCGACCACCCCGTCCCCGAGGGTGCCCGTCAGATTTCCTGCACCCGAGTCGGACTTCGGCTGCTTCGCCAGGATCAGGACGTCCTCGTGGGCGATGAGGTGCATCGGCACCCCGCCGGCCCTGGCCTTGCGGACTTGCTGGAGTTGGAAGAACGATGGCCGGGCGACGAGATGCCCGTCGCGGACGGCCGCGAGGAGCGCGACGCACCGTTCGATGGGGACGAGACCTGCACGAATGCCGGCGGCGATGACGGCGCTGGGCAGGTCGACCAGTTCGCCGCGTTTGCGCCACGGGCGGGCGGTGACCACGGCGACGCCGCCGGGTCGTAGCAGGGTGGCGCAGCCGGCCAGGATCTGGGTGAACCCGTCGGCGAGGCCGGTCAGGTCGCGGTAGGCGAGGTTGCCCCGGTCCTCGCCGTCGTTGTACCGGTGGTCGTACTTGACGACCCCGTCCGCGCCGGGCCGAACGAGGCCGTGCACCGTCGGCCCGTACGGCGGGGAGGTGACCACGAGCGCCACCTGCCCGGTGAGGGCCTTCGGGACCAGTGACATGAGTCGGGTGGCGTCGCCGCGGATAACCGACGCCCGGCCGGTCGCGCCTTGGTCGTGGGCGTGGCGGATGTTGGCGTCGGCGATGTTCGACCACTGCGGCTCGTACTCGATGCCGAAGGCGTCGCGGCCGGCGTGGACGGCCTCGACCAGGGTGGTGCCGATGCCACACATCGGGTCCAGGACCAGGTCACCGGGCTGGGTGTAGGCGCCGATGGCGTGGGCGGCGATCGCCGGCAGCATCCGGGCCGGGTGCTTGACCGACTCCGGTACGTACCGGCCCCGTCGCTGCACGGGGCCGGTCGTCTGCGCGGTGGTCCAGACGGACAGGCCGTCGGGGTCGGCCCGGTGGCGGTCGTCGTAGTCGTCGTCGCGGGTGGGGCTGGCGGTGGCCGTGTCTGCCTCGAGGTGTCCCGGGTCGCGGTGTTCAGGCACGGCGCTCACCGCCCTCGCGGTCACGGTGCCGCCGCGACCCGGGCACGGCGGGGAACTGCGGGATGGTGAAGACCAGCAGGTCGGCGTGGACCCGCAGGTGGGCGACCTGCCACTGCTCGGCGTCGGCGTGGGCCAGGCAGAGCAGTTCCTCGTCGGTGACGTGGTAGACGAACTGGTCGCCGTCGGTGTCGGCCTCGACCGCGACGATGTGTTGCAGGTAGCCGAGTCCGGCCTCCGACGCGGCGGCCACGAGTGGCCCGAAGTCCTCGGGAGTGGGCTGTGTGCCGGTGGGAACGCCGGCGACGAGGACGAGGCAGCCGCCGGGGCGCAGTAGCCGCGCGCAGGCGGTGAGGAGCCAGGCGAGGCGGACGCGGGCGGTGATGTCGGCCTCGTGTAGCGGCCAGGAGGCGACCACCAGGCTGGTGGCCTCGTCCAGTGGACCGTCGTCGGGCGGACGGACGACCGCGGTGTCGGCGCCGCACAGGTCGGGGTCGGTGAGGTCGTCGCCGAACCAGTCGACCAGCTCGGGCGGGTCGTGCGCGACACCGGCCCGTGGCTCGACCGGGACGGTGAGCGGGCGGGTTGCGGTCGTGGCCGCCGGCAGGCCGGCGGTGGCAGGTCCGATGATCAGGCTGGAGCTGTCGGTGAACCAGGCACGGTGGTGCCGGCGTCCCCCCTGGGCGCAGATCGCGGTCAGTGTGTGGTCGGTGGTGAGGTCGACCACCGCCTCCCCGGGCCGGCTGTAGGCGGCGACGAGGCGGTAGGCCAAACGGGTGGGCAGGCTGGTGGGTCGGTCGGCGTCGGTACGGGCCGTGCGCCAGACCGTGATCGGTACCGGCGGGTCACCGGCGATCAGGTCGATGAGAGTGGCCTCGGCCGGCCCGGTGTGGTCGGCCTGGTGGTGCGGGTGCGGCGGGTGCTCGCTCATATGGATGTCGGCTCCGCGCCGCGCCGTGAAGCGCTGACACCCCCAAACCGGGCCGTGTGAGCCCTGGCGAACACTTGCCCAACCCACAGGCCCTCACACCACGCGACCCGCGCACCGGCATGTCCTGCTTCTGTCGCCTCGTCTGCTGCCCACGACGTCAGAACCACCCTCGGTCGCCGTCTACCGCGCCGGAATCGGCCCTATTCCTGCTCGCCGTCGGTCAGTGACGTCACTGACAGGAACGCTGACGGATGCCCATACCGGTGCGGAGGGCGCCTCGGGCGCCGACGTGGACACCGCCGTCGACCAGCACTGTGAGACGTCGTCGAGCACCGTCTGCCGGGCCTATGCCATCGAGGTGGCGTCGCCTGTCACAGGACGGGGGATGGCCGGCGGTGACAACTCGCCCGCCACTGCCGCCGGTATGGCGAGAGTCCCCTACGGGGCGTGCCCGGCCGGCGGTGACAGTGGCGCGGCGAGTCGCTTGGTCGTCACAGCGGGCCGCCCGTGTCCCTGGTGGTGTCGTCCGGGCCGTCTCGCGGTCACGGCGTGAAGCCTGCGCCACCGCCACCCGGGCCGCGCGGTCACAGGGTCTGTCAGGGTGTCACAGGGCAGGTCAACCGGCCTCTGTCAGAAGTCCCGCCGCGATAGAGGGCGATGGCAGATCGTGCGGGCTGGGCCACTGACAGAGGTCCGACCCCGGTGGCGAACAGCGCCCGGAAGCTCCGTCAGGTCCTTGTGAGTCGCTTGTGGCGCAATCGATGGCACCGGTCGCCGTGACAACACCGGCAACGGCATCCCGCATCCCTTCGCTGTCACAGGAGTATTGCCATGAGCGTGTCCGACGCTACGAACTGGCCGACGTCCGCCCTCGACGCGGCGCAGACCGCCTTCGCCGCGCTGACCTGCGAGCCCGCGCCGCTGGTCTTCGACTGCACGGTGCTGGCCTGCGACGCGGGTCTGCCGCAGCCGGTGATGACGCTGCCCGCGCTGCGGGACTGGCTGCTGCGCCATCCCCGCGCCTACACGGCGCGTGACGAGGTGTGGCGGGAGCTGATCCGACGTGCCCGGCTCGACGGGCCGCACTGGGTCGTCGCCGCGGTCGGCATGGCGATGCCGGCGCTGCAGCGGTACGCGGCCCAACTGTGCGAGGGCTACGACGGCGACCCGGCGGACATCGACGCCGAGATCCTCACCGGGTTCCTGACCGCGCTGCGCGACCGGGCGGACCTGACCAAACCCGCACCGTACGCGAGCCTGTGCCGGGCGGCGTGGCGAGCCGGTCGGAACCTGCGCCTACAGCGGCAGGAGTACGTGCCGGTGGAGGACATCGAGCACGTCACCCCCGGCTCCCGCACCCCCAGGATGCCGTACGGGCATCCGGACCTCCTGGTCCGCCGCGCGGTGACCCTCGGCATCCTCGACCCCGAGGACGAACAGCCCTACATCGACGTGCGGCTCGGGTACCGGGCGATCGAACCGATCGCCGCCACGTACGGCGTCAGCGTCGACGCCCTGCGCATGCGGCTGTCCCGCATCGACAGCCGCATCGCCGAAGCCCTCGCCGGCGGGCTGCTGACCGGCGCCGTGTCGCCGGAGACCACGGCACGACTGCGGCAGCGGGCCGAGCAGCGCCGTCGGCGCCGCGCCGGACGCGCCGCAACCACCCGCCGCGAAAACGCCCGTCAGCACGCTGCGGCAGCCGCCTGACCGACCACCGCAAACGGCTGTGGCCCGACATTGCGCGTCGGGCCACAGCCGTTTCTCCGTGCCGGGCGCCTGACCTGGCGCTGTGAGCCCTCACAGGACGGTGTGAGCGCGACAAGTGTTCGCCAGGACTCACAAACCCCGGTTTGGGGGTGCGGGACTCGGCGAGCTGTACCGCTCGCCGGTTCCGCCCGCCGCCGGGCGATGCGAGCAGCCGCGATCCGCGTGCCTCGGGTGCCGCGCCAGTTGATGCGCTGACACCACATTGATGACCGCAACCCACCCATGAGGGAGGACGAGCTCCTCCCGGGGCTCACGCGGATCCGCGCTTCTCGCCCGCGCCCGGCGGCAGTCCCCATCTGCTTCGAGTAATCGCCGCCCCCGGCCACGTCCGTTCGTGGCCCGGGGCGGCGGGAGGTGAACGCCCATGTCCCGCACCCCACAGCACCCTTCCCGAATTCCGCGAGTCGTTCGTCTCGCGTTCCGTGTCGCCGTACCGCTGGCCGGTGTCGGCCTGTCGCTCGCCGTGCCGGCCGCCGCGTACGCCGACCCGGGTGGCACCGTGTATCTGGCGGCGAACTCGTTGCCGGTGGTGATCGCCAACCTGCGGGCCTGGATCATGGGGATCCTCGCCGCTCTGGCCACCCTGTTCCTCGTCCTGGCGGGCGTGTACTGGGCCACCGCCGGTGGTGACCCGTCGCAGGTCGAGAAAGCCAAACTCGCCCTGCGTAACGCGTTGATCGGCTACGGCCTGGCGGTGCTCGCACCGATCCTGCTGCAGGTCGTCCAGGGCATCGTCGGGGGCTGAACCCGATGGGATGGTTCCTCGACCAGACGTTGGACTGGCTGACCGACGCGATCCTGGCCTGCCTCGGCGCGATCTTCGACCTCATCACCAGCGTCCTGCTCACCACCCCGAAGGTCACCGGACTGCCGCAGGTGCAGGCCCTCACCGGCCGGTCGGTCTGGATCGTGGACACCGTCTTCGTCCTCGCGTTCGTCGCCGCCGGCGTGCTCGTCATGGTCGCCGGCGGCGGCGAGCAGTCGCGGTACACGGTCAAGGACCTCCTTCCGCGGCTGGTCGTCGGGTTCACCGCCGCGCACTTCTCCCAGTTGGCCTGCGACCAGCTCATCGATCTCGCCAACGCCCTGACCGCGGCGGTCAGCGACGGCGGCTACGACGGCGACGGCGCGTTCACCGCGATCCGCACCCATCTCGCGGCGGCACACGACCGCACTGTCCCGCTGTTGTTCCTGGTCCTGGCCCTGGTCATCACCGTGCTGGTCGTGACGGCCGCGTTCCAGCTGATCGGCCGGTTCGTGGCGCTGCTGGTGATGACGGCCATCGCGCCGCTGGCGCTGGCCTGCCACGCGCTACCCGCCACCGACGGCCTCGCCCGACTGTGGTGGCGCGCCTACGCCGGATGCCTGGCGATACCCGTGGCGCAGGCGTTCTTCCTCACCGCCGGTGAGCAGACACTGCTGGACCCGACGGCCATGCTGCCCGTGTTCGGTCTGCCCGCCGACCCGGGCGGCACCCTGAACCTCCTGGTCGTGGTGGTGCTGCTGTGGACCACCGTCAAGATCCCCGGGCTGATGGCCCGCTGGGCGGGCCAGACCGGACGCGGCACGAGCACCATGCTCGGCGCGGTCGTCCGCGTCGTCGTGGTGCAGCAGCTCTCCCGCACCATCCCCGGCCTGAACACCCTTCGGAGGACCATCAGATGACCGCACCTGAGCCCGAAACGCCGACCAGGGCACGGATGCCCGCCGACGTCGACGCCCCCGACAAGGTCGCCTACGGGCTGACGTTCCACCAGCTGGCGATCGTCGCCGCCGGCGCGCTCGTCTTCTACAGCCTGTGGCGGGCGCTGCACGGCGTCGTCGCGACACCGCTGCTCACCGGTGCCGGTGTCGTACTCGGCGGGCTGGTCATCGGCCTGGCGCTCGGCCGCCGCGACGGCCTGTCCCTGGACGTGTGGCTGCTCCACGCGATCCGCCACACCCGCACCCCCCGGGCCCTGACCACCGCGCCCAGCGCCACCGCCGACGGCGGCGGTGTGCCGGACTGGGTCGATGCCCCCAAGACCGGCCGGCAGCCGTTGCCGGCGCCGCTGCGGCTGCCCGCCGACGCCATCGACGACGACGGACAGATCAACCTCGACGGCGCGCGGGCGGCGATCGTCGGCACCACCACCGTGAACCTGGCGCTGCGCACACCCGACGAGCAGGCGGCGTTGATCGACGGCTGGGGCCGGTGGCTCAACAGCCTCTCGGCCCCGGTCCAGATCGTCGTGTCCGCGCAACCGGTCGACCTGGCCTCCCACAGCCGGGCCCTCGCCGCCGCCGCGGACACCCAGCCACATCCACGGCTACGCGCGGCCTGCGCCGACCACGCCGCGTTCCTCGCCGACCTCGCCGAACGCCGCGACCCGCTGCGCCGGCAGGTCCTCATCACCACCGCCACCGGTGTCGGCGAACGCGGCCCGCACGCCGCGCGTCGCCGCGCCGACGACACCGTCCGCGCGCTGTCCGGCCTCGGCGTCACCCCACGCGTCCTGGACGGACCGGCGGTCACCGCCGCCCTCACCTGCGCCGCCGACCCGTACCGGCCGCCGCGCCCGGGTGCCCTGGCCGCACCCGACGCCGTCATCAGCGCAGCCCGAAACACCCGCGTCGACGAGAGGAGAACAAGACCATGATCATGATGAGGCGTCGCATCAGAGGTCGTTCCGCCGAGCGGTCCCGGACCGGTTCGGTGGCGTCGGCGGTCGCGCCGGCCACCGTCGAGGTCACCCCCCGGTGGCTACGCGTGGGCGACGGCTACGCCGCCACCCTGGTGGTGACCGGCTACCCGGCCGAGGTCGGCCCGGCGTGGCTGGAGCCACTGCTGTCCTGGCCGGGCCGCCTCGACCTCGCCCTGCACATCGAGCCGCTGCCCGCACCTGTCGCCGCGTCCCGGCTACGCACACAACGCGCCCGCCTGGAGTCGTCGCGGCGGGCCGACGCCGAGCGCGGCAAACTCGCCGACCCCTACGTCGACGCCGCCGCCCACGACGCCGGTGACCTGGCCGAACGACTCGCCCGAGGCGCGGCGAAACTGTTCCGCGTCGGCCTCTACCTGACCGTGCACGCCCGCACCGAAGACGAACTACTGCAGGCATGCGCGCAGGTCCGGGCCGCCGCCGCGTCCACCCTCCTGGAGGTGCAGCCCGCGACCTGGCGGCAACTGTCCGGCTGGACCACCACCCTGCCCCTCGCGACGGACGGGCTGCGGATGCTCCGCACCATGGACACCGCCGCCCTGGCCGCCGCCTTCCCCCTGTCCAGCCCGGACCTGCCCGCCCCGCTGCCCGGCGACCCACCGACCACCGGCGGTGTCCTCTACGGCGTCAACCCCGCCAGCGCGGGGATCGTCTGGTGGGACCGCTGGACCCAGGAGAACCACAACTCGATCGTCCTGGCCCGCTCCGGAGCCGGGAAGTCGTACTTCGTCAAACTGGAGATCCTGCGCAACCTCTACCAGGGTGTGCAGGTCGCGGTGGTCGACCCCGAAGACGAGTACCTGCGCCTGGCCGACGCCGTCGGCGGCAGCATCGTCCGGCTGGGCATGCCCGGCGTGAAGATCAACCCACTCGACCTGCCGGCCGACGACCGCCGCCCCGACACGCTGACCCGCCGCGGCCTGTTCCTCCACACCCTCATCAGCGTGCTGCTCGGCCACCAGCCGCCACCGGCGGAACGGGCCGCCCTGGACCGGGCGATCCTCGCCGTCTACCGGGCCGCCGGCATCACCGCCGACCCGGCCACCCACCACCGGCCCGCACCACTGCTGCGCGACCTCGCCGCCACGCTGCGCGCCGACGACGACCCGGCGGCAGCGACCCTGGCCGCCCGGCTCGCACCGTGGGTGCAGGGCAGCTTCGCCGACCTGTTCGACGCCCCGACCACCCAGGCCCCCGTCGGACACCTCGTCGTGTGGTCACTGCGACACCTGCCCGACGAACTACGCACCGTCGGCACCCTCCTCGCGCTGGACGCGATCTGGCGCACCGTCGACACCCCGCAACGCCCGTCACGGCGACGCCTCGTCGTGGTCGACGAGGCGTGGCTACTGATGCGCGACGGCGAAGGCGCCCGCTTCCTGTTCCGCATGAGCAAGGCGGCCCGCAAACGCAACGCCGGACTGACCGTCATCACCCAGGACGCCGCCGACCTGCTCGGCACCGACCTCGGCCAGGCCGTGGTGTCCAACGCCGCCACCCAGGTGCTGCTGCGACAGGCACCCCAGGCCATCGACGCCGTCGGCGAGGCGTTCGGGCTCACCGACGGTGAGCGGCGGCTGCTGCTCTCGGCCCGTCGTGGCCAAGGAGTGCTGATCTCCGGCGTGAACAGGACCAGCTTCGAGTCGATCTCCTCGGACACCGAGCACAACCTGTGCACCACCGACCCGACCGAACTGGCCCATGTCGACGAGGAAGAGGACGACCTGTGACACCACCGACCGAAGTCCTCGGATCAGCGCTCATGTCACCGCCACCGGCGCCCAGCCCCACCATCGGGCCAGGCGCCGGTCCCATTCCCCCTCCCGCCGGGCCCGGGGCTGGGCTGGTCGACGCCGCCGTGTGGGCGGCACAGCGACCCTGGCTGGCGGCTGTCGCCGCCGGACTGCTCGCCGCATGGATCGCGGCCCGCAACCTCGTCGAGATCTGGCGGCACCACCACCACGCCCACGACGCGCGGCTGGTCACGATCGCCCCGCCGCCCGAGGTCGACCCGCACAGCGCCGCCGCGTTGTGGGCGAACCTGGCCGGCGTACTCACCCCGTCGCGACGCCGACGCCTGCTCTACGGCACCCCGCACGTCGTCTGGCAGTACACCTGGTCCGGCCGGCAGTTGCTGATCTCGATCTGGGTGCCCGGCACCGTCCCACCCGGCGCGGTCGAGGCCGCGGTCCGAGCGGCCTGGCCCGGCTCGGCCACCATCACCGACGACAACCCGCCGCCCCCGATTCCGCTCGACGCGCATCCCGCCGCCGGTGGACACCTACTACCGATGTACGCGGAGTGGCTACCGCTGACCACCGACCACGACACCGACCCGCTGCGTCCCCTGATGTCCGCCGGCGCACAGCTCAAACCCGGCGAGTACGCCTGCGTACAGGTCCTCGCCCGCCCGGCCACGCCCCGGCGAGCGGCACGGGCCCGTCGGGCGGCCGGACGGCTTCGGGCCGGCAAGACCGCCGTGCCGGCGCTCAACCCGGCCGCGCCGGTGCTGTGGCTGCTGGAGGCGTTCCTGCCCGGTAGCGGCGGCACCGGCCGCCCCACGCCGGTGGCACGGCGGGATCCCACCGTCGAGCGGGACGTCCGGGCGATCCTGGACAAGACAGCGCACCCGCTGTGGCAGACCGGTATCCGGTACGCGGTCGCCACCACCAGCCGACGCCCCGGCGCCGACCCGCGGGGCCGGCTGCGGGGCATCGCCGACACCCTCGCCTCAGCGTTCGCCATCCACACCGGCCGCAACCGGCTCACCCACCGGGCCCGGATGCCCGCCCCGGTGGCAGTCCTCGCCGCCCGACGGCTCGGCGCGGGGTTCCTGACCTCCGCCCCGGAACTCGCGGCGCTGGCTGCCCTGCCGCGAGACCTGGCCGTGCCCGGTCTCGACCGGGCGCGGGCCGCGTCCATGCCGGCACCGGTCGCCGTCCCCGGCGGCGGTCGTGGGGTGAAGATGCTCGGCGACGCCGAGATCGGCGGCCACGCCGTCGGACTCGCGGTACCCGACGCCAGGTATCACCTGCACGTCATCGGCTCGACCGGCTCCGGCAAGACCACCCTGCTGGTCAACATGGCCCTCGACGACATCAAAGCCGGCCGCGGCACCGTCGTCATCGACCCCCACGGCGACCTCGTCCTGGACATCCTCGACCGGCTCCCCGCCACCGTCGCCGACCGCGTCGTCCTCTTCGACCCCGACCAGGACAACCCACCCACGCTCAACCCGCTCGAAGGCAATGATCCCGACCTCGTCGTCGACAACCTCGTGTCGATCTTCGGCACCATCTTCGCCAAAGCGTGGGGTCCACGGATGGACGACGTCATGCGGGTCGCCTGCCTCACCCTGCTGCGCCACAACAACGTGACCCTGCAGCACATCCCCCCACTGCTCAACAGCCCCCAGTTCCGCTCCGCGATGACCGTGGACCTCGACGACCCAGCCGGGCTCAGCGGCTTCTGGCAGTGGTACGACGGCCTCAACGACAGCCTCCGCTCCCAGGTCATCGGCCCGGTCCTCGCCCGGCTGCGGGCGTTCCTGCTCCGCGACTTCGTCAAACGGACGATGCGCTACCCGAAGTCGAGCTTCGACATGGGCCGCGTCCTCGACGGCGGGGTCCTGCTCGTCCGCATCCCCAAAGGCGTCCTCGGCGAGGACACCAGCCGCCTGCTCGGCTCCCTCATCCTCGCCCAGGTGTGGCAGGCCACCACCGCCCGCGCCGCCATCGCACCCGAGAAGCGTCGCGACGCGAGTTTGATCATCGACGAGGCGCAGAACTTCCTCACCCTGGCCGACTCGCTGGACACGATGCTCGCCGAAGCCCGCAAGTACCGGCTCTCCCTCGTACTCGCCCACCAGGACCTAGCCCAGTTCCCGCGCGACCTGCTCGCCGCCGCGTCCGCCAACGCCCGCAACAAGGTTTACTTCACCTGCGCACCCGAGGACGCCAAAGTCCTGTCCCGACACACCCTCCCCGAACTCGGTGAGCACGACCTCGCCCACCTCGACGCCTACACCGCCGCCGCACGCCTCGTGGTTAACGGTCGCCACACCCCGGCGTTCACCATGCGGACCCGACCACCCAGGCCGGTCGTCGGTGAGGCGACCGCCATCCGGCAGGCAGCCGCCGCGGCGGTACCGGTCCAGGACACCAGCGCCGTCGACGAACTCGTCGAACGACTCAGCCGCAACCCCGAACAACGGCGTACCCGCCCGAAGAGCGACCGGGCCTGACCGTCTTCGCCGGTCCGGTGGCGTCGCCCGGGTCGCGCACCGGATCGTCACCGGGCTCGCGACCGGTGACCGCTGAACACTGCCCCCACAGTGCTGACCTGGTCTGTCAGTGCCGCACACGCCCCCTGACAGACCCTCCGCACCGACCTACCCGCTGCCAGACACCCTCCCGATCGGGAGGGAACCCCATCCTGCCCAGGAGCAAACATCGTGTACTCCCGCGTTCCCCCCGCCTTCAGCAAACCCGACCCCCTCGCGGTCTTCGGCCGCATCGTCCCCCGCGACCACGCCCTCCTCGCGCTACTCGCCGAGCACTACCTGCTGTCCACCGACCAGATCACCAACGCCTTCTTCGACAGCCGCCGCACCGCCCAACGCCGACTCACGATCCTGCACCGCCTCGACGTACTGCACCGCTTCGGCCGCAGCAACCACACCGGCCGCTACGGATCCCTGCTCTACACCCTCGGCCCCGTCGGACTGCAACTACACCCCACCGCCTACCACGACCCGAACGGCACCGGCGGCAAGCCGCCGCGCAGCTCCCTGGAACGCGCCAAGCGGATCGCCGCCAGCGGCCAGGTCAACCACCTCCTCGGCGTCAACCAGTTCTTCACCGACCTCATCGCCACCGCCCGCCGCAGCACCGACGCCCGCCTGTCCCGCTGGTGGTCCGAACAGCACGCCACGACCGTCTACGCCCAAGCGGGCATCCGTCCCGACGGGCACGGCGTGTGGACCATCGGCGACACCTCGACCGGCTTCTTCCTCGAACACGACAACGACACCGAGAACCTCGCCCGCGTCGTGGCCAAACTGCGCGGATACGAACGCCTCACCACCTTCGGCCCCAGGTACCCGGTGCTGTTCTGGGTACCCAGCCGACGCCGCGAGGCCAGCCTCCTCGGCGTGCTCGCCGGACTCCGCACCACCAGCCCGATCGCCACCGCCGTACACGGTCCCGACCCGGCCGGCAGGATCTGGACCCTTGTTTCGGACCCCACCCACCGACGCTACCTGCGAGAGCTGCCCTGCGACCACGGCCCCGACACCGTCACCAACCCCCAGCGCTTCAACCTGTAGGACTCGCACCGCAGGTAGCGGACATCCACATCTGCGGTCAGGTCAAAGACCACGCCCGGAGCAGCATCGATGACAGACACGACCTCGATAAACGCCGCCACGAATAAGCGCCGTGCGCTGAGGGCCGTCGCAAGTCGCCCCTTCGTGGCTACGCAGGCTTCCGGCAGCTGGGTGCCGGGCAATTTCGGCAGCGGCGCTCGGAGCAGGTGAGGATGCGTAGGCAGAGTGGGCTCGGGCTGGCTGCGACAGCCCGTTCCATCAAGACCACGCGGGGCAGGCCGGAGTGTGTCTGGGAAGGCGCCTCGTCTGAGAAACGATCGAGAGATCCAAGGAATTCTTCGGCCAGGATGCACCGAATGCCGCCTCACGACACCTCGTCGTACCTCTTCCAGAACTGCGCCCGAAGCTTGTGTCGCACTTGTTCACTCAAGTCGAATTCGCCGCGACGATCAGACAAATCGGTCAGCAATGCCTTGTCGATGTCGCGTGGAATCGATGGCTTCCCATCTTTGAGTTCGGCCAGTTCCTGTGCGGAGGCGGACTTGCGGTATGTCGTCAGGACGTTGATGACCACCGAGTCGATCTGCTCGGCAAGTTCGACGAGGTTCTCATGCTCCGCCGTGGCCTGTGGCTCGCGGCCGGTGGCCGCACTGTTGACGATCACAGGCGACGGCTGGAGCGCGCCTGGTTTCCCCAGCCCGGCGAGGTCCCTGGGCGTAGCCTTGACCTGCGGTTGCCCGGCTGGCGGTACGACCACCGGCTGCGGCGTCGGCGGAAGCATTTCGACCTTCGTCACCGTCTGATCAACAGTCTCCGGAGGCAGGGTTTCAAGCCCGTCGGCCGCCCGCATCAGATGCCGGCTGATGCCGTGGGGCTTGTCCTCCTTGGTGGGAACGGCGAGCAGGATGACCTGTACGCCGTGAACTTGGGCTTCCTCGACAGCCTCGGTCAGATCGTCATCGCCCGAGATGAGGATGAAGACGTCGGCGGCTCCGTTACGTGCGTGCGTCACGAGATCAAGCCCAATACGCAGGTCGACGCCCTTTTGCTGGCCGTCCATGCCGAACCGGCCAAGCCGCAACTTGACCTTGGGCAGCTCGCCGATGCGCTGCTGCTGGAGATCGGGCACGCCGTCCTTAGCTGAGTCGTACCAGTGCACCCTCAGCAGCGGCAGCTGGGACATGCTTTCGGCTTGCCTTACAAGCGCGTCGATCAGCGGCGTGTAGCCGACGTGAACTCCGCTGCGCAGCGACGTCCCGGTCACCCGAAGAGCTGCGGAACTGAGCAGGTAGCCGGCATCCACATACAGGGAGCACATAGACCTCATGGTCTACAGGATGTCACCGACCCTGATTTGATCGCTGACAGGTGCGAGGGCTGCTGTGTTGACTGTGAGCCATCGCCCGCGCCGATCAGTGAATCGTTCGGTGATCCACGGCGGTTGACGACGCTAAACCTTCGGTGGGTCCGCTCAGCCTGGCCCGCCTCGACCTGTGGGAATTTGGTGACGGTCTCGACGTCGAGCGCGGCGCAGTGTTCGATGACCGGTTCGGAGCCGACGTCGATCCAGGTTTTGGTCAGGGTGGGGCAGGCGGTGGTGGCCTGGTCGAGCAGGTTGATTCCGGTGGTGGTTCCGCTGGTGCTGGCCACGGTGACGATGGTGGCGGTAGGTGATGATGCCGCGTTTACGGCCGATGATCCTGGCGCTGCAGCAGCGTTCTTGATCACTAGAAGTAAGGTGTGTGTTGCAGAGAGCGGTGGCCCGTGATCGCAGCGGCGGTGTAGAAGATCTATGCTCTCGGGGTTGGCCTGCTCGCCCAAACCTGGCGGCGATTTCGATGGCGGGGGGTGCTGGCCCCGGTGGGAATGTCGACGGTGGTTGTGTCGCTGACGCGACCGAACGCGTATCGAGGTATCGGTGCCGCAGTGGCCGCTGCGCCGCACAACGCGTTGATCCTCGTGGAGCCTGGTCGTTACGACGGGCAGGTTGTGGCGCGGGCGAAAGCAGTCACCATCCGGGCTGCCGTCCCGGGCGGGGCGCCGGTCCTGTTGGAGAACCGTGACGCCGCGCCTGCGGTCTACTGCGACGGTGCCGAGGTCACGCTGCAGGGTGTGGCGCTGCGGACGTGGAGTTCCGACGCGCCGGCCACCGTCGCGACCCTCGGTGGGATATTGACCTTGGAGTCATGCACCGTCACGGGGCAGGCGACCAACGCTCTCCTCGCTGAGCAGGGTGAGGCGTACCTGCGGGGCTGCCATGTCCATGGGATGCGTCGCGGTGTGGCTTTTGTCGATGCCCAGGGAGTGGTCGAGCACTGCCGGTTGTGGGATGTCGATGAGTACGCCTTGCTGTCCAAAAGGGACAGCTTTCCGATCATTCGGCACTGCCATGTTCAAGACGTCGGGCACGGGTTCGAGGCGTTTGAGGGTGGTCGCGGCGCGGTGGAGGACTGCCAGTTCACCGATGTGCGGCAGGCGGCCCTGGTGGTGAGTAGCCGGTCCCGTCCATCGGTTCGTCAATGCAGGATCTCCGGCAGCCGGGGTAGCGGGTTGAAGTTCAGCGGCTCAGCCGGTGGGCTGGTCGAGGATTGTGAGCTGATGGATCTGGCAGGCTGCGGCATCGAGGTGTCCGACAGCGCGGAGCCAGACATCCGCCGCTGCCTGATCGAGCGGGTCGGCCGTAACGGAATCTACGTCAGCGCCTCGCGCGGCACGTACGCCGACTGCACGGTGACTGCTAGTCGAATGCCCGCGATCGCCGCAGTTGATGGGGCGGTACCGCAGGTCACCGGCGGTGTCCTGCGAGATGTACGGGGCGACGCGGTGCTGGTCCGCGCCGCTGCCGGCCGGTACGACAACCTTCAGATCGAGGCACCAGGCCGGTACGGCGTTCGCGTGCAGGGCGGTGATCCGAGCTTCACCGATCTCTTGGTCACAGGTGGCGAAGCCGGGATCGTGCTCGACAGCGACCTCGTGGCAGACGTGCGAATTGAGGGTGCCACCGTTCGAGATGCCGCACACACCGGGATTGCCGCCGAAGGCCCTGGTCGACTTACCGGCACCCGAGTCAGGGTGGAGAACTCCCTGACGGGTGTGATCGGCGCCGAGACGGTCTCGATCGACCTCACTGACTCCACGGTGTCCGGCGGTGAGATCGGGCTCGCCGGAACGGGTCAGGCCAGTCTCCTCTTGGACCAAAGCGAGGTCATCGGCACGACCGGGCCGGCGGTACTTGTGCAAGATCAATCACGGCTGACCATGCGAACGAGCACCGTGCGCCACTGTGGCAGTGACGGCGTACAGGTGGAGACTGACGCTCCGGTGCTGGTGGACCGGTGCGAATTCGTTGACGTCACTGGTGAGCCGGTACGGGGCGTCGACCGCCCGCTCGTATCGGTAATCGCCCCACCACAGGCCAGCCCGAAGCGACCGGCCTCAGGTGACTCCGCAACCGACACCGACGGCATCAGCGACGACACCGGTCGGGACCGCAGCGGTCGCCCCCGTGATCGCTCGGAGGCCGAGAGCACTGACGTCGACGCTGTCCTCGCCGAACTAGACGCCATGATCGGGCTGGCGGCGGTCAAGCGCGAGGTGCGAACCCTGGCCCAGCTCATCAAGGTGGGTCAGCAGCGACGAAAGGCCAACCTCCCGGTTTTGCCGGTCAGCCGGCATCTCGTCTTCACCGGACCGCCCGGCACCGGAAAGACGACCGTCGCCCGCATCTACGGACGGCTCCTCGCCCACCTCGGCCTGCTGTCGAAAGGGCAGGTCGTCGAGGTGGCCCGGGTTGATCTGGTGGGCGAGTATCTGGGTAGCACCGCGCTGAAAACCGCTGCCGTGTTCAAACGAGCCCTTGGCGGCGTGCTCTTCGTCGATGAGGCATACACGCTCGCGCGCCAGTTCGGCACAAACTCAGACCTCGGCTTGGAGGCCATCGACACTCTCGTCAAGCTGATCGAGGACAACCGGGACCAGATAGTGGTGATCGTCGCCGGGTATCCCTCCGAAATGACGCAGTTCCTAGCCGCCAACCCCGGCCTCGCCTCACGGTTCACCAAGACCATCGAATTTGCCGACTACACCCCCGACGAGCTGCTCGCCATCGTCTCCGGGCTAGCCGCACAGCACGGGTACGACCTGAAACAGCCGACCAACGACGCCCTACTGGACTACCTCGCCGAGGCCTCCAGCGACCCCGACTTTGGCAATGGCCGCGGCGCGCGAAAACTGTTCGGCGCCATGGTCGAACGGCAAGCCGAGCGACTCGCCGACATATCGGCACCGACAGCGGAGCAACTTCGGCTGCTGCTGCCCGAAGACCTCCCGCCAACAGGCAGCTGAGCTGAGGAGATCAGTCCCGCAGCTGGTGTGGTGACCATCGTCTCTTCCGCCGTTGCCACCGGATCCCCCAAATGCGGGACACGCCCGCCGATGCGCCTCCCAGGCAGGATCATTTGTGAGACTCAGCGAGTCTCACAGCGTCCGCGTCGACGACGCTCACGCGGGCCGAAATGTCTCACAGAGCAGGCCAGCCCGCTTCGCGGCGATCGGCTCGCCGAATCGGCCTGACAGAACAGACCGCTACCGTTCACGGCACTAACAGCACCTCATATATCTCCACCCCGGTTCGGTCCCACCTCGGAACCACCGCCGCACCTACCGGTGCGCTCGCCCACCCGCCCATACGGGCCGGTCGGCGCCGCGCCGTGCGGCGACCCCAGGTCGCACCCAACCACCTGCCGCACCACCCATCCCCGCGACCGACCCACGCACCCAGTGGGCCGGTCATCTCCGCGCGCCCTGACGCGCCCACCTCGAAGGAGGACCCACATGGGCAAAACTCCCCGCAAGGTCACCCCCGCTGCGCCTGTCAAGCCGCAGGCCAGGATCCGCGCCATGGTCCTGTGCATTCCGCCAGAGTTGCCCCGCGAGGCGCTGACCGCGCACCAGCTCGACCGCAACTTCGGCGTCCAGGGCACCCTGTCGCCCCGTTTCTGGGCCGGCACGGCTCTGCACCGGTGGCAGCACCGGCAGATGATCAGCCTGCGTAAGGGTCGCCCGGCATCCTGCGCCGGTGGACCGGTACGGCTTCTCGACCTCGACGGCATGCTCCAAGCCGCGGCCATGGGGGCGGGCATCCGCCACCAACTGTTCAGCCGCGTCGTGCACGGCACCCGCAACGCCGTTCCCTGGCACGTCTACGAGGCCCGCCATCTGGCAGACCCGGACACGTACCCGTGGGACAAGGCCGTGGCGGACTTCAACAACCAGACCCGCGTCAACGCGATCCGGATGCACAACGCCGCCACGTACGGTGCCGGGCAGATAGCTCTCGCCGAGGTGGAGATGTACCAGGCCGGATACATGGCCTACCAGCACTACAGCGCCCTGACCGCGGTCGCGGGCGACGCACTGATCACCACTGACGGGGCGACGTTGGCCCCGGCCAGCGACGCCATGGCCGACCGGGTGACCTACCTCGAACAGGCCAACCGCCTGTTCGCCGCCCTCGACCCCGACCAGCGACTGCTCGCAGTCGCGCTCTGACGGCCCTGGTCGGGGCAGGCGAGAAGACGAGCCCACGGCCGTGGGCGCTTCCACACGCCGCACCGACACCTCACCGAAGCGATCAGGCTGGCAGCCGCCATCCCTGTACCCGATGGATGCGCGCTGCAGCCCGATCGGCTCCTGCATTCACCCCTTGAGCATCCCCGAGCAGGAGGGATCCCACCCACATGATCTCGGTCTACCGGTTCCGACTCACCGACGTCTTGGAGCTGGCCGAACACGCCGCCACCGCGCACGCCGCCGCCGACGAGCCCGACGGCCCGGCGCTGCTGCTCGTCGCTGCTGACAGGGCCTACCTCGCCTGCAACGGCCTGCCCGCAGCACCGTCGGGCCCGGACGCGCCGGGGATCTGCCCTGTCCAGGCCGTGTACGCCGAGTACGCCGGCCACAATCCGCCAGGCCACACCGGCGAGGACCTGCCGATCGCCCTTCCACTGCGCTGGCCCGACGCTCGGCTCGTCAACGACCTACGGTCCGCCGCCAGCCACGGCCACTCGACCCTGGTCATCACCGTCGTCGACGGCACGGTCGGCCTGTCGACCGTCACCGTGCCCACACCGCCCGGCCCGCCGCCCGTCGTCTGAACCTCCCGGCCGCCCCGCGCCGGGGGCACCGAACGCCCGACCGGCCGGGCGATTGGCCGACCTTTCCCTCTTCCCACCAACTCGGAGGTTCCACCATGTCCCACCGACTGTGGTTCCGCGTCGACGACGTCCTCCCCCTCGCCGAACATGCCGCCGCCACCGCCGCCCACTCCACGACCCGGCAGCAGTACCGGGCCGGTCTACCGGACCAGGCCGCACTCATCTGGTACCGCGACGCCGACGGCGACTGGCTGACCTCCAACGGCGTCCCCCGCTGGTACGACGCCGACGGCACCGAACACCGGGCCCTCGCCGAGACGTG
This sequence comes from Micromonospora sp. NPDC048871, assembly GCF_043198155.1. Taxonomy (NCBI): domain Bacteria; kingdom Bacillati; phylum Actinomycetota; class Actinomycetes; order Micromonosporales; family Micromonosporaceae; genus Micromonospora; species Micromonospora sp. NPDC048871. The sequence continues at coordinate 61,364 of NZ_JBICUM010000011.1, read as the reverse complement.
GACCCACACCGCCACCGGCGCCACCGGTAACCCGCGCCCCGCCGACGACGGGCACGGAGTCCTGCCCCTGCACACCACGTTCCTCGACGGCCGTCGCGACCTGCTCGACCTGCTCCGCTTCGCGCGCCGTCACCGGATGCACTGGTTCGGTCTGCACCCGGACCCGACCAGCGACGCCACCGACAACCGCTACCGGATCTCCCGCGATCGCGGCGACATCAGCCCACCGTTGGCCACCTGGACCCCGGCGGCCGTCACCTGCGACGTCGTTGGCGGCGGCGCCTACCGGGCCATGGTCGCCCCCGGCTACACCACACTCGGCCGGACCGGCCTGCTGTGCCGGTTTCCGCTGTTCGCGGTGCAGTGCATGGCCGCCCACCTCGACAGCCTGCATCCCGGCCGCATGCCCGGCGAACATCCCCGTCTGCGGTTCGACGGCGACGAGGCCGTCATCGAGTGGGAGCACGACGACGGTCTGGGCAGCCGGTGGGTCGAGCACGACCGGGCCGTACCCGACGCCAACCGCTGCTACGCCATCGGCGCCTACCAATGGCCCTGGGTCCTGGTCCCGGCCGAGACGACCGCCCCGCGTCACTAGCCCAGAGAAGCAACGCGCAGTGATCGTCGACGGGCTGCTCAGCGAGGCGGTCACGGCAGCCACGAGCTGACCGGGGTGCACCACCTCGACGGGGCCGTCCTGCGGATCCGGCTCTACGGCGGCAGCGACGTCGAGCAGAGCACGGCGGTCGCCGAGGTCGTCACCTCCGGCTGTTCATCTGAAACCTGCGATCCCATCCGCCGCACCCGCGGCCGGCGGCTGCTCGGCGCGTCTACGTCGCGCCGCTAAGCCTCTGAGCCGCTTGTCACTGGCACGACCTGGCCGATGCCCGGCCATCCGCGCACTCGCGCACACCCGGGCACGGCCGTGCCCGGGTTCCTGCCCTTTCCTTCAGGAGGGAACCCTCATGACATCCATCGCCAGGCTGGCCTCCGGCCGTCAGCTGCGTATCGCCGTCGTCGGCGGCAGTATCAGCGGCCCGGTCAGCGCGCTGCTGTTGCTGCACGCCGGATTCGACGAGGTCACCGTCTTTGAGGCGGCACCGGAGTCCGCGCCCCGGGGCGGCGGTCTCATCGGTCTGGAACACTGCGCCCTGGACGTGCTCGACCGCCTCGGCATCGCCCAGCACGAGTTCGTCGCCCACGACTCCGAGGCTGTCGTCCAGATGACCATCCGGGACCGCCACCCGGCCGAGGTCATTCGACGTACCTACCCGGGCCGCAACACCACCTGGACGTTGCTGCACCACGCGCTGGCCCGTCGCCTACCGGCCGGTGTCCTGCACACCGGCATGAGGGTCACCGCCCTTACCGGGCAGGCCGGTCAGCCGGTGCTGCGGTTCAGCGACGGCCACACCGAACCCGCCGACCTGGTCGTGTTCGCCGACGGCCGGTCCTCGACCGGCCGCCGGCTCCTCGACCCCGACCGAACCCTGCGGTACGCCGGTTACGTCGCCCACCGCGGCATCGCCGAGATCACCCCACCGTCGGGTCTGCGGGACTTCCTGCGGCTGCAGCCCTGCCCCGGCGTGCAGTTCAACCTCGCCCCGGTACCCGGGGGCTGTGACTGGACCTTCTACCTCGGCTGCACCAGCGCCGAGTACGCGCAGCGGTTCGGCGCCGACCCCACCCGCCGGGTCTTCGCCCTGCCCCGGCACGTCAGCACCGCCGCCCGCAGTCACGTCGACACCCACGCCGACCTGCTCCTGCCGGCCGAACACGCCGCGATCGTCCACGCCACCACCACCCGGATGGCCGTGCCGGTCCTCGACATCACCCCACCGGAGCGCATGGTGTGGCCGATCGGAGCTGGTCACGCCGTCCTGCTCGGCGACGCCCTCGCCCCCGTCCGCCCACACACCGCCCGCGGCGCCAACAACGGCATCGAACAGGCCGCCGGCCTCGTCGCCGCCCTCACCCAGCACCGCAAGTACCGGGCGGACCTCACCGCCGCCCTGCACGGGTGGCAACGCCGTCACCTGCCCGCCGCCGTCGCCGCCGTGCACCGAGGACCCGAAATCGGCCACCGCCTCGGCCTCGGCACCCGATAACCCACCCCGCAACCAGGAAGGGAGACCCCGCGTGGCCACCAGGACGACCGCAGTGCTCGTCGACGACCTCGACGGCTCCACCGACGACGTCGGCACCTACCAGTTCGCCTTCAACGGCGTCACCTACGAAATCGACCTGTCCGCCGGCAACTTCGACCGGATGGCGGCGGCCTTCGGCCCGTTCATCACAGCCGGACGTCGCCTGCCCAAACAGCCCAAGACCGCCCGGCGACGCCAGTCGGGCAGCGCCGCCGGGCGTACTCACACGCAGGAGATCCGGACCTGGTGGTGGACCACCAACTGGCAGGAGCGCAACCTGCCCCAACCACGAACCGGCGGCAGCATCCCCGCCGCGGTACGCGACGCCTACCACGCCGCCCACTGACACCAACCACGCCGCGAATGCGCCCGCCGGTGCGCGCCACACTCCCGTACTCCGGGCGGACGACTTGACCACCACCCCGATTCGAAGCGTGCATCAGCGCACGCGCCTCACTCACCGATCCCTGCCCAGCGGCAAGGAGAAAGGGGGCTACCCGCCCATGGCCAGCACACCAACCGACAAGACCACCGGTACGGCCGAAACACCGGCACCCAGTGTCGCGAAGGTCCTCGCCGCGCTGCACCGGCTCGGCGAGGCCACCGCCGCCGCCATCGCCACCGAAGCCGGACTCGGCTACTCGACCACCACCCCGAAACTACGCAGCCTGGAGACCGCCGGGCTGGCCGAGCCCACCCGCAGCGACACCGGCCGCAGCCTATGGCGACTGACCGACACCGGCCGCGCCCAGGTAGAAGAAGCCGACGACCACAGCCAGCCCGAAGGACAACCCACGCCTGATGCCGCCGCAGACGCACCACGAGGGACGCACGGCGACGACCCGCAGGACGCCGGGCAGGACCACGACCAGCGGCAAGCCGTAGCGGACCCCGCCGACCGGCCGCCAGCCACCGCCCCCGGATCGGGACCACCGGATCCCGGTGCTGCGGAGCCGGCACCTGGCGAGGCCACCCTGTCCGACAACACCGAGGACAGCCGCCCGCGTGCCGAACCCGAGGAGCTGGTCACGGCCACCCACGCCGACGCGCCCGCCGAGGTGCCCACAGCGGACGAACCCTCTGACACGGCTGCCGACGACCCCGCCGACAACACAACGGGCGATCCCACCGCCGAGGGAACATTCTCCGCCTCCGTTGGTCAGGCGGTGGGCGGGCCGGCTGGCACCCGTCGGGCGTCGGGCACGCTGCGCGGCGCGATCCTCGACATCCTCGAGGCCAACCCCGGCAAGCAGTACAAGGTCAGCGAACTGTGCAGGCTGATCGACCGGGCCAACGAGGGAACCGACGCGAAGAAAGCCAGCGCCGGTGCGGTCCACAACGCCGCGGTGAAACTCGTCGGGACCGGACGGGCGGTCATGGCCGCCGAGAAACCCGCCACGTTCGCCCTCACCGACCCCACCACCTGAAACGACCCTCGCCCCAGCCGGTAGCCCGTGGGCGGGCGTCGAACTTTGCCGGAACCACGCCCGCCCCCGGTGCTCCTTCACAGACAAGGAGCTACCCGAAGTGTCTCCCATCCTGTCCTCGATCGTCACCGCCGTCGGCGGGGTCCTCGCGGGTCTCGCCCTCGCCGCAGGGCTGCTGTGGCACCAGCAGCAGGCCCTGACCCGCGCCCGCCACGCCGCCGACCACGACGACACCACCGGCCTACCCAACCGGCGGGCCCTGCTCGCCGCCGCCGGCCGCGCCGCACGCCGTGGCACGCCGTTCGGGCTCGTCCTGCTCGACCTCGACGGCTTCAAAGCCATCAACGACACCTTCGGCCACGAGGCCGGCAACGACGTGCTCACCGACATCGGCCGACGGCTCACCGCCCTGCGCGGGCCGGTGCGGCTGGCCGCACGGCTGTCCGGCGACGAGTTCGCCCTCCTGGTCGACGGCGGCCCCGACGAGGTCGCCGCCGCCGCCCGCGCCGCCTGGCGGACGGTCGGTCGCCACCCGGTCGACCTCGGCGCGCACACCGTGTCCGTGCGGGCCAGCGTCGGGCACACCACCGCCGCCCTCGGCGTCAGCCCCCGCACCCTGCTCCACCACGCCGACATGGCCATGTACCAGGCCAAACAGTCCGGCGCGGGCGTCTACGGAACCACGACGACCACCGCCCACACCGGGCTGCCGCCGGGTACCCGCCTGCGGGACCTTCGCCGTCACCGCTGATCCGGCACCCGCACGGGGCGCCCTGGAGGGGCCTCGCGCCGATCGTCCGGCGCGAGGTCCTCACCGTGCCCCACCCCGCCTACCCGACCTCGTCTGTCCACATCCTCGGCCGTCGTCGAACCCCGCCCGCCCCGCACGACTTGACCTTGACCGAGAGATGAGCGTCGATCAGCGCTGGTCGTCGTCCGCCGGGCTGCCAGGGGCACCAGCATCCCTGGCCCAACGTGGGTCGGACGGCGACCGCGCATGCCCGCGATCCGCCGACCGAAGGGCCAACCCGTGGCACCCAACCCATATCCCGCCCGCCGCAGCCGGCGGCCCAGCGACCGCACTACCGTGCCGGACGACGTCACCGACCGGCTCCTGTGGACCCTCGCGGTCGATGTCGCCGCCGCCCACCAGCCCGGACCCGACGGCGCCTGCACCAACCTGCAGTGCCGCGGGCAGCAAGGCCCCTGCTGGGCGCTGCGCACCGCCCACCGCGCCCACCGCCACGCCCGCCGCACCCCCGCCACCTTTGGCGAATCCCGGCCGCGCCCGGTCGGGGCCGTACGCGGACGCGCCCCTATACCCGCGCCCTCCGTGCCCGCCCCGTCCGGCCGCTTCACCGGCTGGTTCACCCCCACCCACCCGCCCGCACCCCTGACACGAGCCGCGCCCATAGCCGACGCGGTGCCACCGGAGTCCCGGGGGCACCGGCGTCCACCCGTGGCGGCGATGGCCGCCTGAACCCGCGACCCCTGGAGGCAGACAGTGAACTTCCTACCGAACGACACACTCGCCGGCTACGCCCGCACCGCCGTCGACCTGCGGACACGCATGGTCGACTACCATCGCGGCCCGCTCGCGGCCCAGTACCTGCAGGCGTTCTTCGGCGGCCGACTCGCCGACCATCCCAGCCCCAGCCCGGCGGGCATGGCGAAGGTCCTCGACGCGGCCCGGGCCATCACCGCCAACCCGTGGCGATCCGGCGAACCGTACGTCATCGCCCCCGCGATGACCGCGATCATCGCCGCCGCCGCGACGGCCCTCGACCTGACCGGCGAGGTGCTCCCCGCCGACGTCGCCCCCACCGACGGCGGGGTGCTGTTCCTACCCGAACCGATCTACCACCGCAGCCACAGCGGTGAGGTGTCCTCGCTCGGAGCGATCACCTGGGCCCGCACCACCAGCACCGGCAGCGGCCGGTCGGCCTGGGCCATCGGCGGCTGGGCCGACCACCACGACCCGCACGACCCCTCCGCCATCCGCCGCCGCGAGCAACTCGCCGCCCGACCTGACCTCGCCCGGCAGTTCGGCCCCTACGTGCTGACCGACTTCACCGAGATCCCGATCGGCCAGCCCGTCGACCCCCGCCCCGACCTGCCGGTCCTCGACGGCGACGACCGCGACTGGGAACCGGCACCCGACGGCCGGTTCTGCATCGACGAGACCACCACCGCGATGCGCGCCTGCGCCGCCGTCGCCTACGCCTTCTGGCGCATCCAGGCCCAACCCCTGGCCACCGTCGCCGCCGCCCCACTGGACCGGGCCGCCCGCCGCCGCGCCGTGCGCGCCAGCATCCGCCACGACACCCGCGTGGTCATGCTGCGCCGCACCAGCCCACTCGCCGAACCCGCCGACGGGGAACCCAAGTGGCACTACCGGGTGCGGTTCGTCGTACGCGGTCACTGGCGACGGCTGATCGACCGTGAGGGCAACCCGTACCGGATCTGGATCAACGCCCACATCAAAGGCCCCGACGGGGCGCCCCTACTGCACGGCGAGAAGGTCGCCGTCCTCGCCCGCTGATTCCACCCACCGTCCGAAGGCCACGCGTGACGCCTCCAGGCCCCGCGTGGCCTTCACCGGTTCCCGGCCCTGCCCGCCTGCCTTCGAGGAGCGACTCATGTCCATCCGTCTGCTGACCGGGATCGCCGTCGCGGTCGCCGGTGTCCTGCTGCTGTGCTCCGGACTGGCCCCCACCCTGATGCTCGCCGACCGGGCCGCCGCCTGCGGCCCGACCACCGGTGCCGCACCCACCACCTCGCCGACCGCCCGCAGCACCGCCCCGACCAGTGTCGGGCCGATCGGTGACTGGAACGCCGAGCAGGTGGGCAACGCCGCCACCATCACCGCCGTCGGCATCCGTCTCGGCGTCCCGCCACGGGGCTGGGTCATCGCCGTGGCCACCGCGATGCAGGAGTCCTCCCTGCTCAACACACCGGGCGGGGACCGCGACTCGGTCGGCCTGTTCCAACAGCGCCCCTCCCAGGGCTGGGGCACCCGTGAGCAACTCCTCGACCCGCAGTACGCGGCGACGGCGTTCTACCGCAGCCTGCGCTCCGTCGACGGGTGGCAGGCGATGCCGCTGACCGAGGCCGCCCAACAGGTGCAGCGGTCGGCCTATCCGGACGCCTACGCCAGATGGGAACCCGACGCCACCCGCATCGTCGCCGCCCTGACCAGGGTCCGCGCCGACCTGACCGCCTGCCAGCTGACCGTCAGCATCCACGGCTGGACGCAGCCGGTGCACGCGGACGTCGGCTCCGGTTTCCGCACCACGAGCCGACCCGGCCACGACGGTGTCGACCTGATCGTGGCGAAAGGCACCCCGATCCACGCCGCGTCCGCCGGCACCGTCACCGTCGTGCGCTGCAACGCCGTCGACGTGCGCACCGGCCGGGACTGGGGCTGCGACCGCGACGGCCACCCCGAGCTGACCCGCGGCTGCGGCTGGTACGTCGACATCACCCACCCCGACGGGGTGGCCACCCGCTACTGCCACCTGCTCACCCGCCCCTCCGTCATCGAGGGCCAGCGGGTGACGGCGGGCCACGTCATCGGCGTGGTCGGCAGCTCAGGCCACTCATCCGGCCCGCACCTGCACTTCGAAGTGCACCTCGCTGACCACACATCCCGCACGGCGGTCGACCCGGTCGGGTTCATGGCCTCCGTCGGCGCACCCCTGAACCAGTAGCCCCGAGCACCGATACCGGCGGCTGCCACGCCATCCACACCCAGCCCGGCAGGTCGTCCCCGCCCGGGGACGACCACCGCGACCCATCCCACTGATCCTGAGAGAAGGGAAAGGCACGTGAGTACACCCACGCTGATCGGCGTCGCCGCGTCGCGCGGCAGGTACACCGCCCGCTACCTGCAGTTCGGCGAGGAGCCGGAGAAACTGGTGCCGCTGCTGCGCCGGATCTGGACCGACACGTTCGGCCGCGACACCAACGCCATGGCCGCCGCGCTGCTGGCCCACAACTGGTGGACCCTCGCCATCAACCCCAAGCCCCGCCGCTGGGACCGGCAGCCGCCCGTAGCGGGACTGGGCTACCCGGCCGACACCGGCACGACCCGGCAGGGCCTCCTGCGGGAGGACATCGACGGCGCCCTGGAATGGCTGTACCTGCTGCACCTCGACCAGCGGCGGCTGGTGGTGTACGAGGCGAGTATCCACGGCCACTGGCTGCGGCACAGCGCCCACCACCTCGACCCCGTCGAGGACCTGTTCATCACCGCCGCCGACGAGGGCGGCCCGGAGACGACGGTGTGCACCGCCTGCGGCGCGGTCGACGAGATCGACCACATCGAAGTGCCGTCCATGGCCGGCTACGGCCACGACACCTCCATCAGCTGCACCCGCTGCGGCTCCTCGGTCGTCACCGACCCGATGTTCGGCGACCACGTCACCCGCAAACCCTGGCCGCCGCACAGCCCCACGACGGACGGCACCCGATGAGACCGCCCATCCCGGGAGGCCGTCGCCGTCGACCGGCCGCGGCCTGCCCATCCACCGATCGGAGAACCTCTTGACCTACCAACCCGGCCAGCGCGTCGCCCTGGTCCACACCAGCGACCCGCACACCCTGCTGCGGCCCGGCGACACCGGCACCGTCCGCCGCCACGACCAGCAGCACCACACCGTCGACGTCACCTGGGACAGCGGCTCCACCCTGTCGATGTGCCTCGACGACGGCGACCGCATCGAACCCCTCACCACCACAGCGTCGACGGGGGACCCGGTCGACGACGCCGCCGAATGGGCCGCCACGCTGCGGCGGATCCGCGCCGCAGGCACCGAGGCCGGCCGCACCGCCGCCGACTGGTGGGCGCAGGACACCATCGGCACCCGCGCGAGCGGCGACACCCGCCTGGCCGCGCGCAGGATCCTCACCGGCATCGACGACGGTGACCCCGCCGTCCTCGACACCCTGCCCCAACCGACGGCGGCCGGGGATGCGGTCGACACCAGCGGATGGCAGCTGTTCGCCGACGCCACCGGCGATGTCTCCGGCTGGTTCGGGCTGCGCATCCCGCAACGCGACGAGGCGATGACCGTCTACCGCGACGCCTTCGACACCGCCGCCGTCGACCGCGTCACCGAACTGTGTCACCTCGCGGCCAGCCCCACCGGCCGCGACGTGTCCCACCTGCACCCCGACCGGATCCGTATCGGCGACGTCGGTGTGTTCTCCGGCGACTGGGCGCGCACCACCGGACCCGACGGCGACGACCGGATCGCGGTCGGGTTCGTCGGCACCCTGATCGACCGCTGGAACGGGTGGGCGGTGTTCTCCTGCACCCGCGAAGTGGCCGAGGCGATCGTCGCCGACCACCAGCGTCACCGCGACCAGTACCGCCACCGCCTGCGCGACGAGGGCGTACCGGCCAACGACCTGGACCGGCGGGTCGACGCCGCGCTGGCCGACCTGTCCTTCGACGGCGACGTCATCGTCGCCGACCAGCGCGCCACCTCCGACGACCCGGAAGCCATCGACCACATCACCCCGGACGGCGACGGCCGGTACGTGGTGATGGGCCGCAGCTGGTGCTGGGAGGCCGTCGACCCCTACGCCTGCGACCGGATCATCGGCGACCTACCCGACCAGGCGTAAAGGGCAGAACCGACCCAGGTCGGACCGGCAGGACCACAGCAGACAGGCGACACCGACGAGGAAGGAACTAGATAGTGACTGTCCGTACCCAAGAGGAGATCGTCACCCGAGTCCGGGCGCTGCGCGCTCACCGCCGGGACATCTTCGGCTTCCGGGAGGAGGTGCTCGTGGAGGCACTCGATCTCGACCACGCCCGCCAGCTCCTCGGCCCCGGCACCCCGGGCGGGTGGACCCCACGGGTCGACCATGAGACCTACGCCCGGGATTACCTGCGATTCGCCATCGGAAAGATCATCGACCACCGGGGCAACTCGGCGAGCCGGTCGGTGGACAAGCTCGGGGAACTGGCCTGGCTGCTCGGCCGCGACGACATCGTGCGGGCGATGGACCACACCAGCTACCCGATGTATGGAGCACCCATGGTCAAGGCGTTCGCCGACGGCTTCGGTTGGCCGTTCCTCGACGACCTCGACAGCGACGACCAGCGGGCCCTGGCCCGGATGGCGGACGGGCAACAGTGCGACCCGCAGGGCTGCCGACGAGGCTGCGCCGACTGACCGCAACCGGGCCACCCGGCACCACTCGCGGCCATCGAGGCGCGCACACGGTCAGCCGGCACCCCAGCAATCCCACAACCCGCACATCCATTCGACTTGATCGATCAGGCCCGGGGGCGTTGCATCGTCGGCGCCGACACGCCCGCGCAAGACCGCCCCCCGGCAGCACGCACCGGCGGCGTACCTCCGCGTCGCCGTAACCCTTCAGCACCACCGGGTGTGGTCGCCCACCTGCCCGGCCCGAACCGGCCGGCAGGTGCTGACCGCATCCGTCTCCGCAGTGCGGTAACCGACCGCCCGCGCACCCGGAGACGGGTGCGCGGGCCCGACGAGATCGAGGCAACCACATGGTCACACCACACCCGCCGACCCCACCGACCGGCCCACCCCGCACCGACCCGGCCGCGGCCGGCACCGGCGGCACACCCACCACTGAGGCCACCTCCGGACGGTCCGGCTACCTGTACCGCAAGGTCGCCCTACACCTGGCCGACCATCCCGACGACATCCTCAAGGTCGGCGAGATCACCCGGGCGATCGGCGCACCGTCCACCGGCGCCGTGTTCGAGGCGCTGAAGAAGATGGCCGCCGCCGGGCACGCCACCCACCACCGCGACCCGCACCACCGCTTCCAGATCACCCAGGCCGGCATCGACGCCGCCGGCACCCTGCCACCTGCCGCACCCCGCACCCGTTCCACCGGCAGCGGTGGTGGCCGCAGGTCCCGGCCCGCACCCGTATCCCGACCGAACGGCACCCTGTACCACCCGCGGCGGCTCGGCAGAGGCTGGGACGTCGAGGAACTACAGCGACTGCGTACCCAGCGGGTGCCCGTACTGCTGTACGGGCCACCGGGCACCGGCAAGACCGCCATGGTCGAAGCCGCGTTCCCCGACCTGCTCACCGTCGCCGGCACCGGCGACACCGTCGTCGACGACTTCCTCGGCTCCTACAACCCGATCCCCGGCGGCGGCTACGAGTTCATCCACGGACCCCTCGTCACCGCCATGCGCGAAGGCCGGGTACTGCTGGTCGACGACGCCACCCTCATCCCGCCCCGCGTCCTGGCCGTCCTGTACCCGGCCATGGACGGCCGCGGCGTCATCACGATCCCCGCCAACGGCAACGAAACCGTGGAAGCCGTCGACGGGTTCTACATCGTCGCCGGCCACAACCCCGGCGTACACGGCGCGGTCCTCACCGAGGCCCTGGCCTCCCGGTTCACCGTCCACCTGCACGTCACCACCGACTGGGACCTCGCCCGCCAGCTTGGTGTCCCCAAACCGGTCGTCGACGCGGCGATCGACCTCAACGCCGACCTGACCGCCGGCAAAACCATGTGGGCACCACAGCTACGTGAACTCCTCGGCTTCGTCACCGTCCGCGACCAACTGGGCATGGCCGCAGCCCTGGCCAACCTCGCCGGCATCGCCCCCGAAGACGCCCGCGACGACGTCACCGCCGCCCTGTCCCGACACACCGGCAGCCCCATCACCGCCCTCGCCCTCGGCAAACGCTGACCCCACCTGGAAGGAGCACCCGCATGTCACACACCCATCTGCGCCCCGGCACCCCACCGACACGGCCCGGCGCCAACGACTGGCAGGCCTGGTCACAGGCCTGGACCCAACATGTGCCGCTGCTGACCGGCCGCACCGACCTCACCGTCCTCGTCGCCCCCGGCGCCGCCGGGGACGCACCCGAATGCTTCTACCCCGACCTCCACCGCATCGAAGTCGACGCCACCTACATCGCCGAGCGCCCCGACATCACCGACCCGACCAAAGCCCGCCACAAGCGCCTCGTACCCACCGGCTACGGGCTGCTCGTGCACGGCGCCGCCCACGCCGCACACAGCCGCTGGACCACCCCACCCGGCACCCCGCCCATCCTCGCCGACGTCGCCGCCATGCTCGAGGAATCCCGGGCCGAAGGCCGCCAACGCACCCGCCGCCGCGGCGACCGCCGCTGGCTACGCCACGTCGTGAAAACCCTCCTCGACCCCGACGACGCGGCCGTCGACGACCCCTGGCACGCCGGACAACTCGCCGCCCTGCTCCTGGCCCGCGTCGACGCCCGCATCGTCACCAGCAAAGACGTCCGCCCGGTCCGCGCCGCGGTCACCGGCCTCCTCGGACGCAAACGACTAAGGCACCTGCGCGACATCTGGCGCGAGGCCCACACCTGCGACGACACCGACGCCGACACCATGATCACCCTCGCCCGGCGGTGGTGCCAGGTCCTCGGCATCGACCCCGACCACCAGTACGCCACCCCCGTACCCGACGCCGGGCAGTTCCCCGGCCGCCTCGCCGCCGCCCTCGTCGACTACCTCGCCGCCGCCTCCGGCCTCACCCCGGCCGAGTACACCGCATCACAGCTGGCCCACCGGCACAGCCCACCATCGGAGTGGGCGCGCCGGGACCCGACCGAACAGGAACGTCACGCGGCCGGCGACCTCGCCAACCGGCTACAACAGGCCCGCACCCGCCACCCCGAACCCGGCCGGCGACCGTCGACGATCCCACGCGGACGGCTACGCACCCGCCACGCCATCACCGCCGACGCACAAACCGCCGCCGGGCAACTGCCCACCGCTGCCCCCTGGCAGCAACGCACCTACCTACCACCCGAGAAACCCCGCCTACACCTGGCGATCCTGGTCGACCTGTCCGGATCCATGGGCCGCTACACCGAGCCGATGTCCTCCGCGGCATGGATCTTCGCCCACGCCGCCCGCCGCGCCCACGCGGTGACCACCACCATCGGATTCGGCGACCGCACCACCATCCTCGTACCCCCACGCACCTCACCGACACAGGTGCTCCACATGCGCACCGACGTCGCCACCGCCACCTTCCCCGAAGCGGTCAAGGTCGCCGACCAACTCCTCGACCTGCGCCACGGCCGCACCCTGCGGATGCTCGCCGTCGTCTCCGACGGCTACCTCGACGACATCCCCGCCGGACAACGCCTCGTCACCACCCTGCACCGGGCAGGCTGCGCCGTGCTCTGGCTACACCCCGCCGACCCACCCACCCCAGGCCAGCCCACCGAACCCGACCAGAGATGGGGACACACCTTCACCCACACCACCACCCTCACCGTCACCGACCCGGTCCACGCCATCACCGCGATCACCGACGCCGCCGTCACCGCCCTCGAACAGGCCTAGACCAGACCGCACCAGATCCCGCCAGCAGCCGATCAGCCCCGCCCCCGCAATAGCAGGTGAGCGGGCCGGCAGCGCCACGCAGACGGCGACCACGACGTACGCAAACCCCGGGCTTGCCGCCCGGCCACTCGTCCGCGCCCTACAAGGGCCGCAGCCGACGACCTGCATCGCCGAGCCGCGACTTGACCATTCCGCGCCATCGAAGCGTGCATGCATCGCGTCCCCAACCGGCCCTCGGCGGCCCGGCCCAGACGACAGACAACTCCGCCCCCATCACGAGGAGCCCATCCGTGCGCTACGACAGCGACAACGAATACCCCTTCGACACCGACAACCGCGCCTGGCGACGCCTCGGCGACGTCACCAGCGAACACTTCGACGCGATCACCTGGACCCGCGACCCAGACGCACGGCCGATCCTGCTCACCCTGCGCGACATGCCGACCGGGGACACCATCACCCTCGCCGTCCTCGACTCCCTGGAGATCCGCGACCCACACGCGCTGCTCGCCGTCCACACCAGCGGCGAACTCGACGCCCACGGCCCCACAAGCGGCACCACCGCAGCCCACTCCCACGCGGCGACGCTCGCCCTCGACAACGCCACCCTCGCCGCGACCAGACCCGCACCGCTACACAACCCCGCCGCCCCGACCCTGCCCGCCACCTGCTGGGTCGACCTACCCGCCGACCTCGCCGCGACCCTACGGCCCGCCCTCCACCACGCCCGTGCCGCCGCCCTCGTGCTGCTCGACCGCACCGGTGGCCGGCTCGCCACCGTCGGCCCGTTCCCCACCCACGCCGCCGCCGCCGCCTGGCAACCCGACGACGGACCCGGCCGCACCGCCGACCGCCTCATCGTGCCCCTACACCCCATCACCCTCCACGAGACCCCAGCCGTGACCGACACGGTGCCGCCAGCTGGCTGATCCGGCTCTCCACCAGCTCGGTACCGGCACCAACTTGACCGCCCAGCACGCCGGTGTGGGGCCCGCATCCACCGGATGCGGGCCCCACATGCAGGACAAGGAGACGACGATGAACAGCACGCCCCACCCCGGCAACGAACCGGACTCCGATAGCCCAGCCCGACTCAACGTCGGCGACCCGGACCTCCGCAAAACCCGCCTACTCGCCCGCGAATGCGCCACCTGCATCTTCAAACCCGGCAACCCGATGCACCTCGCACCCGGCCGGCTCAAGCAGATGGTGACCACAGCCTGCGGCGACGCGGGCTACATCATCTGCCACTCAACCCTGCCGTACGCCGGCAGCCCGGTCCCACCCGCAGTCTGCCGCGGCTTCGCCGACCGCTACCGCACCTGGCAACTACAGGTCATGCAACGACTCTGGGGCTTCGTCGAAGTCGAACCACCCACCCCGAACACCGCCGAAGCGCCTGAGTGACGGGAGACAACACATGCCTGACATCGACGACTTCCTCAGAAACCAGGAACGCATCATCACAACCAGGGGCTGGGCCGTCACACACGTCCTGCCCACCGACGACGACCCCGACACCACCGCCCCGTTCGCCTATACCGTCGGGCTCACCGCCCACGACCACCCCGAACTGATCATCGCCGGACTGCCGCCCCTGGTCGCTCACACCCTGCTCAACGACCTGGCCCGACAGGTCTACGACAAGGCCGAACGATTCAGCCACGGTCAGCGCATCAGCGACCTCATCGCTGGCTACGACGCGGTCATCATCGACGGGCGACCGACCGACGACCTGCTGCCTGGGGCGGCGATCGCACGCTACGGCCGCCACCAGATCCGCCTACAGCAAATCGTGTGGCCCGACCAGCAGGCTCAGTTCCCCTGGGACAGCGGCTACAACTTCGACCCACGCGTACAGCCCCTGATCGCCCATCTGTAATTGGACAACCTGCCGGCAGCGATGTCGGTATAGGAACGGACCTTACGTAAAGAGTTGCAGCGCAGAAACCGCCCCGACGATCGGCTGGTCTTGGCACCGCCAGGGACCAGCCGATCCGGAGGGCGACTGAAGGGCTGACCGTTCAACGACGGGAGCCTCGATATCCGCTCATGCCGAATACAGTGCGTCCGATTTGGCGGCCGGGGCAGCTGCGCGGATCGACTAGACATGGGCTGCTACTAGATCCGAGCAGTGACCGCCGCGCAACCACCTTTGCCATGTACCACGATGCACCCGACGGCGCTGATCTCTGCTCTCGGGAGCGGTTGCAGCAAGCGTCGATGATGTCGGGGCGGAGCAGGTGGCCGAAGCCGGCGCGGTCGAGGCGGTGGACGGGTCCGTTTGGTTGCCTAATACGGCAGCCGCCGTTCGGGATCATGGCTGAAGTTCGAGGTTGAGGCGGCGTGTGTAGTGGGATCGTCGGGCTCGGGCTTGATGCTGCCGCCGCCATCCTGACCAGTGCAAACGGTGGGCGAGGTCGCTGATCGGGCGGATGATGCAGGCGTTGATCAGGCGGCGGACCTCGTTGACGGTCAGTTTGATCAGTCCGGTGTCGGTCGGGTCGTCGTGGGTCGCGTCGGCGGCGCAGATCGCCAGGACGGCGAGGGCGGCCAGGGCCAGGGTGGTGAACCGGTGCCAGGAGTCCCAACGGCGGACCTGGTGCTGATCCAGGCCGACCTGGCCCTTGGCGGCCTGGAAGCTCTCCTCGACGGTCCAGCGGATGCCGGCGATCCGCACGAGTTGGGCAAGGGTGGCCGGGCGTGGGGTCCAGCAACGGTAGAAGGCCAGCTCATCGGTGCTGGTGTTGCGGCGGATCAGCAGGCTGTGGTGGCCGCCGTCGTCGGGGTCAGCGTCGGTGCACACGTCATCCAGCCAGGCCCAGTCGTAGAAGCGGGGGCCCTTGGATCCGGCGCCAGCGCTGCGGCGCTGCCACGCCGAGGCGGGCATGTCGGCGGCGATCCGGTCGGCGCGAACTCGGGCCTTGCCGCCGTCGAGCGGAACCAGGTGGCTGCGGGACACGGCCAGGACGTAGCCGAGGTCGTGTCCGCGCAGATGAGCGCGGAAGGCGGCGCTGTTGCCGTATGCCTCGTCCGCAGCGACCCAGCCTGCCGGCACCCCGGCGTCGAGGGCCGTGGTGATCATGTCCGCCGCCAACTCTGACCTGGTGGCGAACTCGATCTCGTCGGGCACGCCGGCGGCGTGGCAGCGGTCCCGGTCGTCGGTCCACGACGCTGGTAGATACACCCGTCGGTCGATCAGGGTGTGTCCGTCCCGGCCGGCGTAGCCCAGGAACACCCCGACCTGGCTGTTCTCGATTCGCCCGGCGGTGCCGGTGTACTGGCGCTGCACCCCAACCGTGTGGGTGCCCTTCTTCAGGTCGCCGGTCTCGTCGACGACCAGGACCGCGTCCGGACTGCCGAACCGGTCGGTGATCAGTTGCCGCAGGTCGTCGCGGACAGCGTCGGCGTCCCACACCGCCCGGTACAGCAGCCGCTGCATCGCATCCGGCCGGGCGTGCCCGGCCTGCTCGGCCAACTGCCAACACGTCTTGACCTCAAGATCGGACAGCAGCCCCGTCACGAACTGTCCCGCCACACGACGCGGCTCCACTCGCCCGAACCGGCCCGCGAAGCAGCCCAGCACCTCGGCCAGCACCCGCTCCCACCGACCAACAGCTACGCTGTGGCACGCGGCCACCGCAAGATCTGATGTTGTGTCCACAACGCACAGACGATCACGCGGTGGCCGCCTCGCGTCCACCCCGGTTCACCAGCAAGATTTCAAACGGCGGCTGCCGTACTAGCCCACTCTTCGCTGCCAGCGATTCGTGTGAGCGTCAGTCGTCCTGGCGGGTGCCTCGTGTGGAACCTTGTCGTTGTCGTATCCGTTTTCTCGGGATTCCTGGACGCCGGGGGTAGTCCGCTGGCAGGTACCGGTAGACCGATCGCAGCGACTTGCCGATACGTTCGGCCAGCATCTCGGGAGTGAGGTCTGGTTCTACCCGCAGCCAGTAGGCCACGGACTCTGCGGTACTCGTGGGCGTAATCGCCTTGCCGTTGCCCCACCTGGTTTCGCCGACGGACTCTTCGGAGTCGTGTGTGTCGGCCATGCCTGTGCCGGTCGGCCTCGTGGAAGGCGCTGCGATAGGTGGTGAGGCGTCATCGTTCGATGAAGGGGCTGGCTGAGGTTCACGGTTCAAGTTCGGCATGTGGTCGGCGGCGTTCGACGTAGCTGGCGTGGAAGGACTCAGGACCGGCGGCTGGGCCGGGGTTGGCGCAGGTGCCGTGGGCGTGACGGGGGCGTTTTCGCGTTTGCGCCAACGCCTGCGGGGGCGACCGCCCTGTCCCGCCGCGATGATTGTTTCTGGGGTTAGATCGGCCGCGAGGAGTGTGGTCAGTCCGGCGTAGTCGGCGCTGGCTGTGAGGCGTTGGGCGATCTCGTCGAGGTCGTAGAGGTGTATGGCGATGTCGGCGGTGGCGGGGTCGACCGCTTTGCGGATCTTGCGTCGCAGCACTGTGGCGATCGCCTGGTGGCGGTGTTCCCGCGTGATTGCGGTGCGGGCGGCTTGCAGGGAGTCGTAGAGGTCGAGGCCGTCGGCTTTGGCGAGGGATCGTGCGCGGATGGTGATGGAGGGGTGGCGGATCCAGTGGCCGATCAGTTCGTAGGCGGGTGGGGTGGGTGGGAGGTTGCCGGTGGCGCGGAGTCGGTCGCGGCGCTGGTTGCCGGTGTGCATGAGCCAGACGAGGTAGCCGAGGGCGGACATGGCGGCGTAGAAGCCGCCAACGAGGTGGTCGGGGTGGGCGATCCAGTTGAAGGTGACGGCCGCTGCGGCGATCACTGCGGACAGGAGTCGGGAGGCTAGGGCGTGTTCACCGAGGCGGCGTCGTACGTCGGCGTTGGCCATCACGACCACGCCGCCGAGTTCGAGTGCGGCGACGGCGGGGATCGCGATGAGCGGGGGGATGTCGAGGGTGTGGACGCTGCCGGTGACCTGTCCGACGAGGGCAACCAGCAGGACCAGGACGTAGAAGGTCTGGCGCATCAGGGCGGTGCGACGTACGGCGGCGGCCAAGTCGGCATCGACGGAGTCACGGGTCGCCACGTCGGTGGTGCCGCGCCTCGTCGGCGTCGTGTGAGGGCCGCTTTCCGGCGCGGCGCCTTCGCCTGTGGTGGAGGCCGGCCTGGTGCTGCGACCACCGCCGTCGGCGACAGCGTGCGCGCTGTTGTCGCGGTGGGGGGCGAAATGGTCGATGGTGTTCGTGGCGGTGTCGGGTGCCTCCGACCGGTGGGCCGTCATGGGCGCTGTCCGCGGGCGTCGGGGCGCGACCGATCTCGGGAACTGGCTTGTAGTTCGGTGATGAGTTGGTCGGCGAGGGCGAGGGTGTCCTGGCTGGGGGTGGTGTCGATGTCGTGGAGCCGGTGGGTGAGGGTGCGGCGGAGGGCGTGGATCTGGTCGAGGTGTCCGAGTACGGCGTGGGCGCGCATCGCGTGTTGGTAGACGGATTCGGCGTAGGGGTCGTGGTAGATCGCGGTGGTCAGCACGGTGATGGTCTCGGCCGGGTCGGGGGTGGCGGCGGCGAGGGCGAGGTGGGCGTCGAGGGCTTGGCGGCGGATGGCTTCGCGGGGTGCCTCGATCCATTCGTAGTCGAAGCCGTCGGCGAGAGCACCCTGGTAGGCGGCGACCGCGGTGCGCAGCGCGGTGAGCCGTTCGTCGGGGTTGTCGGCTCGTTGCGCGTGGCGTAGCGCGTCACGCATCCGCCACAGGTCCGCGTCGATCAGTTCGCGGTTGAGGGTGTAGCGGCGGCCGGGGTGGGTGAGGTAGTTGCCGGTTGCGCCGCCGGTGCGGGTGAGGGTCTTGCGGAGCGCGGACACGTAGGTGTGGAGGCGGTGTGGTGCCTTCGATC
This sequence comes from Micromonospora sp. NPDC048871, assembly GCF_043198155.1. Lineage (NCBI taxonomy): Bacteria > Bacillati > Actinomycetota > Actinomycetes > Micromonosporales > Micromonosporaceae > Micromonospora > Micromonospora sp. NPDC048871. Next base: position 42,580 of record NZ_JBICUM010000011.1, on the reverse strand, counting down.
GTGGGGCGTCGGGTAGCAGGTCGTCGAGGATGGCGTCCTGGGTGGCGTCGCCGTCGTGGACCACGAGGTAGACGAGTAGTTCGAGGGCTTTGGCCCGCAGGGGGATGGTGGTGTCCATGTCGACGATGCGGGCGGTGCCGAGCGTCCGCACCGCGACGCGTCCGTCAGGCCGCGGGGTCGGCTCTGTCCGGTCGTCGGCCGCTGCCGGCGCCCCGGCGTGGGTGTGCCCGTCGACGGCTCCTGTTTCCGGCCTGGTTTCGGCTGCGGCGGCTTGAGAGGGACCGGGTTCGGCCTGGTCGGTGCCGTCGGCCCTTCCGCGTTTCGTTTCCGATGTGGTGAGGAGGTCTGTCGCCGGGGTGGGTGGTGTCTGCCGGGTTCCGGTGTGGGCTTCGGTGAGCGTGGTGATCAGGTCGATGGTGTCCGCGGGGGTGAGGACGGTGAGCCGGCCGAGGTCGGCGGGATGCCCGGCGCCGGTGTGGCGGGTCGTCTCGTCGGCGGGGGAGGTGGTGCCGTCGGTGGCGACGACGACGGTGTCGCCCTCGGGCCAGGTGCCGAGGAGGATGCCGTGGATGTCGAGGCGTTGTCCCTGGGCCAGCAGCGCGGCGATACGGACGCGTTCGTGGCGGGCGGCCGTGTCAGCGATGAGCAGGACGGGTGGCTGCGGCTGCAGGTGGGGTCGGCGGTGGCGGAGGTCGGCGATGGTGTCGACCTCGTGCTGGTAGACCAGCCGGGTCCGGTGCAGCGCCAGTGTTTCGAGGAGGTCCAGGGCGTCGGCCAGGCTGCGGGTCACGGTCAGGCGAGGGCTCGCGGGCAGGACGGCGGGGTCCAGGAGGGTGGCGGCGGTGGGGGAGGGGATGACCACCGAGCCGCGCGTGTGCGGATCGTGTGCGTCGCCGGCGGCGAGAGCGGCGGTGAGGAAGCCCCGCCCGGCCGCGTGCGCGCCGGGACCGGTCAGACCGAGGCCGGCGGCCGGCCACACTGCCGCCGGGTTGTCCAGAGCGGGCACCACCGGCGCCGCTGCGTCGGCCGCGGATCTCTCGTGGGACCTCGGTTCGCTGCTGGCCGGCGTGTCGTCCTCGACGTCGTCGCCTGCTGCTGCGGGCTCGGGTGCGGTGTCAAGGGGGTTCGTGGTGTCGAGGATGTCAACACCGATGTCGTTGTCGTTGTGCTGCTGGCGCAGGCTCCGCCGGATGCGGGTGACGACGGCGGGCAGCGGCGTGAGGTCGGCGTCGCCGCGCCGAGCCGGGCTGGGGGGTCGTGGTTGGTAGTGGCGCCGACGCAGGGCCCAGATCAGGGCGGCGGCTGCGGCGATCGCGGCGGCGAGACCGACATCCAGCCAGCTGCCGCTTCCTACCGTGATGCCGTGACTCGTCTGTGTCGGCGGGCTGCTGGTGGGCCCACTGGCGGTAGAGCGGGCCGGACGGCCTTCGGCGGACGGGATGGGCGGCGTAGCGGGGCCGGCGTCGTCGACCGGCGTAGAAGCGGTCGGGCCCGGGGGCGTGTCGGCGCTGGCGGGCGGAACTGGTGTAGTAGCGGGCTTGTCGGGTGTGGTCGGTCGTGGTTCGGGTGCGTCGGCCTCGGGCGGGGCTGGCGGCCGGGGTATGGCCGTCGCGGGTGGGAGCGCGTCTTGCGGTAGTCGCAGGGTCCAGCCGGGGTGGATGAGGTGGGGGTTGGTGAACGTGCCGCCGCCGGTGTCGAAGCGCGTACCACGGTTGAGCTTCCAGATCTCGGGCCAGCGGTCGGGGTCACCGAGCCGCTGTTCGGCGATCGCGGAGAGGGTGTCACCGGGACGCACCACGCACGTGTCAGCCTGTGCCGGCTTGCCGGTCGTCCGTGCCGCCGACGATGGCTGACCGCCGGTGTGGGTGGTGCGGTGAGGGGCGGCCGTGCGGGTGTGATCGATGGCGTCCGCTGCTCGTTGGCTGTTCGGGGGTGCGTGGCGGGTGTCCGTCGACGATGCCGCGACGGTGGGCAGCGGTGCGGGCCGCTGCAGGTTCCGGTCCGGGGTGGGGCTGAGGGTGTCCGCAGGTGGCGGAAGGTCGGGGGGAGAGGTGTCGGCGGTGGAGGTGGTGGTGTGCGCGGCCGCGGGTAGGGCGGCGGAGGTCACGGCGGTGGCGCCCAGCAGCGCCGCCGCGAGCCCCTGCAGCGGCCCAGGTAGACGCAACGCGAACCGCCACCGCACCCGCGCCCCGACACGCTGACGGACGCGGTGGGCCACGGCGGTGGCGAACAGTGCCCAGAGCAGCCAGGCAGCGGCCTGCAGCAGCGCGGTAAGGAACCCGGTGGTCAGGGGCTGGTGCACCCAAGCACGCAGCTGCTCGCCGGAGGGCGGCCCCGGAATCAGGTCCGGCCCCGCCAGGTACAGCAGCCCCAGCGGTGCCGCCGCGAGTACGACCGCGGCCACGGTCGCTGTCGACATCGGTGCTCTCACGCCTGCCTCCCTTCACCGGGCACCACCTACCGGCATGTGCCGGCCATGCGGTGACACAGACCGTAGGAGCGACGCGACGGGATCGACCCGGTTCAGCGGCTAACAGAACCTGACACCGTCTAACACGACCTCACAGCCGCAGGTCAGACAGCACACCCCGCGCGGGCGCGGCTCGCGGTGCCCGTCACGGTCCGGGGTGCCAACAGGCCGCCCTGCCACCAACGGCGGACTGTCGGTCGCCGGGTATCCGCTACCGACGGCCCGCCGCTCGCCGAGCGCCCTCGTTCTTCCGAGATTCCTGCCGCAGCGGCGGAGTCCGCTCAGGTGGTGCGGCCGTGTAGGAGCGCGATCTGGAGGACGTGGTCGGGGTTGAGGCCGGCGGCGATGAGACCCCGCTTGTACCGCTCGGTCAGGTCGGCGGCGGCCGTGTGCTCACCCAAGGCGGCGAGGACGCTTACGGCTCGCTGGTGCAGGTCGGCGTTGTACGGGTCGACGCGGATGCCGTCCTGGAGGTGGGCGAGGGCGCGTCGGGGGTCGGGTTCGGTGTCGGCCAGGGCGGTGTAGGCGTCAAGGACCAGGCGGCGGGCGGTTTCCCGGTACGCGTCGAGCCAGGGCCAGCTGTGCCCGGCGGCGAGGTCCCCGGTGTAGACATCAATGACCGCCCGCCACGCCATGGCCGGGTCGGTGAGAACAGATGCCGCGTGGGCCGCAGCGGCGCGCAGATGCCACAGGTCGACGTCGACATGGTCGGGGTGCAGGCGGTAGCGGTCACCGGTCCGGTCGATCAGGGGTAGGCCGGTGGCGGCGCGTACGGCGGTGCGGAGCTCGCTGAGGGTGGTGTAGAGGCGTCCGGTGAGCCGGTGCGCGGGCAGCCCTGGCCAGAGGGCTTCGGCCATGACGTGGCTGTCGACGCCGTCGGCGTGCACGGCCAGGAAGACCAGGGCCTGTCGGGCCGCGGTGCGCCGCAGCGGCAGAGGTGTGCCGTCGCAGAGCAGCATCGGTTCACCCAACACCTGCGCCCGCAACCGCCGACCCACCTCTCCGCCGTCGGGGCGCGGACCTGGTTGGCGGGGTATCCGAGCGTGCGGTATCGGCTGAGGTCGGGCGTCGCGGACAGGTGGATGGAGGTGACCGGTGACGGTGAGCAGATCCGCCGCGGCGACCGGGTCCAGCACGCACACCCGCGGGCCAGACGCCATCGTGTCGAGGGCCCGGGTGTGGCCATCGGCCGCCACATCCCAGGTCGTCGCTCGTGGCCAGTCGGCCAGCACGACCACGGTCGCCACCTCGGTGACGAGCGTGTCCGGGGGCGGCCCGTCGAGGATCAGCACCGACCGCCCGCCCGGCAAGGAGGGCGTCGCCGGTGGTGCGGCGGCCGCCAGGGTGGTGGCGTGCGTGACGGTGTCGGCGATCCACAGCCCCGACCCGGGACGGAGGCCGGCTGCCGCAGGCCCGAGCAACACCTGCGCCGCGCGGCGGGTGATCACCAACCGGGCGGTGTCCTGGCGTAACGCGGCCAGAAGAACCGTGACCAGCAGCCCACGGGCAGCTGCCAACGCGCCCGGCCCGCTCAACCCCACCCCGGTAGGCGGGAACCCCGGCGGCAGAACCCCCACCACCGCCGACGGCTGTGGTGGAGGTGAGTCGGGACGGACGGTGGTGATGGTCTGGATGGCAGCCACGGTGGCCGGTAGCGGCGCCAGATCATCCGCGTCCTCACTCGCCCGGCGGGGGCGGTAGGCCAGACGGCGACGCAGCCACAGCAACCCCACCGCCACGCCCACCTGGTCGGCGACCGCACGGGGCAGCCACCCGCCCACCACGACCACCCCATCGCTACTCGCGGCCTGCTCAACGTCGTCCCGGTCGTGAATGTCGCCGGCACCCACCGCCGTCGCGGGATGCTCGGGGCCACTGGTAAGGGTGGTGGGGGTCGCAATGGTCAGGGCGGCGGCACCGGCCATACCCGTCGCGGTGGCCTGCCACGGCGTAGGCAGCGGCAGGCGACGCAGCCACCGGACACCAGCCCACAACCGCACCGCCGTCCGCACGGTGACGGTGTAGGCGACGAAGGCCCACAACGCCCAGGCCAGCACCACCACCATCAGAACCAGGTTCTGCTCGGTCAGCGGATCACGAACCCACCCCCAGATCGCCACACGAGGACCACCCATCGCCGGCCAGCCGACCAGCCGTACGAGCAGCAGCGGCGGACCGACCAGCAGGACAACGACCATCAGCGCCGACGCGAGCCGCCGCGGCCACCACATCAGCTCACCCCACCCGACCCGGCCCGACCGCAGGCGGTCCCGGCGGGAACGCCGCAGGTCGGCCGGCAGTGGGGCCGGGATGGATGATGCGCGACCACAACCGGCGCAACCACCACATCGTCACCGCGATGGTGTAGATGACCGCGAGGATCCCCGTGGTGCGGTGACTGACCAGCGCGGCCAGGAGGATCGCGAACGGAGCACCCAGAACCAGACGCAGCGCCAGACGGGACACCAACGCGGTGATCACACCGACACCCATCAGCAGACCACCGACACGACCAGCCAAATCCAGCCACACGATCATGTCCTGCATCCGAGGCGCGGTCACCGACCACTGGATCACCAGCATCCCGGCGGTGGCCGCGACCACCGACGACACGGGAAAAGCCAGGAACTCCGACCAGCCGCCACGCGGACTACGCCACTGCCGGGCGGCGATCAGCGCCAACACGGCCGCCACCACCAACAACGGAACGGTGGGCAGTAGAGCCCACCGCAGGAACGGGCCCAACTGCGTACCGATGTACTGACTACCCACCACCGCGTACATGCCGGCCACGGCCACACCCAGCCACGCCGCGGTCACAATGCCAGTGGCGACCTGCGCACGCGGCGACAACGGCACCCCCGTGTCGGTACGCGCGGCGAGCGACGAGCCGAGCACCGTACCCGCACCCAGACAGGCGAGCACGGCGAACACCGCCGCCATCGCCAACTCACCCCAATTGAGCATCGCCCACGGACGCAGATGGCCGCTGTTCCAGATCGGGGTCAGCAGCATGTGCGTCACCAGCGCCAACGACGCGAACCCCGGCACCGCGATCTCCACCGCCCGCCGGATCGGCGGCACCGGCTCCGACACAACCTCCGACACCTGCTCCAGACTGCGCCCACCCGCATCCGCCGCACCCGCAGCGGCGGCCAGCAGAGGATCCCGCACCAGCAGCGGCGCGAACCCCGTCTCCGTGGACATCACCTCGGCGACCAGCGGCATCCTCGCCGCACCACCCGCACACCACAACCCGGAAATGCTGGCCGGATCGACCTCCGCCGCAGCCACCACATCACGGACCAGACCCGCCGCCCGGGACAGCACCGGACGAGCCGCCTGCTCCAACACGACACTGTTGAGCACCACCGCCGGCCCCGCCGGCACAGGCACCGTCACCGCCGCATGCTCGGACAGGGCATGTTTCGCCGCCCGCACACTAGCCGCCAAAACCCACCCGTCCGACGGTGACCCCGCCTCCGGCAGAACAGCGGCCAAAGCCCGGTCGATGGCGTCACCACCCGCGTCGACATCGGCGAGCGTGGCCAGGACCTCGAACCCGACCGGACCGCGCCGCACCACACTCACCTCAGCGCCGCCCCCGAGATCACACACCACGACAACGGAACCCACCGGCAGTGGCACCCCTACGGCGAGCAGGTGGCAGGCCACCGCCACCGGAGCCTCCACCAACCGTGGCTGCGGTAGACCCGCACGGTGCGCGGCATGCCGCAACCACGTCCGCCGCCGCGGCCCCCACCCCGCCGGCACCACCAACCGCACATCCTCCACCGGACCGCCCGCCACCACACGGGCCTCATCGACGACCCGCCGCAACGTTGCCGCCACCAGATCCGCCGGCGCCACCTCACCACCGGCCACCACCAGCCGGTCATCAGCAGGACGCCGGGGGAGAGGAACGAACCGACCCGGGTCAGCCGGAGCGGCCTGCCACGCCCGCTGCCCCGTCAGAACAGTCCCGCCGTCGGCGACGAACACCGCACTCGGCAGGCCCGGCTCGCCATCGAACAACAACGGCGACCACGACCCATCCGGCCACGCCAGCACCGCGGTCGTCGTGGCGCTTCCACAATCGATCGCCAGCCGCGCCTGACCCGCACGCATACCCGACAGTCAAACATGAGGATCACATTCACGTCACGCCTCAAACACACCCCGCGACCGTTAGGGCGGCGCCTTCCCGACTCATACCGAACCCCGCTCCCGAGGCCAGGGAACCGCTTGCGCCGATCGATACGATGCGCCGCATGACCGACGCCCTGCTAGATATCGTCCGCGCCGAGTCCGCGGTCAGGAACCTGAGGGCCTACTTCGACGACAACGGGCCTCGCCTGTACAGCGGACGCAGGTTCGAATCCCTCGCAGGAGGCGGCGACCGCCCCGACACGCGCAACGTGATCACCGCGGACGATCTCGTGGCAGTCCAGACGTTGTCGGTCACCGTCCCGACGGAGACCGCAATCGGCCTACTCGAAGGAGAACTCGGCGGGCGGATCGGGGAAATGCTCGCCGCGATCCCCACCAATGTCGAGTTGGGCACCGACAACGCTGACGAACTTGTCGCAGACGGACAGGCCGCAGACCAGGCCTGGCACCTACTCGACGAACAGCCCGGAATCGACTACGTCATCGCCGGCAAGCTCATGGCCCGCAAACGCCCCCACCTCATCCCCGTCTACGACCAGGTCATCGCATGCCTACTCGGCAGACCCGACCACGTGTGGCTCCAGATGCACTGTCGGCTCTCCGCGAGCCATGGCGTACTACGCGAAGAACTAGCTCGCCTGCGCTCCGACGCCGCCATCCCTGCCACCATCAGCATCCTGGGAGTTCTGGACGTGGCGCTCTGGATGCACCACCGCCCGCAACATCGCCGCACCAGGTCCTGCCCCGGATTCGGCACCGTCGCCTGGGCCAACTGTGACCAGGACTGTTCCTCAACTCAGCCGCCGGACCTCACGCTCCAGGCACCAGCAGCCGAGCCAGCGGGGTAACTTTGACGTACGGCTCGTGGGGCGACCAGCTTTCGTCGTCAGCGGCTTGCTGACTGGTACCGCCACCAACCTGCCAGAACTACACCGCCTCGCCACCAACGATCGAGACCTGGTGGCCAGAAATCCTCGCGTTCCTACACACCGGCATCACCAACGCCGGCTCAGAAGGCACCAACCGCGTCATCAAAACCCTCGCCCGCAACGCCTACGGATTCCGCAACCCGGAAAACCAACGCCTCCACGCCCGCGCCGCTACCACCCGCCGCCACCGCGGGGACACCTCAACCCCGCTTAACTTCTAAGAGCCCCAATACCTGGACCGGAACGGCCTGGTTCATCGAGGGAGACATCGCCGACTGTTTCGGGTCGCTTGATCACGACCTGATGCTCACCATCCTGTCGGAGAAGATCCACAACAACCGGTTCCTGCGGCTGGTGCGTAACATGCTCACGGCCGGATACCTGGAGGACTGGAAGTGGGGCGCGACTCTGTCCGGGGCTCCCCAGTGCGGAGTGGCATCACCGATCCTGTCCTCGATCTACCTGCACAAACTGGACCAGTTCGTCGAGACAGTCCTGATTTCGGAGTACACCCGAGGGGGACGCCGGGTGCGTAACCCTGCCTACCTCGACCTGCAAACAAGTTGGCCAAGGTCCGGCGACGTGGTGACCGCCCGTTGGCGCGGGCATTGCGGCGGCGGATGGTCAGCCTGCCCAGCGCCGACCCGGACGACCCGGGATACCGGCGGTTGCGGTATTGCAGGTACGCAGACGACCATCTGCTCGGGTTCACTGGCCCGAAGGCCGAAGCCGAAGAGATCAAACAGCGCCTGGCCGAGTTCCTGCGCGACGACCTCAAGCTCGAACTCTCCCAGGACAAGACGCTGATCACCCACGCCCGCACAGGCGCGGCCCGCTTCCTCGGCTACGAGATCACCGTCCAGCACGACGACACGAAGAAGACCGGCCGTTACCGACGCGTCAACGGCCAAGTCGCCCTACGTGTCCCCTTGGACGTGATCATGGCTAAATCGGCCCCCTGCTCCGCGGCAAACCAGCCAAGCAGAAGGCCCTGACCAACGGCAGCGACCACACCATCGTCGCCACCTACGGGGCCATCTACCGGGGCATCGTCCAGTACTACCTGCTCGCCGGGGACATCTCCCGGCTCCACCGGCTCCACCGGCTGCGCTGGGTCATGGAGACCTCCATGCTCAAGACCCTGGCAGGCAAGCACCGCTCGACGGTGTCGAAGATGGCGGCCAAGCACAAGGCGAAGATCCAGACACCGCACGGGCCGCGCACCTGCTTCGAAGCACGCATCGAACGCGACGGGAGGCAGCCACTCAGTCAGAGCCGGCGGCGCGGGCGTGGCCCGGGGCGGTGAGAGCGGATCGGGACAGTTGGTTCGTCGCTACTACCACTGAGCCGTGCAGCCCGGGCCTTGGCCCGCCGGTAGGCGTGCAGCAGAAGCGCCACGTCCTCGCCTACCGGGGGCGCCGCGAGGATCAACGAGGCGACGAGCTCTTTGCGATTTGTCCGTTCGCCAGCCTCTTCAGCGAGCGTTACGAGATCGTCAAGTCGATCGCTAATCGGCGCTGGCAACGAAAGGCCGATGCGCTTCTCGGGGCATTCAGGCAGTGGCGTATCGGCGCTGATTCGTCGCCGCGTGGTCATGTACCTGCTCCGGACACCGAGGTAGTCTATCGCCGAGAAACGCGTCTAAAACATGTCTATCGCATTTTGAGTTGGCAATGTACGATCACGCACCCGGCGATCGGGCCGGCAGGAGGTGGCGTTACTAATGGCGACGCAGGTCGACAGCGGTTCAGTCGTTCGGCCTCGGCTCGTAAACCCCGCCAACTTCCTCTTCGCAACCCGCGACACTGGGTACAAGACGACCGGACTGGCGATCGCGGAGTTGATCGACAACTCCCTGCAGGCCGGAGCGCGGCAGGTCACGGTTGAGGTTGCTGCCACCCGGAGCCCCGACCGGCAAATTGAGATCATGGTCGTCGACGACGGCGTGGGCATGGACGCGGAGACACTCGCGGAGGCGCTGACCTTCGGCGGGACGAGCCGGTTCAACGACCGGAGGTCGCTGGGGCGCTACGGCATGGGGCTGCCGAACGGTGCGCTCAGCCGAAGCCGGCGCGTTGAGGTCTACACCTGGCGGCCTGGTGTCGGTGTCCTCTGGTCGAGGCTAGACATCGACGAACTGGTGCACGCTGGTGATGCTGCGCTGCCTCCGGTCGAGCACATCGACCGGCCAGCGTTTGTGCCCAAGACCGGCTCCGGTACAGTGGTGCGCCTGACGCGCTGCGACAGGGTGGAATACAAACGTTCTTCTGCGCTCGTCCGGAGGCTCAAGGACGATCTAGGGCGAATCTACCGACACTTCCTTGCCGACGGCGTCAGCCTCCAGGTGAACGGGCAACCTGTGGTAGCAAACGATCCTTTGTGTCTGCAACCTGGGTCGAAGATCACCGGCGGTAGACAGTTTGGCGATGATCTCCTTTACGAGATCCCGGTAGGTTCCACGACCGGCACGATGTCGGTCACTTTTAGTGAACTTCCGATTGATCGCTGGCACGGGTTGTCGACGGAGGAGAAGCGGACGATGGGCGTTACGGCTGGCCCGCCGGTCTCTATCGTCCGCGCGGGCCGCGAAATCGACCGCGGGTGGTTCTTCATGGGCGGTAAACGTCGCGAGAACTACGATGACTGGTGGCGGTGCGAGATTAGGTTCGATCCAGTCCTCGACGAACTGTTTGGGATCACCCACGCCAAGCAGGCAATATCACCGCGACCGGAACTTTTGGATGTTATCTCACCGGATCTGGAAACGATCGCTCGCGCGCTAAACGGTCGCGCCCGAAACCAATTCATGCTCGTCAAGGCCGCAGAACCGCTGAGCGCGGCGGAACGGCAGGCGGCGCGGGCTGAGGCCTCACTGCCATCCTTGCCGCGCGGGCGCCGGCCCATCCCTGACGAACTCAAAGACTTGGTGGATAGCCTGAGCCGGCACGAGGCGCCGTACCAGATCGCAGCTGCGGAGTTGCCCACGATGGGCGCATTTGAGGTCGTCGTGCGAGATCGGCAGATCATCGTGTTACTCAACACGAAACATCCCTGGTATCGCGATCTATATGGTCCGCTCGCGATGAGTGAACTAGGCAGAGACCACGATCTTGCTCGTCAAGTTGCTCTCACACTTCTGGCCTCCGCCCGCGCTGAGGCAACGCTGCGGCGAGGCGCCGAGCGGGGGCATGCACAGACGCTGCGCCAGATGTGGGCCGACGTACTCGCCACCTTCATGAATGCCTAGCATGATCGAGATGTGGTACTCGCTCCCCTGCCCGCCAGGGTGTCAACCCGCTGAGCGGCGGGCCTTTGCGGCACTTGGTCGCGCGCTGGCAACCGATGACGCTTCGGCACGCCAGGCCGCACGGGAACGTTGCCTCGCGAAGGACAACGCCGCGCTCACCGCCGCTACCCACGTTCTGATTGATCTTGTCGGCCAAGGCTGGAACGTGCGGGTCGATGACCACCAGGTGGCCATCGCTCCGCCGCTTGGAGTCGCCGATCCGGTTGAGGAGAAGAATCGAGTACGGCGGCAGGAACTCATCAAGCGAGATGAGCAGCTTTCCATCCCGTCGGTGCGCCGCTTCATCGCCGCTATGGAGAAGCCGCGGGAGTTCGAGGGCAAGTTCGTATCGATCTTCAGCCTCATGAGAGATGGCAAGGAACTTTCGACGGCTCTTCAGGCCCTCGAGATCGACGGCGACGCGGATCTTGCTCGGTTGCGCGGGGTGATCGACCCGTACGTACAGGTAGTGTCCAGTAGTGAGCGCTGCATGCAGACTGGTTTCAGGCTCATGGACATTTGGCGGTACTTTCGTCACACCTGGTCTAATCAGTACACGAGCACTCCCGGGCGCACCATGATGGTTATAATTCGGGACCGTGCAGCCCCATTCCACCCGGTAATCGGAATCGCCGCACTTGGCAGCGCGGTCGTACAACTAGCGGAACGCGATGACTGGATCGGTTGGCAACCGGCAGTGTTCCTTGAAAACCTGCGCGCCGCCCCGACTCTGCGGATGGCTCGGTGGATTACCGCCCGACTGAAGACAGCGTTGGAAGAACTGTATGTCGATGACTTGGTTAAAGACGGCTTGTACTGGCCCACGCTGTGGGAAAACCCCACCACGGATGCAATCGAGCGATTGCTGAAGGAGGCGGAAACTCGCCGTCGAGATCATCATCGGTTCGTCAAGGCGACGGACTTCAAAAAGGTTCACGACGCCGACGATGTCAAAAGCTGGCGTCGACGTGCCGAATCCGACCTCTTCCGCAGCAAGCGTTGCCTGGCACTGGCCGATCTTCTCAGCGCTCGACAAGCGCTCGCGCCCTACCTATACCCAAAGGCAAGCCGCACCGGGCTGTCCGACGCGCTCGACAGCCCGAAGGCCCGGCGGGCGATCATGTCCGTACTGCGTAGGGCGAAAGCCGATGCAGTAGGAACCGAGATTGCCGATCTCACCGTATGCGGCGCTGTCGCTCCCTATAACGCGCTGCTGGGGGGCAAGCTCGTCAGCATGCTGGCGGTCAGCCCAACGGTCGTCAAGGCCTACCACCGGCGCTATTCGACCTATGCCAGTGAGATCGCGTCATCAATGGCCGGTCGACCGATCCGTCGGCGGTCAAACCTTGTTTTCGTCGGAACGACCTCGCTCTACGGCTCGGGCGCCAGCCAGTACAACCGGATCCGGATCCCGCCCGAGGTCCTCGGCGGGCTCTCGCCTATCGAGTTCCGCCAGCTCGGCCGGTCGAAGTCGTTCGGCACGTCGCACCTATCGGCGGAATCGGTGCGAGCGTTGGTGCGTCTTGCGGAGCAGACCGCACGCGGTGCGCGGGTCAATAGCATCTTTGGCGAAGGGGTGAACCCGAAGTTCCGCAAGGTCCGCCACGGCTTCGACCTCCTGCAGTGGCCGTCGGATACCCTGCTGCAGCATGGGCGTCAACGCATCATCTACGGCATCAGCTTGGTGGACAACCTCTTGCCCTACCTACTCGGTAGCGACGCGGAGCCGAGCTACAAGTTCCGCCGTCGTAAGAGCACCGCGGACGTGGACGCCATCTCCGCATGGTGGATGCGTCGGTGGTGCCACCCACGCAGCAAGTCGCCAGCGGTGCTGGAGGCGGTCACGGCGCACCGCCTAACCAGACCGGTCAGGCACGGTGCACGCGTCACACTGCCCGATTTGCCACTTGCCGCTGGCGAACATGAGCAGTTGGAACTGTACTGACTGCCTAGAAGAGGCGATCGTGTGGCGCCGGGTCAACATCGATGATGCGCTCGTAGTAGGGACGAACTGAGGTTCGTGTGTACGGCGTCTGGTGGGCGTTCTGCACAAAGCAGGTAAGGGGAGCCATCGTTCTTACTGCCTCGGCCAGGCGTTCGGCTTCAGGACCGCTGGTCTTTCCGACCAGGGCTTTCTGGACCGCACGGACCTGGTCGACCTGGGTCTGGCTGAAAAACAGCCTCGTCGCCGTAGCGCCAGACACTGCATCGGGCAGATCCTTCGGGTACTGCGTGGCGATGACGACACCCGCGCCGAACGCCCGGCCCTCTCGCATGAGAGGTTCCAGGAAGGGCGATTGGACGAGACGCCATGCCTCGTCCAGCACGACAAGCCGCTTCAGCACCCGCGGCTGTGGGCGTCGGATGAGCTGGTTGTAGAGGGCCATCAACAGGAATTCCGCCACCGCATTCTTGACCTCCTCGCCGGGCAGTTGGCTGAGGCGGACCACGGAACGCCCGTCGAGCAACTGCTCGAGCGTGGCACCGTCTCCATCGCCGGCGAACAACCCCAGATCAAAGATGGGCGACAGGCGCCCGATGAGCGCATCATGGCCTTCACGTTCGAGCACCTCACGGATGGCGTCAAACGGTAGATAGGTCTGGTCCGATGCTGGTGTGAAGGCCCTACCGTCGAGTCCCAGGATCGTATAGGTCTCTTTCATTGCCTCTCGCAGGTGGTATGCCTGCTGATCCCCAAGCCGATAGATCCGCTTGAGGATGCCGACGAGTTGATGCACGTGCGACATCGGGTTTGCCCTGCCGGAGGCGGGATCGGTCGGCGGTACCAACGGGTTGAAGGGCAGCCCGCCGATACTGGCGTCGAACATGGACAGCTGCTCGGTACGCGTGTACTCCGCGCCCGCGTAGTCATCTTTAAAGTCGAGAATCAGGGCCGGCAGACCGTTCGGCGCTGCCATGAGTTCGCGCAGGATCGCTTTGGTGGCTTGAGTTTTGCCACTGCCTGTCTCACCAGTGATTGCAATGTGGCCGTTGGCCAGCGGACGGTCGGGACGCTGCGGGTCGTACCAGACCTCAACCGGCCTGCCGTACTGCCCGGCAGCTTCACCAAGAAACGCGCGTGGCCGGTCAGCAGACGACGACGCTGCTACCGCGGTCTCAGGGGCTGCGACTCTGTTAGACGACGACCTTGCATGGGTCGTTTCGGCGGAGGCAGAGACTGGTCGCCCTACTTCAGAAGGCGAAGGGCTGTCAGGTTCCGCCCTTGGTGGCGTCTCTTGTTCCGGCGGACTGGGCACCTCAGGTACGGGCGCGACGGCCTGCTGAAGCGCGCCTACGCCGGATTCGTTGAGCTGCGTCACGGTGAGCGGAAACGTGTGACCTTTGGTGGTCTGGGCGCTCACACGCCTGGGCGGTCGTAGTGACTCCGTGTCCACACCGATGGAGACCTCGACGAGATGCAGCTCGATGGTGAAAGGCACCTCGCCTTCAAACAGCCGTTGCGAGGCGCTTGCCCAAGCACGTCGTTCGTCGGTGTCGTGGCCGCGTTTCGCGAGTTCGCGATACACGTGCGCTCGAAGGATCTCCCGGCGAGCTGGCGTTGTGATGAGCTCATCCGCCCGGTTGGGATTGAAGACGTCACGAAGCAGCATGCCGGTGGACAGGGCCTGATTGACCGCCGGCCCCGTGGCGGTGTCACCATCAATATGAAACTCAGCCGAGGTGTCCTGCATCGTCTTTACCTCGAAGACGGTGATGATGCACCCTTCTTCGCTGTACTCGATCCCGAGCAGGTCGGCCCTTCGGGCATCTTCGTGAAGGTGCAGCCACCTGCGGGCCATGTCGTCATCAAGGCTGATGAGCAGACGCTTGCGACCCGCGGGCCGGTTCTTCTTATACCACCGCGCCACGATGAGCGTTCCAAGCAAACCCTTGGTCCGGTTCTGGTCAACTTGGCGTTCGAAGTCAGGCGTGAGTGTCAAAGCGCCCACGTCGAGAAGCTCGGTTAACTCCTGTAGGAGTTCGTCAAGATCAGCGTCACTGACGGCAGTGTTGTACTGACGGACGACCTCGCGCAGCGCTCGCCGGAACGGGTCGGTGGCGTCGGCAAATGCAACTACTTCACGGGTGCGATCGCGACCGCTGAAGACCTGAAGCTTTCCGAGCATGAGGTCTCGGTCGACGTGCCGATCGGCCAGGACGAACCACGGAGCCGTTGCCGCAACGGCCTTGAGCCGTTCCCGCACGTCGCCATCCTGTCGCACGGCCAGGCGTGAGGCGGGCGCCTGCTTGGCAATCAGTTGGGCGACAGTGAAATAGGCGGCGAAGGGACCGCCTGGCGCGGGTTCCAGGTCCACAGTCTTGGCAAATACGCGGTACTTAAGTCGCTGAGGCATCGCGAGGGGCTGGACCGGCTGCTCTATGAAGCTGAGCGCATCCTGCATACCCGCCGATTGGTCGAATGCTACCAGGACGTGTGCAAGCATGCCTGCCGGTGGCTTCACCGTGTCGGCCGGCAGCGCGCGCACTTCGAAACTGAAGCGCCGATCCTCTGCGGTTGCGTGGAAGAGTTGCGCTACCCGCGCCTCGTCGTCGTCATCAAGTTCGAGCGACTGGATTCCAGCGTTGCGGCCCTTGTAGAGCACGGTGAGGTGAGCGCCCTGGATCTTCTCGCTGTACGCCAGGTCGGTCAACAGCTTCAGATAGGGCCCTGGGCCGGGCGGGTCCAGCAACGCCAGGCGGAGCCCGTGGCGCGCTGGAGGGTGTGCTTCAAGGAACGCCTCGACGATGCGACGAATTTGCGCATAGCCGTCTTGCCCCACGCTTCGTTCTTGCTTAACCGCGAAGTACGGAAGATGCCCGATGTCGCTGACGTGGGGCAGAACCTGTGGCGTGTCAGGCGTCAGATCTGGGAGGCAAAGACTGGTCAGAAAGTTAGGTAGCTTTCCCGCAGAGTCTCTCACCAACTGGAGGTCGCGTGCGCTGAGCCGATCACGCTGAGCGACAACGATGCGCGCGAATTCAGAGTACCGCCACAGGTACAAGGGATGCAGGGGGGTGAGCATCGCGATCGTAGTCAGGCCAGACCCAAAGGCAATGGTGTCAAGCTTCAAGATCTGGGAGATAACCTGATTGACATCTTGGGTGTACTCCGCAAACAGCTTCCCGTACGTGTTGCCGATGCACGTTAATAGGTCGTGATACCGCTCGACGTAGTCGCAGATCGCGACCCTTGAATTCCGTGCCGCCGCCACCGCAAGGGGCTCGACTGTCAGACGACCCGCATACCCCACGATCTTGTCTCGAGCCTTGTCGAACGACTCAAATCGCGCACGTAGTTCCCGGCCAGCGTCGTCGTCGAGGCTATCGAGGAATTCAAGGATCTGCTGGCTGGTCCACTCTGCCTTGAGGTCATCTTCACCCCGGTAGCCGCGGATTCTCTCCCAGATGTCGCCGTCGTTCCCGTCGATCCAGCCCCCGTAACGACCGACGCCCACCAGCCGGGTCACGATGTCGACGACTTCGCCGGAGACCTGCCCTTGGACGATGATCCCGGAGGGAAGCTCGTCCTCCCATCGTTCCGTGCCGACGGGAGTTCCCCCGCTGTCGAGTTCGCTGACCCCTGCAGCCGATTCCACGGCGGCGTCGAGATCATCCTGAAGGGACGCGTCACCGGAAAGCAATGCGTCCGCAGCGACAGTCGAGGCCGAAATCGGCGTGTCGAGCGGCCGATTGCCGCTCCCATCATCCGCGACGCCGCCCGAGGGGTGAGAGCCTTGGGTGCTGGTATCTGGCGGTATGATGGGGCCAGTTTGCGGTACCGCGTCATGGTCTGCTGGCAGGGGCGGGGGTTGCCACCGGCGGACCGAGAAGAGATCTTCGGCGTCAGCGACGGTGAGCTGATCCGCCGACTCGCCGCGGCGCAGCTGCCGAAGGAGGCGAAGACTGCGCCGAAGGGCCGCGCGCCGGTTCGGATCGGCCTCCTTGGCGATGTTCTCGGCGATTGCACGCCGGTCCTTTTCCGTCAGCGTTTGGAGCCGACCAACCAGATCGCGATTCCTCTGAATGCGATTGGCGACCGCCCGGTCGCTCGCGTCGTCAAACAGCTTCGGGTCTGCCAGCAGGCCCAAGCGCGGAAGTTCCCGGCTCGACTTCAGTTTGAACTCCATCGCCTGGTCAGGCCCGTCTGGCAATGAGGTGTAGTAGTCGAGAAGTTGGCCGAAAGAGATGTTTCGGTCACCGCCGAGCCTTTTCCACCAACTGATGAGTACATCGTTGGCGCCAGCGAGCTGCTGCTGTGCTTGCCTGATAAGTAGACCCTTGAGCTCGACTGGGCCGATGGGAGCGAAATCTTGCAGCGATGAAAGCCGGGCCTGATCTCCGGCCGCGATCACCACGATCGTCGCCTCAAGGCTTCTGTCATTACGCCACTGCTCGGCTCGCTGGACGCTGTTGGTGAACTTATCTGCCGGCATGCCGACCTCGGCGGCCACAGCCAGGGCATCGCTCGACAGCAACGCAACCCGCAAGTCGGACCTGTCTAGGATCCCGCTCAGCCGGGCTAGCACAGTGCGTGCGTCGAAATGCGGGATGTCCCGAACAAGGACGCCCACCGATCCGTGCAGCTCAATAACCTTGCGGCACAGCAGCTCGCTGACTAACTGTTCCCGAGGGTCGATCGTCGTCATAGCAGCGCCAAACTCTTTGGGTCGGTAGTGATGACGGTCTGCCCGTCGGCGAACGCCTTCGCGTAGCCAGCCTCAAGCATTGCCCTGCGCAATGCCTCGACGTTGAGTCGCAACTCCTCCTCGCTTACGGAAGTTGGCGTCCCGAACGGCTTCTGTGCCAGGTTATTGCATCGCACGATCTGGTCATCGGAGCGCTGTCCGACTACTATTCCATAGTTCGCGCGAATTTCGTCGAGAAACTCCGGAAAGTCGAGCGGCCTTTCTGGATCGACAGTGGCCGCAACGAGCGTTTCGAGGAATTCGGCGTTGATCCCATAGCGCTTTTGCTGCTTGCCGCCACGGCCGGCGACGGACCAAGGAGTGAGGTAACCAGCGCGGCGCCCAAGGTCTGCCAGGAAGCCTCGCGGATGGTTCTTCTCTTCCGCGGCAACTTGCCAGAACGCCTCAGCAATGGCTTCCAACTCGGACACCTGGTCGTCGTGACGGTACGCATCGAAGCCCTGTCGGACCCGGTCCTGAACCTTGGTGGGGAGGCCTGCGATCACTTGTTCAGCCCCGAGGGCACTGACCTGCGGCTGAAGCCTTTCTCGAATACGAAGCAGCATCAACGCCTCGATCGTGTCGCCCGCAGCACGAAAAGATGCTCGCGATGCATTGCGCAGGGATGTGCGGGAGCCATCGAACATGTCGAGCAGGATCGGGGAGCGTGGAGCGCCTTCAACAGCCTCGGAGTAACGGGAGATCAGATGGACGTGTACGGCGAAGCAGGCGAATGTCACCAGCCTTCGAAGGGAATTCAACTTCGAACCGCTGGTTCGCTCGAAACGGGCGAGACGGTCAAAGGAGCGGCGAAGATTGGTGAGGGTAGGTGAAGCAAGAACAGGCGTGCTTGCATCATCAACGATCATGGGGGCATAGGCATGCTGCATTGCGGCTTCAGTTGCGGTGTCAACGCCCTGCGGTTTAGCGAGCTTCGCCATCGGCATTGCCAGCATCGACCACGGGTCGTCGTCAGTTGACAGTAATTCACGGATATGGATGGCGGCTGCCGCTTCATGCCCAGCCGTCAGTAAACGCGCCAGAAAGATGCCGCAGCGATGATCCGATGGGTCACGGGTGAGGAGTGTTTCGTTGGACAGGGTGTATGAGGAGCGTGCCGCCTCGCCGAATACGGCCTTGTCTGTCCCCAGCACGCCTTCGGCAAGGTTCCGCAACGTGCTAAGTGAGTCTCGATCGATGACTTCACCATCGCGACCGGTGATCGCCTCGCCGTAACGCTCAAGGATTACGCTATTCGGGTTGCGCTCGACTTTCTCGCGTGTCTTCTGATTCAGGATTGATGGCCGAAGAAATTCGGCTAGTGCGTCCGAGTCATATACGCGTCCCGTCAACGCCCTTCCGAGGCCGTTGGCCACATGCACAGGTTTGATTGAGTTGTTGGTGGGAACAAGTCCGAACTCGGCGATGTAGAGGTCATTCAGGAACGTCTTCAGGTCCGTTATCACAGTCGGTACCTCGCCGGATGACGCTGAATTTCGAACCTCGCTTCGATATTCTTCTCCACGTTGCGGATTCGCACATCGACAACTTCTGTCTTGCTCGGCCCCACGGAATTGTGCACGCTGTCGACAAATCGTGTGATGCGCCGAGTTGCGCTCCGCGACCAACTCGTTCGCCCGAGACCCCACCTGGCCTCGGTAAGCGTTAGGTACAACGCGCGATCGACCAAGAGGCTGGCGACCGCCACGCCGTACTCGTCTGTAGCGGTGAGGGCAAAGGTCCGGACGAGACGCTGCTCATCGGGCAACCACTCGTCCACCCACGGAGCCAACTTGGGTGGATCTACCTCGAATCGGCCATGGTGGACCTCGTGCAGGGAGAGGAACGTGCTTGGGGCCCTGACGTCGAAGCGGTGGCTTTGCCAGAGGACGAGGCGTTCGCGGTCGCTATCGGGGCAGTCTGGCTCGTAGAACCTGTTGATCGCTAGAAGCAGTTGCCGGACAACGCCTCCGCCTGCTCCGTTACCGTCCGTGACCAGCCTGTCGAAGCTGCGTTCGTCGCTCGGCAAGAGGTCGAGAAGCGACCGACCGTCACGGTGCTCAAAGAAGAACCGCCGCTTGAGCGCGCGATACTCGTTATCTCGGTCATCCGCCGGCATCGGCTGTATGGCAGACGGGCGGAGCCCGCCGATCCACTCTTCTGCCTTTGTGGTCCCCTGCCAGAGCTCTGTGTCGCGCCGGGGGTGCGTTACGGCAGCGGGGTCGAAAACCTCCCGGACAGCATCGAACAGCGGTCCGACGCCGCCTTCGAAGGCAAGCTGCGCGTAGTGGTATCGGTGCGAACCCTGGCTCGCGAGCCGGACCGCAGCCGTTGCCCCTCCGGCGATCAGGAACGCCACGAAGCCGACCAACTGCCGCATTGTTGCGTGGTGGCCTCGCCGTGCAACCTCCGCAAGCATGAGGGCGATCCGCTCTCGAACCTGAGGATGGCGCAATGCCTCGCGGTTGACGACGGCCGGGTCTGTTGGCGACAAGCTGGCGTAGAAACGATCATCGGTTAGACGGGCGATGACCTCGAGTGTGATGGGCGCAGCAAGCACATTTCGCAGGCTAAGGTCGAGGACTCGAACGGGACCCTCAACATCCTTCACAGGCTCCCGGCCATATGACACCGCCTGCTGCACCTGCCGAAGCGCTGCCTTGAGTGGCTCGAAGTCGACAGCCAACGGATGGCGCCGCAGCACGAAAAGCGGCCACTCATTGATAGCTAGCACCATGGCTCGACGGTCGCGGTCGCAGTCGCGCCAGCGAGAGAGGATGCTGTCATCGGACAATTCATTGGCATCGGTAAGAACAACCGCCCCGGCCGCCTCTAACGCTGGCCTGAGCCGCTCGATGAGGTGCGTCTTTCCGTCACCGGGGTTACCCGTGATGATGATCTGATGGTGGGCGCGAGCCAGACCCAGGACATGATCGTTGAGACCGAGGTCCACATCGATCCAAGCGAGTTCTTCGGCGGTCAAGCGGTCCGCATAGCTGTTGGTGCTGCGGTACAGGCGTTCCACGAACTCACTGGTCTGAAGAGAGGCCGGCGAGCTTCCGAGGGACCCGGTGGCGTCCATGCCGCCCGAAACTGGCGCACTCTCACCGCTCGGTGTCACCCAGCAACCGCCCGTTCCCAGGTACATGCTGAGAGGTCGGCCAACCGCTGCTGAGGCACAGGCCCATGCGGACGGGGCATCGGGGTCACCACCATAAGCTTCTCGCTGCTATAGAGGGCTGACTAACGAGGGGTCGACCGCGCAACCGCGGTCAGCGCACCCCGACAGAGTAGTACCTGACACGGTATCGCCCACGTCTGAGTGAGTGTTTGAGAAGGGGCGTGTCGGACTCGGTGTGCGGCTGATGATCGTGGATGCCTGGTTGCCTTCGGCGTGTCTCGTAAGCGTCGGTACCCCTCTGATTTGACCACCGCTCAGTGGCGTCACATCGCTGGCCTGCTGCCACCACCTCGCCCGGGTGGCCGGCCGGAGAAGCACTCCCGCCGGGCCATCGTGGACGCGATCCTCTACGTCGTGCGTACCGGCTGCTCCTGGCGGCAACTCCCGGCGGACTTCCCGCCATGGCAGACCGTCTACTGGTACTTCGTCCGCTGGGAGCAGGAGAAAGTCACCCCACGCATCCTCGACCACCTCCGGGAACAGGTCCGCATCAGCCAGGGCCGCAACCCGCAGCCGTCCGCCGGGATCATCGACTCCCAGAGCGTCAAAGCGGCCGACACCGTCGGCACCGACAGTCGCGGCTACGACGCCGGCAAGAAGATCAACGGCCGCAAACGATTCATCGTCACCGACACCCTCGGCATGATCCTCGTCGTCATGGTCTGCGCCGCCAGCGTCCAGGACCGCGACGGCGCCAAGACCACCCTGCTCAGCCTCTACCTGGCCACACCAGTTCGGTTCGTCCTCGCCGACGGCGGCTTCGCCGGACAACTTGTCGACTGGGCCGCCCGCATCCTCCGAACCACCCTGCACATCGTGCGCAAACCCGCCGGCCAGAAGGGCTTCGTCCTCATCCCCAGAAGATGGCCGGTCGAACGGACCTTCGCCTGGCTCACCGCTCACCGCCGCCTGGCCCGCGACTACGAACGAGACCCCGCCACCTCCGAAGCCATGATCCGCTGGGCCGCCATCAACACCATGACCCGCCGCCTCACCCGAGGCCAACCAGCCACCCGCCGACAACGCCGCACCTACCACCAACAACCGACGTCATAGCCCCTTCTCAAACACCCTCTGACATTCGGTGCAACCGATCTAGATGCCCTGGGATCGGTCAGCGGATTCATCAATTAGGCGTTGCGGCAGGTCGATTAGAGCCCATAAGGCTGGTTTTACCAGAAAGGGTGTTTTTACGGTTTTAGTAATACTTTTTATGATCGGCGCCCCCAAGCGGCCTCAACAGACGGCCTCGGTGGCGCAGTGTTGGCCCGGAAGACATCACCCCTCAGGACCAGGAGAGACATGGCCCGTAGGCTGTGGCCTGGCGATCGTCAGGCTCAAGATCGGAACGCCCATGGAAAGAGCGCTGGCTTCACAAGAAGTCAACATGGCGCGCGAGTGGGTCGCGGGTAAGAAGATCGAGTTTTTCCGGGTGTACGGCGTCAACTCGTTGAAAACCTTGGCGCCCTCGCTCGACGACCTCGTCGGCGACCAGATCGTGGACCTGGTCGCCCGAGACGACGCTCGGCGGGTCGACGTGGTTTGCCGTGATCACGTCATAGCCGTCGAGCTTGAGCGGACCGGAAAAATGGCGGCGTTGCGCGAGGCCGCCGCATGGAGTCCGGCCGCCGGGACACCTATGCCGACCGGACGAATGACCTTCGAAGACGGCACCGGACTTGATTTCAGGGAGCCGGCGAAGACGAAGCGAATCACGTTTGCCGTGCGTCGTCGCTGACCGCAACTCCTTGCCAGCCGAAACACCATGCACGCCAGCACTGCAGATCAGAAGGTCCCTGCCGGCCTTCTCGGTACCCGCCTGCAGCGGTCGGGGTCGGGAGATGAGCGTCAAGGTTCCACAGCCCAGCCGATGACGCGCGTCCGGCCGCTTCCTCTTCCTGTCTGCCCTACCCGACCAGAGGTCGTCGCGAAGCAGCCGCCAGCCTCCCTCATCGCCGCACACAGCTGTGCAAGCATCGTTGCATGGACGCCCTACCCGGCTCCACGAGGCCGCCTGCCCGCCTCCGTGCAGGGGTTGTTGGACCTGCTCGAGAAGGCGGAAGGATCTGTGCAGGTTCTGGACCCGCCAGAACCGGTGAGGGCGGCCTGGCGTCGACTGATCCATGCTTTGCGGTCTGGCGGACATGTGCCCAAGGGCTGGCATCTGGTTCACCGCGGCCGCAACACCGGTGACCTGGTTATCGAGCTACGGCGGGGCCGCTACCCGAGCAAGCAGTACGTGCCGCCAAGTCGCTCATCAGTGCCGGTCCCCGAGTTCCTGGTGGATCCTCATCCGGTCATCGACCGGTTGCGTGAGCAGCCCAGCCGCCTACCGGAGTCCGACGAGAACCGCTCCCGGACGCTGTTGCTCCTGCAGGCGCTGTGTCTGGAGGCGGAGAAGCGGGAATGGGCCGTCAGGTCCGGTACGGACGCGCTGCTGAGCGTGGTCGTCGACGAACAGCCGCTCGAGGTGCGGGTACGGGAGGAGAAGGGAGCCCGCTGGATGCTACGCCTGGTGCTCACAGTCACCGACGCCGACGCCGGTGTGGCCGAGTGGAAGGACTACGCCCGCAAGCGGCTTGAGGACGAGTTGCCCGCCGTCCTGACGGACCTGCGCCAACGTGGCCGGCGGCTACGTGACCGCCGCGAAGCTGCAGCGCGGGCGGAGCAGGTGCGCTCCAGCAGGAACGCGACCGGGTGGTGACGGCGCACCGTGACCAGATCCTGCGGCAGCAGGTGGCTGCGTGGCTGCTGGCCGAGGACATCCGCTCCTACTGCGCAGATCTCGTCAACGCCGGCATGCGGATCGACGACCCGTGGCTGGCGTGGGCACACACCTACGCCGATGACCTTGACCCGCTGGCCGATCCGCCCGGAATTCCCAGCGATCCACCGTCATCGGTGGCCGTGCCGACACCGAGACAGCAGCACGTCGGGAGGACTGCCTCTGCGGCGCCGCCCTGTCAACCGTCGCATCCGAACCGCCGCTGGTACCACGGCTAGTAGTGCCAGTGGCCCGCAGGCAGGTACGGCCGCAGGTCATCGCGCTCGGGCTTTGGCGTCTTCGGCATGCCCTCCCGGCTGAGCCGGGGATCCACCTGGTCGGCATGCTGCAGGATCCACGTCGCCCAGGCCCGCACCTCCTGCGCACGGTCGGGCTCCAAGTCGTCAGCGACCGCCGCTAGCGCTGCCGCGTAGGCGCGGGCGTCGTCGGCGAACTGCCGCTCGCCGATACGAGCCTGGATAGTCTTGCGGCGGTGGTCCTCGGTGAATTGGCGTTGGGCCTCATCTTCGCGCCGCTGCCGTTCCCGTCGGCGCTCCTGTTCGCGGCGCTCCTCGGCCTCGCGGCGCGCGATCAGGAGGTCGGCCCACCGCTCGACGTGGGTGAAGATCTCGCCGAGTTGCCTGTGCAGGGGCTTGTCGGCGGTGTCGGTCCAGGTGTCGTAGCCGCGGCGCCGCGCCGGATGCACGTCCTTGATCGTCAGCTGTAGCGGCTTGCCGCGCTCCCCGTAGAGCTGGAGCGGGAACTCGTCCCGGTCGATCCGCAGGATCAGCTGGCCGCTGTCGTAGTGGTCCCGTCGGTTGTGCCGAAACAGCGTCTCGTACCCGCGGAACTCGGCCTCGGTGATGATGGCCTGCCAGACCTGGCGCATCCGCTGCACGGGCCGACGCTTGTTCGCCATCAGGTAGGGCCGGTGCTGGTAGATCATCCGCTCCGGGAAGTCCAGCGCCTCGGTGAGGTCCTGCACGATCGGGTGTGGGCGGCGCACCGTCGAGGGGACCGGGACGATCCGGCCGAGGAACTCCTGGGTGCGGGGCCGTGGACACGGAGGCGGAACCCACTGCCGGGTTGGCTGATCCGGTGGCGCCAACGCGGGCGACTCGACGCCCCGGCGGTCGACCTCCACAAGCAGCAGCGACATGCCACCCGGAAACGACCAACTGCGCAGCCGGTGCGGGCCGGCTCGCAGCAACCGCAGCTTGGCCACCTTGGCCGCGTGTCGCCACGCGGCCAGGGATTCCTCGTCCAAGCCCTCTAGCTTGAGCCGGCCATGCGCCGCTCTCACCCGCTTGAGCACCAGCTCCGGTGTAACCTCCATCACCTCTCCTTAACGATCCCACTCGCTGTGCGGGACGCGTTCATCCTGGCCAAATTGCCATAGCGAATTCGCCTCCGGGCGCTCAGGCACGGGCATGGCCGAGTTCCTCGATGCACTCGTCGATTGACTAGCCAGAGCCGGTGGTGCGCTGGGCATCGTCACCAGTTGGCTGGGGCTGATGCTTGGAGGCTTCGTCCGCGCTCGCCGCGCGAGCAACGGCCGTCGGCGCCTGTGAGTTCCGATAGGCAAGACGGGGGTAGGGCAGACCGAACCACTCCGCGAACGGTGGACATTCGTCGACTGCCGTGCCCACCTCTGGGGCCGGTTCCGGGGCGTGCCACGGCGCTGCGGTTCGCCCATCAGGCTCTAACCCATAGCGGCGCATTTGGTCCGCCTCGGTTCCTGTCAAGCTGAGTTGTAGATCGACGAGGTCGTCACCTGCAAGGCACGCGTCGCGAAGCGCCCGTTCGGCCTCCGTCCGGCGTCCGTCCATGTCGAGTACATCGGCCAGCGTCGACAACACTTCTGTCGTTGGTTGCGCCACGCCGCGCAGTAGTTGTTCCGCCTCAGCAGTGCGCCCGGTTTCGGCGAGCATGCCGGCCAGTACGACGAGTGCGTGCAGGTCGTCGGCGGCTGTCTGACGAAGGAGCGCTTCGGCCTGCTCGGGCTGCCCGGCTTGCTGCAGGACGTGCGCGAGTCGAACCGGCGCCTGGGGTTTGCCAGCGGCGGTCAACCGCCCAAGCACCTCGTTGGCCTCGTCGTGGTGCCCGAGGTGCATGAGTTCGTCGGCAACATCGAGAAGGACTCTCTGGTCGTCGGTGGCCGCCCGCTGTCGTAGGACATCCGCCGCATCCTCGGTCTTGCCCAAGCGGTCCAGCAGGTTAGGCAGCAGCAGATTGGCGTGCTCGTCGCCGGCGTTGGCGGCCTGCCGCAGCCAGCTTTCGCCTTCTTCGAAGAGCTCGGGGTCATCGTCGAGTTCGATGCCGTCTTCGATGAGCAGTCCGGCGAGCCGCTGCATGGCCCAGGCATGGCCCTCCTCGGCCGCGTGTCGCAACAATTCGTCGACTCCGCACCACTGGTCGGCCTCGATCAGTAGTTCGATGCAGTGCTGGAGGGCATCCGCGGGGATCCTCTCAACAATGGTCGAACGTAGTGTCTGACTCTCCTCTGCGCGGCCGACTTCATCCATGAGGCCGGCGAGCAGGATCGCGGCGACCGGGCTGCCCTTGGCGGTCTGCTGGTGCAGCAGGGGTTCTAGATCGCCTTGCTGGTCTTGGTCGTACAGCACGTTTGCCAGTACGACGAGCGCGGTGGGATTGCCTTGTTCTGCGCGTCCCGTCAACAAGCTGCGGGCCTCGTCGCTGCGTCCGCTGTCGGTGAGCAGGTACACGAGCCGAACAAGAGCATCGAGATCGTTAGGGTTTTCGACGAACTGTCGCAGGTGCCGCTCGGCGTCGGCGGGGTCTTCGTGCACCTCCCGGCCCGAGGTCGCGTCCCACTCGTAGCGCTGTCCGAGCGATTGAATGGCGCCCTTATGGCCGAGGGCGGCGGCGCGCCTTACCCAGGGGTCGCTCTCGTCGTGCCGGCCGAGCCGGCTGAGGAGCACGCCGATGGCCATGGCCGCGCCGGGTGAGCCCTGATTGGCCGGCGACGCGCAGAGCGTGACCGCGTCGCGGTAGAGGTGGCGATCCTCGGCCTCCCTGGCCAGGCGTAGCTGATCCTCAAGCGGACCTGGATCCGCAAGCAGGACGGCCCACAACTGTGGAGGCAGCGGATACATATGTTGCTCAGGACGCAGGTGCTGAAGGAGATAATCGGCGAGCACGTAGCCGTCGGGCTCGCCGAGATCGGGCTGAGACCGCACCGGGGTCAGCGGAGCGATAACGCCTTTGACCGTCCGGGTGACGTAGGTGATGGCCGCGGCGAACCAGGGCGCCGTGCGGGCTCGTTGCTGTTCGTCGAGATAACCGGCCGCGGCGCGTTCGAGCATGGCCGCCGACAGCGGGGCGGCGCGACCGGCGGCGCGGGCGTCGGCTGCGGCGAGCATGAGCGCTCGGGCGTACGGATCGGCATCCCGGTAAGCGGCGATGAGGTCCGGGCCGGCTGCCAGTGCTTGGGTGATCCGGTTCGAGGACCCGGCGGTCGCGATGGCCTCGCGGAGGCGTGAATCGGAGCGCGACCGGGCCAGTTCGACATCGGCGGCTAAGAATGTCGGCGGTACGTCGATGCGGACGGCTCGGGCCAGCAGTGTTCGAACTTCATGGTGCGGATCGGCGTCGCCCGGGTTCGGCTGTGCGGTGAAGCGTTGCCAGTACTGCGGCCACAGGGTGCCGATCACGACCACAGGCGCGTTCGATCGCAGTATCTCCATCAGGGCGACGGCCGCCGCCTCGCCGTGCGAGGAGCTGAAATATCGCTGCGCCTCGTCGAGCCAGATGACTGAGTGTGGACTCGCTGGCCGATCCCGCAAGGCGAGCGCGGTAGTGGGGAACTCCAGCGCCCAGTCCGGCAGACACGTCAGGACCGCCTCGTATGCGGTGCGCGTCTTCCCGGTCGACGAGCCACCGACGAGGACGACGAACACCCCGTTAATGGGCATGGGGTGCAGCAGGCGGCGAAGGTGCGCGTCATGGCTTCGACCGACGTAGTCCGGCAGCGTCGTCGCGACCTGCTCCGCCGGGCTGATCGAGCGGTGCACGCCCAGGTCGAAGGGCTCCCAGTCGACTACCTGGCGCTTCGGCGCTCCGGCCGCGCTCCGCCGCTCACGCAGGGCTTCGCTCCGCTGCTCACGCAGGGCTTCGTTGACATCATTGATGGTGTCCATGGCCTGAGCCAGGACATCACCGGGCGTGAGGAATTCCGCGAAGCGTCGGCTGATCTCGGGATAGGCGTCCAGGTAGGCGGACAACTGATTGGCGTCCCACAAGGCCCAGCCCTTGAGGCCGAGGCGCTGCCCGTATGCGCTGAGTAGGTCGGTGACACGGTCGATGCCGCCGCGCCCCGCGACGCTGGAAAGGCGGACGTTCGTGGCAACAATCAAGTACTGCGGGATCCGGCCGTTGGTGACGCGCCGTCGTCGCGGATCAAGCCACTGGTCCAGTTCGCTCGTGAGGGTCTGGCACAACCATTGAGCATCGGCGGCACCGCCAGCGGTCCGGCGGCACTTCGCCTGGAGGACGCCGTAGCCGCACCAATCAGGCCGAAACGACACCTCGCCGTCGAAGGTGGCCTCGCGGCCACCGTCCGGTCCCGCGCCAAAGGCCTGGATCGCCGGGCCCAGCACTCGCATCGCGAGCGCCCTACACAACTCCTCGAATCGCCGCTCGTCGAGTCTGCTCAGCTCGTATGCCACAGAACCATCATGAACCTGAGCCCTGACGCGCTCTGTCCTGGCTGGACGGGGCGTAGCTCGAACGAGGCAGTCCTCATGTCCTACGCCCTCAAGGCAGCACGAACTACGAGCCTGTAGGCGGGTGGCCCCTCGACTTCTTTGGCCGGGAGAACCGGCCAGACTCGTCGCGCGTGATCAGCCGTGCGATGTGATGGACGGTGCAGCGCTGGTTGCGAGTGCAGCGCCGACTTCTGCGGTGCAGGTAGTCCGAAGCAGAGCGCCGATGCCTTGGTGGCGCGACATCTGGACATTCCGGACAGTCGGTCGAGTTGGGCTGCTGCGTCGCTGCTCAACGCTTGCTGCCGTCGGGAACTGGCGACGGAGCCCTACCGGCCGGCCGGAGCTGCTGTCAGTCATCGGGTTCGAGGAACCCGAACCCGGACGCCAGGTACCGCAGTGTGTGCTCGACGAGGTCGTCGACCTCGGCGACGGTGAGGTCCAACGGCGTGGTCACCGTCGCCGACATCCACGGACTGAGCTGCTCGGGTGGGCTGCCCCAGTCGGCGAGATCAAGCATGTCGAGCAGCCCGACGACCCGTCCGCCAGGCGGCGATGCCCACGGCCGTTCAGTGCCCAGGTGCACTTCGACACGGCTCGGTCCGGCGGGTGTGGCGGTGTCGGGATGCGGGGTGGCGGCGGGCGGCAGCGACTGGGTCGCGGCCAGCCACGCAGCGGTCAGGTAGCGGTGCAGGTCGGCCGGGTTTAGCCGGTGAGACAGGTCGACCGTCGGGGCGTCCGGGCCGGTGACGTGCTTGGGCAGGGCGGTGAAGTCGATGCGCAGGTCGACGATGCTCACGACGGTGTCACGCAGCCCGTCGGGCAGCTGAAAGCGCGCCCACACTCCGAGCGCTGGACGGCCCTCGGTGCCAGGGACGAGCCGTCGGTAGCTGGCGAAGCGCCGGTTGTTGTAGCCCTCGGCCTCGGGAGTCCGGTGCCAGTCACCGCCGGCGTCGAGCCCGAACCGGGCGGCGAGCGCGGCGATGACCTCGTCGAGCGGTCCTTCGCGCAGCGCGGCGCGCAGCCGCCGCCGTCCGTCGCCGTCGATCGCGCACGCTGCGATGTCGGCCCAGCGCATGGTGGCGGCACACCGGAGCCGCAGGTCCATCGTGTCGCCGCCAGCGGTGTGCCAATCGCGGGTCATGCCGACGTCGAAACTGAACGCAAGCTGCGGTTTCCACCGCCAGCCACCGTCGGGGTCACGGACCAGGCGGCCAGCCTTCCAGTCGCCGCCGTCGAGGAGCACCTCGTCGGCGTCGGTGGACAGCAGCGGCGGGGTATGTGCGGTGACGACTGGGTAGCCGACCGAGGACAGCTGCCCGGCACCAGCAGCGGCGCGGATGGTGTCCCACAGTGCGGCGGTGACCGCGACCGCCGGTCGGCCGCGCCCGGCGCAGATCACCGCCTCGCCACCGACCGGTACGTCAGATGTCGTGCTGGATGGGGCGTTGAAATGCTGTACCCAGCCGGGTCCGTCGTCGTACACCTCGCTGCTCGGCTCGCCGAGTACGGCCGCGCCACCGGCGGCCCGGTACGCCGCCTCGAACGCGCGTCGGCAGCCGGGCTCGCCTTGGCCGACCGTGATCCGGGCGCCGGCCAGGGCGGCGTGGACGTCATCGAGCGTGCCGATCGCCTTGACCAGCACCTGACCCGGCGAAATGTACTCGGCGAAGCGTGCCGCGACATCGGGATAGGCGTCGAGGAACGCGGAGAGTTTGTTGGCGTCCCACAGGTCCCAGCCCTTCAGGCCGAGCTGGCCGGCGTAGCCGGCCAGCAGGGTCCGGACCCGGTCGATGCCGCCGCGCCGCGCGACGCTGGTCAGCCGTACGTTCGTCGTGACGATCAGGTACTGCGGGACGCGGCCGTCGCTGACCCGTTTGCGGGCGGGATCGACCCACAGGTCCAGCTCGCGCATGATCGTGCGGCTCAGCCAGTCGGCGTCGTTGCGTCCGACGTCGTGCTGGCGGCACTTGGCCTGCAGTATGCCGTAGCCGTCCCAGCCGTTGCTGCTGGTCGGGTACGGCACCGGGCCGTCGAACGCGGCTTCCCGGCCGCCGTCCGGTCCGGGACCGAAGACCTGCAGGCCAGGCCCAAGCACATGAACCGCCAACGCGCGGCACAGGTCCTCGAACCGCCGTTCGTCAATCCGGGTCAGGTCGTATGCCACCGCACCATCATCCGGCACAGATGCGTGGGCGACGTGGGTAGCACCGCGCCGCAGGCAAGGGCGCCACTGACAGCCGCCGCACCGGATTGGGTGAACACCGGCCCGGGCCGACGGCGTCCGCACGTTGCTGCCGATGCCCGAGCGGCGGCGCTCATGCCGGTGCCCTGCGGGAATCCCGGTGGCGTCGGCGACGGGTTGGATGCGTCCGAGCCAGAAAGTCAGCGGCGGCACCCGCAGTGAGTGCGGCAAGATGGAGCGGCTCCAGGCGGTCCATGGACACGTCCTGTTGAGCGAGGCAATAATCCGGCGAGCTGCGATCGGAACGGCTCGACCGACCCGACAGAGAGCATCAGTTTCGAAAGGTGGACGGCGTCGTGCGCGCACTCAGGGTTCGCTTGCAGCGCTTCCGCGGCTTCGTCGACCTGGAGCTGTTCCCGGCCGAGCACACCGTGGTGGTAGGGGAACCGAGGGCAGGTCGCACCGATTTGATCACTGCTTTGCGGCGGGTGCTCGACCCGCGCAGCACCAACGCCCGCCCCAACCTGCTCGACGTGCACCGACCGGTCCCGACGCCGGACGCGGAGGATGAGCTGACCGAAGTCGAGGTCACGCTGGTCGAGCTCGACGATGCGGTCGCCCAGGAACTCGACGACCGGCTGGAGCTGATCGATCCGGACACCGGTCTGCCGGCGGAGGAGGCCCGTGCCGACGAGGCGGTCATGGGGCTGCGGTTGTGCTACCGGATGCGCGTCGACCAGGTCAGCGAGACCGCCGAGCACTGGGTGGAGTATCCGAAGAGCGGCCTGCGGGCGCCTCGCGCCGAGCGGGACCTCGTCGCGGCGATCGTGCTGGACCGGCGTGCTCCGCTGCAGCTGCGCCCGGACGGGACGTTCCGGCGCCTGGTCTCCGACGCCGACGAGCCGGACCTGCTCGCGGCGCTGGCGGCGCTGAACACGGATGTGGCCGCCGCGACCGAACGGCTGACCGGCAGCAACAGCATCCGAAAGACGATCGAGGAGGTCCTCGGCGCCGGCGCGGCGCAGCTGCTGCAGATGACCGGCACCGCCCCGGCCGACGACATCGGCTTCGCCGCCGATGACGGCTCCGTCTCGGCGATTCTGCGGGCTCTACAACCCACGCTGGCCCTCGACGCCGCCGGCCCACTGCCGCTTACGGCGCACGGCTCCACCACAACTGGGGTGCTGGCCGCTGCCGAGGCGGTGGTGTCCGCGTCGGCACCTGGCGCGATTGTGCTCGCAGACGACTTCGGCGATGACCTCGACGCGGCGTCAGCGGAGTACCTGGCCTGCTTGCTGCGGCGCAAGGCCGGGCAGGTGTGGCTGTCCACCCGCCGCCCGGACGTGGTCCGGGCGTTCACACCTGAGGAAATGATCCGGCTAACCCGCAGCCACGGTCACCGTCAGGTCCATCAGTTGGCGCCCACCACTGACCGCAAGGAACGCTCGGCCCGCCGCCAACTGCACCTGCTGTTGCTGCCGGCGATGACCGCCCGCACCGTGGCGCTGCTGGAAGGCGCGCACGACTTGGACGGCTACACCGCCGTCGCCGACCGCAGGCTGCGCCGGAGTGGCGTGGCGCCGCCGGCCGCGTCCGGTGTGCGGATGGTCGCCCCGGCCAACGGCGACGGCGGCAAGGATGAACTGCCCAAGCTGGCCCGCCTCGCGAGCGAACTCGGCTTCCACGTGCGCGTGGTGCTCGACAACGACAAGCCCGGCGCCGACGCCGCCCTCATCGCCGAACTCACCGGGGTGGCCGAGCAGGTGATCCAACTGCCCGAACGCACCTCGGTCGAACGGGCATTGACCCACGGCGTCGAACCGGCCCGGCTGCGGACAGCGCTGCGCCAGCTCGTTGATGACCACGACTTGACCAGCATCGACGTTGACACGATCGACGACGAGGATCTCGAAGGCAAGATCATCAAGCAGTTGAAGGCGAAGGGTGGGCTGCACCAGCCGTATGTGGAGGCGCTGCCGCCAGGTCAGGCACCGCCACTGGCCAGGAGGGTCCTCAGCACGCTGTGCAAGCCGGTCGGCGCGGTCAACCTGGTGGAGCTGGAGCTGCCGTGACCTATCAGCCTGACCCGACGCAGCGGCAGGTCGTCGATGCCGACGATCCTGTCCTGCTGGTGTGCGGCGGTGCCGGCACGGGCAAGACCACAACGGCCGCGGCAGCTGTCCGAGCACACCTGCAACGCGTCGACGACCATCACGCCGCCACGGCCGTCCCGCGCCAGCGCACCCGCCGGCCGGCGGCTCGGGCGCTGTTCCTGTCGTTCTCCCGCTCGTCGGTGGCACAAATACTCGACCGCACCGCTGAGGTCCTCGGCCCGTACCAGCCGCGAGTTGAGACCACCACCTTCCATGCTTTCGCCTGGCGGATGCTCGCCCGCTGGGGTGGGACGATCGGGCTGGCCGAACCGAGGATGCTCAGCGAGACCGAAGCCAAGCTGTTCCGCGTCCGCGACACGGTCCGCTACCGGGACATGCTGCCCCGCGCCCTAGAGCTGTGCGCCGTTCCTGCCGTCCGCGAACACCTTCAGGCCCGCTGGTCGATCATCGTCTGCGACGAGTTCCAGGACACCGACGACCGGCAGTTCGAATTGCTGACCAGCATCCGCGGCGACGCCCGGCTGTTGCTGCTGGGCGACCCCAACCAGTGCATCTACAGCGAACTGCCCGACGCCGTCGGCGTCGGGCCGGAACGGCTCGACACTACCCTCGAGCTGCCCGGTGCCCGGCGCATCGACCTGCCCGACGTGTCCCACCGCGACCCCAGCAACATCCTGCCGGCCGCGGCAGCCGCGATCCGTCGCCGCGAGTTCGACCATGACGCCGTCACCGCCGCCCTGGATACCGGACGACTACACATCCGGGCGGGCCTGCCGACCGATCGGGAGGCGGAGGTGGTCGCCGGCGTCGTCGAGCAGCTGCGGGCCGAGGGGCACACCGTCGGGGTGTTCAGCCATCACGTCGACGCCACCACCGGTCTGTCCGACCAGCTCACCGGACTCGACATCGCCCACGAGGCCATCGGCCTGCCGGAATGCCTGAGCTCGGCCCTCGACGCGCAGCACGCGATGGTCCAGTTCGCAGGCGATGTCGCCTCCTGGACGCGGGTGCTGCAACGTCTCGCGGTCTTCGTGACCAGCTCGGTACGTGGCAAACAGGTTCCGGACCTGGCTCGGATACTCCTTGGCCAAGTCCCTGCGCCCGCGACCCTTGAGCGGCGTCTGAACAACCTCCGCCAACACCTGGACGGTGCCGGACCGTCCGCCGCTGTGGTCCTCGCCGCCGAGGCGCACGACACTCTTGGACTGCCCCGCGGCGGCCGTCACTGGCAACGCGCCGCTCAGCTGCTGCAGCCGCAAGTCGTACGTCACCTGCGTCGGCACAGCGAGCCGGCCGAGGCGTTGGGAGCCCTCGACACCGCCATCGCCGCGTACCGCACCGACCTGCTCACTCACGTCACCGGTGAGCCGGCCGCACCGGTGCAGCTTATGGGGCTGTACCAGACGAAGGGACGCGAAGCCGACGCCACCGTCGTCGTCCTGCGCAGCAACGACTTCTACGGACCGGAGCGCCACGAGCCCTTCGAAACCGGCTCTCGCCTGCTGTACGTGGTGCTAACCCGCGCCCGCCACAAGACCATCGTTCTGCTCTTCGGTGACGACCCAAAGCCGCTCGTGGCACCACTGGTCAAGCTGGCCCGCTGAGCCGCGTCCGCGCCCAACCGATCGAGTGATGCCGGTCCGGGGACCAGACCGGCCCGACGAGTGGGCTGACCTCATTCGTAGCGCCCACCCGGACTGCACCGGATCAACAAGCCGGCTATGGGGCTGGCCTAGGTATCGGCTCGACCTGGCCGGTTCTTTATCCCCCGAGCGCCCTGGTATCCCTTGTCCGCGAAGGTAATCACGTCCGCGTTGGTCAGCACGTCGATGATGCCATGGATGCGGGCGGCGGTGAGGTCGTGTGCCGAGCCGGGTAGCGCCGCTGAGGCCCACACGAGCCGACCGGCGGCGTCGGTGAGGACCTGGACGTTGACGCCATGGCTTGTGTTTGCCTGAGGAGTACGGCTTCTGGTCCGCCACGCGGCCGATCGGAATCAGCGTGCCGTCCGATCACGTACGCCAGGCGGCGGATGCGCCTCATCGCGGTGGCCAGGTCCTCGGCGCCTGCGGCGAGCAGCATGATCGCCTCCCGGACGTAGCACCAGGCGGTGGCGACATCGACGGCCATCCCGGCGGTGAGCCGGGCGTAGGTGTCGCCGTTGCGCAGGTGCGCCAGGGCGAGCAGCGCCTGCCGGCCCGGGCCGAGGCGCCGCCACCGGCTTCGGTGCTGGGTGCGGTGCGCTCGGATGCGTTCGGCGAGGTGGTTCAGGGTGCGGCTGGACAGCGGGATCGTGGAGAGGTAAGACAGCACAGGCGAGGCTCTCAGTCGGGGCATCTAATCTTGGTCGACTGCTGTCTTACCTAGCGCCTCACCCTCATCGATCTCCGAGCTCGCCGCACCCGCCCTGAGCTGCAAGATCAGCTTGGAAAGGCTCCAATGGTTGATCATTCCGGCCTGGTGTGAGTCGCTGGGCGTGCGGTAGCCGCCGATCGGTGGTCGGCTTGCTCCCGTAGCGGCGACGGGGACACTACGGATCAGATGGTTAGGGGTTCCAGCCCCTTTGGGCCGCCCCACACGATCAAAGCCGTGACGAGCGGAGACGCGGGCGGGTCACTGTCTGCACGTGGGCGATGCCACCCTGGTTCAAGCAGTCAAGCACCAGGTCGTACACCTGCTGGTAAAAGTCTGCCGACTCCGCGTCTGCTCGTACCGTCACCTCGATGGGCGTGTACTGGGCGAGGGGAATGGTGCTGCCCGCGTACGAGAAGTTCATCGCGTCGGTGGTCCAGATCTGGAGCCGCTCGGTCTTGTTCCACTCAAACCGGACCCTGACCTCGTACTCACCGAGTCCCAGACGGTCGCTTGCCTCACGGATCAGGCCCATAAAGTCTGCGATCGCCACCTCGACGTCTCGCGATTCGACGACATGGTCATCGTTGTACTCCGTGCTCGAACGCCGGTGACCGCCGACCGCTGCCGCGAGGCTCACTGAGCCGTTGTCGTGGATGCTGATCCAGGCTTCCTTCCAGCGTTGGCTGTCGCCGTCGATCATGGGTCTAGCCGTCCATCGGCGGAGCCCGGGGCGGGGGTTGTTCCGGTCGACGTTCTCAATCGGGTGCAGGCTGCCTCGCCCGACGTAGACGAGGGCGTTCTTGCTCGCCTCCTCGAACGCCATCCTGGCTGCCGTCTGATCTGGCCGGTTCGTGAGCGCCGACGGCAGTCGCGGGTGCGCTACTGCCACGATCCAGGCGGGGCTGTCGGGTGAGCGCATGGCGGCCGACTCGGCGTAGAGCTTGTCGAGCACCTCGGTGGATCGCCGGCGTTCGTCGAAGCGCGCTCGGTACATCGCCTCGATCTGACGCTCTTTCATCCAGACGGTGTCTGCGTCGTTGCGGATGGGTGCGCCGAAGTACTCCTTCTTGTAGATCAGATGCGGGCCGTCGACACTGGGCGGGATCACGACCACTACGCACTGGTTGCCCGGTTCGCCGAGCTGAAGTACCTCGAGCCCGAAGACCGGCGGGCTGATCGCCGTCACGGCGGCGCTGCGCAGGCCGCGCTCATAGACCTCAGTCAGCTCGCCGGTGTCCTTGCGTCCGGTGGCTGTCTTCTGTACTTCGGTGACGCCGAAGACCAGTGTGCCGCCACCGCTGTTGGCCATGGCAGCAACGTCCTTGGGGAAGTCGGAGTTCGGGATCGCGCCGAGCGGCGGCAGCTCGGATTTCCAGTCCAGGTCGTCCGTTTCGCGGAGGCCCTGAGCGATGGCGCGGTCGATCATCTCGCCTGTGAGCGGACCGGACGGATCGCCGAGGTAGCGATGGAGCGATGTGAAGGTCATCGAGGTACACCTACCAATTGCGGCTGGTCAGGTAATCCGAGTCCGGTGTGGTCACCAGCGACCTCTGCGACGTTTCGAACTTGTCGAGGATCTTCTTAAGCCTCTCGATGGTGTGCTCGGACTTGGACTGTCGGGCGTACGCGAGCACCAGCTCGCGGTCGTAAGCACCAGCTGCTGCGAGATCCTTGAGGAAGCTGAGGGTCACGAGCTCATCGGTGCCCTTGGTCCAGCCGTTGTATCCCTCGGACACGATGCCCTCCAACACCTTGGAGATCTCGGCGCTCAGACCCGCGTCCATGACCTCGCCAGTGACGACGTTGTACGCGCCACGAAGCCTCGCCCAAGCGTCAAACTCGCTAGGGATCCACTCGACGAGCACCACCACGCTCCGATCCAGGCGCTGGATCTTCTCCATAACCTTGTAGGTCGGGCACCAGGCAAGGACCACGCCGCCATCTTGTGGGTGGCCGCTCCGCTCGGTCACGATGTCGAGCTTGGCGAGTTCGGGGTGGTGAGTCGCCGAGTTCTTGTCGGGCGCTACGACCGTCAGATGGGCGCTGCGCTCGCGCGCTACAGCAAGGCCGAGCCGCTTGCCAGGCTGGATCGTGTCCGTTTCGGTGCCACGCGGCACGTAGATGTAGCGATGCCTGAGCACCTCTTCCAGCTGGCCCGACACAGCAGCTCCCTCCAGGTCGTTCTGCTCAGGGAGGCTAGACGGCACCTCCGACAGTTCCAGCACAGCCCCGAACAGGCCCGGAAACCGTCACCGACCAGCCGCCTCGGTCGTCCACCTCAACGGACTCGCCGTCAACGCCGCCCTCACTGAGCTCGTCGCCTGGCTCACCGGTGCGCGCCCGCCCGCCGCCTGGCTCGACATCGACCTGCTCGGCACCACCAAGCGGCCCGGCCGCCGGCGGCGCTTCCGGGTGCCGTCGGCTGCCTATCCGCCGACGCACCGCGCCGCCACCTGCACCCATCGACTCTCTCTACAGATCGGGGGACGGGCGAGTCCGGCGATGAGCCCGAGCACGAGGCCCAGCACCAGTAACGAAGACCACTTCAGCTCGAGACCCGGTTATCCCAGGTGCAGCCGTTATGCCACGCCTGCGCAGCAGAACTTGTACTTGCGACCGCTGGCACATGCGCACGGCCGGTACGGTCCCTCCTGGTACGTCGAGGCGTTCCCGTCCACCGATGGCCCGCCGGGGACGAAGTCGACCAGCATCGAGCCGGAACTGACGACAACGTTCATGCCGGCCTCCGCCGGGATGCCCCAGTTCCGGTCACCCGGTTGGTCCGGCCCGGGGATGGCCGGCTGGTCACGGGCGGGCAGTTCGCGCGCTGCCCGGCGACCGTGCCGCGCCAGTGTCGTCCAAACGGTGGCGGAGGTCTGGTTCTGGCCGGCTTCGAGTTTCCGCTTGACCATTTCGATGATCGTGGTGGTGGCGACGGCAGCCGCGCCGCCGGTGGGAAACATCGTCTCCGCGACGATGCCGGCACCGAGGGCGAAGGCGTCTCCGCCGTACCGGACGCCGATGCGCGACAGCGCTCCCCGGTCGGCGTCCCGGCGGGCGGCGTCGACCAGTGGCCGCAACGTCGCATCCTCGCGGTCGCGCAGGTACGTCGTGCGTTCCTGCGGCGGGGCGGCGGGCAGCTCGCCGTACGTCTCGTAGAGCTGGCGGCGGAACTCGCCGAAGTTGTCGTCGTCGTGGACGGCGGCAACCACCTTCGCGTTCAGACCGTGGAAGATCGGGACGTCCGAGGCGATCAGCAACTGGGCCACCCGTGCTTC
Source organism: Micromonospora sp. NPDC048871 (assembly GCF_043198155.1). Taxonomy (NCBI): domain Bacteria; kingdom Bacillati; phylum Actinomycetota; class Actinomycetes; order Micromonosporales; family Micromonosporaceae; genus Micromonospora; species Micromonospora sp. NPDC048871. The sequence goes on along the minus strand of NZ_JBICUM010000011.1, from coordinate 4,438 downwards.
AGCGGGGGCGAGGCCGGCACCCACCCGATCGCACAGGAACTCCTCGAACGGGAATGGGGCACAGTACGTCGCACCGGTCTGCGACGCGAACATAAACTCCCGTGCGAAGTAACGCACGCCGTGCTCGATGGCGGCACGCAGCTGCGTCTCCCGGTCACCTCCGGCGAAGACGAACGTTCCTCGCAGGTTGTCCGCCGTCGCCACGTCAGCTGGGGAGAAGCGGCTCGTTACGGCGTAGGGATCGGTGATCTGCTCCATGATCGCGGCGATCAGATCGCGCACCTGCGCGTCCTCGCGTCGGTGCAGCGCAGCGGCCGGGACGATGCTGACGATGCCGCGCTCGACCAGCGGCTTGAGAGCGAGCAATCCCGGTACGGCATTGCCGAGGAAGGCCCGCGTCTCCGCGACGTTCGCCCGGCCGTCCTCGCTCAGGTATCCCGGCCGCCCGGCCATCGGACGCTCCAGGTAGTACTGGTCGGCCGAGAACCAGTCCGAGATCGGATCACGGACGACGACGTGCCGGGCGTAGAGCAGAGACGTCAGGATCAGATCGCTGGACTCGACGTAGAACGGGTTAGCCGACGGCCATCCGCCAAGGTAGGTGGCCTCACGCGCCGGTGCGGCGACGGCCGCGTCGAAGTAGCGGCGGACCTCCTCGCCGAACGCCATCAGCTCGGTGCCGGGTACCCGGGAGAAGTCCACGCGGCCGTCGCGGCCCGCGTAGTTCTCCACCACATCGATGATCGAGACCACGATGACGAACATACGTTTGATCACGGGGTTCAACCAATACCAGGTACGGCATCGCATACTCACGGGTGATCGCCAACCGGAACGGCGACGCGCACCGGCGACCACGAGCAGCGTCGAGAATCGGCGGCCGCGCCGACGCTGCTCTCCGGTGCCCTCGGGCGGCTCACGGCGTATGCCGCCACCATCTGGTCGGCCGTCACGGCGGGCACGGGCCGGGCGACGACGCCAGGCGAAGTCGCAGAAGGGTCGACCCGAGTAACTCGCAACGGCAGTTACCCAGCGCGATGGTGCTCCGATGGTGCTCGGATGTTCAGCACCTGACTGGTACGGAGCGAGAAAAATCAGCACGCCCCCAACCAGGCGCTCGTGCTCGGGACACGCTTCAACACGCGTCACATCCGCATGCCGCTGACCAGGCATAACTCTACGGCCCTCATCAGCACGAACAACCGCCAAACAACACCCACGACCGGACGAGTCACGGAAAGTAAGAACATCTGATCCGTGCGGACTACGGATCAGAATGCTCGAGTCAGAGTTCCATCGCATGGTCAGGGGCAACGAGGCACTGTCCACCGTGGTCCTCCGCTCGCGGTTAGACCATGGCGAACGACGCCTTACTGATCTTTAGCAAGCGATCACAGCAAGGCCCCGCTGCGACCGGCAAACGCAGGCAGAAAACGGAAAGCCGCAGGTCATCACCCTGCGGCCACAAGCGAAGCCTCGGGTTAGGAAACCGATGCTCTATCCCCTGAGCTACGAGGGCGCGAGGGCCCAGTCTAACGGCCTGCGGGTTGACCCGGGGTGGCAGGGAGTGGCCTGGGTTGTTCCGGCGGGTCGGGGCGGCGGATGACCACACGTCGATCACACCGACCACGTCTGCGATCGTGATCGTTGGCCTGCTTTGCCCTGGTGTGGCATCGGTTGACCCAGGGTGGTATCGGCTGGAGAGCACACGCCGCACACATCATCCAAGATCACGGCTGGCCGTTTGGGGCGCGTTCGGAGGGCCGCGAACGGGCGGGTGTTGGCCATGTCGGCGGCTGTCGGGTGAGTCGTGGGGCGGTTCAGGTGATGACACGGACGCCGGGCCAGCGGTCGGTGGGGCGGTGGCGGGCGAGTCGCTGGCGGGAGATTTCCGGGCTGACTCTGCTGGGGTTGGGTCGCCAAATCCCGTCGAGGAGGTCGTCGAGGCTGTGTGGTGCGCAGACGGCGATGTGGTCGTGTGGGTCGAGGCGGATGGCCACGGCGGTGGCGTATTCGGGCCAGGTGGCGACTGCTTCGGCGATGCTGCGCAGGGGCGGTACCGCACCGCCGCCGAACTTCGCCGGGTACCAGGTGTGTACGGCGGCTTGGTTCTTCGCTTCCCATGGTGGCTCCGGCCAGGCCGTTTCCAGCCGTTCGGTGGCGCGGTCGTCGTTGTCGCGGCTGAGGTCGGTCGGGTCGAGGAAGGCGACGTCGACGTCGCGTACCGAGCTCGGGTCGAAGCCGTTGCCGTACCGTTCGGCCCAGACGAGGTCGCGGATGACGCCGGCGCCGATCCAGGCGTCCGGCAGGGCGGAGTCCCGCACGACGCCCAGCGCCTGGATCAGCCAGGGGCTGCGCCGTACCAGATCCCGCAGTTCGTCTTTTCGCATCGCTTCCCCCTGGTTGTCGCTGTTCGGTCCTGCCCAGTCGAAACATCCGGCCGATGCGAGGCGCTCGGCCGGATTGCAGGAGGCGCGCGGCCGCCACGGTATCCGGAAGCCTCATGGTTGCACCGTCAACGGTCAGGAGATCCCAGGGCAACGGGTCTGAATCGCAGCGGCCAGTTTGGCTGTCGGCAGCGCTGCGACGATCACCTGCGCAGCCTGGGAGATGCCCGCGGTCGGGCATCGCGGTGAGGATGAGTGGCAAGGGAAGGGGGGTGGCGATGACCGAGGAATCCGCTTCGGAAGCCCCGCCGGACCCGACCACGGCCGCCGGTGCACCCGTTGTCCCGTCCTCCGTCGAACCGCCGAGCAGCCTTGACCTGTGGGTCCGGGCGCAGCAGTTGTACCGCTGGTCCGGCGAGGACGACGGCGAGCCGCACATCCTGCGCGGATTCGACTGAGACGGGCGGGGTCACCTCCGCCGGTCGGCGACAGCCGGCAGGCGGGCGGGCGTGTCCGTCATCCGCCGATGGAGGAGTGCCATGTCCATCCACGACGCACGAGTCGAAGTCATGGATCCTGTCGAGTTCGCCCGGCTGGTCAAGCGCACCCCGGTTGACGAGCTGCGTCAGGTTTTGCGCGGTGATCGGCGGGCTGAGATTCTCGATCACCTGATCGGCGCGATGCCGGCCGTGTTCCGACCTGAGGTTGCCGGCAAGACCCGTGCGGTGGTGCATTGGCGCATCGGTGACCGGGCCGACGGTGGGGTCGACTCCTACGAGATGGTCATCGCCGACGGGGTGTGCACCCTGTCGCCTCGGGTCGACGCGAAACCGCAGCTGACGTTGAGTCTTGCCGCGGTCGACTTCGTCCACCTGGTCACCGGTAACGCACACGCGGTGATGCTGGTGATGAAGGGCCGGTTGAAGACCCGTGGGGAGCTCGGGTTGACCGCCCGGTTCCCCAACTTCTTCGCCGCGCCCAAGCCCTGACCGGGCCGGGACTGCGCACCCAAGCCCTGACCCGGCCGGGCCGCGCCCCGGACCTGATCGGGCCGAACAACTAGCCGGAGGCAGCGCCATCGCGTTGCCATCACCAATTCGAAGAGGGGTACTCGAGTGACGGAGCAGCCGAACGTGATCGCCGACCTCATCGCCGAGGGCGAGGATATCGACAGGTTGGTCGCCGACCTTGACGAGCAGGGTTGGGCGACGCCCACCCCGGCGCCCGGGTGGACGGTCGCTCACCAGGTTGCCCACCTGGCTGCCACCTTCCGGCTGGCGGCGCTCGCCGCGTCGAACCCGGAGGCATTCCAGGGGGTCATCTCCCGACTGACGCCGAACTTCAGCGCCAACGTCGACGCCGCTCTGGCCGAGTTCCTGGCGGAGCCGCCACCGGTCCTGCTGTCCCGGTGGCGGGCCGAGCGGGCCGGTGCCGAGAAGGCTCTCGCCGCGTTGCCGCCGGACCAGATGGTGCCGTGGCTGGTCCGGCCTCTGCCCGCTGCCGTGCTGGCCATGGCCGGCATGATGGAGACCTTCGCCCACGGGCAGGACATCGCCGACGCCCTGGGCGTACGGCGGGAGTACACCGACCGGGTCGGTCACCTGGTCGCCTTCGCCGTCCGTACCTGGGACTTCGGCTACCTGGCCCGGGAGTTGCCGGTGCCGGAGGTGGAGTTCCGGTTCGAGTTGACCGCCCCCTCGGGCAAGGTGTGGTGTTTCGGCCCGGAGGACTCGGCCCAGCGGATCACCGGCCCCGCGGTCGACTTCTGCCTGCTGGTCACCCGCCGCCGCCACCGTGACGACCTGGGGTTGACGGCCTCCGGTGAGATCGCCGACGGCTGGCTCGACATCGCGCAGGCCTACCGCGGGCCGGCGGGTGAGGGCCGGCGTCCCGGTCAGTTCGCGGCGGCCAGCCGCTGACTTTGGTGCCCGGCACGGCGACGCCGTGCCGGGCACGCTCGTGTTTTGACCGTTGTGTGGGCAGGGTGGTCTGGCGGTGTGGTGTGGGTGTGTTCGTGGTGGTGTGGGGGTGGGGTGTTATTTGCCCTTGTG
>NZ_JBICUM010000010.1:0-194420 GCF_043198155.1 Micromonospora sp. NPDC048871 | reverse complement strand
TTCGGCCGGGGCCAGGCGGTGGTGTCGACGGCGTACACCCGCGGCAGGCCGGCACGCTGAGCGATCCGGCACGCCGCCCGCAACGCCCGGCCGGTATCGATCTCACCGTCGCGTAACGCCCGGTACGCCGCGGCGTGCCCGGTGACCGCGCCCAACGACAGATGCGCCGGGCAGCCACACCGTCCCTGGTCCACGGCCAACTCGTCGACCAGCGAGAACAACGTCCTCGACCGGGACACGAGGACACCCTCGTACAACTCCCGCCGCCACGAATCCAACAAGATCCGGCCCAGCTCGCGGTCACCGGCACCGGTAGCCGTTACGCTCCTCATCGAGAACCCTGCCCATTGATGATCTTTGTGTGAGAACTCAGATCATGGACAGGGTTCTCCCTGTTCCGCTAGACCTCGACCACCACAAATCCCCACGATGGTCAAAACACGAGGGTGCCCGGCACGGCGACGCCGTGCCGGGCACGATCATGCCCGGTCACACCGCCCGAGGCGGGTAGGTCACCGAATCTGGACACACTGCGGCCGGGGTGGGGGTGTCCCGGATCGGCAGCGAATCGTCCTGTGCCCGGCGCCGGGTGGTGGTCAGCCGGCCCCGCGGGGGTAGGGGCAGGGCATCTCGGCCGGGTGGCCGGGGTTCCGTGCGGCCTTCCCCGGCGGGGGGTCGACGGCCGACAGGCGGCCCGGTGCGGGCGGGGCCGCCTCGGAGGTGGCGTCCGGGCTACCGAAGCGCTTGGTGACCAGGTGCTCCTGGGCCATCTCGCGCAGCGCGCCGAGGGCTGCGTCCAGCAGCACCGCGCGGGCCACCGCGGCGGCCCGCTCCACCTCCATGCCGTCATGCGGGAGCAGGCTCAGCTCCCGTTCCGCGTACTGTTCCGCCAATTGCGCGTACGGGTGGAAGAACTCGGCCCCACAGCTGCATCCCAGTTGGCGGAGCGCTGCTAGGACGTGGGCCAGCCGATTGCGGCCAGGGGTGTCGTCTCCCACCTGCCAGCCCAGTTCGTCGATGAAGCGCTCGACCTCGGCCCGTTCGGCCGTCAGGGCCTCGGCGGCGTTGGAGTTGTCCAGGTCGGGGTGTACCAACCGGTTGGCGACCTGGTAGAGCCCGGGCAGGGAGAGCTCGTCATCCTCGATGGCCGCCAGTAGTTCCAGCACGGTGGACAGCTCGAGCTGACCGATGCCGGTCAGCGCCCGGATGAAGAGCAGGCGACGCCGGTGCGACTCGCCGTACTGCGCCTGGTTGCGGCCGGTCGGTTGGCCCGGCGGGAGCAGGCCCTCCCGAAGGTAGAACTTGATTGTGGCGACAGGCACGCCGGTGCGGCGGCTCAGGTCAGAGATGCGCATCGTGCTCCCCCAGCTGGTTAACTCAGCCCCGCGCTGCGATTCTCCCATGTGGAGTGGTGATGGATCAGTGGCCGTCTCCCGGGACGCTCGTGGCGGAAGCGTCCGGGACACAGGTCATGCGGCGGCCCCTCCCGCCGGCGGGCCTCAGGCCGCCTTGCGGCCGGCCTCGGAAAGCTGTGGGGCGATCCCGGTGGCGGGTGCCAGCAGTGCCTCGGTGGCCTGCTCCTCGGCGGCGAGCCGGGCCAGCGCGAGCTCGCGGCTGTCCATCAGGGCCAGCAGGACGGGCGGGTCGATGCTCTGGATCGGTTGGAAGTCCAGGTCCACCCGGATGTCGGAGTCCCGGTTGACGGTCAGCGGCCCGTGCGAGGCCACCGCGATCGGGTGGTTGGCCTCGTCGGGGGAGCCGTCCTCGCCGGCGGCGACGGCCTGGGCGAGCAGGTACCAGGTGCCCGGTGGCACCGCGGCGAATCGGAAGGAACCCCCGGCCGACAGCACCGCGCAGCGTACGGGGCGACCTTCGGGAATGCGGTCGGCGAAGAGGCCGAGGAAGACCAGGGTGTTCGGCCCGCCGGGCTGGGCGGGGATGCGGCCGTGCACTCGCGCCTCGGACAAGGCGGTCGGGCCGGGGTCGGTGGCGATGTGCGGGGCGTAGCCGGCCCGCCGTCGGTAGGCGGTGGGCGACATGCCGATGCTGCGGGTGAACCGCGAGCTGAAGGTGCCGACGCTGTTGTAGCCCACTCGCAGACTGATGTCGGCGACGTTGAGCGAGGTGGAGACCAGCAGCTGCTTGGCGCGCTGTAGCCGTAGCGCCGACAGGAAGCGGCCTGGGGACACCCCGGTCACCCGCTGGAAGATCCTGGTGAAGTGGAACTTGCTGAACATGGCCGCCCGGGCCATGTCGTCGACGGTGAGTTGCTCGCCGAGGTTGTCCCGCATCGTGTTGATCGCGCGGTCCACGGCTTGCTTGCTCGATTCCTCCATGATGCCTCCCACTGACCCGAAAGCAAATTGTGCTTGAATGGTCAATAATTGTTCTGCGGAAATAACGAGAGTTTGGTTCGGTTGCCTTTATCGAGTGATGACGGTGATTGCCGCAGTGCGCCGTTGCGCATTATTAATCTACTCCGTTCGTGGCGGATGACCCCTGCTTCTGGTCGAGGTTAACCCAGCTCTGATCGATTGACAACACTGGGAATCACCGGACGGCGACAGAGCGCAATCGTGAAGAGGGGTGCGTCATGAGCAGCGCTTTACTGGTGATATGCGCCCGTCGACCGCCTATTTGGATAGCGGTACGACCCACTTTCCAAAAGGCCGGCTGAGCTGGCCGTAATTTGACGGTGGGTTACCGTAATGGCGCCTGACCTCCGCGATTTGCCCTGGAATGTTGGTAATTGCCAGTCGGCCCAGCCGGGCCCTGCTCACGCCCGGTGGAGGTTGTGCTGAATGGGCAGGATTGTTGCCAGTGATGATGAATCTGGATGATTTATTCACTCATGGCCGCGGCGGCGATTTCTTAATGCTGGCTTAATCTTGGGCCGGTTATTGAAATCGATTTCTGGCACCCGGGTTAATGGTTGCAGAACTGCCTGCGCCCGATCTTACGGAATCGGTCGTCGGCGTTTTGTGTCGGTTGGTGATCCGACGACGGGGGTTGATCATTCGGCTGAATCTCCCATGGATCTACATCGTTGATCTAGGTGCGCTCGAGAATGATCGTCGAAATGGTACGGCCCGCTGGCCGTCAGTGTACGGGTCCCACTGATCGCACTGCACCGTCTCGCCCCTTCGACCTTCACCAGGGAAGGAAGGGCCACAGGTGGGAACAAGGCCGGCCGCACATCCCATCGGTGAGACACCTGCACCGTGGGCACCTTACCGATCTCGCCGGGGGTACGAAATCGGTGGTGGCGCCCCCGGAGGTGGATCGACCAGGGGCGCCGGCGACCTCGCGGAAACGTCCGACCAGGGCATCGCCAATGGTGCGGCGGATTTCAGTCCGCGAATGGTGCCGGCGCGACCCGGGTGCCCAGGTAACGGGCTGCGGTGAGGCTAGACCAGGCGGCCAGTTCGACCAGGGCGCGGTCGTCGTACCCGTGGGCGCGTACCCGGTCGATGTCGGCGGCGGTGACCCGGTAGGAGGCGTACGCCACGAGCATCGCCAGGCGTCCCGCCGGGCGATCCGGCTCCGGCAGGCCGGCCACGCACTCCGCTAGCCAGCGAATATCCCTCAAAAGGGGCGTAGTGCCGTCCAGGGCGGGCGGGGGAGCCTCCAGCCGGGGCAGCTGCGCGGCCACCAACCGGCGTACCGACTCGGGGACACTGCGCTCGCCGGCCGCCTCGACCACCGCGGCGGACCGGGAGAAGGCGGCGACCAGGTGTGGCCGGCCACCGGTCCAGGACAGGTCCGACGGCACCGGCGCCGGGGGTAGCAGGCCCGGCGACTCACCCGCGACCACGGTCGTACGGGCCAGTCCGCCCAGGATCCGGGCCGCGCCTCGCCGCAGCACCGCCGCCACCGGACCGGGCACCGGGGGCAGGGGTGAGTCCGGCAGGAATACGTTCACCATCCGATTCAGGTAGTGGAACACCACCGCCACCCCGACTAGTTCGGGGCCCTGCTCGGGCGGGAACGGCGGCGGCCCGCCGCGAACGGCCCAGTTGGCCAGGTCGCGTAGCCGGGGATCCCGCAGATCCGCCAGTCGCCCGGTCAGCACCGCCGCCGCGTCCGGACCGGTGAGCAGGCCGGCGAGGGTGCCGCCGTGCACGTCCACGCAGTACGGGCAGCGGTTGGCGGTGGAGACGCCGGCAGCCACGATCTCCCGGGCTTCCCGGCCCGCGGGGCCGGGTGCCAGCAACGCCTCGCGCAGCATGGTCCAGGCTGCGGCGAGCAGGGGTGGGGCGACCGCGTGCAGCGCCACCGGGGGTGCGAGCATCCCGAAGTCCCGTTCGACCTGGTGATACACCTTGGCCACCGGCCCACGCGCCGGACCGGGTGCGACCGGTGCGACGTACCGCAGTTGCACCGCCGTGGCGCCCCGGCTGACCCTCGTGATGAGCTTTCGCACCGATACCTCTTCCTGAAACAGGGCGCCGGCCGGCGGATGGCCGGCCGACGCCCCGATGGGTCAGCGGGAGAGCACGGCTCGGCGGCCCGCGGTGGCGCCGTCGGGGGACGGGGCGCCGTACTTGACGGAGATGCCCCGTTCCTGGGCGGCCCGGACGATGCCCGGCACGGCACGTTCCGCCAGGGCCGCGATGGTGGAGGCCGGGTTCACCGTGAGGGCGCCGGGAACGGCCGACCCGTCCGTGACGAAGATCCCGGGATGCCCCCGCAACTCGTGTCGGTCGTCCAGGGCCGAGGTCGCCGGGTCGTCGCCGATCCGGCAGGACGCCAAGGGGTGCACCGTGTACGCGCCGACCAGGTCATTCGTCCACGGTTCGACCTTGGCCAGCCCGTCGCGTTCCAGGATGTCCTTGATCTCGGCGTCGGCCAGCGACCAGCCTCGCCGGGTGTTCTCGGTCGGCCGGTAGCTCAGCGGACCGTGCCCCAGCATCTGCTGGGAGAAGCGGTGCGCGTTGCCGGTCTCCGGCGGCGGCCCGAAGACGCCCTCGTTGTCGTCCTCGGACATGATGAAGATCGTCAGCCAGGACTTCCAGCGCCGCAGCATCTCCTTCTTGTCCACCCCGAACCAGCTGGGGCCGGTGGCGTCGGGCGCCTGCGCCAGGATGGTGCCCAGCCCCGGCGGGAAGTAGAGCTGCTCCAGCGAGTACCGCTCGAACTCGGGCAGGTTGCCGTCGAGCCGGTCCCAACTGGCCACGGTCGGGCCGCGCCCGATCTGGTACGCCTCATAGGCCCGCCCGTCCGGGCGGGACAGCCCGAGCACCTCCCGCACCCGGTCCTCGTCGAAGACGGCGGTGTTCAGTCGCTCGCCGTTGCCGGAGAAGTAACGCCCCACCGCGTGCGGCATGGTGCCCAGCGCGGGTTCCGACCGTTGCAGGATCACCGGGGTGGCACCGGCGCCCGCCGCCACGATGACGAGCTTCGCGTCGATCGCACCCTCGTCGTGCAGGATGCGGTAGTCCTCGCCGTCGACGATCCGGTAGTGCACCCGGTAGCTGCCGTCCTCCTTGCGGGTGATCCGCTGCACCTCGTGCAGTGGCCGGATCTGCGCGCCGTGCGCCAGGGCCGCCGGCAGGTAGTTCATCAGCAGCGAACGCTTGGCGTCGAACCGGCAACCGGCCATCATCCAGTTGCAGTTGGTGCACATGTCCACGTCGACCGCGGACGGCGCCGGGTTGGCGGTGCGCCCGGCGTGCTTGCAGGCCGCGGCGAACAGACCACCGGCGAACGGGATCTTGTCCCAGGTCTGCCGGGTGATCGGCAGCGCCTCGGCGACCCGGTCGTACCAGGGTTCCAGGGTGTCCCGGCTGATCGAGGCCGGCCACATCCGGCGGCCGATGCTGCCGCGCCGCTCGAAGACGAAGCGCGGCGCGCGCGGCATGGTGGCGAAGTAGACCACGCTGCCGCCGCCGACGCAGTTGCCGCCGAGCACACTCATGCCGTCACCCACCACGAAGTCGAAGACCCGGGTGTACGACGAGCCGAGCAGGAAGTCGTGGTCGAACTCCTCGCCCTGTAGCCAGGGGCCGCGCTCCAGCACGGTCACCTGGGCACCACCGGCGGCCAGGTGGTACGCGGGGATCGCCCCGCCGAAGCCGCTGCCGATGATGAGAACGTCGGTCGATTCGATACTGGTCATGCTGGGCTGCCCGTCGCCGTCGTGTCAGGGTGAAGGTCGGCCAGTTCCCGGCCGTAGGAGAAGGAATCGAAGCGCCAGATGCCGTCTTCCTGCGGAAGTTCGTAGCCGATGGTGAGCAATCCGGGGTGGCCGGCGGCCAGCGCCTCGGGGGTGCTGAGGTGCGCGGCGCTGTCGAAGGCCATGTTGCTGAACAGGGCCAGGCCCACCCACATCTGCTTCTCCGGGTGGTCCGGCCGGGTGAGTATGGACACCAGGGCGGTGCGGTGTTCGAACGACAGCGCCACGAAGGGCGGCACCGTCGGGTCCAGGGTCAGACCGTGGTCGCTGGCGTACTGCCCTGCGTGCTCGTTGAGGGCGAAGGCCAGGGAGTCCAGCCCTTCGGCCAGACCGCCGGCCGGGTCTTCGAGTAGCTCGATGGCACCGGCCGCCACCGCTCCGCCGCCGGCCGCCACCCCGGCCACGGTGCGGTCCCCGGGAAACCGCTTCTCGCCGGGAATGATGGTGTCGGCGAACGCCTCGAGCACCTGGGTCCGCTCCGGGTCGCGCTCGGAATTGTCGGGCTGCACAGCATCGCCTCCTGTCCGTGCCCCGCTCCGGTGACCCGCCGGGCACCACTCGCTGGTCGGGTCCTCATGGTCTCGACGGGACGACCGGGACCGCATCTTCGTCGTTGCGCTCGCAAGGAAAACCCCGAAAATGGGGACAAGCCGCCCATGTCTGCGTGTCCTTCTTCGGTCGTGCCCTGGACCGCCCGAGATCGTTCCGGCTGGCCGGAACGCGCTGATACTGGCCAGACGCACGTCAGTGGATGGAGGCAGAGATGGTCGTCGGTCGGGTCGCATCCTCAGTGGTCCAACGTCAGGTCAGGTATGTGACCCCGGTGCCCGCCGCCTCGGCCGGCGGGCTGGTCGCCGAGGTGTACGCGCAGGTCGCCGAGGAGATGCGGCTGGTGATTCCACCCGCGTTGATGCACTCACCGTCGCCGCAGGTGCTGGCCGCGTACTGGGCTGTGGCGCGGGAACCGTTGGTCACCGTCGGTGCGGTGGACCGGGGCACCAAGGAGGCGGTGGCGGCGGCGGTGTCGGTGGCCAACATCTGCCCGTACTGCGCGGACATGCACACCGTCGGGATGTACGACCTGACCGGCGAGCACGCCGCCGAGGCGGTCGGCAGCGACCGGGTGCAGGACATCGCCGACCCGGCCCTGCGGGAGGTGGTGGCCTGGGCCCGTAACGCGCACCTGCTCGATGAGGCCGTACCGCCGCCGCCCAGGTTGACCCCCGCCGACCGGGCGGAGTTGATCGGGGTGGTCGTCGCCTTCCACTACCTGACCCGCATGGTGAACGTGTTCCTGGCGAACTTCCTGCTGCCGCCCGGGCTGGCCCCCTGGTCCCGCCGTCGGTTCAAGCAGGGGATCAGCCGGGTCATGCGCCCCACCCTGCGCGATCCGCGCACCCCGGGGCTGGCCGCAGGCCTGCTTCCCGCCGCACCGCTGCGCGAGGACACCGCCTGGGCCGCGCCCCGGCCGGCTGTCGCCGCCGCGATCGGCGCGGCCGACCGGGTCTTCCGCGCTGCCGGGGAAGCCACACTCTCCCCGGAGGTACGCGACATGGTGACCATCCGATTGGCCGACTGGCGGGGCGAGGACACCGGGATCAGCACCGACTGGTGTGAGCGGTTGATCGCTGACCTGGAGCCGGCGGACCGGTCCGCCGCGCGGCTGGCCCTGCTCACCGCGTTCGCCTCGTACCAGGTGAACGAGGAGGTCGTCGACGAGTTCCGCCGCCACCACCCGCAGGACCGCACCCTGGTCGAGGTGGCGGCGTGGGCCGCCTGGTCGGCCGCGGTGCTCGTCGGTGCCCGGCAGTCGGGCCCGGTGCTCGGGCCCTCGACCGCCGGGTACTGAGCCCGACCGGGAGCGCATGAACGAAGGCGCACACAACGTGTTCGGCATATGACGATGGGTGCACCCGGCTACGGCATGTCGCCGGGCCGTGAGGAGGACGACGATGCCGACCACCCTGGGTTCGCTGCGGCGGCTGGCCCTGACCCCGTCGCTGATCGAGACGACCTTCGCCCGTCGGGGCTTCCCCGTGGTGCCCGGTCCGGTCACGCGCCGGCTGGAAGCCATCCCGCAGGCGGTGATCTGCGGGTTCGAATGGGGCATCGACATGCGGGACCAGTGGGAACTGGAGCGCCGCCTGGAGCTTGTCGAACCGGAGATGCGGGGCTTCGCGTACGAGGGCGCGGCGATGGCGCTGACCGTCCTCGACGCGATGCCGGGACGCCGCCGCCACCGGGCCCGGGACCTGCTCGCCGGCCCGGGGCGCCCGCACACCTTCCTGACCTACATCGGCATCGGGTTCGCCATGGCCCGCCTGCCGCGGGTGCTGTGGAAGGGGGTGCTGCCCGACCTTAGCGGCACCCCGTACTACCCGACGATGAGCTGGCTGGCCGTCGACGGGTACGGATTCGACCGGGCGTACTTCGAGACCGAGCGGTGGGTGACCCGGCAGGAACTGCTGCCCGCGTACCCCTGGCAGGGCCGGGCGGACTACTTCCCGCGCGCCGTCGACCAGGGCATCGGCCGGGCGTTGTGGTTCATCCACGGTGCCGCCGTGGCGGATGTCGCCGCAGCGGTACGGCGGTTCGCGCCCGCCCGGCAGGCGGACCTGTGGAGCGGTGTCGGCCTGGCGGCCACCTTCGCCGGCGGTGCCGACCTGACCGGCCTGCGCTCCCTGGTGGAGGCCGCTGGGGAGGACCACGCGCACCTGGCACAGGGGGCGGTCTTCGCGGCTAAGGCCCGGCACTTCTCCGGCTTCCAGCCGGCCCACACCCAGGTCGGGCTGACGGCCCTGGCCGGCCTGTCGGTCGAGGCGGCCGCCGCCCTGGCCGACGACGTCGCGGTCGGCGGCCTGGCCGAGGGCACCGAACCGGACTACGAGGTGTGGCGGCGCCGGATCCGCGCCCATTTCCCGGTGCCCACCACGGCCGTATCTTAGCGATTTCCGCTATCCATTTTTCGCGCTCCTTGTGTGGGCGTCGATCCGGTGTGTCCGAAACTGCGGTCAAGCGGCGCAATGGTGAAGAAGAAAGTCTCCGTTCGGGCTGAAACCATTGGCAGCATATTAGTTGCCCGGGGAGTGCTTGATGAGAGCTTGGCAAAGGCTGCGACGGCGTGTTCTTACCCCCGACATTTCCCAGACGAAGTGTGATGTTCGGGGTTTCCACGTCAAGGACGAGGCGACGCGTGACCGGCTGGAGACCGTCGGCGCATCGTTCCTCGCCGGATTCGGCGAGGCTGCGGAGGCCCGCGTCGTAGACGACGTGGTGGCCCCACTGGAGCGGCTGGCCCCCACCTGGCGCGGCTTCGCCTACGAGGGCGCCGCGATGGGCCTGGCCATCCGCGACGCACTGCCCGGACGGGGCGGGCGGGTGACCGAATTCCTCACCGGCCCCGGTGACCCGCACGTCTACATGGCGTACGTGGGGGTGGGTTGGGCGATGGCCCGGCTACCCCGGTTCCTCTGGTCCCGGCTGTCCGCGCCGGACCCGCTGCTGCGCTGGCTGGTGCTGGACGGCTACGGCTTCCACCAGGCGTACTTCCGGACCGCCAGCTACATCGAGGGGCGGTACCGCGAGGCGACCTTCCCGTGGCCGGGCGACGACCCGGGCGGGTACGCGGTCCGCGCGATCGACCAGGGGGTCGGCCGGGCCTCCTGGTTCGTGGTCGGGGCCGACCCGGACCGACTGGCCCGCCTGTTCGCCGGGTTCCCCGAGCGGCGTCGGGCGGACCTGTGGGCCGGTACCGGCCTGGCCGCCACCTACGCCGGCGGCGCCGACAAGGCGGAGCTGGAGCGGCTGCGCGAGCTGTCCGGGGCGTACCACGGGGAACTGGCCCAGGGATCGGCCTTCGCGGCCGGGGCCAGGGTGCGCGCCGGCCTGGTGGTGCCGCACAACGAGGTGGCCACCCGGGTGCTCTGCGGGCTGTCCACCGAGGAGGCCTCGGCGGTCACCGACGAGGCCCGGGTCAAGGTGGCGCCGGCGAACGGCCTACCAGCGTACGAAGTGTGGCGGCAGCGGATCAAAAACGTTCTTGTGTCGGCCTGAAGCAATTAACTCGATTCATTCACCGAAGGCCGTGCGCGAATCTTTCTGTGCTGCGCGGGCGTCTGAGGAAAGGGCGAAGAAAGCATGACAAGAATCGCTGTGGTGGGCATGGCGTGTCGCTATCCCGACGCCACGTCCCCACGGGAGCTCTGGGAGAACGCAATCGCCGGTAGGCGGGCCTTCCGGCGGCTGCCCGACGTGCGGATGAAGCTGGACGACTACTGGGACGCCGACCCGAAGACCCCGGACCGGTTCTACGCGCGCAACGCGGCGGTCATCGAGGGGTACGAGTTCGACCGGGTGGCGTACAAGATCGCCGGTAGCACCTTCCGCTCCACGGACCTCACCCACTGGTTGGCGCTGGACGTCGCCGCCGCCGCGCTCGCCGACGCCGGCTTTCCGATGGCCGAGGGACTGCCCCGGGAGCGGACCGGGGTGGTCGTCGGCAACAGCCTCACCGGTGAGTTCTCCCGCGCCAACCAACTCCGCCTGCGCTGGCCGTACGTCCGGCGTATGGTCGCCGCCGCGCTGAAGGAACAGGACTGGAACGACGACCAACTGGCCACCTTCCTCGACGATTTCGAGGCGACCTTCAAGAGCCCCTTCCCAGAGGTCGACGAGGACACCCTGGCGGGGGCGCTGTCGAACACCATCGCCGGGCGCATCTGCAACCACTTCGACTTCAAGGGCGGCGGCTACACCGTGGACGGGGCGTGTTCCTCGTCTCTGCTGTCCGTGGCCACGGCCTGCAAGACCCTCATCGACGGGGACGTGGACGTGGCCGTCGCCGGTGGCGTCGACCTCTCCATCGACCCCTTCGAGATCATCGGCTTCGCCAAGACCGGCGCCCTGGCCACCGGCGAGATGCGGGTCTACGACCGCTCCTCGAACGGGTTCTGGCCCGGTGAGGGCTGCGGCATGGTGGTGCTGATGCGGGAGGACGAGGCCCGCGCCGGAGGACACCGCATCTACGCCACGATCGCCGGCTGGGGCATCTCCTCCGACGGCAAGGGTGGCATCACCCGCCCCGAGGTCAACGGCTACCGGCTGGCGCTGCGCCGGGCGTACGAGCGCAGCGGCTTCGGCATCGAGACGGTCGGGTTGTTCGAGGGCCACGGCACCGGCACCAAGGTGGGGGACGCCACCGAGTTGGAGGCGCTGTCGCGTGCCCGGGCGGAGGCGGACCCCTCGGCGCCGCCGGCCGCCATCGGCTCGGTGAAGGGCATGATCGGCCACACCAAGGCGGCGGCCGGGGTGGCCGGCCTGATCAAGGCGGCGATGGCGGTGCACCAGGAGGTGCTGCCGCCGGCCATCGGCTGTGTCGACCCGCACACCCTGCTCACCGACGGCGATCCGCCACTACGTGCGCTGCGCCGGGCGGAGGCCTGGCCCACCGACACCCCGGTCCGCGCCGGGATCACCGCGATGGGCTTCGGCGGTATCAACACCCATGTCGTGCTGGACAGCTCCCGGCCGCGTCGGCGTTCCACCATGGACAGCCGGACCCGGGCGGTGGCCACCGGCCTCCAGGACGCCGAACTGCTGGTGGTCGACGCCGCCACCCCGAAGGACCTGGTCAACCGGCTGGACCAGCTGATCGAGTTCGTGCCCTCGCTGGCGTACGCCCAGCTCAGCGACCTGGCCGCGACCCTGCACGGTGAGCTGCGCGAGCTGCCCTTCCGGGCGGCCGTGGTGGTCTCCTCGCCGGAGGACGCCGAACGGCGACTGCGCAAGGTACGCGACGCCGTGGAGGCCGGTGAGACCCGGATGTTCTCCACCGACGGGCGATGCCTGGTCGGCCACGTCAGCGAGCCGGGCCGGATCGGTTTCCTCTTCCCCGGCCAGGGCTCCGGTCGGGGCCTCAGCGGCGGCGCCCTGCGCCGACGGTTCGTCGAGGCCGAAGAGGTGTACCAGCGGTCGAACCTGCCCACCGGCGGCGACGTGGTGGCCACCGAGGTGGCGCAGCCGCGCATCGTCACCGGCGCCGCCGCCGGTCTGCGGGTGCTGACCGCCCTGGGCATCGAGGCCTCCGTGGCGGTCGGCCACAGCCTCGGCGAGATCGCCGCCCTGCACTGGGCCGGTGCGATCGACGAGGCGACCCTGCTGCGCATCGCCGCCCTGCGCGGCCGGACCATGGCCCAGCACAGCTCCTCGGGCACGATGGCCAACATCGGTGCCGCCCCGGAGCTGGTCGATCCACTGATCACCGACCTGCCGGTGGTGATCGCCGGCTACAACAGCCCCGACCACACCGTTATCGCCGGGACCCAGGAGGACATCGAGGCGGCCTGCCGGCGGGCGCAGGAGGCGGGGCTGAACGCCACCGTCCTGTCCGTCTCGCACGCGTTCCACTCGCCGCTGGTGGCTCCGGCCGCCGAGGCCTTCGGGGCGACCATCGCCGACGAGCCGTTCCGGCCGCTGGACCGCCGGCTGGTCTCCACGGTCACCGGTGAGGTGCTGCCGGCCGACACGGACCTGCCCGCCCTGCTGCGCCGCCAGATCACCGACCCGGTGCTGTTCAGCCAGGCCGTCACCCTGGCCGCGAAAGACATCGACCTGTTCGTCGAGGTCGGGCCCGGTCGGGTGCTGAGCGGGCTGGCCTCCCGGACCACCGAGGTGCCGGCGGTCGCCCTGGACACCGACGAGGAGTCCATCGCCAGCCTGCTCAAGGTGGTCGGCGCGGCGTACGTCGTCGGTGCCGCCCCGGTCGACAGCGGGCTGTTCCACGGCCGGCTGACCCGGCCGCTGCACGTCGGGCAGCCGTTCTCCTTCCTGGCCAACCCCTGCGAGCAGGCGCCGACCCTGCAACTGTCGGCGTCCGCCGCCGCACAGTCGGCCACCGCGACCGTCCGGCCCGCCGACCGCAGGGTCGAGGACGTACCCGGCGAGTCCATCGAGGACCTGCTGCGCCGGATGGCCGCCGAGCGGGCGGAACTGCCGCTGGAGACCGTGCAGCCGGACAGCCGCCTCCTGGACGACCTGCACCTCAGCTCGATCACCGTCGGTCAGGTGGTGAACCACCTGGCCCAGCGGATGGATGTCCCGGCGGCCGCGCTGCCGACCAACTTCGCCACCGCCACCGTTCGCCAGCTGGCCGAGGCGCTTGAGGAACTGGCCGGTACCGCCGGAGCGGCCGAGGCGGCGAACAGCCCGGTGGTGGCCGGCGCGGCGGCCTGGGCCCGGCCCTGGCGGCTGGACCTGGACGAGCTGCCCGCCCCGGCGCGGGTGGCCCCCAACGAGGTCGGCCGGTGGCAGGTGCACGCCGCACCCGGGCACCCCTGGGCCGAGCGGCTGGCCGGCGCCCTGCAACGGGCGAACCTCGGCGAGGGTGTCCTGGTCTGCCTGCCCGACCCCTGCCCGGAGGAGGCCCTGGAACTGGCCCTGACCGGGGCCCGGGAAATCCTCAGCGGTGCTCCCGGCACCCGGTACGTGCTGGTCCAGCACGGTCGCGGCGCGGCCGGCCTGGCCAAGACCCTCCGCCTGGAGGCGCCCCGCGCCCGGATCACGATCGTCCACCTGCCGGACGACGCGGCCGTGGTGGACCGGGTGGTGACCGAGGTGGCGGGCACCGCCGACTACCGGGAGGTGCACTACGACACCGCCGGGGTACGCCGGGTGCCGACCCTGCGCGCCATGCCGGTGCAGGCCGCCCGGTCCGTTCCCGCCCTGGGCGCCGAGGACGTGCTGCTGGTCACCGGCGGCGGCAAGGGCATCACCGCCGAGTGCGCGCTGGCCATGGCCACCGACAGCGGGGCCAGCCTGGCGCTGCTGGGCCGCTCCGACCCGGCGACCGACACCGAACTGGCCGCCAACCTGACCCGGATCGCCGAGGCCGGGGTCACGGTCCGCTACGCCCGCGCCGACGTCACCGACGCCGACCAGGTACGCCGGGCCGTCGCCGAACTCACCGCGGAGCTGGGCCCGGTCACCGCGGTCCTGCACGGTGCCGGCCGCAACGAGCCGGCGTCGCTGACCAGCCTGGACATGGCGGCCTTCCGGAAGACCATCGCCCCGAAGATCGACGGCCTGCGGGCCACCCTGGAGGCGGTCGACCCGGACCGGCTGAAGCTGCTGGTGACCCTGGGCAGCATCATCGGCCGCGCCGGGTTGCGCGGTGAGGCGCACTACGCCACCGCCAACGACTGGTTGGCGGAGACCACCGCGGAGTTCGGCCGCCAGCACCCCGGCTGCCGGGCGATCTGCCTGGAGTGGTCGGTCTGGTCGGGGGTCGGCATGGGGGAGCGGCTCTCCGTGGTCGAGTCCCTGACCCGCGACGGAGTCACCCCGGTCACCCCGGACCAGGGCATCGCGATCCTGCGCCGGCTGCTGGCCGACCCGGACGCGCCCGGTGTGGTGGTGATCAGTGGCCGTACCGAGGGCATCGACACCGTCCGGTACGACCTGCCGGAGCTGCCCCTGCTGCGGTTCGTGGAGCGGCCCCTGATCCGCTACCACGGGGTGGAACTGGTCAGCGAGGTCGACCTCAACGTCGGCACGGACCTCTACCTGGCCGACCACTTCCTCGACGGCAACCTGCTCTTCCCGGCGGTCTTCGGCATGGAGGCGATGGCCCAGGTGGCCGGCGCGGTCACCGGTGACGCGCGGGTGCCGGTCATCGAACGGGCCGAGTTCCTCCGGCCGATCATCGTCCCGCCGTACGGTCGCAGCCGGATCCGGGTGGCCGCGACGGTGACCGACGACGACACCGTCCAGGTCGCCATCCGCAGCGAGGAGACCGCGTTCGCCGCCGACCACTTCACCGCTACCCTGCGCTTCACCGGCGAGGGTGCCCCCGACGGCCCGCCCGACCAGGTGGCCGACGAGACCCTCCCGGTGCCGCTGTCGCCGGCCGACGAGCTCTACGGCGACGTGCTGTTCCAGGGCGACCGGTTCCAGCGGCTGCGCCGCTACCGGCGGGCCGCCGCCCGGCATGTCGACGCCGAGGTGGAGGCGCTGGACGGCGTCGACTGGTTCGCCCAGTTCGTGCCGGACGGCCTGCTGCTCGGCGACCCCGGTGTGCGGGACGCGCTGATGCACGGCAACCAGGTCTGTGTGCCGGACGCCACGCTGCTGCCGGCCGGGGTGGAGCGGATCCACCCGGCGGGGGAGAAGCTCAGCGGCCGGGGCGACCTGCGCTACTGCGCCACCGAGCGCAGCCGCGACGGCGACACCTACGTGTACGACATCGTGCTGCGGACCTCCGCCGGCGAGGTCGTGGAGCGTTGGGAGGGCCTGCGGCTGCGGGCCGTACGCAAGCAGGACGGTAAGGGCCCCTGGGTGGCGCCGCTGCTCGGCCCCTACCTGGAGCGGGGTCTGGGCGACGTCCTCGACGCGCAGGTGGCGGTGGCGATCGAGCCGGACGACCCGGCCGAGGCCGACGGCGAGTCGGGCGGGCATGTGGCCCGGCGCCGGGCCAGGGCGCGGATCGCCGTGCAGCGGGCGACCGGCGAGCCGGTCGAGGTGACCTACCGTCCCGACGGTCGGCCGGAGATTCCGGGCGGGCGGTCGGTGTCGGTGGCCCACGGTGCGGGGCTGACCCTGGCGGTGGCCGCTCCCGGTGCTCTCGGCTGTGACGTCGAGGCGGTCACCCACCGCGAGGAGGCGGACTGGGACGGCCTGCTCGGCGGGCACGCCGGGCTGGCCCGGCTGCTGACCTCGGACACCGGTGAGGACCTGGACACGGCCGCCACCCGGGTCTGGACGGCCAAGGAGTGTGTGCAGAAGGCCGGTGGCCAGCCCGGTGGGCCGCTGACCCTCCAGTCCTCCCCCCGTCCTGGTTGGACGGTGTTCGCCAGCGGCGAGCTGCGGGTGGCGACCTTCGTCACCGCGGTACGCGGGGTGGACGAGCCGTTGGTGTTCGCAATCCTGACCGAGGGAAGGTGACGACGGTGGAGCGCTGGTTCGAGTACCGGCACACGGTCGGGTTCGAAGAGACGAACATCGTGGGCAACGTCTACTACGTCAACTACCTGCGGTGGCAGGGGCGGTGCCGGGAGATGTTCCTCAAGGAGCGGGCCCCGGCGGTCCTGGCCGACCTCCAGTCGGACCTGAAGCTGTTCACCCTGCGGGTGGACTGCGAGTTCTTCGCCGAGATCACCGCCTTCGACGAACTGGCCATCCGGATGCACCTGCGTGAGCTGGCGCAGACCCAGATCGAGTTCGGCTTCGACTACGTCCGGCTGGACGCCGACGGCGGGGAGTTCCTCGTCGCCCGCGGCGCGCAGCGAGTGGCGTGCATGCGGGGCCCCAACACCCGCACCGTCCCCACCCGGGTGCCGGAGGCGTTGGAGGCCGCGCTCAAGCCGTACGCCACGGGCGTACGGGCCTGACCGCAGGAGGTCGATGTGACTGTCCATCCCCACCCCCTTGGCGCGGTGTCCGACTCCAAGGCACTGCGCCGGGCACTCGCTGCCTTCCCCACCGGTGTCACCGTCGTCACCGTCGGCGGCCCGACCCCGCACGCCATGACAGCCAACTCGTTCACCGCGGTCTCCCTCGACCCGCCGCTGGCCCTGGTCTGCGTCGGTCGGGACGCGGTGATGCACGGGGCGCTGACCGAGGCCGGGCGCTTCGGGATCTCGGTGCTCGCCGCCTCCCAGGAGCCGGTGGCCCGCTACTTCGCCGACCGGCGCCGGCCGCTGGGTCGGGAGCAGTTCGAGTTCGGCCAGTGGCAGGCCGGGGCCCAGACCGGGTCCCCGCTGCTGGTCGGCGCGGTAGCGCATTTCGAGTGCGAGCTGTGGCAGGCGTACGACGGCGGTGACCACAGCATCTTCGTCGGCCGGCTGGTGACGCTGGACCGGACCGACGGGGAGCCCCTGCTCTTCGCCGACGGCCGGTTCCGCCGGCTGGAGTACGAGCGCACCGGGGTGACGACGTGAGCGTCGCCATGGGGTCGCGGCGGACCCCGCCCGGTCCGCCGCGCTCCGCGGCGCTGCGCATGCTGATGGTGATGGCCCGGGATCGGCTGGGCATGATGACCTCGGCGGCCCAGGAGTACGGCGACGCGGCCCGCCTGCCGGTCGGTCCGAAGAGTCTGTACTTCTTCAACCACCCCGACCACGCCAAGCACGTACTGGCGGACAACGCGGCCAACTACCACAAGGGCATCGGGTTGGTGCATGCCCGGCGGGCGCTCGGCGACGGGCTGCTCACCAGCGAGGGCGAGTTGTGGCGCAAGCAGCGCAAGGTGATCCAGCCGGCGTTCCAGAGCCGGCGGATCGCCGACCAGGCCGGTGCGGTGGCGGAGGAGGCCGCCGCGCTGGTCGAGCGGCTGCGCCGCCGCGCCGGGCAGGTCGTGGACCTGTCGGAGGAGTTGACCTGGCTGACCCTGGGAGTGCTGGGCCGTACTCTGCTCGACACCGACCTGGGCCGGTTCCCCACCATCGGCGCCGACTTCGCCGCCGTGCAGGACCAGGCCATGTTCGAGCTGGAGACCCTGAGCGCGGTGCCGCCGGTGCTGCCGCTGCCTCGGCAGCTGCGGTTTCGGCGGTCCCGGCAGCGGCTGGAGGAGATCGTCGACAGGCTGGTGGCCGAGCGGGGCACCGCCGACGACGGCCGGGCGGATGTGCTGTCCCGGCTGATCACCTCCGCCGGACGGGAGGCCGATCCCCGGATCGGCCGCATCCGGCTTCGCGACGAGCTGGTCACCCTGCTGCTAGCCGGCCACGAGACCACCGCGAGCACCCTGAGCTGGACCTTGTACCTGCTCGACAAGCACCCCGAGGTGCGTGAACGGTTACGTGCCGAGGTGGTGTCCGTGCTCGGGGACCGGTTGCCCACCATGGACGACCTGGGTCAGCTGCGCTACACCACGATGGTGCTGGAGGAGGCCATGCGCCTCTATCCACCGGTGTGGCTGCTGCCACGCAAGGCCCTGGCCGACGACGAGGTGGGCGGCTACCACGTTCCGGCCGGGGCGGACCTGCTCATCTGCACGTACACCCTGCACCGGCACCCGCGGTTCTGGGACGATCCGGAGCGCTTCGATCCGGAGCGGTTCGACCCCTCCCGGTCGGCGGGCCGACCAAGGTACGCGTACATCCCGTTCGGGGCGGGGCCCCGGTTCTGTGTGGGTAACCACCTGGGTCTGATGGAGGCCACCTTCGCCACCGCCCTGCTGGTGCGGGATCTGCGTCTGACCCGTCCGGCTAATCACCCTGTGGTGCCCGAGCCGATGCTGTCGCTGCGGGTACGCGGCGGCCTGCCCATGCATGTGGGAACGCCTGACTGACGAATATCCAGCCACCTTCCCCGCCCGGTTTCTACCGGGTGGGGAAGGTGGCGTTCCACAATTGTTCCCGGATCGGTTCCCGCTCGTCCGGGCGCTGTGAGCAGTGGAGATGCCTACTTTCCACATTTTATTTAACCGTGCGGATCTTCGCCGTGAACGATTTTGAGAGCAATTCCTGAGAAGACTTCACGGCGCGTCGGGCGAAAGCATGACGATGGTTCGCACCGAGCCCGGCCGGTGACTGATTCCCCGAGATTCGGAATACCCAGAGCCGGCCGGTACGAACCACGGCGCATTCGTAGGCGCCACGACCGACTGCCCGCTGCCGGCCGACCCGCACGTCCCGGCGCCGTCTACCCGAGGGGGACACTTGCCATCGCAATCCGTAGGCATCCTGCGCCGACTCATTCCACCCGTGCTCGTCCTGGTGCTGGTCGCCGGACTGTTCTCGGTGGCCCGCCTGCCTTCGGCATCGGCCGAGGAGCGCAGCAAGCTGGCCTCCCGGTTCGCGTTCACCGAACTCCCCATCGCGCTGCCGCCCGGCCTGCCGGAACGCACCGTGCGCCAGGTCAACCCCCGGTACGAGCACATCCGGTCCTGGATCTCGTCCGTCGGCGCCGGGGTGGCGCTCAACGACCTGGACGGCCGGGGCGGCGCGAACGACCTGTGCCTGGTCGACCCCCGCAGCGACGCGGTGATCGTCACCCCGGCACCGGAGAGCGGCGCCACCTACGCTCCCTTCGTGCTGGACCCGGCCCCGCTGCCGATGGGTTCCGCGATCGCCCCGATGGGCTGCACCCCCGGTGACTTCAACCTCGACGGTCGGATGGACCTGCTGGTCTACTACTGGGGCCGGACGCCGGTGCTGTTCATGCAGCGGGCCGGGGTTACCGAGCTGACCCTGGCGGCGTACCACCCGGTCGAGCTGATCCCCCAGCTGACCTCGGGGCCGGCCTACCGCGGCCCGCTGTGGAACACCAACGCCGTCGCGGTGGCCGACTTCGACGGTGACGGCAAGCCGGACATCGGGATCTTCAACTACTTCCCGGACAGCCAGGTGCTGGACCCGCAGGGTCTGCCGCACGTGCAGATGAACCACTCGATGTCGCACGCGCACAACGCCGGTGGTGCCCACTTCCTGCGCTGGACCGGCGCGACCACCGGTGATGCCCCCTCGGTGAGCTACGAGGAGCAGAAGGCCGGGGACCCCGCGTACTTCACCGGCTGGACCCTCGGTGCCGGCTCCGCTGACCTGGACGGCGACCTGCTGCCGGAGCTGTACCTGGCCAACGACTTCGGCCAGGACCGGTTCTTCCACAACCGGTCCACTCCGGGTCAGATCCGGTTCGCCCTGGTGGAGGGGCGCCGGACCCCGATCACCCCGAAGTCTCTGGTGCTCGGGCACGACTCCTTCAAGGGCATGTCGATCGACTTCGCCGACCTTGAGGGGCGGGGCCGCTTCGACGCCTTCGTCAGCAACATCACCGAGTCGTGGGGTCTGGAGGAGAGCAACTTCCTCTGGTACAACACCGCCGAGACGCCGGAGCAGGCCCGGGAAATGCTGAACCGGGGCGAGGCGCCGTACCGCAACGTGGCGGGGCGCAAGAACATCGCCTGGGTCGGCTGGGGCTGGGACACCAAGATGGCCGACTTCGACAACAGCGGCAAGCTGGCGGTCGTCCAGGCCACCGGCTTCGTGAAGGGCACCATCAACCGGTTCAACTGGTTGCAGGAGTTGGCGATCGCCAACGACCTGCTGCTCTCCGACCCGTACATGTGGCCCAAGGCCGAGCCGGGCGACGACATCGCCGGTGAGAACACCCTCGCCTTCTGGGTACGCGAGGACAACGGCCGGTACGTCGACATCGGCAAGGAACTCGGCCTGTCCCCGCCCATCCCCACCCGTGGGGTGGCGGTCGGCGACACCAACGGTGACGGCGCGCAGGACTTCGCTGTGGCCCGCCAGTGGGGTCCGCCCGCCTTCTTCCGCAACGACAAGCCCGGCGACGGCAACTTCCTGGGGCTGCGGCTGAACCGCCCGACCCTCTCCGGCGACGGGACCTCCCCGGCGTACGGCGCCCAGGTGCGGATCACCACCGCCGACGGCCGTACCCAGCTCGCCCAGTTGGACGGCGGCGGCGGTCACTCCGGCAAGCGCAGCTTCGACGTGTTCTTCGGGCTGGGCGACGCCGGTGACCGGCCGGTCAAGGCGGAGCTGTGCTGGCGTGACCTCAACGGCGCCATGCACAAGCAGACCCTGGACCTGACCGCCGGGTGGCACGACCTCATGCTGACCAGTCAAGCCGAGGAGCTGACCAAGCGATGACGGACGTCAAGCGACCGGAGGCGGGCAGGGACCTGTCCGTCGACACACCGGTCACCCCGCCCGCGACGGCACCGCAGCCGGCGCCCGCGACGACCCAGAACGCCGTACCTCGGGTGGACCCCAAGGACCCGCGTTACCTGGCGCTGCGCAACTTCGCCATCTCGATGTCGATCTTCAACATCCTGGGCTACACGGTGCTCGGCTTCGAGCAGCCCTGGCTGTGGCCGTTCCTGGCCCTGGCGGTCGGCTACGGCACCGAGATCATCGTAGAGTGGGTCTCGGCGCGGGCCTACAAGCGACCGGCCGCCTACAGCGGCAACGGCCTCTGGGGGATGTACACCTTCCTGCTGCCCGCGCACATCACCGCGCTGGCCGCGAACATGCTGCTGTACGCCAACGACAACTTCTGGCCCATCGCGTTCGCCGTGGTCGTGGCGGTCGGTCAGAAGGCGGTGCTGCAAGCGCCGATCAAGGGTCGGATGCGGCACTACATGAACCCGTCCAACTTCGGCATCACGATCACGCTGCTGGCCTTCTCCTGGGTCAACATCGCTCCGCCGTACCACTTCACGGAGAACGTCCCCGGGGTCATCAGCATCCTGATCCCGGTGATCATCGTGACGGCGGGCACGGTGCTCAACGCCATGCTCACCAAGAAGGTGGCGTTGATCGTCGGCTGGCTGGGTGCGTTCGTGATCCAGGCCGTGATCCGGCACTTCATCTGGGACGTGTCACTGGTCGCGGCGCTGGTGCCGATGACCGGGGTGGCCTTCGTCCTGTTCACCAACTACATGATCACCGACCCGGGTACCACCCCCTCGGCACCGCGGATGCAGTTCATGTTCGGTGCCAGCGTCGGCATGGTGTACGGCGTGCTGATGGTGTTCAACGTGGTCTACACGTTGTTCTTCGCGGTGACCCTGGTCTGCCTGGCCCGCGGTCTGTTCTGGTGGGGCAAGTGGCTGGTGGAGCGCAACCGGCCGCCGGCGGAGAACATGACTCCCGTACCGCCGCCCGCCGCGGTGGCGCTGCCGGTCGCCCGCTGACCGACCAGCCGGTCCCGGTCGCCGGTAGGCTCCGCTCCTCGCGGGCCTGCCGGTGGCCGGGACCGGTCCGTGTGTCACCGGTCCCCGATCGACAGGTCAGCCGGTCGGCGTCGACTCGTCCTTCTCGGCGAGGGTCTTGATGCCCTGCAAGGTGTTCGTCATGGCCTCCCGCAGGGCGGCCGTCCGACGCTCGATGATGGCCTCCTCATGCTCCGGGGCGCTGTCGATGATGACGCTCAGGCCGGTCCGGCCCGGCCCGATCCGGGCCGAGTGGACCACCCGGCAGCCACCCTCCTCCTCGACCAGCCGGAACTGCCAGGTCGATCCGGGGCGCTCCAGGTCGGCCGGGCCGCCGCCGAACTGACCGTCCTCGTCGACCACCACCCAGCCGAAGTGGTGGGGGGCGTCGAAGTGCACGACATGCGAGACCGTTCGCCATCGGCCCAGCAGGGGGTGGTCGTTGAACCCCTCGAACCGGGCACCCAGCGACGGTCCGTCGCAGTCGTCCAGCCAGCGCGTCTGTTGCAGCTCCGGGCTCAACCGCGCCGCGAGTTCGATGTCCGTCACCAGGGCCCACACCCGGGCGGGGTCTGCCGCCACGTGGAGTTGACACTCGATCGCGGGGCTGTCGGCGTACCGCACGTCACCGCTCCTTCGTTCGTTACCGAAACTGATCGGTCCACTACACCCCATGACGTGATTCAAATTCAACAACGACACTACGTGCAGCCGGAGGTGCGGACCGAGCCGTCAGTCTTTTGTGGACGGACGGCTCGGTGTCGACCTCGGGGTCAGTGGGTGCAGAGCTCGTCGAGGTGCCCTGCCGGGGCGGTCACCGGCAGGTCGAAGGCCGCGAACAGCCGGGGATCGGAGAACGCGGTGATCCGGGTGATCCGCAGGCCGGTGATCGTGAGCACCTGGAGGTTGACCAGCTCGAAACCGCCCTCCTGGCCCCCCATGTAGGTCGCCAGGGCGGGCTGTCCGTTGGCGCCGGTGCGGATCAGCCGCACCGGACCGGGGGCCGAGAGGCAGCGCAGCGCCAGGTGCCGGCCGATGGCCAGCGGACCCTCGTACCAACCGGAGTAGGGCGGCATCTCCCACACCGCGTCCGGCGCGAACAACCGCACCAGCCCGGCGATGTCCTTCTCCTCGAAGGCGGTCACGTACTGGTCCAGCAGCTCCCGCTCGGCGGCCGCCGTCGGCTCGGTGAACTGTTCCTCCCGGGGCGCCCGGCTGTGCAGGGTGGCCCGGGCCCGTTGCAGCAGACTGTTGACCGCGGCCGGGCTGAGTTGGAGCAGGTCGGCCACCTCCGCCGCCCGCCACTGCAGCACGTCCCGTAGGAGGAGGACGGCCCGCTGCCGTGGGGGCAGGTGTTGCAGGGTGGCCACGAAGGCGAGCCGGACGCTCTGTCGAGCGCTCACGATGGCCGCCGGATCCGTCCGCTCCCCGCGGAGCAGGTAGTCCGGGATCGGCTCCAGCCAGGCAGTGGCCTCGTCCATGCTCAACCACTCGTCCGGGTCGGAACTCGGTGCGCCCAGCCCCACCGGCAGGGGGCGCCGGTCACGGTTCTCCAGGGCCCGCAGGCAGGCGGTGGTCGCGATCCGGTAGAGCCAGGTGCGCAGCGAGGAACGCCCCTCGAAGCCGTCGTACGAGCGCCAGGCGCGCAGGTAGGTCTCCTGGACCAGGTCCTCGGCGTCGTGCATCGAGCCGAGCATGCGGTAGCAGTGAACGAGCAACTCGTGCCGGAACGGGTCGGTGAGCCGGGGGAAATCCGCCCGGGTCACGTTCTCAACCGTCATCGTCTGCCCTCCCGGCTCACGCCCGCCAATTGTAGGTCGGTCGGCAGGTCGAACGCCTCGAAAAGGACCTCGCGACACGGCGTAGCCAGCAGGTCAGCACGGTGGCGGCAGCGGAGCAGAAGTTTTCCCGGGCAGCGATGAATTCCGGCCGCCTTGTGGATCAGTACGGATGACCGGACTCGGTGAACGGAAGGAACTGTCATGCACGAAACGTCCTCGGACGGCACCGGCCAGTTGGCTACCCGCCGAAGTTGGTTCGGGCTAGCGGTACTCGCGCTGCCCACCCTCCTGCTGTCCCTCGACCAGAGCGTGCTCTACCTCGCCCTACCGCACCTCAGTGCCGAGCTCGGCGCGGACAGCATCGAGGCGCTGTGGATCCTGGACATCTACGGATTCATCCTGGCGGGCTTCCTGGTCACCATGGGGACCCTCGGTGACCGGATCGGTCGCCGAAAGCTGCTGCTCATCGGGGCCGCCGCCTTCACCGTCGCCACCATCGCCGCGGCGTACTCCACCAGCGTGACGATGCTGATCGTGACCCGCGCCCTGATGGGGGTGGCCGGCGCCACGCTGATGCCCTCCACCCTGGCCCTGATCAGCAACGTGTTCCACAACGCCAAGCAGCGGGGCGTCGCGATCGCGGTGTGGTTCAGCTGCCTGATGGTCGGTGGTGCCCTCGGCCCGGTGGTCGGTGGCGCCCTGCTGGAGAACTTCTGGTGGGGCTCGGTCTTCCTGATGGGCGTGCCGGTGATGGTGGTGCTGCTCGTCCTGGGCCCGGTGCTGCTGCCCGAGTACCGCGACCCCTCGGCGGGTCGGATCGACCTGCCCAGCGTGCTGCTCTCCCTGCTGACGGTCCTGCCGATCATCTACGGGGTCAAGGAGGTGGCCGGCGAGGGCTGGACCACCACCTCGATCCTGGTCATCCTCGCCGGCATCGTGTTCGGGGCGATCTTCGTCTCCCGGCAGCGGCGACTGGACGACCCGCTGGTGGACCTTCGGCTGTTCAAGAGCCGCTCGTTCAGCGCCGCACTGGTCATCCTGCTCTTCGGCTCGGTCACCACCGGCGGCATCTACCTGCTGGTCAGCCTCTACCTCCAGACCGTCGAGGGGCTCTCCCCGCTGCGGGCCGGTCTCTGGCTGCTGCCCTCCACCCTGGCGATCATCGTGGGCTCGATGGTGGCGCCGGCGCTGGTGCAGAAGGTCCGCCCGGCGTACCTCATCGCGGGTGGTCTGGCGGTCACCTCCTTCGGTTACGTGTTGTTGACCCAGGTCAGCGCGGTCAGCGGGCTGCCCCTGCTGGTCGCCGGTTTCGTGCTGGCATTCCTGGGCGCCGGTCCGATGGGTGCCCTCGGCACGGACCTGGTGGTGGGTTCCGCACCGCGGGAGAAGGCCGGTTCCGCCGCCTCCCTGTCGGAGACCGGTAACCACCTGGGCATCGCGATCGGCATCGCGGTGATGGGCAGCATCGGCGCCACGGTCTACCGGAACCAGATCGACACCTCGCTGCCGGCCGGTCTTCCGGCGGATGCGGCCGAGTCGGCCCGGGAGAGCATCACCGGGGCGGTCAGTGCCGCCGAGGGGCTTCCCGGCGGCTTGGCCGAGCAGCTCCGCGACGCCGCCTCGGTGGCCTTCACCAACGGCCTGAACACGGCCGCGATCGTCGGTGCGGCCCTCTTCCTGCTGCTCGCCGTGGTCGCGGTGGTCGCCCTGCGCGACGCCCAGATGCCCGACGGTGAGGCGGGGCACGGGGGTGCCACTGGTGACGAGCCGACCCCGGCGGAGACCGCAGCGCGCGGTGAGGCCGCGCAGAAGCCGGCCAGGTGACGTCGCGGGTACCGAGATGGGGCGGACCACCCCTGGTGGTCCGCCCGCCGGTGCCGGCCGGGCGGCCCAGCTCAGCCGGTGACCGGCGCACACGCGAGCGCGCCCCCGGTCAACCGGGGGCGCGCGACGGGCCAGGGTCAGACATCGGCCATGGTGAGGGCCATCTCCACCAGGCGGTGACGGTCGATCTTGCCGTTGACGTTGAGCGGGAACCGTTCGATCCAGCCGAGCCGGGGCGGGATCATGTAGGTGGGCAGCTGCTCGGCGAGGAAGCCCTCCAGGTCCTCCTGGCCGGCCTGGTCGCCGACGTAGAAGGCGGCCAGCTCCACGGTGCCGTCCTCCGCCTGCCAGGGCACGACGGCCGCCTCGTCGACCGCGTCGTGCTGCCGCAGCACGGCCTCGATCTCGCCGGTCTCGATCCGGTACCCGTTGACCTTCACCTGGTTGTCCATCCGACCGAGGAAGACGTACCCGTTGTCGGTGCGGCGGACCCGGTCCCCGGTGCGGAACCAGTGCTCCTCGGTGAGCGGCTCGCCCTCCTCCATCCGCCAGCGGTCCCCCTGCCAGCGGGTGAACCGGCCCACGTTGTCGGCCGGGTCGAGGTAGCCGTCGAAGCGTTGCGGGCCCCGGATCAGCAGCTCTCCCTCGTCGGCGGGGCGGCCCTCCTCGTCCATCAGGTCGCACTCCACGGTCGGGTACGCCGGACCCAGGGGCAGGGCCCCGAGGGCGGCCCGTGGCCACCGGAGGGGATCCGCGGGCGCCCGGTAGGTGAGGCAGGTGACCGTGGTCTCGGTCGGCCCGTAGACGTTGGCGATCACGCTGTTCGGTGCGGCGTCCCGCCAGGCCCGGGCCTTGTCCAGGGTGAGGGGCTCACCACCGAAGCAGCTCCACCGCAGCCCGGGCATGGTGTCCGGGGTCAGGTCGTCGAGCATCCGGGCGGTCACGATCGAGGAGGGGGTGGAGAACCAGTGGGTGATCCCGTCGTCGTTGATGTGCCGGCTCGGCGCCAGCAACTCCGTGCGCTCCGGTACGACCAGGGCACCCCCGGTCGCCCAGGGCAGGAAGACGTTCCACACCGACAGGTCCCAGGCCAGGTCGGAGGTCTGGGAGACCCGGATGTCCGGGCCGGCCTCGAAGTAGTCCAGCACGTACGGCAGCCAGTGGGCGACATTGCGGTGCCGGATCGGAACCCCCTTGGGGGTGCCGGTGGACCCGGAGGTGAAGACGATGTACGCGAGTTCGTCCGGGTCGGGGCGGTACTCCTCCGGCGGCCCGGCCGGTGCGGTCGGTCCCCGGTGCTCGTCCGGCGCGGCCATCCGGGCGGTGCCGGTCTGGGTCCCCACCGCCTCGGCCAGGTCCGCGTCGACGGCGGTGTGCAGCAGCAGGTCCAGGCCGGCGGTGCGGGCGATGCGGGCGTGCCGGGCGGGCGGGAAGTCGGTGTTGAGTGGCACCACCGTCACCCCGAGCCGCAACGCCGCCAGGTAGGCCACATAGGTGCCCGCCGTACGCGAGACGAACACTCCGACCCGGGCCGGCCGACGGCCCTGCCGGGCCACGATGTCCTCCGCGAGTTGGGCGGCGGCCGCGGTGAGCTGACGGTAGCTGAAGTCGAGGCCGCCGGCGCGCAGCGCGAGCCGATCCGGGTGCCGTCGTGCTGACTCCGCGAACCAGTCGTAGAGGGTGGGGATGGTACTCACGCGGGCTGCTCCTCTTCGATCGGCTCGGTGTAGAGCTGGTAGACGCCGCTGACCGTGGTCTGCTCGAACAGCCGCCGCACCGGCACCTTGCGGCCGGTCAGCCGTTCGAGGGCGGCGAAGAGTCGAACTCGGTGCATGGAACGCCAGTGCACCTTCTGGTCGAAGTCGTGCTCCAGGTCCGGGTTGACCAGGGGCAGCTTCAACTCGTCGCGAACGGCGTGGATGAACCGCTCTTTCGTGATCATCGAATTCCTCTCCCCGGTCGGTGCGTGGTGCCCCGCGAGCTATTCGGCGCTGGTGGTCCACTCCGGCTCGGCCTGGATCTCCAGTACGGCGGAGGTGAAGGTGAAGCCGCTGCCGGCCCCGTTGACCAGCACCAGATCCCCGGCTCGGACGCGCCGCGACTCCAGCACGTGGGCCAGCGCGGCGAACTGGTCCCCGGCGCCGAGGTGGCCGGTCCGCTGCCCCCACGGCCAGGTGGTCAGCTCCGGGTCCACCCCGATCGAGGCGCGGGCGTCCCAGTCGGTGAGGGACAGGCCCATGTTGGGGAAGACCCACAGGGCGATGTCCGCGGCGGTGACTCCCGCGTCGGCCAGCGCCCCCTCGACCGTGCGCCGCTCCGCCTCGAAGATCCGCCGGACCAGGTCCACGAAGACCTCTTCGCCGTGCTGACGGACGTACCCGGCGATCCGGGCCTCGGTGTTGATCGGCCAGCCGTTGCCGCCGCTGACCCCGGTCCACGGCTCGTCGCCGCGTTGCAGTCCCTCGTGGCTGGTGTCGGCCACGGAGACGCTGGCGAGCAGCCGGGCCACCCCGCTGCCCCGACTGAGCACCAGGGCGGTGCCTCCGTCGCCGTAGAGGGTTCCGCTGGTGCTCCACCGGTTATAGCTCGGCGGGTGGAAGAGATCGCTGGTGGTGAGCAGCGCGGCCGGGCGTCCGGGGTCGGCGGAGAGGTAGGCGGCGGCGAGTTCCAGGGCGGCCATCCCACCGTTGGAGGCCTGCCGGACCTCGGTGGCGGTCGCCGAGCCGCCGACGGTGCGTTGCTGCACGTACGCGGCGGAGGCGAAGTCGTCGAGACCCTGGAAGCCGACGTGGGAGTGGGTCACCAGGGCGAACTCCTCGGGCCGACGTCCGGACCGCTCGACCGCCAACTTCCCGGCCGCCACGGCCAGCTCGACGGCGGGCCCGTCGTCCACCACCCGGACGGCCAGGTAGCCGTCACCGTCGCGGTCCTTCTCCTGGTAGTGGCCCTCAGCGACCGCCGTCTCCGTGGTTTCGGCGCGCCCCAGGGAGGCGCCCGCCGCACTGATCCAGACGTCGTTCCACCGCATCGATTCGGTCCCCTCGGCAGATGTGCCGCCCGGCCGTGGCCGAGCCACGGCGACGGGTCGCCGCCGCCGCCTCATCGTGGCACCGGCGGCGGAGGCGGGCCGCCTCCCAGATTGCGCATCGTTTCCCGTGAAGGTGCAGGGGATGGCAGGGTCGGGTACGGCCGGACGAAGTACCAGCGGGCGTCGGTGCCACCCGGCACCGGGCCCGTCCAACTATCGGAAACCAACAGATGGAGGTCTCAGTGGGCAAGGTCGTGTTGGACATGACGATGTCGGTGAACGGCTGCGTCGCCGGCCCGGAGGATGAGCCGGAGGGGCTGCACGACTGGTTCTTCTCCCCGTCGCCGGAGAACCAGGCGATGGTGCAGCGGCAGATGGACGCCATCGGCGCCATGGTCATGGGTCGGCGGACCTACGACATGGGGGCCAGCCAGGGCGGTTTCGTGGACAACCCGTTCAAGGTCGAGCACTTCATCGTGTCGCATGACACCCCCGACGAGCTGGCCAAGGGGGACACCAGTTTCATCTTCGTCAGCGACGGGGTGGAGTCCGCCGTACGCCAGGCCAAGGCGGCGGCCGGTGACAAGGACGTGGTGGTCGGGGGCGGCGCCCAGATCGCCCAGCAGTGCCTGGCGGCCGGCCTGGTCGACGAGATCAGGGTCGCGGTGCGTCCGGTGCTCATCGACAACGGTCTGCGGCTGTTCGACAACCTGGGTGGCTCGGTGACCCTGGAGAGCATCGACGCGTTGCACACCCCGGAGGTGACCCACCTGAGCTACCGGGTCGTGCGCTAGTCGCAGCGGCATTCACCTCGGCGGCGCCGGTGACCTGCGGGTCACCGGCGCCGCCGCCTTTCCCGAAGGGCCGGCGGGCGGCCCGCAATTCAAGAGATGCATGCTCTCTCACGCCTCGCGCACGATGTGGTGGTCACTACCGCCGACCTCGGCGGACGCGAACGGCCGCCGGCTCCGGACCGGCTCGCGGCAGTGCCGTACCGACCCCGCCCCGCGAATGTCACCGCCTGATGCAGACCGTGCGGATCGCGGACCGGGCCTGTCGACGAAGCGACCCCCAACCTGAGACGAAGGTGCCTCCATGGAGATCGAGAACGGCATTCGCAAGATCCTTAATTCCGAGCTCTTCGTCGAGGTGCCGCCCGAGCAGATCGGCCTCGACGAGAGTCTGCGGGCCGGGTACGGCCTGGACTCCCTCGGCTTCGTGGAACTGCGGGTGCAGTGCGAGGACATGTTCG
The DNA here is from genome assembly GCF_043198155.1 of Micromonospora sp. NPDC048871. Lineage (NCBI taxonomy): Bacteria > Bacillati > Actinomycetota > Actinomycetes > Micromonosporales > Micromonosporaceae > Micromonospora > Micromonospora sp. NPDC048871. Next base: position 164,687 of record NZ_JBICUM010000010.1, on the reverse strand, counting down.
ATGTGCGTATCTCCGACGAGGACTTCACCCCGGAGAACTTCCAGAGCGTCCGGACGGTCACCGACCTGATCAACCGGCTGCGCGCGGAGGCCAAGCAGTGACCGGGCTGGGGTCCGAGGAAACCCTCCGGCTGCTGCGGGCCGGCCGGGACCTGCACCTGGACCACTACCAGTCGAACCGGCTGCCGTACGCGGTGCTCGGTGGGCAGGGCGTGCACAGCCGGCTGATGGCCCTCGACGGCCCGGACGCCGGCCGGGAGTTCGAGGTGATCGACGCCAGCGGCGCGTACGGCAGCGCCTGCCTCGGCGCCGGTCACGAGACGGTGCGCCGGGCGTTGGCCCGGGGGGTCACCGAGGGCGGGCAGGCCACCGACGAGGTGGGTTCCCTGGAGCGGGCTCGACTGCTGAACACCCTCTTCGGCCCGGACGGGCTGTGGACGGAACAGTTCCCGACCGGCGAATACCACGTCAGCGGCCGTAACTCCGGCTCCGAGGGCATGGAGTTGGCGCTGCGTCTGGTCCTGGAGTCCCGGTTCGACGGAAACCGGCTGCGGCCGGTGCCGGAGGCCGCCGGACGGGACCTCATCCTCGCCTTCGAGGGGGCCTGGCACGGCTGGACCAGCGGCCTGGTGCCGCTGTTGAACCGCCGGCACTACCGGGTGGGGCTGCCCTCCCTGGCTCCGGAGGGGCCCTACGGGGTGAGCGTGGTGCACCTGCCCTTCGGCGACCCCGCGGTGCTCGCGGACTGGTTCGCCGAGAACGGCCACCGGGTGCTCGGGGTGGTGGTGGAGCCGGTGCAGGGCGATGCCGGCATCCTCCAGCCGCCGCCGGGCTACCTGCGCGGGCTGGCGGGGCTCTGCCAGGAGTACGGCGCCCTGCTCGTCGCCGACGAGGTGCTCACCTTCGCCAAGTCCGGTCGCTTCTTCGCGATGGCCGACGACCAGGGCCCGATCCGGACCGATGTGACCGTGATCGGCAAGAGCCTGGGAATGGGCGCCCTGTCGCTGTCCATGGTGATCGCCCGGCGAGGACTGTCTCCGCGCGGGTCCGGCGCGGTGGCCACCTCGGACCTGCGTCCGCTGGCCTGCGCGGTGATCCGTGACGGCCTGGAGCTGGTGGTCACCGACAAGCTGATCGACCACTCCGCCGCCCTCGGCGCCCAGCTCGCCGAGCTGCTCCAGCGCGAGCTGGTGGATGCCTTCCCGGACCTCTACCAGGAGTCCCGTGGTACCGGTGTGATGCACGGCGTCGAGCTGACCGAGCGGGCGGCGGCCGGTTTGGCGCGGCTGCGGGAGCATGTCGTGCGGGCCGGGGCGTACGTCGAGTTCATGGCCGGCGCGGGCCGCCGCTCGCGGGGCCTGCGGTACGTCTTCCCCACGATGCGGATCGCACCCCCGCTGATCACCACGCCGGACGAGGCCGTCGAGCTGGTGGGCCGCATCGCCGAGGGCTCCCGGACCTTCCAGAGGTCGCTGGGATGACGGCCGTACGCGAGCTGCGCTGGCGAGTGGAGCATGTGGACACCGACGCAGGAGGCGTCGTCCACTTCACCCGGTACGCCTCGCTGTTGGAGTCGGCGCTGCTGGAGAACCTCGACCGACTGGGGGTGGGGGTCCGGGAACTCGGCGCGGAGGGCCTGGAGCTGACCGTACGGGACCTGCGGATGCGGTACGCCGCGTCCGCGCGGTTCCTGGACCGGGTGCGGGTGGCGGTCCGGGTGCAACGGGTCGCCGGAGCCACCTGCGAGGTGTCCGGTGCGGTGCACCGGGAGTCGGACGACGGCACCCCTGGCGAGCTGCTGGCCAGCGGGACCTTGGTGCTCTGCGTCGTCGAACGGGCCACCGGCCGGGCGGCGCCCCTGCCGTCGTCGCTGCGCCGAGCAATGGGGGATTGGAAGCGGGAAACCGGGACGGAAGAGGAACTGTGATGACTGAGGCTACCGACACTTCCCTCGGGTTCACCGAGATCAAGAGCTGGCTGCGGCACCGCCACCCGATGATCTACATCGACCGGGTGCTGGACCACCGGCCCGGCGAGTACCTGCGCAGCCTGATGTCGGTCTCCGGCACGATGGACGCCATCGCCGGTCACTTCCCGGAGCGGGCGGTCTTCCCCGGCAGCCACCTGATGCAGGCCTTCGCCCAGTCCGGGATCATCCTCTACCAGCTGAGCACCTCGCCCCTGGCCGACGACGAGCTGACCCTGATCGGCTCGGTGCAGAGCCGGTTCACCCGGGTGGTCGTCCCCGGCGACCAGGTCATCTTCGACCTGCGCTGTGACCGGCTGTACCAGGCCTCGTTCCACTTCTCCTGCCGGGCCACCGTGAATGGCGCCCGGGTGGCGGCGTTCCGTGGGTCACTGGTGCGAACAAAGGTCGACGAACTGGGACGTCAGTTGTGGTGACCCGCCAGGTGCTGGTCACCGGGATGGCCTGGGACACCGCCCTCGGCGACGACCTGGACGGGGTGTGGTCCCGGTTGCTGGCGGGGGAGACCGGCCTGCGTGAGGTGCCCTCGCCGCACCGGCTGCGAAATCGCCTGGCGGCGACCGTGGATGATCCGCCCGCCGGGTGGACACCGGCCCGCCGCCAGATCTCCCTCGGTACCCGTACGGTCGGCCGGGCCCTTCAGGACGCCGGGATCGACGGCGATCCGGGTGAGGCGCTGCTGGTGCTCGGCACCAGCTACGGCGCCCACCTGGACGACACCCGGGCCGGCGGGCTGCACGACTGGGCGGCGGCGGTGGCGAGAGGGCTCGGCTTCACCCGCCCTCCGGTGTCGGTGTCGACCGCCTGCTCGTCGGGGGCCGACGCGATCCTGGTGGGAGGGCACCTCATCGCCGCCGGGATGACGGGGGTGGCCGTCTGCGGCGGGGTGGACATCCTCACCGCGGCCAAACGCCTGGGCCACAGCGCGCTGGGCACCATGTCGCCCACCCTGCTACGCGCCTTCGACGAGGCCGCCGACGGCACCCTGCTGGGCGAGGGCGCCGGGATCGTCGTGCTGGAGGAGGCGGGTCGGGCGCAGCGGCGCCAGGCTCGCGCGTACGCCGAACTGCTCGGTGGTGGTTCGGCCAACGACGCCGCCGGCATGACGGCGCCCGACCCCTCCGGCGCGGCCGTGCTGCTGGCGGTGCGGCGCTCCCTGGCCGCCGCCGGTCTGAGCACCGACCAGGTCGCCGTGGTCAACGCGCACGCCACCGGCACCCCGGTCAACGACGCGGTGGAGGCGGCCAGCTTCGACCGACTCTTCCCGGCGGCCGACCGGCCGGTCCTCTTCGCCACCAAGGGTGCCTTCGGGCACACCCTGGGGGCCACCGGTGCGATCGAGGCGATCGCCCTGGTCCAGGCGTTGCGGCACGGCAAGGTCCCGCCGGTGTACGGCCTGGACACCTCCGCCCCCGGGTTGGCTTTTCCGGTGCCGCAGGGCGCGCCGGTGGCCCTGGGGCCGGGCGCCGGGCTCAGCGTCACCCTGGGGTTCGGTGGCTTCAACACCAGCCTGGTCTTCGCCGGAGCAGCCGATGGACTGGGCTGAGCAGGGGGCCTTCGCGATGCTCGGCACGGCCACCCTGGAGGGCACGGACGGTCCGGGACGCCCGCGTGGGGTCGGGTTCTACGCCGACCCGGTGGCCTGGCTGGTGGCCGACGCGGTCGGGACCGCCCTGGAGGCGGCGGGATTGCCGGGGCCGACGGCCGGGACGGAGGTCGGCATGGTGGCGGTCAGCGAACACGCCACCGGCCACACCATGCGGGAGGTCGCCGACGCCGTACGCGAACGGGGGCGGGTCTCCCCGCTGCGGTTCGCCGGGGCGGCTCCGGGCTCGGTCGCCGGCCTGGCCTGCATCGTGCACGGACTCCGTGGCCCGAGCCTGCTGCTGTCGATGGCACCCGATGCGGCCCGCCCGGCCGTGGCGGTGCTGGCCGGGGCCTGGCTCGGTGCCTCCTGCACCCGACTGGTCGTCGCCGAGCACCGCAGGCACCCGTCGGGCGTGCACCGTGTGAACACCGTTGTCCTCACCTCGCGGGAGCGTTGACATGTCCGGGCTCGAACCGCCTTTCAGTCGCGACCAGGTCGCCACGTACCTGGACACGGTGATCGACCTGGAGCCCACCCCGGGCGCGGAGATCCTGCTCGACGGGATCGCCGACGAACTGCACCGGCGGGGCCTTCAGTCCGGCGAGGTGGTGCTGGTCGCCCTGGCCAACGGCGCGGCGCTGCTGCGCTGCTTCTTCGGGGTGCTGCACGCCGGCTGCGTACCGGCCCTGCTGGCCCCCGGCACCCCGGCCGGCCGGGTCCGGGAGATCGCCGAGGGGCTGGGCGCCCGGACCCTAGTCACTCCGGCCCGGGCCGGGGAGCAGCCGGCGTCGGGACAGGTGGGCCCGGTGCGGGTGGAGACCCTGGACGGCGTGGACCCGCAGCGGCACGATCCGGGCCACGTCATCATCCTGACCTCCGGCACCTCCGGGGTGGCCAGCGGCTGTCTGCACAGCTTCCCGGCCCTGCTGCGCAACGCCTCGCGGCACGCCCGGTCGGTGGGGTTGCGCCCCGAGGACACCGTGCTGGTGAACCTGCCGCTGAACTTCTCGTACGCCCTGGTGGCCCAGGCGCTCGCCGGCCTGACGACCGGTGCGCGGCTGGTGGTCACCGGGCCGCCCTTCACCACCACCACCTACCAGGCCGCCCTGCGGGACCACGGGGTGACGAGCTCCTCGGTGACCCCGTACATGGTGCGGCAGATGATCGCCGCGGACTGGCGACCGCCGCAGCGGCTGCGGATGCTGACGGTCGGCGGGGAGCAGTTGAGCCCGGTGGTCGCCGGGGTGCTGCGGGAGCGGTCACCGGAGCTGGAGCTGTATCTCACCTACGGGCTGACCGAGGCCGGGCCCCGGGTGGCCACCCTGGCCGCCCACCGCGAGCCGTACCACCGGCTGGCGACCGTGGGACGCCCCCTGGAGGGGGTCCAGGTGCAGCTGCGGAACCCGGACCCGGAGGGGGTGGGCGAGCTGCTCGTCACCTCCGACACGGTGCTGCGTCGCAAGGTGGGGATGGCCGAGGGGCGGGTGGGCGACTGCCTGGTCGGCCCGAACCAGATCGCCACCGGCGACCTGTTCCACATCGACGAGGAGGGCTACCTGCACTTCCGGGGCCGCCTGTCGGACTTCGTGGTGACCGGCGGTGCGAAGGTGTCGCTGGCCTCGGTACGCCGGATCGCCAACGCCCTGCCCAACGTCGTGGCCTCGAAGACCCGTATCTACCAGACACCGCTGGGCACCCGCTTCGACCTGGACCTCTACCTGCACGAGGTGGGGCCGACCGAGTCCGAGGAGGTACGCCGCCAGCTGCGCCGAAAACTCGTCCGAACCGAGTGGCCGAGCCGGATCCGGACCATGTCCCTGCACGAGTTCGGGCACAAGTAGATGCGCATCTACTGCCTGGGACACGCGGGCGGGTCAGCGGGGTCCTTCGCCTCAGTGGTCGATCGGCACGCCGAGGGTCTCACGATGGTCCCGGTGGAGCGGCCCGGCCGGGGAAACCGGTGGCGCGAGCCGCCCTGCCAGGGCTGGCCGGACCTGCTCGCCGACCTGTCCGACCGGATCCTCGGCGAGTTGGACGGCACCCCGTACGGGCTGTTCGGGCACAGCCTGGGGGCCCTTGTCGGCTACGAGCTGGCCCACGCGCTGCGCGACGCCGGTCATCCCGCGGACCTGCTGGCCCTCAGTGGACGGAACCCGCCCTGGATGGCCCCCGGGTCGGCGTTGTGGCACGCCGTGGACCTGCCCGATGAGGAGTTGTTCGCCCGGCTGGTGGCCCTCGGGGGTGCCGATGCCCGGGCGGCCGGCCCGCTGACCTACCGCACCTTCCTCCCGATGCTCCGCGCCGACCTGCGACTGGCCCAGGCCTACCGGCCCGGACCGAGGCGGCCCCGGTTGGCCACCCCGGTGGTCGTGCTGCACGGGATCGACGACCCGTTGACCTCGCCGGCCGCGCTGACCCGGTGGGCCGACATCACCACCGGGGACTTCCTGCTGCGGGCGGTCCCGGGCGGGCACTTCTTCCCGATGCGGGAGCCGGCCGAGGTGGCCCGGGTCCTCGGGCAGGCCGTGCCGGATCCGGTCCGGAGCAGGTAGGAAGCGGGCTGCGCACTGTGGAAGGTGAGCGCGGCCGAGGGGGAATGCCAGGGTCGGCCCCATGACACAGAACGGTCCGGTGCTGGACGCACCCGCCCCCGCCGGCCGGCGCGAATGGCTGGCCCTCGCCGTGCTCGCCCTGCCGACACTGCTCGTCGCCGTCGACCTGAGCGTGCTCTTCCTGGCCCTGCCGCAGCTCGCCGTGGACCTGGGCGCCGATGCCGTGACCCAACTGTGGATCGGCGACGTGTACGGCTTCATGGTGGCCGGCCTGCTGGTGACCATGGGCGCCCTCGGCGACCGGATCGGCCGACGGCGACTGCTGCTGGTAGGTGCGGCGGCCTTCGCCGCGTTCTCGCTGCTGGCCGCCTTCTCGACGAGCAGCGGAATGCTCGTCGTCAGCCGGGCCCTGCTGGGGGTGGCCGGTGCCACCCTCATGCCGTCGACCCTGGCGCTGATCAGTGACCTGTTCCGGCAGCCCGCCCAGCGGTCCACCGCGATCGCGGTCTGGATGAGCTGTTTCCTCGCCGGCAACGCCGCCGGACCGCTGGTCGGTGGGGTGCTGTTGGAGTTCTTCTGGTGGGGGTCGGTCTTCCTGCTGGGGGTCCCGGTGATGGCGGTGCTGCTGCTGGCCGGTCCGGTGCTGCTACCTAAGGGGCAACGGCGCGGCAGCGTACGGGTCGACCTGTCCAGCGTGTTGCTCTCGCTGGTGGCGGTGCTGTCCCTGGTGTACGCCGTCAAACATGTCGCCCGGTACGGGTTGGAACCCCTGGTGGGGCTGCTGCTGCTGGTCGGGGTGGTGACCGGAGCCGTGTTCATCCGGCGGCAGCGGGCCCTGCCCGACCCGCTGCTGGATCTGGGACTCTTCGCCCGCCGGTCGGTCCGCCCGGTGCTGGTGGTGCTGGTGGTCGGGGGAATGCTGCTCGGCGGGAGCACCCTGCTGGTGACCCAGTACCTGCAACTGGTCGCCGAACTGTCGCCGCTGCGAGCCGGGTTGTGGCTGCTGCCCTCCACCGTGGCGATGATCCTGGCGGTGATGGTCGCCCCGATGCTGGCCGGCCGGTTCGGGGCCGGGCCGGTGATGGCGGCCGGGCTCGTGATCGCCGCCGCGGGATTCCTGCTGGTCGCCACCGCCGACGTCGGCGGCCAGACGATGGTCCTGGCCGGCTGGGTGGTGGTGGCCGTCGGCAACGGGCTGCCCGCGGGTCTGGGGGTGGACCTGGTGGTCGGGTCCGTTCCACCGGAGCGGGCCGGAGCGGCATCCGGGATCTCCGAGACGAGCAGCGAACTCGGCTTCGCCGCCGGGATCGCGGTGCTGGGCAGCCTGGCCGCCGCCGTCTACCGGGCGCGGCTGGAGGACGCCCTCCCCGAGAACCTGGGACCGGAGGTCGCGGCCAAGGCCCTGGACGGGATGACCGGGGCCATGGAGCTGGCCGACCGGGTGCCCGGCGTGCTCGGTCCGGCCCAGGAGGCGTACGCCGGGGCGTTGGCCACGGTGGGGCTGGTCGCGGCCGCCGTATCGGTGGCCCTGGCGGTCCTGATCGCCCTGGCCCTGCGTCGACCCACCGGTGGGAAAGAGTCGGCTGATTCCCCGTCGGTGGCGACTAGTGCGCACTTGGAAAGATGAATTGACCCCGGCCGACCAACAGGATGAACGGTGACAGTTGATCGTCCTTGATTGACCGGAAACTGGAGGTTCCATGCGACCATTGCGCGCACTGATTGCATCGTCGCTCGGCGTAGCGGTTGTCCTGTCATCCGTCACCGCAACCGCCGGGGCGGCGGAGGCCGGCGCCCACAAGAAGAAGAAAATCAACATTGACGTCTGGCTCGCGGACTATCCGTTCCCGGGTTATCTGGACGAGCGCAAGCGGCTGGCCGAGGAGTTCAACCGTAAGTACCCGCGCTACCAGATCAACGTCGAGGCGCGGGACTACACGGCGCTGCCGGCTGACGTGGACCGGGCCGTCCGGGAGGGCAACCCGCCGGCGATCGCCAACTACTACTACAACGTCAGCCAGGTCGCTCGGGACATGAAGGACCGCTCCGGCCGACCGCTGTTCACGTCCGTGCAGCGGGCCATCGGCGGTCGCCACCAGATCCTCAACGAGCGGGTGGTGGTGCGGGACCTGCTGCCGCAGGTCCGGGCGTACCACACCGACCGGGGTGACATGTTCTCCTTCCCGGTCACCAGCATGACCAGCGTGCTGTACGCCAACACCACCCTGCTGAAGAAGGCGGGGGTGTCCAAGCTTCCGCAGACCTGGCAGGAGCTGGAGGCCGCCTGCACGAAGATCGCGCGGATGCCGAACGGCCCGGCGAACTGCGTGACCTGGCCCAACCACAACTGGTTCTTCCAGCAGGCCATCGCCCAGCAGGGCGGCCTGCTGACCAACAACAACAACGGGCGTACCGGCCGGGCCACCAAGGTCAACCTGGACTCGCCGCAGATCCTCAACTACGTCTCCTGGTGGAAGCGGATGCACCAGGCGGGCCACTACCGGTACACCGGCATGCCGGAGGACTGGGGCGGCAACTTCGAGTCGTTCGTGACCCAGCAGGTCGCCTTCACCTTCGACGGGGCCAACCAGGGTGACACCTTCGCCCAGATGGGGGCCGAGTTCGGGTTCAACGTCGCCGCGGGCTCGTTGCCGCACCCCGGTCGCGGCAAGGCGGTCGGGAACGTCAACTCCGGTGACTCGCTCTTCCTGCGGGCCGGTCTGGACCGGGAGACCCAGGACGGCGCCCTCGCCTTCATGCAGTTCCTGAACAGCCCGCGCAACTCGGCGCAGTGGCACAAGAGCACCGCCTACCTGCCGATGACCGGGCAGGCGGTGGACCTCCTCCAGCGGGAGCGCTGGTTCGCCCAGCACCCGGCGCCGAAGGTGGCGTTGGACCAGATCCGCAAGGCCCCGAAGTCGCCGGCCAGTCTCGGCGTGGTGGTCGGCGCGTTCGACGGGATCCAGAACGAGCTGGTCCTGGCGATGGATGACGTGCTGCTGCGCCGGGCCAACCCGGTGGAGCGATTCCGGCTGGCCGACGCTCGCGCCCAGCGGCTCCTCGACGCGTACAACGCCCGATGCGTCGGTGCCGGGCCGCGTGGTCCCGACTGCTACCGGGTCGGAATCTGGGGCTGATCCCAGCAACAACTGACCGCCTTTTCCGGTCGGCGGGGGCAGGTCGTCGCGGTGCCGTCAAAACGGCGTCGCCGGCGACCTGCCCTCGCTTGCTTTCTGTCGATCAGGCGTGCGCTGCGCACTACGGAAGATGCGTGGCACAGGGTCGTAATGACAGCCTCTGAGGGCGGCCAGGTTCGCCGAAGAATTCGCTAGCGACCGGTGCGCCAATTTCTTGTGTCGACCGACGGATTCGGGCTGGAGGAAAAGGAATGAACAATCCATTCGACGCCGTCGACGGCGATTTCCTGGTGCTGGTGAACGCTGCGGGCGAGCACTGTCTGTGGCCCGCCTTCGCCGATGTGCCGCAGGGCTGGGGTGCGGTGTGCGGTCCGGCCGGCCGCACCGAGTGCCTGCGGTACGTCAGCGACAACTGGATCGACCCTCGCCCGCGCCGGCTCGCCGGCTCGCACTGAAACGTGCCCCACCCGGGCCGCCGGTCGGCCCCCGGGGCTGATGACAAGGGGGAGATGACCCGATGAGCACGCCACAGACTTCGATCTTCGGTCAGATTTCGCTCGACCACATCGAGTTCTACGTCAGCGACCTGGCCGCGGAGACCCAACGGCTGGTGGACGGCTTCGGTCTGGCCGTCTACTCCGGGACCGACCCGGCCGCCCCGCCGGAGGCCCGGTCCGCCGGGCTGGGCCGGGGGGAGATCCGGCTGGTGCTGACCCAGCCGTTGGTCGAGGACCACCCGGCCGCCGCGTACGTGGAGCGGCACGGAGACGGGGTCGCCGACATCAGCCTCGGTGTCGCCGACCCGGCGGCGGCCTTCGCCGAGGCGGTACGCCGGGGGGCCCGGCCGGTAGCGGCCCCGCACGACGTCGAAGGCGTGGTACGGGCCACCATCATGGGCTTCGGCGATGTCGCGCACACCTTCGTCCGGCGCCCCGAGGGAATGGACGCCCGGCACCTGCCCGGCCTGCTGCCCCGCCCGGAGGCCGAGCCGACCTGGGACAGCGGGCTGTCCGCGGTGGACCACTTCGCGGTCTGCCTGGAGGCCGGCCAGCTGGACCCGACGGTCCGCTTCTACGAGGAGGTCCTCGACTTCCGCATGATCTTCGAGGAGCAGATCGTGGTCGGTAACCAGGCCATGAACTCCAAGGTGGTGCAGTCCGTCGGGGGTGCGGTGACGCTGACCCTGATCGAGCCGGACGTGACCCGCTCGCCGGGGCAGATCGACGAGTTCCTGAAGAACCACGGCGGCGCGGGTGTGCAGCACGTGGCGTTCAACGCGGACGACATCGTCGCCGCCGTGCAGAACATCCAGCGGCGGGGAGTGGAGTTCCTGTCCACCCCGGACACCTACTACACGATGCTCGCCTCCCGCATGGAGCTGGCCCGGCACACCGTGTCGGACCTGCGGGAGGTCAACGTGCTGGTCGACGCCGATCACCACGGTCAGCTCTTCCAGATCTTCACCCGCTCGGCGCACCCCCGGAAGACCTTCTTCCTGGAGCTGATCGAACGGCTCGGCGCGCAGACCTTCGGCAGCGGCAACGTCAAGGCGCTGTACGAGGCCGTGGAGCTGCAACGGCAAGCGGAACGGGACTGACTTCGGTGAGCACAGGCATCCGCGCCACCGACCTCGACGGGGTCAACCTGGCCGACCCGAGAACCTTCGTCGGCCCGGAGGTGGAGAACGTGTGGCGCTGGCTGCGCCGCAACGCCCCGGTGTGGCGGCACCCGAGCACCCCGCAGGGAACCCACTTCTGGGTGGTCACCCGGTACGCCGAGGCGCTGCGGGTCTACAAGGACCCGGAGACCTTCGGCTCGGGCCGGGGCAACATGCTCACCTCGCTGCTCACCGGCGGGGACACCGCCGGGGGGAAGCTGTTGGCCGTCTCCGACGCCCCCCGGCACACCGCCGTGCGCAACCACCTGCTGAGGTCGTTCTCCCCCCGGATGCTGCGGCCGGTGCTGTCCGGGGTGCTGGCCCGCGCGGATCAACTGGTGGCGCAGGCCGTGGCGGCCGGTGGCGGGGACTTCGCCGCCCAGGTCGCCGACGAACTGCCCATGGGCACCATCAGCGACCTGCTCGGCGTTCCGTCGGCGGACCGGGCCGAGCTGTTGCGACTGAGCAAGCAGGCCCTCAGTTCCGACGATCCGGATCAGCCCGGCCACGAGACCTGGCTGGCCCGCAACGAGATCCTGCTCTATTTCAGCGGGATCGCCGCCGAGCGTCGCCGGGACCCGCGGGACGACGTGATCAGCAGCCTCGTGACCTGCGAGATCGAGGGAGCGCCGCTGACCGAGGAGGAGGTCGTCCTCAACTGCTACGGCCTGATCCTCGCCGGGGACGAGACGAGCCGGCTGGCGATGATCAGCGCGGTGCTGAACTTCGTCGAGTACCCGGATCAGTGGGGGGCGCTGCGCCGGGGCGAGGTGTCGCTGGACGACGCGGTGGAGGAGATCCTGCGCTGGAACACCCCGGCCATGCATGTCGGGCGGGTGGCCCGGCGGGACACCACACTCGGCGGGCAGACCATCCCGGCCGGCGACGTCGTCACCGTCTGGAACGCCTCGGCCAACCGGGACGAAACGGTCTTCGACCGGCCGGACGAATTCGATCTGGGCCGTACGCCCAACAAGCACCTCACCTTCGGACACGGGCCGCACTTCTGCCTCGGTGCCTTCCTGGGCCGGGCGGAGGTTCGGGCGGTGCTGGACTCGCTGCGTCGGCGGGTCGACACCTTCGAACTACACGGCCAACCGCGCCCGCTGTACTCGACCTTCCTGCGCGGTTACACCAGCCTGCCGGTGACGCTCAAGCCCGGCGGAACCACCTGAAACCGGTTCTACCGGCCTAACCATCTGAATGGAGCGTCTGATGACCTTCACTTCTGTGCAGCAGATGCTCGCCGCGCAGGCGAGCCGGACTCCGGACGCGGTGGCCGTGGTGGCCGGTGACCGCACCTTGACGTACCGGGATCTGGACGAGCGGGCGAACCGGCTGGCGCACCGTCTGATCGCCGAGGGGGTCCAGCCGGGGCAGCCGGTCGCGGTGCTGACCGGCCGGACCGCCGACCTGCCGGTGGCACTGCTGGCGGTCCTCAAGGCCGGTGCGTGGTACCTGCCGCTGCATGCGGCGTACCCGATGGCGCGGATGCGCTGGATCCTGGACCAGGCGGGCGGCCCGGTGCTGCTGGCCGACGACGACACCCGGCGCCGCGGCCTGCCGGAGGGTGGGCGGGTGCTGCTGGTCGACGAGGAGCCGGGCGAGTTCCCCGGCACCGACCCGGCCGTGCCCACCGGCCCGGAGGACTTCGCGTACGTCATGTACACCTCCGGGTCGACCGGGGACCCCAAGGGGGTGGCCATCCCACAGCGCGCGGTGACCCGGCTCATCTCCGATCCGGCCTGGAACGGCAGCCGGCACCAGCGGGTCCTCTCCGTGGCTCCGTACGCCTTCCAGGTCTCCAGCTACGAGTTCTGGGTGCCGCTGAGCCGTGGTGGCACGGTCGTGCTGGGGCCCTCCGCCGACCTCGACGTGTCCACCCTGCGCCAGCTGATCACCGAGCACGCGATCACCGCCGTGCACCTGACGGCCGGGCTGTTCCGGGTGGTGGCCGACGAGGCGCCGGACTGCCTGACCGGGGTGCAGGAGGTGATGACCGGTGGCGACGTGATCTCCCCCGGGGCGGTCCGGCGGGTGCTGGACGCCTGCCCCGGTCTGGTCGTCCGGGCCATGTACGGCTCGACCGAGTCCACCCTGTTCACCACCCACTCGCCGATGTCCGACCTGTTCCTGCCGGGCCCGACCGTTCCGGTGGGCCGCCCGATGACGGACATCCGGGCGTACGTCCTGGACGAGCGGCTCCGTCAGGTCCCCGACGGGGAGGTGGGCGAGCTGTACGTGGCCGGGCCCCGACTGGCCAGCGGCTACCTCGGCCGGCCGGACCTGACCGCCGAACGCTTCGTCGCCGATCCGTTCACCGGGGAGGGGGAACGGATGTACCGCACCGGCGACCTGGTGCGGTTGACCAGCGACGGCATGTTCGACTTCCTCGGCCGCGCCGACGACCAGGTCAAGATCCGGGGCTTCCGGGTCGAGTTGGCCGAGGTGGAGGCGGTGCTGGCCCGGTTCCCCGAACTCTCCGACGTGGCCGTGGTGGCCCGGCAGTTGCCGACGGGTGAGCGGTCCCTAACCGCATACGTGGTGGTCGGTGAGCGCACTGTCGACCTGGCCGCGCTGCGGGCCTTCGCGATCGCGACCCTGCCCGACTTCATGGTGCCGGACGCCTTCGTGGCGCTGACCACCCTGCCGCTGACCGCCAACGGCAAGTTGGACCGGCGGGCGTTGCCGGAGCCGGACCCGGAGGCGTGGGTGGCCTACCGGGCACCCCGCGACCCGCGGGAGGAGATCCTCAGCGAGATCTTCTCCGAGGTGCTCGGGGTGGACCGGGTAGGCGTGGACGACGACTTCTTCCAACTCGGCGGGCAGTCCCTCCTGGCCATGCGGCTGATCAGCCGGATCGAGGCCGTACTGGGGACCAAGCTGCCGCTGCGCACCCTCTTCGACACCCCCACGGTGGCCGGCCTTGCCGAGCGGCTGGCCGCCCAGGCCACGCCCGCACCGACCTCCTAGCCGACGACTACGAAAGGGCTGATGGCCAGATGAACACCCCCGACACCCAGGCGCCGCACCGGGCACCCCTCTCGCTCAACCAGGACTTCCTCTGCATGTACGACAAGGGCGACGAGGAGGGTCCCTTCGGCCCGCGCTACCACATCGTGCACGGATGGCGGCTGCGCGGCGAGGTCGATGTCGAGTCGTTGCAGGGTGCCCTGGACGACGTGGTGGCCCGGCACGAGGCGCTGCGCACCATCGTGGTGCGTACGCCGCAGGAGCGGTACCAGGTGATCAGCCCGGAGACCGCCCCGGTGCAGCTGATCCTGCGGGACCTGTCCGTGGTGCCCGAGGACGAGCGGGACGCGGTGGCCGAGCAGTTGCTGATCGAGGCCGAGGCGGACACCTTCCCCAGCACGGAGCTCCCGCTGCTGCGCGCGGTCCTGGTCCGGTTCGACGACCGCGACTCGGTCCTGGTGCTGATCTCCCACCACACCGCCACCGACGGCTGGTCGATGCGTCTGATCATCCGGGACCTGGCCAACCGGTACGCCGCCCGGCGGGGCCACGAGGTGCCGGCACTGCCGGAGCCGCGTCAGTACCGGGAGTTCGCGGAGTGGCAGCGGGAGCTGGTGGGCGATCCGGTCCGGATGGCGGAGCCGAGCGAGTTCTGGCAGCAGAACCTGGCCGGTGCCCGGGTGCACACGATGAAGCTGGACCGCCCCCGTTCGGTGGCCGTCGAGACGACCACCGCGATGCACCGTTTCGTGATCGGCTCGGAGGTGATCACTCCGGCGCTCAAGCTCGGCAAGGCCACCCGCAGCTCGCCGTTCATGGTGCTCTTCGCCGCCTTCGCCGTACTGGCCGAGCGGCTCGGCGGAAACTCGGACGTGGTCGTACCGACCTTCAGCCCCGGTCGGGGCGACGAGGAGTTCCCGTACACCGTCGGGTCCTTCTTCAACTTCATGCCGATCCGGGTGGACCTGGCCAAGTGCCGCACTTTCCGGGAGGTGGTGATCGCCACCCGGAACCAGTGCGTCGAGTCGTACTCGCAGGACGTGCCGCAGATCCTGGCCCACGCCCCGGAGCTGATGCTGCCGGCCATCTCCGACGACCGGGCGCCCTGTGTGTTCCAGGTCTTCGCGTTCCCGTTCCTGCTGGACGAGGAGCTGATCGGCGATCTCGAGTACACCGAGATCCGGTACCGCCTGGTGTCCCAGCCGCTCGTCTCGGACGTCCCGGACGGCGCCCTGTGGACCCTGAACCTGGACCCCTCCGGTGAGGTCGTCGGCAGCGTCGCCTACAAGAGCGGTCTGTTCGACGAGGCGACCGTCGCCGGGTGGGTCAGCGGCTTCCAGGAGGTCCTGCGGGAGATGCTGGTCGATCCGGATGCCGCCCGCGAATCGGTGCGGGTCGCCGTATAGGTGATCGAAGGCCCGCCGGGCGCCGCATTTTCAAAGGTGCAGGCCCATCGACGGGGTGCCAGGGTCGGTGATGCACAGCCTTCCCCGACTCGCTCATCATTGTTCAGCCCTTTGTCCTAACTGGAGGTTCGATGGAAACCATGGCAGCTCCCGGCCGTAGCGAGCTGGCGCGACGCGCCGCGGAACTGGTGCCGTTGTTGCGGGAAGGCGCGCTGGAGGCCGAGGAGCAGCGCCGCCTGCCGGAGAAGACGATCGCCGCCCTCACCGACGCCGGCCTGCTCAAGATGCGGATGCCGGCCCGCTACGGCGGCTACGAGTCGGACATGCGGACGGTCGTGGACGTCGTCTCCGAGGTGGGCCGTGGGGACGGCTCCGCCGGCTGGACGATGGCGGTCTGGATGATCAGCAGCTGGATGGCGGGCCTCTTCCCGGACCAGACCCAGGACGAGATCTTCTCCACCCCGGACGTCCGGATCAGTGGCATCCTCAGCCCCGGTGCGATGGCCATCCCCACCGAGGGCGGGTACATCCTGAACGGTCGGTGGTCGTTCAACACCGGGGCGACCCAGAGCCACTGGAACACGAACGCGGCCGTGCTCGCCAACCCGGACGGCAGCCACGAGCCGGTGATGGTGGCGTTGCCGATCAAGGATCTCCAGATCATCGACGACTGGCACACCGCCGGCATGCGGGGTTCGGGCAGCGTCACCACGGTGGCCGACGGGCTCTTCGTCCCGGAGCACCGGCTGGTGCGGATGGGGCCGATCATCCAGGGTGTGCCGCTGACCAACTCCAACGCCGGCTCGTCGATCTACCGGGTGCCCTTCATGTCGATGGCGTGCACGGCGGTCGGCGCCAGCTGCCTGGGGTTGGCTAAGGCCGCCAAGGAGGTGTTCTTCGAGCGGCTGCCCGGCCGGAAGATCACCTACACGGAGTACGAGGACCAGAGCCAGGCGCCGATCACCCACATCCAGGTGGCGGACGCCACCGTCAAGATCGATGAGGCGGACTTCCACGCGTACCGGTCGGCCGAGATGCTCGACCGTAAGGCCGGCGCGGGTGAGGACTGGACGCTGGAGGAGCGGGCCCGGGTCCGCCTCGACCTGGGCGCGGTCTGCCAGCGGTCGAAGGAGGCCGTCGACCTGCTGAACACCGCCAGCGGCGGCTCCTCGATCTACCAGGACGTGCCGATCCAGCGGATCGAGCGGGACGTGCAGACCCTCAACCTGCACGCCATCATGCACCCCAACACCAACCTGGAGCTGTACGGCCGGATCCTCTGCGGCCTCGGTCCGAACACCCTGTTCATCTGATTCCCAGGGCGGCTAGCCGCCCGCCTCCCGCCCAGCCTCGACGATTCATTCCGTACGGCTGCGGCACCCGCGACGGGCGTCCTCCGAAAGGGGGGCGCCCGTCTGCCTACCTGCCCCTTCGCCTGCTGACCGGGCCCGGCCGGGCCTCGCAATTTCGAAGGTGAGCCATTTCCGGGTACGCCGGAGAATTAGCACTGCGCACGTCGCCGACGGACCGGACCGCGGACGTCGTGTCGCTCTACCCCAGACCGTCCTGCCGGCGCCGTGTGTGCCGCCGGTGTCGCCTGCCCCGACGGGGTTCGGAGGCGGTCCTTCGCCGGCGTACCGACCGTGGTCCGTCCGGTTCACCAGATCGAGAGAGGACCATCCCATGTCGAAGAGCACCACTTCGATGCTGAGCGCCGAGGACGAGGCCGCGGTGCGTGCGGTACCCCAGCGCATCGTCGCCGCCTGGGCCGCGCACGACGCGGAGGCTTTCGCCGCCACCTTCACCGAGGACGGCAGCATGATCCTGCCCGGGGTCTTCCGGCAGGGCCGGGACGAGATCTGCGGCTTCATGGGCCAGGCGTTCGCCGGCCCGTACCGCGGCACCCGGGTGACCGGCAGCCCCACCGCGCTGAAGGTGCTGGGCCCGGACACCGTGCTGGTGCTCACCGAGGGCGGGGTGCTGGCCCCGAACGAGACCGAGCCCTCCGCCGCGCGGGCGGTCCGGGCGAGCTGGCTGCTGGTGCGGCGGGACGGCCAGTGGCTGCTCACCGCGTACCAGAACTCACCGGCGAACCCCTCCTGAAGGCGTCGAGCGACCGAGGAGGTGACGTGATGAGTGATCATCGCACCGGACGGGTCGTGGTGCTCGGCGCGAGCATGGGCGGTCTGCTGGCGGCCAGGGTGCTCGCCGACCGGTACGCCGAGGTGCTGCTGGTCGACCGCGACGAGGTGACCGGGGTCAGTGGCTACCGCCAGGGCGTACCGCACGGTCGACACGCCCACGGGCTGGTCGCCCGGGGATACCAGATCCTGGAGGGCCACTTCCCCGGCCTGACCGAGGACCTGCGGGGTGCCGGGGTGACCCCCGGCGACTTCAGCGGCGACATCCAGTGGTACGTCGAGGGGCGGCGGATGCTGCCGTCGCACTCCGGGCTGGTCTCGGTGCCGGCCACCCGGCCGGTGCTGGAGCACCTGGTCCGGGCTCGGGTGCAGGCCCTGCCGAACGTGCGTGTCCTCGAACGGCACGACATCGTCGGGCTGGTCACCACCCCCGACCGGAGTCGGGTGATCGGTGCGCGGGTACAGCAGCGTGTCGAGGGCAGCCAGGAGGAGGTGCTCGACGCCGACCTGGTGATCGACAGCACCGGCCGTGGCTCCCGTACCCCGACCTGGCTCGCCGAACTCGGCTATGCGCGACCCCCCGAGGATCGGATCAAGGTCGATCTGGCGTACACCACCCGACACTACCGGCTGGCCAAGGACCCCTTCGGCGACGACCTGGCGATCATCCCGGCCGCCACCCCGGGCAGCCCGCGCGGTGCCTTCTTCTACCGGATGCCCGGCACGGACGGTCGGGTGGAACTCTCTCTGACCGGCGTCCTCGGCGACCATCCGCCGACCGACCCGGACGGCTTCCTGGCCTTCGCCAAGTCCCTGCCGGTGCCGGCCATCTACCGCGCGATTCGGGACGGCGAGCCGCTGGACGACCCGGTGATGTTCCGCTTCCCGGCCAGTGTCCGCCGCCGCTACGAGCGACTCGACCGGTTCCCGGCCGGCCTGCTGGTGCTCGGTGACGCGGTGTGCAGCTTCAACCCGATCTACGCCCAGGGGATGACCGCCGCCGGGCTCGGCTCACTCGTGCTGGCCGAACAGCTCCGGCGTGGTGGTGACCCCGATCCCATCGCCTTCTTCCGTGAGCTGGGCGCCCAGCTCGACTCGCCCTGGGACTTCTCCGCCGGCGCGGACCTGGGATTCCCCGGGGTCGAAGGACGGCGTACGGCGAAGATCCGGTTCGCCAACGCCTATGTGGCCCGGCTGCAACGGGCCGCCACCCGCGATGCCCGGCTGACCGACGCCTTCATCCGGGTGGCCGGGCTGATCGATCCGCCGTCGTCGCTGATGCGGCCGACCACCATGCTCCGGGTGCTCCGTCAGGGCCGCGTCCGGGACACCACCCCCGATCCTGCCGCAGCAGAGCGTCTGCTCGGCCGGGCCTGACCAACGGAGGAACCGATGCGTCCGTTCCGAATCGACATTCCGCAGGCTGACCTCGACGACCTGGACCGCCGGCTGGCCGCCGTCCGTTGGCCGGCCGAACTGCCCGGCGTGGGCTGGGAGCGCGGGGTACCGCTGGACTACCTACGCGACCTGGTCGACCACTGGCGGCACCGCTTCGACTGGCGGGCCGCGGAGCGCTGGCTGAACGAGTTCCCGCAGTTCACCACCGAGATCGACGGCGCCAACGTGCACTTCGTGCACGTCCGGTCGGCGGTACCGGACGCCACTGCGGTGATCCTCACCCACGGCTGGCCGGGCTCCTTCGTGGAGTTCCTGGACCTGATCGGGCCGCTCACCGACCCGGCCGCGCACGGCGGCGACCCCGCCGACGCCTGCCACGTCGTGATCCCCTCGATCCCCGGGTACGGCTTCTCCGGGCCGACCCGGGAGACCGGCTGGGACACCCGACGGGTGGCCCGGGCCTGGGCCGAACTGATGCGGCGGCTCGGCTACGACCGCTATGTGGCCCAGGGCGGGGACTGGGGTTCGCCGATCTCGCTGGAGGTCGGTCTGGCCGACCCGGAGCACGTGGCCGGCGTACACGTCAACATGCTCGCCACCTTCCCGCCCCAGGACCCGGCCCTCTTCGCCGGACTGCCCGACGAGGACCTGGCCCGCCTGGAGTTCGCCCAGAACTTCGAGCAGGACGGCGCCGGCTGGCGCAAGATCCAGTCGACCCGCCCGCAGACCCTGTCGTACGGCCTCACCGACTCCCCGGTCGGCCAGCTCGCCTGGATCGTCGAGAAGTTCTACGAGTGGACCGACTCGGCCAAGGTGCCGGAGGACGCTGTCGACCGGGACTTCCTGCTCACCAACGTGATGGTCTACTGGCTGACCGCCACGGCCGGCTCCAGCGCCCAGCTGTACTACGAGTCCAACCGGCTGGACGCCGACTTCATCCGCACCTGGGCCGGCCCCTGGAACCTGACCATGCCGGTCGGGGTGGCGGTCCTCCCCGCCGACGCCGTCCGCCCGGTGCGCCGGTGGGCCGAGCAGATTCTGCCGACCCTGAACCAGTGGACCGTATTCGACCAGGGCGGTCACTTCGCCGCCCTGGAGCAGCCCACCCTCCTCGTCGAGGACCTCCGGAACTTCATCCGTTCGCTGCGCTGAGCGTGGCACCGCATCCCGGGTGGCGGGTGGTCGAGGACGACGGCCCGCCACCGGGAAGAACTGGGGAGACATGATCAACAGAAGGAACCTCCTGGTGGGCGGCGCACTCTCCGGCGCCGCGCTGGCGGTAACGGCCACTCCGGCGCTGAACGCCCTGGCCGGCGGCCCTCCGGGGACACCCGGGGGACACCACGGGCACGGACCCGGGCACGGACCGAAACCCAAGCCGAAGCCGAGTGGCACCCCACCGACCGGTGGGCCGTTCCGCGTGCTGATGCCGCTGCCGCCGGTCGCCGCACCGATCCGCACTCGCGGGGGCGTCGACCACTACAGCTTCCCGATCGTGCAGACCACCGCTGAGCTGCTGCCCGGGGTGCGTACCCCGGTGCTGTCGTACGGCGGTCGGTTCATCGGCCCGACCATCCGCGCCCGCGCCGGTCGGCCGGTGTCGGTGGAGTACCGCAACCAACTGGGCGTACCGGCCAACGTCCACCTGCACGGCGGGCATGTCGCGCCGGAGCATGACGGCCACCCGATGGACGTGATCAAGCCCGGCAAGTCGAGGGTCTACGAATACCCGAATCGCCAGCGCGGCACCACCCTCTGGTACCACGACCACAGCCACCACACCGAGGCCGAGCACGTGTTCCGCGGGCTGCACGGCTTCTACCTGATCGACGACCCGCAGGAGCGGCACCTGCGACTGCCCGAGGGGCAGTACGACGTGCCGATCATGCTGCGGGAGTCCCGCTTCGACGAGAAGGGCAACCTGTACTTCGACCCCTTCGACTTCGACCGTCCGGTGGTGCTGGTCAACGGCCGCTCCCAGCCGTACTTCCCGGTCGCCGCGCGCCGGTACCGGCTGCGACTGCTGAACGCCTCCACCCACGGCACCCTGACCCTGCGGCTGGACGGCCTGCCGATGGTGCAGGTGGGCTCCGACGGCGGTCTGCTGCCCAAACCGGTACGGCTGACCGAACTGACCCTGGGCCCGGCCGAGCGTGCCGATGTGGTCGTCGACTTCTCCAAGCGCCGAGTGGGCAGCAAGGTGGTGCTAGAGGAGGCCCGCGGGCCGGTGCTCCGCTTCGACGTCACCCGGGAGGCCCGCGACAACAGCCGGGTGCCGGACACGCTCCGGTCGCTGCCGCCGATGCCGAAGTCCACCGTCAACCGCGAGGTGGTCCTCAGCACCGACTTCAACACTATCGAGAGCCTGATCAACGGCAAGCTCTGGGACCCGAACCGGATCGACGCCACCATCCGGCACGGTGCGACGGAGACCTGGCGGATCACCAACGTGGACACCGACTTCGGCGGGGTCAACCACACCTTCCACCTGCACCTGGTGCAGTTCCGGGTCCTGGATCGCAACGGCCGGCCACCGGCGCCCAACGAGCGCGGGTTGAAGGACACCGTGTTCATCGCGCCGGGCGACTCGGTGCGGGTGCAGGCGACCTTCAGCGGCTTCCTGGGCCGATACGTGTACCACTGCCACATGCTGGAGCACTCCGCGTACGGGATGATGGCGCAGATGCAGATCGTGCGCTGAGCCGATCGGTCGGCCGGGAGCGCGGGGGAGACCCCCGCCCCGGCCGGCCGAGGTTTCCCGGAGAGCCTGCCGCTACCCGACCCCGGCATCTCCTGGGCGGTTCATCCGGCCAGGTCCGGCCGGAGGCGGGCGGCCCCGCCCAGGTAGACGTGGGTGATCTCGGCGCGGGACCGGGTTGTTCGGACGTGCGCCAGCAGCCGGACGACGCGGGGCAGGGCGCCCGGGACGTCGATCTCCCGTGCGCAGAGCAGAGGCACATCGGCCATGCCCAGTTGCCGGGCCGCCTCGGCGGGGAAGCAGCTGACCAGGTCCGCGGTGGTGGTGAAGAAGAGACTGATCAGGTCGTCCGGGTGCAACTCGTTGCGGTGCATCACCTCGGCCAGCAGTATCCGGGTCGCGCCGGTGACGGCCGGGGGCTCGTCCCGGTTCACCTGGATGGCGCCGCGGACCGCGCGTACGGTTGCCAACGGTCCACCGGCCACGACAGGCGCGGGAGCGGAGCTGGTCATGGCTTACCCTCCGGCTGGTTCGTCGGGTGCTCCACCCTGTGTGGTGGGCGCATGGCAACGTTATCGGCGCCGCCGACCGACCGGCCTCTCCCACTTTGCGCAGTTCGCGCGCGACCGCCGGGGCTGAACCATCCGCCTGGTTGAGCAAAGGGCCCGACCGGCATGACGCTGATCAACAGGCCCCGGCAGAGAGCTAGGCGTCGCAGCCCGGCACGGTCACCCTGCCGGAAGCCCAGGTCCTGCCCGAGCTCCTCCAGCACCCCCTTGGGCAGGCGCAGGTCGTCGATCAGGTGCGCGGCGAGTGACTCCACCGTACGGCGGACGAACAGGGGCGTGGCCTTGAGATCGGTTCGCAGGGGTCGCTGGAGGTTGCGTCTGAGCTCGATGGCGGTCAACGAGTCCATGCCGGAGGCGAAGAAACCGAAAACCGGATTCGCTACCGGCTCCAAGATCCGCCACCCGGATTACCTGTTCAAGGCTGCATGACGAGGCACTAGTGGGAAACAGGTGTTAAGTCGGCGCGATCAGCTACTTCCGCAAGCCCTGTAGTGAGTCGGTCCTGCTATCGGCGTTGACCGGCCTTGTCGGGCCTGAGGAGTTGGCCAAAGGCCCAGCGCGCTGGGCCTAGCGTAGTAGGCTGACTGGTATGGGTCGGTTCTCCGAGGATGATCTGCGTGCCGTTGTCGTCAAGTACGAGGAGACGCGGTCGGCGGCGTTGACCGAGCGGGACGAGCAGCTGCGGGCGTTTCATGCGGCCGGTTGGCGGCCGGTGGATCTGCAGCGGGTCACCGGGTACAGCCGGGAGACGATCCGTCAGGCGCTACGGCCGGAAGTCCGGCGGGCGACCAACATCAGTCGGCGTAAAACATCGCCCCAGCCACCGGCGGACTACCGGCCCTACGGCGATCGGAAGCCCTACGTGGTGGCCGAAACCCTTGCCGCACTGCACGGCCCGACCGACGGCACGGTGACGCTTCCGCCTCATCTCGACTGGTCCGGGCACCCCGAGTACGACCTGAACCGGTCCGCGCGCCTGGCCAGCATGTACAAGGTGGTGCTCACCGAAGCCAGTACGGTCGAGGATCTGAACACCTGGCTCGATGCCGAACTCCTCCGGCGGCTCTGGCCCACCCTCTGGCTGCCGCCCCAGCTCCGCCAGCGCTGGGAGCAAGCCTTTCCTGAACTCGCCGCGACCCGCAGCGACGCGGCGTAACGGTGGACCCCTTCCACGAACGCCTTGCCCGTACCGGGCTCGGGGCAGCCCATCGATACGGCTTCGCCTTAGCTGGCGGTTACGCGGTCCAGGCCGCCGGGCTTCTAGAGCGCCCCAGCGAGGACGTCGACCTGTTCACAGCCTGGGACCGTCGGCAGGAGTTCACCGCCGCAGTCACCGCAGTCGTGCACGCCTACCGAGACGACGGCCTCACCGTCGAGACCGAGCGCCAGTACGACACCTTCGCCCGCCTGGCCGTCACCGACGGCGTGCGGGTTTCCAAGGTCGAACTCGGTGTGGACTGGCGGGCCAACGAGCCGATCCTCATGGCAATCGGCCCCGTCCTCCACCCCGATGACGCGGTCGCCAACAAGATGAGCGCCCTCTACGGGCGAGCGTTCGCGCGTGACTTCATCGACATCGACGCCACGCTCCGATCCGGCCGGTACACCCGCGAAGCCCTTCTCACCCTCGCGCAGCGCGCCGACCATGGTTTCGACCGGCGCATCTTCGCCGACGCCCTCGGACAAGCCACCCTGCTCGACCCTGACGACTTCGCCCAGTACGGCGTCACCGGGCGTGCACTGGACAGTCTCCGTTACCGATTCGCCGCGTGGCGCCGTGAATTGCTCGGCGACAAAGGACCCCACTCGACCTGACGCACCTCCAGCCGATGTCGCTGCTCCGTTGTACCCTGCGACTGACTGGATCGGCTCGCTGCGACCGAATCCGGGGAAAGGCCAGCGGAAGTCCCGTCTAATGCTCATGTCATCTCGTTGACACTCCGCCCAATCGGAGGGCACCCTTTGCGATAGTCATGGGTGCTTATCGGTTTAGGGCTAAGTCATAACAGGGGAGTGATAGTGGCCGAGGCCATCGAGAATGAAGAAGCGGATCGCATGCTGGCGGTCATCGCTGACCTGGGGGCAGCGCCCTGTTTTAGGGTCCCGCCCATCTGCGGAGGTAGACATCGCACGTTTCTCTGCTGCTGTTCTGAACGTGTATGAAACTGCGAGATCTCTTCATGGGCTTCCAGAGAAGCAGTCTCGCGACCGATGCTCTGATCGCTTGTTTGTAGAGAAGTAACTTTGGTGGCAACTTGCGCTCTTGAAGATCGATTTTCTACAGTAATAGAGGTAGCCGAGGAAGTGTCAGAGTACCTCTCGCAACTCGCTCCTGAGTCCACGGCGGCGCACGTCGGGGCAAGGGGTGATCTCGACGGCCGGTCCGGAGCGGAACATTCCGTTCACCGGGCCGCAGTCCGTGCAGATCCACAGGCTCATCCGAATTGTCACTGGACGCAGCGGAAATATGATCGCCGGGCCGACTAGGTCCTCGGCGTCGCCGACCGGTTCTCGCATCAGGTGGACCGGGCCCCTGCCAAGGAGTGCAGGATCTGTGCCGTCGGTCCGGGGCGGGCGTGCCGGTGGCCGGTGCCGGCCCAGAGGTTCAGCCCGTGCGGATCGTCGGCTTCGGCGGCGGCGGCCCGCAGCGGCGCGGTCAGGTGGTGCACGGCCGGATAGGCCAGCGGGGCCGCCGTGGAGAAGCGGTCCGTGAAGCGGTTCCGCAGGGCGCGTGCCGGGCGGCCGGTGAAGGCCCGGGTGACGACCGTGCCGGTGTGCTCGCCGCCGATCATCGCCGCCTTCTGCACCGCCCGGGTGCCGGCTTCGTCGGCCAGCAGGAACATCGTTCCCGCTTGCACGGCCACCGCCCCGGCGGCCAGCAGGAGGCGTACGTCCTCGGCGGTGCCCACCCCGCCCGCGGCGATCACCGGCAGGCCGGCGGGTAGCACCTCCCGGACCACTTCGGCGGTGGCGCGGTCGGGGTCGTAGGTCTGGGGTGTGGTCGTCGAGGCGTGACCGCCCGCGGTGCCGCCCTGGGCGACCAGCCCGTCCGCCCCGGCCCTGGCGGCCTGCCGGGCCTCGGCGGCATTGGTGACGGTGACCAGGACGGCCGTGCCCTGGGCCCGCAGGGTGGCCACCACCTCGGCGGAGGGGATGCCGAAGGCGAAGCTGACCAGCGGGGGTGCCGCCGCCCGCAGCAGTTCGATCTTGGCCAGGTAGTGGTCGTCGTCCTGGGTGCGCACCTGCGGCAGGGTCACCCCCAGCCGCTCGGCCTCGGGGAGCAGCAGGTCACGGTAGGGCTCGACAGTGGACACCTCGACCGGGGGCTGCGGAATGAAGACGTTGACCCCGTACGGCAGGCCGGTCTCGCGGATTTCCGCCAGCTCGGCCCGTACCACCTCGGGTGACCGGTACCCGGTCGCCAGGAAGCCCAGGCCACCGGCCCCAGCGGCGGCGGCGACCAGGCGTACGGTCGAGGGTCCGCCGGCCATCGGGGCGACGATCACCGGATGTCGCAGGGTGTCGAGCATGTCCTCATCCTCCCGGGTCAGATGGCCTGGCGGAGTCGGGCGGCCCGCCGATTCTCCAGTGGCTGGAGGTCAGGGGCCGCCCAAAGGGGAAACGGGATCAGCGACCGGCGGGCACCGGGATCTTCACCTCGGCCGGCTCGGTCTCGGTGGGTAGGCCCTGGGGCGGGCCGTCCGGCTGCGGCGGAGCCGCCGCGGCCGGCAGGGCGGTCATCAGGACCGCGATCACGGCGAGGATGCCGGCCAGCCAGTAGGCCGTGTTCTCGAAGGCGTCGACGAAGGGGGAGCGACCACCCGAGCTGGTCTCGGAGAGCACCCCGAAGAAGAACACCGAGGTGAGTGCCAGGCCGAGGGCCTGACCGACCTGCAACATGGTGTGGATCAAGCCGGAGGCCGAGCCGGCGTGGGCCAGGGGTACCTCGGCCAGGATCGCGTTGATCAGCGGCGACACGATCAGGCCCATTCCGAAGCCGATGACCAGCAGGGCGGGGACCATCTGCCAGAAGGTGACCTCCTGGCCGAAGTGGTTGGCCGTCCAGCCGTACAGGGCCATGCCGGTCCCCATCAGCAGCGCCCCCATCTGCAACACCTTGCGGCCCAGCTTGGGGATCAGCAGCTGCACGGAGATGCCGGCGGCGATGGTGGTGGCCACCGAGAAGGGGATGCCGCTGAGCCCGGCCCGCAGCACACTCCAGCCCAGGCCCACCTGCATGTACAGGGTCCACACCAGGAAGAAGACGCCGGTCACGACACCGAAGGCCAACTGGACCGCGACCCCGGCGGAGAAACCCTTCACCCGGAACAGGGACAGTTCGATCAGGGGGGAGCCGTCCCGGCGGGACTTCGCCCGCTCGTACGCGATGAGGGCGCCGAAGACCGGGATGGAGGCGAACATGGTGACGAAGCCCCAGGTGGGCCAGCCGGTCTCCTCGCCCCGGGTCAGCGGGTAGAGCAGCATCAGCAGGCCGACCGTACCCACGATCACCCCGACGAGGTCCAGGCGCAGGGCCTGCGGGGAGCGGGACTCCTCGATGTATTTGGCGCCCAGGATCAGGGCCAGGATGCCGACCGGCAGGTTGATCAGGAAGATCGGCCGCCACTCCAGACCGAACAGGTTCCAGTGGGTCAGCAGGGCACCGATCAGCGGGCCGGAGATGCCGCCGAGCCCGACGATGGCACCCCAGAGTCCGAACACCTTCCCCTTCTCGTGCGGCGGGAAGGTGGCGTGGATGATCGCCAGTACCTGCGGAACCATCAGCGCGGCCATGGCGCCCTGGAGGATCCGTGCGGTGACGAGCAGCTCGGGGCTCTGGGCGATGCCGCACAGCGCCGAGGCGATGGTGAAGCCGGCGATGCCGGCCAGGAAGAGTCGCTTGCGGCCGTAGATGTCGCCGAGTCGACCACCGGTGATCAGGCCGACCGCGAAGGCCAGGGCGTACCCGGCGACGATCCACTGGATCTGACTGACCGTGGCGCCGATGTCCTCCTGGATCGCCGGGATGGCGATGTTGACGATGGTGACGTCGACCAGATCCATGAAGGCCGCGGCCATCACGATGGCCAGCGCGATCCAGCGCCTCCTGTCCGTCTGGGTTGCCACTGGTACCTGGGTTCGTGATGTCATGTCAGGAACGCTAGGCGAAAACACCACTTTGCTGCTGTACGCGGTGATAGTCGGTCATTCTGTTCCGATCAGCGACAGTTATCGGCGGACCCGTCACCGACACGCAGTTGCCCCACCCCGGGGGAGCGGGGCGGGGCAACTGCGGTGGTTCAGGCGACGACCCCGTGCAGGGCGGGTTCGCCCTCGGCCTCGGCGGACAGGGCGGACCAGTCCGCCCAGGTCTTGAGCCGGTCGGCGTACACCCCCTGGGCGGCCTGGTACGGCTGGGTGCCGAAGAAGATCCGCAGCGGCGGGTTCTCCGCGTCCACCACGGTGAGCAGGGCCTGGGCCGCGGCCCGGGGACTGCCCTGGCGCAGCTGGAAGCCGGCCATCGCCTGCCGGAGCCCGTCGTACGCCGGGTGCGGCGCGGAGAAGGAGGCGGAGGGCCCGCCCCAGTCGGTGCCGTACGACCCCGGCTCCACAATGGTCACCTTGATGCCGAAGCCGGCCACCTCCTGGGAGAGGGACTCGCTGAACCCCTCCAGGGCCCACTTGGAGGCGTGGTAGCCCCCCAGTGCGGGGAAGGCCAGCACCCCACCGGCGCTGGAGACCTGCACGATGTGGCCGCTGCCCTGCTCGCGCAGGTACGGCAGCACCGCCTGGGAGACCCAGAGCGCGCCGAGCACGTTGGTCTCCAGTTGCGCCCGGATGTCGGCCTCGCTGATCTCCTCGATCGTGCCGAACAGGCCGAACCCGGCGTTGTTCACCACCACGTCGAGGCGACCGAAATGCTCGTACGCCTGCTGGACCGCGGCTACGACGGCGGCCCGGTCGGTCACGTCCAGGGTCAGCGGCAGGATCGCGGTGCCGTGCTCGGCGACGAGATCGGCCAGGGCGCTCGTGTCGCGGGCGGTGGCGGCCACCTGGTCACCACGGGACAGTGCCGCGCTGACGAACTCGCGGCCCAGACCGCGCGACGAGCCTGTCACGAACCATACCTTGCCCATTTCCGGTGTCCTCTCGCCGATGCTCGTAATATGTGTAGGACGCTAGCCCGACATTCGTTCAGAGCCCCAATAAGATCCTCTTATCGGTGCCATTCTCGATAATTGCGTGCGCCTCGGCTGCGGATTGCAACGGCAGCACGGCCACCTCGCGGGTACGCAGAAGACCGGAGGGCAGCAGCCGGTTGATGGTCCGGGCCGCGGCGGCCAGTTCGGCCGTACTGGCGTGGGAGATGACGAAGCCCCGGATCGATCCGTCCCGCATGTACAGCCGACCCGCCGGTAGCACCGGTTCGGTGCGGGCCCCGGCCAGCAGGACGATCCGACCCCCGTGGGCTAGGAGGTCTACCGCCAGCCGCAGATCGTTGTGGCCGGAGGTGTCCAGGTGCACGTCGATCCCCTCGGGGGCGGCGGCCCGCAGTCGGGCGGCCAGGTCCGGGGCGTCGTACGGGATCGCCTCGGCGGCGCCCATCGCACGGCACCGGGCCAGGTCCCTCGGACCGGCCGTGGCGATCACCCGGGCCCCCGCCTGGGCGGCCAGGACGACCGCCGCGCTGCCGACATTGCCGGCTGCCCCGCCGACCAGCACGGTGTCACCGGCGCTCAACTGACCGTGCCGGAACAGCCCCAGGTAGGCGGTGGCCGTGGGATGCAGCACCCCCACCGCGGTCAGCGGATCGACCCCCGCCGGCAGCCGGTACAGCCGGTCCGCGGGCACCACCGCCAGTTCGGCCGCGGCGCCCTGCCGACCGTCGTGACCGAGGCTGTTGCACCACACCGGATCGCCGGGGGCGAACCCCGTCGCGCCCGGCCCGGCCCGGACCACCCGACCCACCAGATCCCGGGCGATGACGAAGGGGAAGGCCACCGGGGTGCGGAACAGCCCGGAGCGGACGAAGGTGTCGACCGGGTTGACCGTGCTCGCCCACACCTCGACGAGCACGTCCGTGGGGCCGGGGGAGGGGTCGGGCAGCCGGCCGTACCGAATTTCTTCTGGCGGGCCGAACCTTTCGATGTACGCAGCCAGCATGGTGCCACCCTGCCATCGACATCATGCACACGCCGTCGAATGACGAGTAGAAGGGTTTATCGCGCAGCCATCGATACCGATCCTCACGTTTTCTAGCGTCGAAACAGACGAACATACGTCACGACGTGAGGGGACCGAGATGCAGACCGCTTCGCGGCCACTGTTCGAGTTGTCGGTGCAGAGCAAGGTGTCCGCGCCACCGGACCGGGTCTATGCCTTGGTCAGCGACCTCGAGCGCAGCGGCGAATGGAGCCCCGAGTGTGTGGGCGGATCGTGGATCGCCGGTGAACCCGGCACGGTCGGCGCGGTGTTCCGCGGCGAGAACCGGCGGGAGGCCGACGTGGTGGCCTGGGCCCCGGTCGTACGCGGTGTCTGGTTCACCGAGTCCGAGGTGGTGACCGCCGAGCCGGGTCGCACCTTCGCCTGGTCCATGCGGAACCGGGCGGGGGCGCGTCAGGACAGCGTCTGGGCCTACGACATCGCCGAGCAGCCCGGGGGCGGATCGGTGCTGGTCCACCGGTTCCGGATGGGCGCGGCCACGGAGGGCATCCGGGGCATCACCGCCGACATGGACGCCGCCGCGCGGGAGCGGTTCTTCGCCGAGTGGGGGGCCAAGGTCGCCGGCGACATGCGCGCCACTCTCGGTCGTCTCTGCCAGGTACTAGAGGAGGACTGACCATGCTGCTGCAACGCATCAGGAACCGGGGCATCCAGCTCGGCACCCTCTTCGAGCGGGCCGCCCGGCGACACCCCACCAATGTGGTCACTCTGGACCACGATCTGCAGATCGCCCCCGACCTGGGGCGGCGGCTGACGGTCGGTGAGGTAGCCGACCTGATCGACGACTACGCCGCCCGGCTGTGGGCCGCCGGAGTACGCCCGGCCGACCGGGTGGTCGTGCACAAGACGAACGGGTTCGACATCACCCTGCTGGCCTTCGCGGTCTCCCGGATCGGCGGGGTGCCGGTGCTGCTCTCCCCCAGCCTGGACGGGGACACCGTGGCGGAACTGGTACGCCGGGCCGACCGGCCCTTCCTCGTCACCGACGAGGCCAAGCTGGCCGGTCTGCCGGAGGTGATCTTCGACCGGGCCGCGGGCATCCTGCTGACCGCCGGAAGTCACCCCGGGGCGAAGTCGTTCGGTGAATTCGCCGGGGCACCCCGGGTGCCCGTGGTCACCGTGCCCGCGGACCGTCCGGCGTTGATCACACACACCTCCGGCACCACCGGGATCCCCAAGCTGGCCGTGCACACCGGGTTCACCCTCCAGGCCCGGTACCGGCCGCAGATCTCGGTGGTCACCGCGCTGTTGCGACGCCGGGAGACCGTGGCCATCCATGTCTCCTTCGTGCACTCCCGGCTGATGACCGCGCTGGCCATGTCCCTGCTGCGGGGCTGTCCCATCGTGGTGCTGGTGGACTCCGACCCGGATCGGGTGGCGGACCTGTTCAGTCGGCTGCGCCCCGGGGTGCTGGAGGCCCACCCCAACTCGCTGATGGAGTGGGAGGGGTTGGCGGACGACCCACGAGGGCCGCTGGCCGGGGTGAAGCTGTTCAGCTCCACCTTCGACGCCATCCACCCCAGGACCATCCGGCGGCTGCTGGACGCCTCCCGTCGACGCAACCCGGTCTTCGGGCAGTTGTACGGCCAGAGCGAGGTCGGTCCGGTGATCGGCCGCACCTACACCCGGGGGCGGGGGGAGGACGCCGACGGGCGGTGCGTGGGGATGCCTTTCCCGGGCATGACCGGGGTACGGGTGGTCAGCCGGGACGGCAAGCCGCCCTCGGCCGAGAACCCCGGCTTCATCGAGGTACGCAGCGGGGGCCGGATCGTCACCTACCTGGGCGAGCAGCAGCGCTACGACGCCCAGCTCTCCGCCGGTGGCTGGTGGCGGATGGGGGATGTCGGCTATCGCACCCGCTGGGGGTGTGTGCACCTGCTGGACCGCGAGGTCGACCTGATCGAGGGCTTCGGCTCCACCCTGGCCGCCGAGGACACCCTGTTCAGCCGGATCCCGGAACTGGCCGAGGTGGTCATCGTGCCGGGGGCCGACGGCGGCGCGGTGCCGGTGGTGTGCACCCGGGACGACCGCCCGTTGGACCCGGTGGCCTGGCGGGCCGCGGTAGCCGGTCTGCCGGCGATGGGCGAGCCGATCCAGTGGCGCATCGGGGACCTGCCGCACACCGCCACCACGAAGATCAAGAGGCTGGAGCTGGCGCGGCTGTTGGCCGGGGACGGGAGGGCCTGATGTCCCGGGTGATCATCGCCGGTGGCGGCATCGGCGGACTCGCCACCGCCCTGGCCCTGGCCCGCACCGGCCACCAGGTCACCGTCCTGGAGAAGGCGGCACGGTTCGCCGAGATCGGCGCCGGCATCCAGTTGGCCCCCAATGGCCTGCACGCGCTGGATCAGCTGGGGGTCGGGGCCACCGTGCGGGCCGGGGCGGTACGCATGGACGAGTTGCGGTTCATGGACGGGGTCACCGGGGAACACGTGACCAGCCTGGAACTCACCGAGGCCTACCGGCGTCGCTTCGGGCGCCCGTACGTCGTGGTGCACCGGGCCGAGCTGCACACCGCCCTGCTGGACGCCTGCCGCGACACGGCCGCGATCGAACTGCGCAGCGACGCCCCGGTCCTCGGGTACGGCCAGGAGGACCTCTCCGTCTGGGTGACCCTGGCGGACGGGGAACGGGTTGACGGCGAGGTCGTCATCGGCGCCGACGGCCTGCACTCCGCGATCCGGCAGCAGATGGTCGGCGACGGTGATCCGATCGTCTCCGGCATCACGGTCTACCGGGCGGTCGTCGAGATGGACCGGGTGCCGGCGGACCTGCGGTACGACCGGTCCGTGGTCTGGTGGGCCGGGCCGGGATGCCACTTCGTGCACTACCCGATCGCCGGGGGCCGGTACCTGAACCTGGCCGCCAGCAGCGTCGACGGCAGCACCACCGCGGTGGCCGGCAGACCGGTCAGCCGGGAGCGGGCCCGGGCCGAGTTCCCCGCCCTGGGCGGGACGGCCCAGCGGCTGCTGGCCCTCGGCGAGGAGTGGAAGACCTGGACCCTGGTCGACCGGGAACCGGTGGACACCTGGACCGAGGGTCGGGTGGCCCTGCTCGGGGATGCTGCTCATCCGATGCTGCACTACGCCGCTCAGGGTGCCTGCCAGGCCCTGGAGGACGCGGTGGTGCTGGCCCGACACCTGACCCCGGGGGCATCGCCCGAGGCCGGACTGCGGGGGTACGCGGCCGAGCGGGCCGGTCGGACCGCGGCGGTGCAGCGGGCGGCCCGGAACAGTGTCGTGCTGTGGCACCCGGCCGGAGCTGCGGCCCGCCGCCGCAACGAGCGGCTGCGCGGTCTCTCCCAGCAGGACCTGCGCGAGCACCTGGCCTGGATGCACGGCACCCGGGTCGCCGGGGCCCCCGTCCGCCCGACCGTGCAGGGAGTGGCGGCATGACCGAGATCTGCATCATCGGGGCCGGGCCTCGCGGACTGTCCGTGCTGGAACGACTCTGTGCCAACGAACGCGCCCGACCCTCGCACGACGAGGTCGTGGTGCATGTCGTCGACCCGGCCGGGGCGGGCGCCGGGGCGGTGTGGCGCTGTGACCAGTCCCGCCACCTGATGACGAACACCGTGGCCGCCCAGATCACGGTCTGGTCGGATGACAGCTCACGCATCGAGGGCCCGATCGAGCCCGGCCCCAGCCTGTACGAGTGGGCGCTGGACCAGCCCGACGAGGAGGCGCGTGCCCTCGGCCCGAACTCCTACCCCTCCCGGGCCTTCTACGGCCGCTACCTCCAGGCCGCCTTCCGGCGGGTGGTGGAGCAGGCCCCCCGCCATGTGACCGTCCGCTGCCACCGGTCCCGGGCCATCGCCCTGGCCGACACCGACGGGGTCACCGGCGGCCCGCAGGGGGTACGGCTGGCCGACGGGACCCGGCTGCACGACCTGGACGCGGTGGTCCTGGCCCTCGGTCACCAGCAGGTCCGGCCCACCGCCCGGGAGGCCCGTACGGCCAGCCTGTCCCGCATCCACCACCTGCGGTACCTGACCCCGGCCAACCCGGCCGACCTGGATCTGGACGAGATCGGGCCGGGGGAGCCGGTGCTGCTGCGTGGGCTGGGGCTGAACTTCTTCGACCACATGGCCCTGCTGACGGTCGGCCGAGGTGGCTCCTTCGTCACCAGGCCGGACGGGTGGCTGACCTACCGGCCCTCCGGCCGGGAACCCCGGCTGTACGCCAGCTCCCGGCGGGGGGTGCCCTACCAGTCCCGGGGCGAGAACCAGAAGGGGGCGGCCGGCCGACACCTGCCGCTGCTGCTGACCGCCGAGTACGTGGCGGACCTGCCCCGGCCGATCAACTTCACCCGGGACCTGTGGCCGGTGATCGCCCGGGAGGTGGAGAACGTCTACTACACGACCCTGCTCGGGCTGGGGTCGGAGGCGATGGCCTTCCAGGCCGACTTCCTGGCCGTCCCGATCGGCGGGGACACCACCGAGGTGCTGGAGGCGTACGGCATCGCGCCGCGGCGCAGGTTCAGTTGGGAGCGGCTGGCCCGCCCGTACGGCGACAGCACCTTCGTCGACCGGACGGACTTCCAGGGCTGGCTGCTGGAGCACCTGCGCGCCGATGTGCGGGCGGCTCGGGCCGGCAATGTCGAGGGACCCCTGAAGGCGGCCCTGGACGTGCTGCGGGACCTGCGCAACGAGATCCGGCTGGCGGTCGACCACGGCGGTCTCAGTGGTGAGTCGCACCGGGACGACCTGGAGGGGTGGTACACCCCCCTGAACGGGTACCTCTCCATCGGACCCCCCGCCGTCCGGGTCGAGCAGATGATCGCCCTGATCGAGGCCGGGGTGCTCACCCTGACCGGTCCGGGCACCTGGATCCGGCTGGACACCACGGAGCCGGCCTTCGTCAGCGGGTCCAGCGCGGTGCCCGGTGAGCCGATCCGGTCCCGGGTGCTGATCGAGGCCCGGTTGCCGGAACCCGACCTGCGCCGTACGGAGGATCCCCTGCTGCGGCATCTGCTGGACACCGATCAGGCGGTCCCGTACCGGATCGGCAGCTACGAGACCGGCGGGCTGGCCGTCACGGAGCGCCCCTACCGGCTGCTGGACGGCTGCGGGCGCCCTCATCCCCGGCGGTTCGCCTACGGGGTACCCACCGAGTCGGTGCACTGGGTGACCGCGGCCGGCATCCGGCCCGGGGTCGACTCGGTGACCCTGGCCGATTCGGACGCCATCGCCCGTGAGGTGCTGGGGCTGCCCGAGGTGGCCCGGGTGCCCCGCGAGGTACGCCGGGCCTTCGCGGAGGCGCCGGACGAGGACCCGATAGGGGTGATCGTGTGACGGAGTCCACCGGACTGCTGTCTCCGGTACGGGCCGGGACACCGGTCGAGGCGGCCGTCGACGATTCTGCCTGGGTCCAGGCCATGCTCGACGCGGAGTCGGCATTGGCCCGGGCCCAGGCCCGGCTGGGCACCCTGCCGCCGGAGGCCGCCGAGGTGATCACCCGGTGCGCCCGGGTGGAGGCCTTCGACGTACGCGCCATCGCCCTGGCCTCCCGGGAGACCGCCAACCCGGTCGTCGCCCTGGTCCAGGCGCTGACCGCCGGGGTGGCCGCCAAGGACCGGGCCGCGGCCGAGTACGTGCACCGCGGCTCCACCAGCCAGGACATCTTCGACACCGGGGCGATGCTGGTGGCTCGGCGGGCGATCGCCCTGATCCGCGCCGACCTGACCGCGGTGGCCACCTCGCTGGGCGTACTGGCCGGCCGACACCGGGACACCGTGATGGCCGGGCGGACCCTGGCCCTGCACGCGGTGCCGACCACCTTCGGGCTCAAGGCGGCCGGGTGGCGTCGGCTGGTGCTGGACGCCCGGGACCGGCTGGACGCCCTGGTGCTGCCGGTGGCCCTGGGCGGCGCCGCCGGCACCCTGGCCGGATACCAGGAGTACGCCAATGTGGACGGTCACCATGGCGAGGGATACCCCGCCAGGTTGACGGCCGCGTACGCCGAGGAGACCGGGCTGGCCGCGGTGGTGCTGCCCTGGCACGCCCTGCGTACCCCGATGGCGGACCTGGCCGCCGCCCTGGCCCACACCGCCGGGGCCCTGGGGAAGTTCGCCGCGGACGTGCTGGTGCTGGTGCGTACCGAGATCGGTGAGGTGGCCGAGCCGACCGTGGCCGGGCGGGGCAGTTCCTCGGCCATGCCGCACAAGAGCAACCCGGTGCTGTCCACCCTGATCCGCAGCGCCGCCCTGCAAGCCCCCTGCTACGCGGCGGCCCTGACCCAGTGCCTGGTCGCCGAGGACGAGCGGTCCGCCGGGGTCTGGCACGCCGAGTGGCTGCCCCTGCGGGAGCTGCTGCGCCTGGTCGGCGGCGCCGCGCACACCGCGGAACAGCTGGCCGCCGGGCTGACGGTACGGCCGGAGCGGATGCGGGCCAATCTGGCCCTGACGGGCAACCGGGTGGCCACCGAGCGGGTGGCCGCCGTACTGACGCCGCACCTGGGCCGGGCCCCCGCCCGGGCCCTGCTCACCGAGGCCAGCCGGGTGGCCGAGCAGACCGGGCAGCCCCTGCACCAGGTGCTGGGGGCCGATTCCCGGGTCGCGGGGCACCTCAGCGAGCAGGAGCTGACCCGGCTGCTGGACCCGGCCGGGTACGTCGGGGCGGCCGGTGACCTGGTCGACCGGGAGCTGCGGGACTGAACCGCGTAGGCAACGCAGAAGGGGAGGGCCACCCGACCGGGTGACCCTCCCCTTCGCTGTGGTTCAGATCGTCGCCAGGGCCGGCCGGGCCTCCCGCTCCGCGGCCAGGTAGGCGGCCATCCGGGCGATGGTCGGCTCGTGGAACAGGTCCCCGACCTCCACCTCCAGCTGGTACCGGTCGGCCACCTGGCCGGTCACCCGGGCCGCCCGCAGCGAGTCCCCGCCCAGGTCGAAGAAGTTGTCCAGCACCCCCAGCCCCTCGACCTCCAGGGCGGCGGTCCACAGCTCGTGCAGCTCCCGCTCCAGGTCCGTGGTGGGGGCCTGGTAGGGGCTGTCCACGTCCGGCCGGGACCGCGGCGGCTCCGGCAGTGCGCCCCGGTCGATCTTGCCGTTGGTGTTCAGCGGGATCTCGCCGACCACGAAGGAGGAGGGCACCATGAAGGCCGGCAGGCGCTTGCGCAGGGCCCGGCGGATGTCCCGGACCGCCGGGGTGGCCCCCGCCTCCGGCTCGATGTACGCGGTGAGCTGGGTGTCCCCCTGACCGTCCGCGCGGGCCAGCACGGCCGTACGCCGTACCCCCGGCTGGGCGCCGAGGACGATCTCGATCTCGGCCAGGTGGACGGTGTTGCCGCGTACCTTGATCTGGCCGTCTCGGCGGCCGACGATCTCGATGCTGCCGTCCGCCCAGTAGCGGGCCATGTCGCCCGTGCGGTACAGGATGGGGGAGCGTTCCGGGTCGATCGGGTTGCTGATCCACTTCTGGGCGGTCAGCTCCGGACGGTTGACGTACCCGGCGGAGAGACTGTCCCCGGTCACGCACAATTCCCCGACCACCCCCGGGGGCACCGGACGGAACCACTCATCCAGCACGTAGGTCCGCACGTTGTCGATCGGTCGGCCGATCGGCGGCAGGGCCCGGGCCCGGCCCGCCTCGCCCAGGGACTGGCCCAGGGCGGTGATGTCGCAGGCGGAGACCGTGGTCGCCTCGGAGGAGCCGTACAGGTTGATCAGGCGGAAGGGCAGGCCGGCCGGGGGCCAGGCCTGAATCCGCTCGCCGCAGACCCGGATGTCGCGCAGCCTGGTGTCGGCC
Organism: Micromonospora sp. NPDC048871; assembly: GCF_043198155.1. NCBI lineage: Bacteria > Bacillati > Actinomycetota > Actinomycetes > Micromonosporales > Micromonosporaceae > Micromonospora > Micromonospora sp. NPDC048871. The sequence goes on along the minus strand of NZ_JBICUM010000010.1, from coordinate 127,614 downwards.
GGCCACTCCAGCAGCCACAGCCGCTCGGCCATCGGCTTCATCAGCAGGGTGGTGGTGATGCCGTACCGGAGGATCCACTCCTGGAGACGCTCCGGGGAGGCGACCACGCTGGCCTCCGGGATGTGCACGGTGGCACCGGCCGCGAGCACCGGGAAGCACTCGACCTGGATCATCCCGTACCCGGGTGCGGCCAGCCAGGTGCCCTGGGAGGCCGCGGTCATCCCGCACAGCTCACGCATGGCGTGGATCAGGTTGCGGGCGGGACCGAACCGGGCCTGCACGGCCTTGGGTGCCCCGGTGGAGCCGGAGGTGTATCCGATGTGGATGAAGTCGTCCGCGGTGACCGGCTCGTGCACCTCCGTGGTCGGCTCGGCGGCCCAGTCGGTGGCCCACAGGTCGATGACCGGGCAGTCGGCCCCCTCGACCAGGGCGGTGTGCTCCGTGCTGGTCAGCACGGCGACGGCGGAGGAGTCCTCGAGCATGAACCGCAGCCGGTCGGCCGGGAAGCCGGGATCCATCAGGATCGCCGCCGCGGTCAGCTTGAAGCAGGCCAGTTGGGCGATCAGGGCGTCCGCGCCGCGCGGGAAGCAGACCCCCACCCGGTCGCCACGGCGTACCCCGGCCGCCCGGAGCCGGTGGGCGAACTGGTTGGCCCGGCTGTCCAACTCCCGGTAGGTGACCTGCTCGTCGGGGAGGGCCACCGCGACGGCCTCCGGGGTGGTGCGGGCGTACTCGGCGACCAGCTCGTGGATGAACGGCGCGGGGATGGCGGCGTCGGTGTCGTTCCACTCGACCAGGGCGCGCCGGGTCTCCGCCTCGGTCAGCAGAGCCACCTCGGCGACCGAGACCTCCGGCCCGGCGGCCAGGATCCGCTCCAGGTGCCGGGCGTACTGGGCCACGGCCGCCTCGTCGAAGATGTCGGCCGGCATCAGCAACTCCAGGCCGGCCTCGCCGACCACCACGGTCGGCACCTCGGCCGCCCGGGCCGGCAGCCCGTCGCTGACCACGACCCCCTGGGGGGTCACCTCCTCGCCGAGCTGCACCGCCGGCTCGGTCAGGGTGCCGAGGGCGGCCGTGTCCGGGAAGGACATGAGCAGTGTGGTGTGGACCCCGGGGGCGCGCCGCCCGATGCGGATCTCGTCCTCTCCGGTGTAGCGGCGCAGCAGGGCGGCCAGGGCGGCGACCGCCCGGGTCGGATCGGGGGTGCCGGTGAGGGGCACCCGGTGGGCCGGCGCGGGCGCCGCCCCCTGGCCGGAGCCGGCCAGGGGAAGCGACGAGGTGGATGTCGTGGACATGGGCGGATTCCTCTCTCCGAAGCGGCTTCAGCCGGCCATCGCCAGGCCGTAGGCGGACCGGCGGGTGCTCACCGCGTCGGCGAGCAGGTCGATCAGGTGTTCGGTGCGCTCCCAGCCCACGCAGCTGTCGGTGACGCTCTGCCCGTAGATGAGCCGGTGCGACTGTCCCGGCACCAGGTTCTGCCGGCCCTCGGTGAGGAAGCTTTCGATCATCACCCCGGCGATGCCCCGCTCGCCGTCGGCGATCCGCAACGCCAGGTCCTCGACCACCTTGGGCTGCCGGACGTGGTCCTTGCCGCAGTTGCCGTGGCTGGCGTCGATGAACAGACCCCTGGACAGGTCGGCGGCGCGGAGCCGGTCCAGGGTCTGGGAGACGTGTTGCGGGCTGAAGTTCGGGCCGTCGGCGCCGCCCCGCAGGACGACATGGCAGTCCGGGTTGCCGCTGGTACGCATGACCGCCCCGTGCCCGTCGTCGGTGAGACCCGGGTACACGTGTCCGCGTCCGGCCGTGACGATCGCGTCGATGGAGTCCTCGACGTTGCCGCAGGTGGAGTTCTTGAACCCGACCGGCATCGGCAGACCGCTGGTGAGCTGCCGGTGCGGTTGACTCTGCACCGTGCGGGCCCCGATCGAGCCCCAGGAGACCAGGTCGGACAGGTAGCGGCCGACGGTCGGGTCGAGGAACTCGCAGCCCACCGGCAGGCCCACCCCCAACACGTCGACCATGGTGCGGCGGGCCACCCGCAGCCCGGTGGCCAGGTCGTCCGAGTCGTCCAGCAGGGGGTCGCTGACCAGGCCCTTCCAGCCGAGCCGGGTGCGGGGCTTCTCCACGTACACCCGCATCACGATCTGGAGGGAGCCGGAGACCCGTTCGGCCACCGCGGCGAGTTTCTCCGCGTAGGTCAGGGCCGCGCGTGGGTCGTGGATGGAGCAGGGGCCGGCGACCACCACCAGGCGGTCGTCGTCGCCGTGCAGGATGCGGCCGATGGAGTGTCGGGCGTGTTCGACCCGATCGGCCAGCAGGGCCGGGAGGGGGATGTCGGCTCGGAGGCCGGCCGGGGACATCAGCGGTTCGGTGGCGCTGATCCGTGAGGTGGTGCTCTGGGCGGTGTGCATCGCGCTGGTCCTTCCGTCAGTCGTCGCCCGCGGTGAGCACCGCGGCGGAGAAGGTGAAACCCATGCCGGTGCCGATCAGAAGGATCCGAGACCCCGGTTCGAGCAGGTCCGATCCGGCCAGGTGGTGCAGTCCGAGGATCTGGTCCGCGGCGCCGAGGTGCCCGATCGTCAGACCGAACTCGAGCAGGGTGTTGCGGGGGGTGAAGTCGAGAGGGCGGACGAAGCTGTTGTGGTAGAGGGTGCGGCCGACGAAGGGGGTGACCATCCAGTCCACCTGGTCCGGACTGACCTGGGCCTCGTCGAGGGCACGGCTGACGACGCTGCGCACCCGCTGGGTGGTACGGGTCTGGATGTCGCGCAGTGACACCTCGCCCTGGGCCAGGAACTCCCGGGTACGTCGACGCGAGTCGGCCGGCTCCGGGCTGGGCGACAGCCGGAAGGGCTCGTCGCCCCGGGCCAGCCCGCCGAGGACGGTGTCGGCCTCGGCGACACAGGACAGCAGTCGGAACCGGCCGGCGCCCCGGGTGAGCACCGCGGCGGCCGCCCCGTCACCGAAGACCATGCCGGGGGAGGTGTGGAAGCGGTCCCCGGGTGGGCCGAAGCGGTCGGCGACGGTGATCAGGGCCGAGGGCAGGGCCGGGTTGGCGGTCAGCGCGTTCGCCGCCACCTCCAGGCTGGCTATCGATCCGTTGGACCAGGCGGCCACCGTGATCGGCATGGTGTCGAGCTGGGTGCCGATCAGCTCCCCGGCGATCCAGCAGGCGGCGGACCACTGGTCGATGCCCTGGAAGCCGGCGTGGCTGTGCAGGTGCAGGCTGGTCGGGCCGATCTCCACGGCGTGTTCGGCGGCGGCCTTGATCGCCTGGCGACCGCTGGACACCGCCATCTCCGGCGGGGCCTGGGTGGACTGGGAGTAACTGATCATCCCGGTGCTGGCGGCGGCCTCCGCGGAGTACGCTCCGGCCGCCACCGCCCCGGAGACCGGCACCGGGTCACCCAGGGTGGCACCGGTACCGGCCACCCAGATGTCATCGAATCGCATGGCCGGAAACCTCCTCGGGAAGGTCGGACAGGATGCGTCCGCCCCGGGTAACCCGGGCCGTCCGACCTACCCCCTCCAACACCGCCAGGGCGGTACGGGTGAGAACCCGGCCGGCGGCCGACTCCACCGCTCCGGCGAAGTGCGGGACGCTGGTCCGGAACCGGACGGTGTACTCGACCTCGCAGCCGTCCGGTCCGTCCGTGGCCGACCAGTGGCCGGCGTACTCCTGGAAGTCACCGTCGGTCTGCTCGAACTCGATCCGGTCGGCGAGGACCCGCCTTCGTTGGGTCCAGCGGGCCACCCCGCCCCGGAAGGCGAGGACCCAGTCGCTGTGGTCGCCGTCGCGGTGCACGGCCACCAGATCCGGGGCGTACGCCGGGAAGGTCTCGTCGTCGGCCAGCCGGCGGATGAGGTCGGCGGCGGTGCCCCCGGTCACCGCCTTGAGAGTGCGCGTGGTCATGTCGGTTCCTCCGTTCGCTACAGGCGGCCGATGCTGACGGCCTGGAGGTGGGTGGTGCGCAACATCGGATGGCTCGCCTCGCCGAAGACGCCCCCGGTCAGTCCGGTGCCGCCCTGGTTGGGCAGGAAGGGCAGGAAGTTGCCGTGCGAGTCGTTGATCTTCAGGTTGCCGCCGTTGGTGATCGAGTCCAGGAATCGGGTGATGGTGGCCTGGCTGCGGGACCAGAGGGAGTTGCGCAGCCCGTACGCGTTGTCCTCGACGAAGGCGAGCACCTGGTCGAACAGTTCCTCGTCGGTGCTGCCGCTCTCCGGCACGATCACCGGCAACAGGGGGAAGAAGGTCTCGTCGCGGACCACGGACAGGTCCCGGGCGCCGGTCAGGCCGTCGATCCGCACCAGGGTCGGCTCGATGAAGAAGCCGGTGTCCGAGACGCTGCCGTCGGTCTCCAACCGCCGCCCGCCGTGCACCAGCTTGGCCCCCTTGGCCAGGGCCTCACCCAGGCAGCCGTAGAACCAGTCGGCCCCGAGTACGGGGGTGAGCACCACCCCGCGCTCCTCCGGGTAGCCCGGCCGGATCTCCTTGAGCACCGAGACCAGCTTCTCGATCACCTCGTCGGCGATGGCGGGGTGCAGGACCACCTGGTTGGGCACGTTGCAGATCTGCCCGGAGTTCATGAAGAACTGGGCCAGGGAGTCCACCGCGGCGTCCAGGTCGGCGTCGTGCCAGACCACACAGCAGTCGTTGCCGGCCAGCTCCAGGATCGGCTTCTTGCCGGCCGCCACGCAGTCCCGTTCGAACTGGATGCCCTTGGTGCTGCCGCCGAAGTAGATGATGTCGTCGACCAGCGGGCTGGCCACCCAGCTGTCCAGCAGCGGCGGCGCGCACAGGGCGTTCAGGGTGCCCGGCGGGGCGCCGGCCTCCTCCAGCACCGGTGCCACGATCTCCCGCAGCAGGTACATGCAGCTGAGTCCCACCCCGCGCGGGGCCCGGACGACCAGGGTGTTGCCGGCGAGCATGGCGGTCAGCCCGTTCAGGGTGTTGACCGTGGCGGCGTTCTGCGGTGGGTTCAGGCAGACCACCCCGTCGGGGACCCGGCGCAGCAGCATCTCCCGCTGGTCGTCGCCGCGGGTCACGGCCATCTGCTCGGCACACCAGTCCAGGGTCTGGGCGCTCCAGGTGGTGTGCGGGACCCCGAAGACCATGCCCTCGGACATGTCCCGGGGCTGACCCTCGGCCACCAGCAGCTCGACCAGGGTCTCGCCGTGTTCGGCCAGCCGCTCGATGATCCGGCGGCCGATCCGCATCCGTTCCTCCAGGGGCACCCGGCGCCAGGCCGGAGCCGCCGCGGCGGCGGCCTCCAGGGCCTGTTGGGCCAGGTCCTCGCCGGCCACCAGACAGGCCCCGGCGATCACCTCGCCGTCGGGGACGGACACCCCGGGCCGGCCCTCGTCCAGGTCGCGCTTGAGTCGCAGGGCGGCGAACGTGTCGTCGAGCAGCGCCCGCGCGGAGATGGTGTGCACGTACCGGGGGTTGTCTCCGTAGACGTCCCGGCCGCCGATGTAGGCGGGGTAGGTCCTGGTCACGTCGATCCCTTCCGCGCTTCGATGTCGTTACCATGAAAAACGTAATGCTGGTAACAGGAGGGGGACAATGAGCCCGCGATAAGGGCTGCTACTCGGGTGCTCGATTCGAATCCGGCCGGGGTCCGCCGGGTTCTGGGACACGCCGGAGTCCACCTTGGCGGGTGCTTCCCGGGATGGCGGGCGGTCAGCCGCTATCCTCCCGCAAGGTGCTATTCGGCTATCGCCTGCAAAAGGGGTACTAAATGGGAAATGTCGCAGCCCTGCGCGGACTCAGTACGGTCACCTACTGGGCGGACGACGTACCGGCCGCCCGGGCCTGGTACGCCGAGCTGCTCGGCGGCGAGCCGTATTTCGAGCGCGGGGGCGCGTACCTCGAATGGCGCATCGGCGACTACGAGCACGAACTCGGGATCATCGACCGGGCCTGGGCCCCGCCCGGCGCGGCGGCCGTCCCGGGCGGGGCGGTGGTGTACTGGCACGTGGACGACATCGAGGCCATGTTCGACCGGCTCTTGGCCATGGGGGCGGTCGAGTACGAGCCCATCACCAAGCGGGAGGCCGGATTCGTCACGGCCGCCGTCACCGACCCCTTCGGCAACGTGCTCGGCATCATGTACAGCCCGCACTACCTGGACCGGCTGGAGTCCCTCACGAACTCGCTGCCAGCGTCGCGATGAACTCGCCGATGCGTCGCTGTCGGGTCTCCGGACGCTTCAGCTTCTGCAAGGTCACGATCATCACGTACCGGCGGCCGGAGCCCAGCTTCTCCCAGGCCGCCGTGGCGGCCGGCGAGGCGGCCAGGGCGGCGGCGAACTCCGGGGACACCTCCGCCCGGCTGGGCGAGTCGTAGGCCGCCTCCCACCGGCCGTCCGCCTTGGCCAACTCCACCTGACGCAGCCCGGCCGGACGCATCCGACCCGCCGCGATCAGCTTGGCCACCCGTACCCGGTTCACCTTCGACCAGGTGCTGCGCTTGCGTCGGGGGGTGAACCGTTGGCTCCACCAACCCTGGGGAGCGTTACCGGACATGGCCTTGCCGTCGATCCAGCCGAAGCAGAGGGCCACGTCCAGGGTCTCCGAGCGGGTGATGGAGGGCACCTCCACGCCCTTCTTCGGGAACAGCACCCACACCTCGTCGGCGGTCTCGTGCCACTGCGTCAGCCAGGCCTCGAAACTGGCCACGTCCGGGAACCTCAACATCCGGTCGGCACCGCCTCCACCAGCGAGAACCGGGCCGGGGCCAGCCCGGTCACCGAGGTCAGCCGGAACCCGGTGGCCTGACACAGGGCGGTGAAGTCACTGCGGGTGCGCTCCCTGCCGCTGAGCTGCACCAGCATGTTCAGATCACCCAGATGCCCCAGGGGGGACCGCTGGGCGTCGACCAGGTCCGGCAGCACCGCGTCGACGATGAGCAGCCGGCCGTGCGGCGGGATGACCGCCCGGACATGCCGCAGGATGACCGCGGCTCGCTCGTTGTCCCAGTCGTGCAGGATGCTCTTGAGCAGGTAGGCCTCCGCCCCGGCGGGCACCGAGGCGAAGAAGTCCCCGGTGGCCAGGGTGCAGCGCTCGGCCACCCCGGCCCCGGCCAGGGTGGTGTCCGCCTGGGCCAGGCCCTCGGCCGTGTCGTACAGCAGGCCCTGGACCTCCGGGTGGGCGGCGAGCACGGCCGCCAGCAGGGTGCCGTCCCCGCCCCCGATGTCGGCCACCGTACGGAAGCGACCGAAGTCGTACGCCTGCGGCAGCACCTGGGCGGCCAGCCGGGTGCCCTGCCGCATGGCCGCGTTGAACCGGGCGGACAGTTGCGGGTCCCCGGCCAGGTGGCCGAAGAAGGAGGTACCGAAGGTGGTCGAGAAGACCTCCCCTCCGGTGCGGATGGCCTGGTCCAGGTGGGCCCAGCCGCCCAGCATCGCCGGGTCGGTGGTCATCGCCACGAACTCGGCCATCGAATCCGGTCGGTCGGTGCGCAGCAGCTCGCCGATGCCGGTGAGGGCGAACCGCCCCGGCTCGGTCTCCCGCAGCACCTCCAGCGCGGCCAGGGCCCGCAGCAGCCGCAGGGTGGCGCCGGGATCGGTGCCGGCCGCAGCCGCCACCTGCGCCGAGTCGGAGCCGTCGGGGCCGATGATGTCGGCCACCCCCAGCGCCGCCGCGGCGGAGATGGTCCGGGTGGCCATGTGGCCACACACCAGTTGGGCGATACGTTCCCGGTCGGCCGCCGTAGCGGGCGGGGCCGGGGCCTGAGAGGTCGTCATGACAGTCACCTTCCGGGTCGGTCAGTTGAACGGCAGGGCCTTGCTCCAGTCCTCGCCCGCCGCCAGCAGACTGCGAGGCTTCACGACGTCCTTCTTCTGGGTGAGCACCTGGAAGGGCAGCAGGGTGCCCGGTTCGAGGGCGGTCACCTCGGCGGGTACCCCCACCTCATCGGCGATCGCCGCCCGTACCCGGGCGACCGCGGCCTCCCGGTGCTCGGCGGGCACCTCGAACTGGACCCGCAGCAGGTCCCGATCGGCGCGGGCCCGCCAGAACAGCACCTCGTGCTCGATCGGCAGGCTGAAGATGATCTCTTCGAGTTGCTGCTGGGTCACCGTGCCGTCGGCCACCGGGTGGCCGTACACCGACCGGCCCATGACCCGGATGGAGGGCAGCCGCCAGTCGCACGGACAGTCCTCGTAGGACACCTCGACGTCGTCCTCCAGGTTGTACCGCAGCAGGGGCATGGCCTCCCGGTACAACGGGGTGACCACCAGTTGACCCCGGCCCTCGGGGCTGATCCGGCCGGTCTGCGGGTCGTACACCTCGAAGACCATCCGGTCGGCCCACAGGTGCATCCGGCCGTGCCGGCACTCCCCGGCCAGGCTGCCGGTCTCGGTCGAGCCGTACTCCTCGACGATCGGCACCCCCCAGATCTCGCTGATCCGGCGACGCCGGGCCCCGGTCAGGGGTTCCCCGCCGACGAACAGGGCGCGCAGGGCGGGGAAGTCCCGCGCCGGATCCAGCCCGGCCGCCCGGGCGGTGGCCGCCCAGACCAGGGGCTCGGTCGGGATCGACCAGGTCAGGGACACCTCCAGGTCGTGCAGGGCCTGCACCACCCGGGCGTACGGCATGGCCAGGGAGCGGTAGTCGCCGGGGACCACGGTGGCGCCGTGCAGCCGGGCCCCGGCCTGGGCCAGATGACCGGTGATCATCAGGGCGTACGGGGTGCGGACGAAGAAGGTGTCCTCCGGGGTTATCCCCACCCACTTGCGGGCGTACCGCTCGGCCAGGTCGATCCAGTCCTCCGCGGTGTAGTAGGAGGGGGTGGACTGGCCGGCGGTGCCGCTGGACTCGTGATAGGTGGCCAGGTCCCGGCGCGGCACCGCGAGCATCCCGAAGGGGTACTGGTCCCGGAGGTTCTGCTTGGTGGTCAGGGGTTGTTCGGTGAGCTCGGTGAGGTCGCGCCCGGCGTAGAAGGGGGCCCGGGAGGCCCACTCCATGACCTTGGGGATCTGCTTGGCCTGAAGGTCGCGCAGTTCGTCCAGGTCGGCCCAGTCACCGAGGCGGGGCAATGCCTGCATGTTCATCTCCTCGCCGTCGCTTGCACCGTTGCCTCCGAGGCTAGGAATCCGGTCGAGGTGGCTACAAGGGATCGGTGATCAGCAATGCTTCTCACTCTCTGCGGCAGTACTTCACCGAGCAGTTCACCGATGATCCGAATGCCGCCGGGGGTCAGCACGGATTCCGGGTGGAACTGCACCGAGGCGAATCCGGGACCGATCAGCCCGTGCACCTCGCCGCTGTCCGCCTCGCGCAACACCGTGATCGCCCCCGGCCGGTCCGGGCTGGTGATCTCCGGCGTCGGGCTCTGAGCGGCGAACGTGTTGTAGAAGCCGACCAGTTCGGTGCGGTGCCGGAACGGGATCCGCCGCTGGGTGCCCTGGTTGGGGAAGGGGATCCGGGTCACCTCCAGGCCCAGCACGGTGCTGAGCACCTGGTGGCCCAGGCAGATGGCGAAGAAGGGCACCCCCAGGGCGAGCAGCCGCCGGGCCGCCGTCCGCAGGGTCATGATCTTGTGGTCGGTGAACTGCCGGGGGTCCCCGGGCCCGGGGCCGAGCACCACCAGATCGTGCCGGTCCAGGTCGTACGCTTCGTCGAAGCGGCGTACCTCCACCTCGAAACCGAGGGCCACCAGGGCGTGCCGGAGCATCTCCGTGAAGGTGTCCTCGGCGTCGATCACGAGCACCCGGCGACCGGCCAGCCCGGGCTGGATCCGATCCCGGTCCTCCGGGTCGTCGAACCAGAAGTCGGCCAGGGGCCGGTTGCGGGTGGCCAGGGCGTGCCGGATCGAGGGGTGCAGACCCACCGAGGTGTCCGGCCAGGTGGCGGGGGCACCCGGCTGGTCGGCCAGGGCCTCCAGCAGCCCGGCCGCCTTGGCCCGGGTCTCGGCCGCCTCGGTGACCGGCTGGGAGTCGCGGACCAGGGTGGCACCCACCCCGATCCGCATCCGGCCGGCCAGGTCGATGTCGGCCGTGCGGATCAGGATCGCCGAGTCGAGCTGCCGGGCCCCCTCGGAGTCCCGGCCGATCAACGCGATCAGCCCGGCGTAGTAGTCCCTCCCCCCGGGCTCGTACCGGGCGACCACCCGGCAGGCGCTCTCCAGGGGACCCCCCACCACGGTCGGGGCGAACAGGGTCTCCCGCAGGATGTCCCGGACATCCCGGGTGCTGCGCCCCTCGATCAGGTACTCGGTGTGGGCCACCCGGGCCATCTGCTTGAGCTGCGGACCGATCGCCCGGGCACCCCGGTCGCAGATCCGGCCCATCATCTTCAGTTCCTCGTCGAGCACCATGGACAGCTCGTTGGCCTCCTTGGCGTCCGCCAGGAAGTCGAGCATCCCGGCCAGGTGGGGGCCGCCGGGCGGATACCGGTAGGTCCCGCTGATCGGGTTCATCGTCACCGTGCCGGCGTCCAGGGTGACGTGCCGTTCCGGGGAGGAACCGATCAGGGTGCGCTCGCCGGTGTGCACCAGGAAGGTCCAGTGGGCCCCCGGATCCCGGCCGAGCAGGCGACGGAAGAAGATCAGGGCGGTCCGCGTCGACCAGCCGGTGATCTCGGTGTGGAAGGACCTTTTGAGTACGAAGTTGGCCCCGGCCCCGGTGCCGATCTCGTCGTCGATCACCTGCTGCACCAGTGCGGCGTACTCGTCGTCGTCCAGGTCGAAGTGGCCGCCGTCGTACTCGATCGGGGCCTGGGGCAGGGTGGCCAGCACCTCGGCGATCGGCAGCCGTTGCTGTTCGGTCACCGCGATGGTGACCAGGGGTGCCGCGTCGTCCGGGGCCTCGAAGCCGCGCTCGCGGATCTGCCGGTACGGCAGGATCGCCAGCAGGTCGTGCCGGGCCCCGCTGCCCCCCTCGACGGGCAGGGGGATGTCGGCGATCCGCTCCACCGTGTCCGCCGTACCGATGATCAGGTCGATGGTGTCGGGGTCGTGGCCGGGCCGGTGCAGCAGGGCGAAGGGGGGCCCGTCCGGGGCGGTGACCCGTTCCAGCCAGGTCATCGCGGTGCCCCCTGCATCATGGCCAGGGCGGTGCGGGTGGAGACGGTCACCGAGCAGCGGGAGGCCGCGTACTCCAACGCCAGGCGGTGGAACTCCGGGGTGAAGTCGGCGATGGCGTCGGCCACCAGGAAGGTCTGGATGTCGTTGGAGAAGCCCTCGTGGGCGGTCATCAGGATGCCGACATGGGCGTACACCCCGCAGATGACCAGCTGGTCGCGACCCAGGTCGCGGAGCTGGTCGAGCAGACCGGTCCGGCAGAAGGCGCTGGGCCGCCACTTGGTGTGTACGACATCCGGCCCGGCCGGGGCCAGCTGGTCGATGATCGCCCGGTGTTGCGGGTCGGCGCTCATCCCGCTGCCCCAGAAGTCCTTCAGCAGGCCACGCTGCCGGTCGTCCATCCCACCCGGCTGGGCGGTGTAGGTGACCGGTGCGCCGGCCGCGGTGAAGGCCTCCCGCAGCGCCTGGACGTTGGGCACCAGCTCGCTGACCGGTGACTGGGTGGCCGAGAAGGGTTGCAGGAAGTAGCGCTGCATGTCGTGGATCAGCAGCACCGCCCGGGCGGGATCGATGATCCACCGTACGGTGTTGACCGGCAGTTCGTGTTCGGCCGGCATCGGGTACGGCGCGATCGCGGGGATCGACATGGGTGCCTCCGTGGTCTCCAGGGTTTCGTGGGGCAGGGTCAGGCGCCGAGCGACGCACCGCCGTCGACGACCAGTTCGTGCAGGGTGATGTGGGACGCCCGGTCCGACAGCAGGAACAGCACCGCCGCGGCGATGTCCGCGGGACTGGCCAGCCGGCCCAGCGGAATGCCCACCCGGAAGGTGTCCGCGGTGCCCTCGATGGAGATCCGCCGGGCGTCATCGTCGGCCCAGAGGGAGGTCAGCATCGGGGTGTCCGTGGAGCCGGGCGCGACCACGTTGCACCGGATGCCGTGCCCGGCCACCTCCAGCCCGAGCACCTTGGTGAAGCTGGTGGCCGCCGCCTTGGAGGCCGCGTAGGCACCCATGTGCCAGCGCGGCACCGCGGTGGCGTTGGAGGCGACCGTGACGATCACCCCGAAGCGGCGGGGCACCATCGCCCGGGCGACCGCCCGGCTGACATGGAACACCCCGGTCGTGTTGACCGCGAAGGTGTTGTTCCAGTCCTCGTCGGTGAGCTCGGTGGCCGCTGCGGTACGCAGGATCCCGGCCGCGTTGACCAGGTAACCGATCCCACCCAGCTCCCGCTCGACCTGGTCGATCACCTCGTCGACCTCGGCGCTGACGGAGACGTCGACCGGATAGGCTCGCACCCCCTCGACCTCGTCGGCCAGTTCCTTCAGGGCCACCGGGTTGCGATCCAGCGCCGCGACCGCGACCCCGGCCGCGGCCAGGGCCCGGACGACGGCCGCGCCGATGCCTCCCGCGGCCCCGGTGACCACTGCTGTTCCGCTCGTCATGTCAATCGCCTTCCGTGTTGGTGGCTCGGCGGATCCACTGCGCCACGACCCCGGGATCGACCCCCAGGCGACGTATGGAGAAGGAGGCGAGAGCGTCCAGGTACTGCGCCTGCAGGTCGCTCTCGTCGAGGTCGACCGGCCGCCCGCCACGCACCCGGACCTGCCCGGCGACCAGCACGGTGTCCACGTCCTGGGAGCCGCCCAGAGCCAGGAAGCCCTCCAACGGGCGGGGATTGAGCAGGTACCGCCAGTCCTGGGTACGGATCAGCTGGATGTCGGCCTGGTGGCCGGGCTCCAGGCTGCCGATGCCGGCCCAGTCCAGCCCTCGGGCCGGGATCCGGGTGGCCATCGCCAGGGCGTCGGTGGGCCGGACCTCGGTCGGGTCCGCGGACATCTCGTTGAGTTGCTGCCAGACGGCCCGCATGTTCTCCGCCATGCCGCCCACCGGCAGGGGTGCGCCGTCGGTGGACAGGGACACGTCCAGTCCGGCCCGACGGAAGTGCGGCATGGCCCGGGTCTCGGTCACCGTGGCCTCGCCGGCCGGGCCGTACTTGGCCGGTGAGTAGCTGATGTGCGCGTTCGCGGCCACCAGCATCTTGCGTTCGTCCTCGTCGGCGAAGGCGCAGTGCACCGCCATGAACCGGTCCGAGAGCAGCCCCAGGTCGGCGAAGCGGCGGACCGGGGTGGCGCCGAAGTAGGTCCGGGACACCTCCACCTCGTTGCGCAGCGCGCCGACATGGGTGGCGAAGGGCAGGTCGTGGCGCCGGACGAGTTCGGCGAAGCCGGCCCCCAGCTCGTCGGTCATGTTCAGGCTGTAGACCGCGGTGGGACGGGCCCGGAGCAGGCCGGTGGTGTCCCCGGCCAGGTCCCGGACCACCTCCTCGATGCCGGCCAGCACCAGGTCGGCGTCCCGGGTGCGACGGAAGCGGGTCTCCCCGGGCGCGCACCGGGCGTCACTGGCCCAGGTGCTGATCGAGCAGCGCATGCCCAGGCTCCGGGCGGCGGCGGCCAGGGCGGTCGGGTGGTTGAAGGATCCGACGTCGCCCAGGGTGGTGACCCCGGACCGCAGCTGGGTCCACATCGAGTACCGCGCGATCGCGGTCGCCTCGTCCGGGGTGAGATCCGCGATCAGGTCGGTGAAGTCGTCGAAGGCCCCGGAGATCGCCCGGACATCGCCGCCCAGGGCCATGAAGACCGGCCGGTCCTCCCGGTCGCTGGGGGAGCGCAGCGCCCCCTTGAACGGGAAGCGCATCGCGAACATCTCGTGCCAGTGCGGGTTCACGAAGCCGGGCAGGATCATCATGCCCCGGGCGTCCAGCACCCTGAGTTCCGCGCGCTGCTGCGGTAGCAGCGTCGCCTCCACCTCCTCGGTCGGACCGACGGCGGCGATCCGGTCGCCGGTGACCAGGACCGCGCCGTCGGGCAGCACCCGATGCTCGTCATCGGCCGGGTAGAGGCTGCCGCCTCGGATCAGCAGTGTCGTCACGATGCGTCCCTCCGTCGCCGGTCGGTTACCAGCAAAACGCTATGGCGGTAACATGAGGCGGACAAGGGAGCCGCTATTAGCGCAACTACTCGACTTGAGCGCTACCGATGTATTTGAATAGCCGGTAGAGTTCGCGGAATGAGAGGACAGCCCGGAGGTAGGACGGCCGCACCGGACGGACTGGCATTGGTACAGGCCTTCATCAACAGCGTCAATGTCGAATTCGGGCCGGACGAGTTCGCCGATCTGGCGGGGTTCGCCCGCTGGCTGGCCCGCAACGGCTGGCCCGAGGTGCAACCGGACGAGCTCGACCGGCGGGACGCGATCGCCCTGCGGGAGGCCCTGCGGGCCCTGGCCCGGGAACACAACGGCGGGCCGCCGGCGACGACGGCCCGCCGCACGGTGGCCCACATCTCGGCCGGGTGCCCACTGGTGGTCGGCTTCGCTCAGGACGACGGTGACCCGGCACTGCTACCCACCCAGGACGGGGTACGGGGAGTGCTGGCCACCGTGCTGGCCGCGGTTACCCGGTCCGTGGTCGAGGGCACCTGGCCACGACTCAAGGCATGTCACGAGCACCGCTGCGAATGGGTCTTCTACGACCGGTCCCGCAATCGCAGCAGTCGGTGGTGTTCGATGGACATCTGCGGGGTCCGGGCCAAGATGCGGGTCTACCGCCAGGGGCGGCGTCAGGCCGAGCGGGAACCGGCCCCGGAGGCCACCGCCGCGGCGGCGACCCCGAGGCCGGGGGTCAGCTGACCGGTCACCCCGACCAGGTCCGGTCCGCGTGTCGTTCCCAGACGCAGTAACCGTTGCCCCGCAGTCGGCGCAGCACCTTCAGGTGCCGGCGCGCCGATCCCCGGCGTGACTCCAGGATCGCCTTCAGGTAGCGGCGCCGTTCCTCCACGATCGCTTCCGCCCTGGTCATGTCCCACCCCTGCCCTTCCTATCCGTCGAAGTTCCCTTCTCGGGTCACGGTGCGCGTTCCCGGCCGAGCAGGTGCCGGGCCACGACGAGCTTCGTGGCGGCGGCCGTTCCGTCGGCCAGTTGCAGGCCCACGACATCGCGCAGGCGCTGGGCCATCGGCCCGTCCTCCGACCAGCCCAGGTGCCCCAAGGTCAGCAGGGACTGGTGCACCGCCTCCATGGCGGCCTTGGGGGCCCACCACTTGGCCATGTTGGCCGGCAGCCGAGGGTCACCACCGGTGTCCGCCGCGGTCAGCGCCTCGAAGGCGACCAGCCGCGCGGCGTGCATCATCGTCAGGTGTTCCACCAGCGGGAAGGTCACCGCCTGGAAGCGGCTCAGGGGCTGCCCGAAGGCCTCCCGTCCCCCGGCATGGGCGAAGGCGGCGTCCAGGGCGGCCCGACCGACCGCGATGGACATCAGGGCGATGTACGCCCGGGACACCCCGAACCCGCGCATCACCTGGACGAACCCCATCCCTTCGGCGCCGACCAGGTCGGCGGGGGAGAGCCGGACCTCCTCCAGCAGGATGCGCCCCCGCCCTCCGGAGCGGCAGCCCAGATCGGACTGCCCCTCGACCCGTACCCCCGGGGTGTCCAGGGACAGATAGAAGGCGCTGATCCCGCGCGGCCCCGCACCCCCGGTGCGGACGAACAGCAGGGCGTGGGTGGCGTACACCGCCGCCATGATCGAGGTCTTCTCGCCGCTGACCACCCAGCCCTCGCCCTCCGGGCGGGCCCGCATCCCGATGTTGGCGGCGTCCGTGCCGTGCTCCGGCTCGGTCAGGGCCAGGGCCACCACGGACTCGCCCCGGGCGATCGGCGGCAACCAGCGGGCCAACTGTTCCTCGGTGGCGTTGGCGGCCAGCACCCCGCCGACCAGGGCGGCGTTCAGCACCGGGAAGCACACCGACAGGTCGGCGGCGGCCAGTTCCTCCAGGGCCAGGCCGACATAGGCCGTATCCAGGCCACGACCGCCGTAACCGGTGGGTATGCGCAGTCCGAACAGGCCGGTGGCGGCGATCTCGGTGAGCAGGCCCTCGCGGTACCGCCCGGCCCGGTCGCTCTGCACCCGGAAGGGTGCCACCCGCTCGCTGGCGAACGCGCGGATCTCCTTAACGAAAAGGTCCTGATCGGTAGAGAGGTGGAAATCCATCGTTACCCCCTGACGCGTTCGCGCAGCACGAACTTCTGGATCTTGCCGGACGGGGTGCGGGGAAGGGCCGGCAGCAGCTCGACCCGTTCGGGCCAGAACTGCTTGGCCATCCCCAGGCCGGCCAGATGGGTCCGGACCTCGTCCAGGGTCACCGGCGGACCGCCGGTGACCAGCACCGCGCAGGCCCGCTCGCCCAGGCGGTCGTCCGGATAGCCGACCACGGCCACATCGCGGATCGCCTCGTGGCGCAGCAGGGCCGCCTCCACCTCCACCACGGGGATGTTCTCCGCCCCGCGCATGATGATGTCCTTGACCCGACCGGTGATCCGGATGCCGCCGTACCCGTCGTCACGCGCCAGGTCCCCGGTGTCGAACCAGCCGTCCGGGGTGACCGAGGCGGCATAGGTCTCCGATCGACGGAAGTAGCCCAGGCACTGGCTGGCGCCCCGCACCTGGAGCAACCCGGAGGTGCCCGACGGGACCGGCCGGCCGGTCTCCCGGTCGACGATCCGCACCTGCATCCCGGGCACCGGGGTGCCGTCACTCTCCGCTGCCCGCAGTGGGGGTTCCTCCGGCCGGGTGATCGTCACGCAGCCGTTCTCCGACATGCCCCACAGGGCGTACAGGCGGCAGCCCAGCACCTCCCGGGCGTCCTCGACCAGCTTCGGGGCGATCGGGGCGCTGCCGGTGGCGAAGGTGCGCAGCGCGGAGAGGTCGCGCGGGCGGGCCCGCTGTTCCTCGATCAGATCGGACAGGAAGGTCGGCGCCCCCATGAAGAAGGTGACCCCGTGCTCCTGCATGATCCGCAGCATTGCGGCCGGGTTCCAGGCGTCCACCTGCACGGCCGTTCCCCCCAGCAGCAGCGGCATCACCAGGTTCCAGGTGTAGCCGGCCTGGTGGGTGGTGGGTGACCCCATCGCGGTGACCTCGTCGCCGGTCAGGTGCAGCACCTGGGCCTGGGCCCGGTTCATCGCGTCCATGGTGCGATGGCTGTGCACCACGCCCTTGGGCTCACCGGTGGTGCCGGAGGTGAAGATGACCTGGGCCGGGTCGTCCGGGTCCGGCGCCAGGGCGGCCAGGTCGATCGGGGGCGCCGGGCGGAGCAGGTCGATGTCGAAGTCCAGGGTCCCCGCCTCGCCGGCGGCGCAGTGGTGCCCGTCGTGCAGCAGCACCCGGTGACGGAGGGTGGGCACGGCCGCCGCCACGGCGGCGCTCATGTCCGCGTACGAGAATCCGCGGAACTCGGCCGCGGCCACGTACACCGGGCTCTGGGTCAACCGGGTCATGAACTCGACCTCGCGCTGGCGCATGATCGGCACCACCGGTCCGGCCACCGCCCCGATCCGGGCACAGGCCAGGATCATCGCCACCAGTTGCCAGGAGTTCGGCAGTTGCAGGGTGACCACCTCGCCCCGGCGTACCCCCAGGCGGACCAGGTTGGTGGCCAGCCGGTCGACCCGGTCGGCCAGGTCGGCGTAGGTGAGGGCCTCGGCGGTGTCGCCCCGGTAGCAGATCAGGGCGGTCCGGTCCGGCCGGTGGGCCGCCCAGTGGTGCAGCAGCTGCGGCAGGGTCTGGCCGGGCGGCATCATCGCGTACCTCCGATGGGGTGAACCGGCCGGCGCAGGGCCGCGCGGACCTTGGCGGCGACGGCGGCGGAGGTGACCCCGGCGTAATCGAGCAGGAAACGCTGGCCCCCGGAGACGTCGATGAAGGAGTCCGGCATGGCGATCCGGTGCACGGGCACCGGCAGGGTCTCGGCCAGGGCCTCGGTGACCGCGCTGCCCAGACCACCGGCCGCCCAGTGTTCCTCCACGGTCACCACCAGGCCGGTGATGCTCGCCGCGGCCAGGATGGTCGGGACGTCCAGGGGCTTGAGGGTGTGCACGTTCAACACCGCGGCCCGGATGCCGTCCCGGTGCAGCAGGTCGGCGGCCTCCAGGGCGGCCAGCAGCGGGTACGGCCCACAGGCCGCGATGGTCACATCCGTGCCGGCCCGGACCTGCTGGACCGTGCCGAGTCGGGGCGGAGGCCCGGCGGGCAGGGCCGGGGTCGCGTTGCGCCCCAGCCGCAGGTAGACCGGCCCCGGCACCCCGGCCGCCTGCCGGACCAGCTCCCGGGTCTGGGTGGCGTCGGCCGGCACCACCACGGTCATGTTCGGCAGGGCCCGCATCACCGCCAGGTCCTCAAGGGCGTGGTGGGTGGGGCCGAGGTGCCCGGCGGACACCCCGCAGTGGGTGGCCGCGATGCGTACCGGGGCGTTGGTCAGGGCGATGTCCACCTTGACCGCGTCCAGGGCCCGGGCCGAGGCGAAGGCCGCCATGGTGTTCACCCACGGCATCCGCCCGGCCCGGGCCAGTCCGGCCGCGGCGCCCATCAGGGTGTGTTCGGCGATGCCCACGTTCAGGTACCGGTTGGCGGTCGGGCCGAAGTCCACCCCCTTGAACAGGCCGGTGTCGCTGTCCAGGCAGACCACCCGATCATCCAGGGCCATCAGCTCGACCAGGGTGTCCCGGTAGGTCTCCCGGGAGGCGGGCGGGGCGACGGCGGGGGCGGTCACGACCGGCTCCGGCGCAGCACGGCCATCGCCTTGTGGTACTGCCGTTCCTTGAGGGCCACGTAGTGACTGCGCAGGTCCCCCTCGAGGTAGGGCAGGCCCTTGCCCTTCACGGTGTGCGCGATGACCAGGGTGGGGCGACCCTGCTCGGCGGGGGCCTCCAGGGCGGCCGTCAGCGCCTCGACGTCGTGCCCGTCCACCTCGTGGACGGTCCACCCGAAGGCCCGCCAGCGCTGCGCCATCGGCCCCAGCCGGCTGACCTGCTCGGTGCCACCGGTGATCTGCAACTGGTTGCGGTCGATGATCGCGGTGAGGTTGTCCAGGCCATGATGGGAGGCCACCCCGGCGGCCTCCCAGACCGACCCCTCCTGGGTCTCACCGTCCCCCATCACCACGAAGCAGCGACGGGCGCTGCCGTCCAGCCGGGCGGCCAGGGCGTACCCGATGCCCAGCGCCAACCCGTGCCCCAGGGAGCCGGAGGGGGCCTCCACCCCCGGCACCCCCGGGTGCGGATGGGCCATGAAGTGTCCGCCGGGCACGGAGTACTCGGCCAGGCGCTCGGCCGGGAAGTAGCCGGCCTCGGCCAGGGTGGCGTACAGCCCGATGCCGCCGTGTCCCTTGCTGAGCAGCAGGATGTCCCGATCCGGGGCCTGGGGGTCGGCCGGGTCCACGCGCATGACCCGCAGGTAGAGGGTGGCCAGGATCTCGACCAGGGACATCGAACCGCCCAGGTGCCCACCGTCCGGGCAGGCACACATGGTGACGATGCTCTCCCGGATCCGGGTCGTTCTCTGCGTCAGATCGGTGCTGGGTGGCGATGCGACAGCGATGCTCATGCCCGTCCTTCCGTCCGATATGTGGGTGGGGCTGCTCAGTTGGGGTGCAGGCCGGTGAACTCCAGGCCCTGCCGCTCCGGCAGTCCCAGGCGGATGTTCATGCACTGCACGGCGTTGCCGGCACCGCCCTTGACCAGGTTGTCCAGGGCGCTGATCACGGTCACCTGGGGTGCGCCGGGGTCGATCGCGAAGCCCACGTCGCAGAAGTTCGACCCGGAGAGGATCTTGGCGTCCGGAAACCGGTGCAGGCCGCGTCGATGCGCCACCACCCGGACGAAGGGTTCGTCCCGGTAGACCGTGCGGTAGGCCGCGCGGATCTTCCGCTCGTCCACCTCCTTGGTCACCTTCACCCGAGCCAGCAGCTGTACCCCCCGGACGGCCTCCACCCCGGTGGCCGTCATCCGGACCGGCAGGCCGGTGACCTGGGAGATCTCCGCCTCGTGGCGGTGCCGGGTGGGCGCGAAGACCCGCAGGGCGCCGCTGCGTTCGGCGTGCAGGTTCGCCGGTCCGGCGGTGTTGCCGGCCCCGCTCGACCCGGTGCGGGCGTCGATCGCCACCTCTCCCTCGATCAACCCGGCCCGGGCCAGTGGGGCCAGGGCCAGGATGCCGGCGTTGGCCATGCAGCCCGGCACGCTGATCCGGTCCGCGGTACGCAGCCGTCCCCGGTGGTACTCCGGGATGCCGGGTACGAAGGTGTCCAGCAGGTCGGGGGCGGTGTGCGCCACCCCGTAGTAGTCGGCGTAGGTGTCGGTGCAGCCCAGCCGGAAGTCACCGGACAGGTCGATCACCACCTCGGCCCGGTCCAGGAACTCCGGCATCCGCTGCATGGTCTCCCGGTGCGGGGTGGCCAGGAACAACACGTCGTACCGGTCGAGTTGGTCCTCGCCGACGAACGAGAGCTTGGTGCGCCCGCGCAGGTTGGGATGCACCCCGTCGACCAGTCGGCCGCCGAGCCGCCGGGAGGTGGCCGCCGCCAGTTCGATCCCGGGATGGGCGCTCAGCAGGCGCAACAGTTCCCCGCCGATGTAACCGGCCGCTCCGATCACCGCTACCCTTTTCATGCCTCCGCCTTCGTGATGAGCAGGTCCGCGATGGCCCCGGCGACATCGATGTCGCCGTGCGCGGATTCGAACCCGCGAAACTCGACCCGGTCGTTGACCTCGAGCACCGTCAGGCGGCCGTCGCCGTCCTCGATGAGGTCCACCCCGGCGATGTCGGCGCCCACCGCGGCGGCTGCCGCGACCGCCAGCCGCACCAGCTCCGGCCCGAGGTGGCAGGGTTCGCTGACCGCCCCCCGGGCCACGTTGGTGCGCCAGTCCTCGCCTCGGCGCCAGGTGGCGCCCAGAGCGCGTCCGCCGACCACGGCGACCCGGATGTCCCGGTCCGCCTTGGGCACCAGTTCCTGTACGTAGACGATGTGGGACTGCGGCGACGGCAGGGCCGCCACATGCTCCAGCACGGCACCGGCCATCGCCTCGTCGGTGACCCGGGTGACCAGCCGGCCCCAGGAACCGACCAGGGGTTTGATCACTGCGGGGTAGCCGACCTCGGCCAACGCCTTCAGACCCGCCTCCGGGGTCATCGCCAGGGCCGTCCGGGGGGTCGGCAACCCGTGCCGCAGCAGTGCCGCCGAGGTCAGCCACTTGTCACCGCTCAGGTGGGTGGCAGCAGCCGTGTTCACCACCCGGGCACCGGCCGCCTCCAGGGCTTCGGCCGCGTACCAGGCCCGGTAGTGCCCGACCTCGCGGTTGAGCACTACCCGGCCGGCGTACCGGTCGGTGGCCGCGGTCACGGACAACGACCGGGAATCCAGGTGGGTGAACCGGCTGCCGCGCCGATCCAGCGCGGCCATGATCCTTTTTTCCTCGTACCGCACCCGCGAGGCGAGTACGACGAGATCGGGGGGAGAGGTGTCCATGACCGCGTCTCCGCTCTACTCGCCCCAGTCCTCTTCGACCTCCGGTGCGGTGCTCAGGACCGGTGGCCGGACAGAGGTGATCTCCAGGTCGGAACGGCAGTCCGTGCACTCGATGATCTCGCTTACCAGGGCGTCGTCGCCCACGTAGATCTCCGCCATGCACTCGGGGCACTCGGCGCCGCTTATGACGTTTTGCATCTCGCCTCCCTTGATCGATGTGATTGATTTCCTGTTAACAATCTAAGCGCCACTCACATCGACCTCCAATAAGGACACTGTTTCACCGATCCGCTGAACGCTTATCGGCCTCGCCAATAAGGAACGCTTCTCGTGTTCGGGTCCGATGCATCTGCATACGTGATTAGGCTCGCCAAAACGCCCAGTACACATGGAGGGAAAATGCGCGGAACTGCGTTTGCCCCGACCCTGGACAGCTTGGGTCAGTCCGACCGGAGCCCGGGAGAGGTGTTCGCGGCCGCGGTCCGCGACACCCCCGGGGACGAGATCACGGTGCGGTACAGCCTGCACCTGCCGGCGGCGTTCCCCCTGTTCGCGTCCCGCCCCCGGTACACCGTCCGGCACCTGATGAAGACCGCGAACGTGCCGGACGAGCCGACCCCGTTCGTGTACGAGCCGCCGGCCGGTCGGCTGGAGTCCGGGTCCACCTACGCGACCACCCCGGAGGCGGCCTTCGCGCCCCGGTTGACCCGGGCCGGGCTGACCGACCTCAGTGTCGCCGTGCCGCTGCCGGCCGGCCTGCTCGACGAGCCCGAACTGCTGGCCACCTTCGTGGACCTGCGGGTGCTGGTCCGGCTCTCCGCCCGGGAGAACGACGCCCTGCTCAACGGCACGGAGGACGGGGTGATCCAGGGGCTGCTCCGGCAGCCCGGAACCCGCCGCCGTACCGCCGAGCCCGACCTGGTGACCGCGGTGACCGCAGCCGCCGCGGATGTGGAGAACACCGGCGGCTCCTGCGACGGCATCGTGGCGCACCCGGACGTCTACTGGCAGTTGGTCCGCCACGGCGCCCTGGGCCGGCTCAACGCCGCCGGGATCACGGTCTCCCGGACCCGGATGATTCCCCCCACCCGCCTGCTGCTCGGCGACTTCAGCGCCGCGACCACCCTGCTGCTGCCCGGGGTCAGCTCCCTGGCGGTACGCCCCGGCGCGGGACCGGAGGGGGGCGACCTGATCGTGGCCACCACCCGGGTCGGCCTGGCGGTCCGCCTGCCGCAGCACCTGATGATCATGGAGTTGGGCGATGGCTGAGCCACGGGTGCTCTACCTGACCGGTTGGCTGCGCAGCGGCAGCACCATGCTCGGCAATGTGCTCGGCGAGCTGCCCGGGGTGCTGCACGTCGGCGAACTGCACTACCTGTGGCGTAACGGGGTGCTGACCGACGGCACCAACTCCAGCTGCGGCTGCGGGCGCACCCTGACCGACTGCGACCTGTGGGCCAGCGCCCTGGGCGGCGGCCACCACACCGCCGTCCGGGTCGACTCCGCCCGCCGCACCCTCCGGCTTCAGGGGTCCCTGCTGCGGACCCGGCACACCCCGGCCCGCCTGCGGGAGGTACGCCGGGGGGTCCGCAACCCGGAGGTCGACGAGGTGGTCGGGCAGACCGCGGACATCTACCGGCTGCTGGCCGACCGGGGCGGTGAACGGCTGATCATCGACGGGTCGAAGTACCCCGCCGAGGCGGCCACCCTGCTGGGCCGCTCCGATCTCGATGTCCGGGTGCTGCACATCGTGCGCGACCCCCGCCCCACCGCCTTCTCCTTCCTGAAGGCCAAGGAGTACATCGACCCGATGAGCCCGGCCCGCAGCAGCGGGTTCTGGACCGCCTTCAACCTGGCCTCCGAACTGGTCGGACGGCAGGCCGGGGAGCGGTACCTGCGGGTGCGGCACGAGGACCTCTGCGCCCGGCCCCAGGAGACCATCGACGAGGTGATGCGCTTCGCCGGATTGGCGGGTCCCTCCCCGGTGGATGCGGCCGGTCGGGTGGTGCTGCACCCCAACCACACCGTCACCGGTAACCCGGACCGGCTGGTCAGCGGCGCCACCGTGATCCGGGGGGACGACCGCTGGCGGACCGGGATGACCCCGGCCCAGATAGCGGTGGCCACCGCGCCCGCCCTGCCGCTGCTCGCCCGCTACGGCTACCCACTGGTGCCTCGAACCGAGGGATGACGCTCATGGATCTGGGACTCCAGGGACGGGTGGCGATGGTGGCGGCAGCCAGCAGCGGGCTGGGCCTGGCCGTGGCCCGGGCCCTGGCCGGAGAAGGGGCACACGTCTCCATCTGCGGCCGGGACCCGGCCAGACTGGCCCGAGCACACGCGGAGGTGGCCGCCTGCGGCCCCGGCCAGGTGTTCAGCATGCCGGTGGACCTCACCGACGAGACCGCCGCCGCCGGTTGGGTCGAACGCACCGCCGAGGCGTACGGACGGCTGGACATCGTGGTGACGAACACCGGCGGGGTGCAGTTCGGGCCGGTGGACAGCTTCCGGGTCCCGGACTTCCGGGAGGCCGTGGAGGGCAATCTGCTTCCGCACATCAGCGTCACCCTGGCCGCCCTGCCACACGTGCGGCGCAACGGCTGGGGGCGACTGCTGATGATCACCTCGGAGTCGGTGCGGCAACCGCACCCGGAGAGCGGCCTGTCCTCGGTCGCCCGCCTGGGGCTGCTCGGCTACATGAAGGGCCTGGTGGAGGCGCTGGGGTCGGCCGGGGTGACCGTCAACGTGATCGCACCCGGCTTCCACCGCACCCCCATCCTCGATCAACAGTTCGGCGTCGATGTCGAGGTCGAGATCGCCAAGGTCGCCGAGCGGATCCCGCTCGGTCGGGTCGGCGATGTCGCGGACTTCGGCGCGCTGGTCAGCTTCCTGGCCGGCGAACAGGCCGCGTACATCACCGGCTCCGTCGTGGTGGCTGACGGCGGCAACACCCGTGGATTCTGAAGGAGAAGGGCATGTCAGCACTGGGATTCGCCGCCAACAGCCGCCAGGACCCCCTCTACGTGATCAAACTCGGTAGCGCGACCCTGGCCCACGAACGGGTCTTCGACGAGTTGGCCGACCTGCGGGCCCGGGGGGCCCGACTGCTCGTGGTGGTGGGCGGGGCCGAGGGCATCCGTCAGCACTACGCCGAGATCGGTCGACCGATCCGCACCCTGACCCTGGCCAACGGGGACGAGGTGCGGTACTGCCCGCCGGAGGAACTGCCGTACATCGTGCAGGCGTACCGCTCGGTGACCCTGCGCCGGATCGCCGAGGCCGCCGCCGCCCGTGGGCTGACCGCCTTCACCGCGGTGGCCGCCGACGGGGCGCTGGTGACCGGGCGGCCCAACCCGCCGGTCAAGGTCACCGCCGAGGGGCGTACCCGGGTGGTCCGCGACCATCGGGCCGGCCGGGTCGCCGAGGTGGCCACCGACCGGCTGCAAGCCCTGCTGGACGCCTTCGACATGGTCTGTGTCTGCGCCCCGGTGGCCGATCCGGGCCACGCACCGCTGAATGTGGACGCCGATGTGCTCGCCGCCGAGCTGGCCAACGCCCTGGCCGCCGACCATCTGCGGCTGGTGACCGGCACCCCGGGCCTGCTCCGGGACCCGGCGGACCCGACGGACCGGATCACCGACGCGGTCGCCGGCGAGACCGGCAGGTACGCCAAGGGCCGGATGCGGCAGAAGGTCCGGGCCGCGGAGATCGCCCTGGCCGGCCCGGCTGACGTGGCCATCACCGGCCCGCACACCCTGAGTCCGGCCACCGGCACCCGGTTCTGGCGCGCCCCGGCCCCGGCCCCCGACCTGGAGCTGCTGGCCCGCGCCACGGAGATCTCCTCGGTCTCCGGCGACGAGCGGGAACTGGCCGAGTACCTGGTCGACTGGTGCACCACCCGAGGGCTGTACGCCCGCATCGACGACCTGGGCAACCTGGTGGTCACCCGGGGGGAGGGGGGTCGGCACCGGTTGCTGATGCTCGCCCACCTGGACACCGTGCCGTACCGCTGGCCGGCCCGCTGGGAGGGCGAGACCCTGTACGGCCGGGGCAGTGTCGACGCCAAGGGCTGCCTGACGGCCTTCCTGGAGGTCCTGGCCGAGACGGCGGTGCCGCCGGACTGTGAGATCCGGGTGGTGGGTGCCGTCGAGGAGGAGATCACCGCGAAGGGGGCCTTCCATGTGCGCGACCATTACCCGGCCGATGCCGTCATCGTCGGCGAGCCGAGCGGGGCGGCTGCGCTGACGGTCGGCTACTACGGGTTGCTCAAGGCCCGGCTCACCGTCAGCCACCCGGTCGGCCACACCGCCGGGCGGGGGGTCAGTACCGCGGCCGACCGACTCCACGAGCACCTGGCGGCGATCCGGGATCGGCTTGCCGAGGTGGCCCCGGAGGCCATGCTGGCCGTGCTGGGGGTGCGGGCGGGCAACGCCGGGGACCGTCAGCAGGGTGAGGCCCTGTTAGACATCCGGGTGCCGCCCACGGCCTCGGTGCAGGATCTGGTCGCCCTGATCCGGGAGACCGCGCCGGATGCCCAACCGCAGATCCTGCGGGCCACCCCCGGGGTCCTCACCCCACGCAGCACCCCGCTGGTGAAGGCGTTCTCCCGAGCCTTCCGGGAGCAGGATCTGGTGCCGCGATTCCTGGCCAAGAAGGGCAGTAGCGACATGAACACCCTCGCCACCACCTGGCAGGGCATTCCGATGGTCGCCTACGGACCGGGCGACGCCACCCTGGATCACACCCCCCACGAGCATCTTCCGGCCGCGCAGTTGCGTACCGCGCGGCAGGTTCTGAAGATCGCGGTACGGAACTGGCTGACCGCCCGGACCCCGCAGGCGGTCCGCTGAACCCTGGGTACCCGGCCCGGGGTCACCGCGCGATGGCGTAGGTGACCCCGGGTCTCAGGGTCTGCGGCGGCCGGTCTGTGCCGGCGGTCCACTGGGCCGCAGCCCACTGGAACAAACGGCCGGGCACGCCGCAGGCCCGACCGAATCCGGTCGGGCCTGGTCGCGGTGCTACTCGGCGAAGGGATATCCGGCCAGGGCGTTCTGGAGGACCCGCCGGGCGGTACGGACGAAGGGAGGGGTTCCGGCGTTGGCGGAGACCGCCATGGTGACCGGAATCGGTCCGGGCGGCGCGGGCAGGTCGTCGGGGCCGGTACGCGGCAGCCCCCACAACCGGTCACCGTTGTCGATCAGGCAGGTGATGCCGAGGCCGGCTTTGGTGGCGGCACGCAGGCCGACCAGCTCGGAGCCCTCGTACCCCACCCGCCAGGGCACCGCCGCGGCGTTGAACAGGTCGACCACCCGGCTGCGCAGGGTGCTCGGCTCGGTGAACAGGGTGACCGGCAGCGCGGCGCCCTCGCCGTACACCGGCCTGCCGAACCAGTCCATCTTCAGATGGCCGAGTTCGTGGGTCACCGGGGCGCGCGGGGGGCAGGGTTGCAGCAACAGGGCCAGGTCCAGCTGCCCGCTGACGACCTGCCCTTCCAGGGTCTCACTGAGACCGGTTCGTACGCTGATTCTGGTGTGCGGCATCCGGTACGACAGCGAGGCGAGGATCTCCGGCAGGGCCTCGGCCAGTTGGTCGTCGACCCCGATGGAGAGTCGGGTGTCGCCGGTCGGCGGCATGAACCGCTCGACCACCTCGTCGTTGACCGCGACCAGCCGGCGGGCGTACCCGAGCAGTTCCTCTCCGGAGGTGCTGAGCCGCAGATCGCGGCCGGTGGAGAGGAATACCGGCTCCTTGATGAGCGAGCTCAGCTGACGGATCTGTTGGCTGATGGCGGGCTGGGTGACGTGCAGCGCCTCAGCTGCCCGCCGGAAGCCTCCGAGATCCACCACGGTCACCAGCGCACGGAGCCTGTTGATTTGCAGGTCGTGGTGCATGATTCCTCGCAAACATACTTGTCGACTGTGATGCGAGGTGCGGCATCAATTCCCACAATCGTAGGTTTGCGTCCGGCCGTATTCATACACCTCAGTTCATGAGCTGGGTGTGAAATTCTCACACCCAGCCGGTGAGGAGAAAACTATCGACCGGGTGGGCCGCTGTCGATAATTGATCCCATAAGTCGTACGCAGTGGATCACAGCAGAGGAGTCCGGAGATGGCCACCTGGGAGACCCCGCAGACCTCGACCGACAGTGCGCTCTATGACGTGATCGCCTCCGGCACCGGAACCACGGTCGCCGAGATCACCGACACCGAGACCTTCATCCACGACCTGGACCGGTGCTCGGACAGCACCCCGGCGTACACCTACTGCGGCTGAGGATCTCGCCGTGTCCGCCCACCCCTCGACTCGGATCGGTTTCCGCCGGCATCTGACGGCGGTGACCGTTCCCGAGGAGGCCGCCGTATACCTGGTGTCGGCCCGCGGCACGATCGCTCTCTCCGGCGAGCGTGCCGTCGCCCTGGGGCCCCTGCTCGACGGTTCGTTGAGCATGGCCGAACTCCAGCAGCGGACGGCCGGGAGGCTGACCTCGCAGGAGCTGGGCGCGACACTGGTGTCACTGGCCAAGGCGGACCTGATCGGCCTGCGCCGGTCGAGCGCGCCGGACACCGACCCGGCAGCCGGCGCCTACTGGGACCTGACCACCGGCGATGCCGACCAGGCGGCCGAACGGCTGGCCGCCGGGTCCGTCCGGGTGCTGTCGCTGAGCGCCACCGGTGCGGAGGAGGCCGCGGTCGCCCTGCGCGCCGCCGGCCTGTCCGTACCGGAGGGCCCGGACCTGGGCCCGGCCCTGACCATGGTGCTCTGCGACGACTACCTGGACCCCCGGCTTGAGTCGATCAACGCCGCGATGCTGGCGGCCGGGCTTCCCTGGCTGCTGGCCAAGACCACCGGCGCGGACCTGTGGGTGGGCCCGGTGTTTCACGGTCAGGGCCCCTGCTGGGGCTGCCTGGCCGGTCGCCTGCGGATGCGGCGCACCGGTGAGACCCTGGCGCGCGGCCGGGCCCAGGGGGTCACCGCGCCCGAGGCCTCCCTCGCGGTCACCCGTCTGATCGGGCTGCAACTCGCGGTTCTCGAAGCGATCAAGTTCTCGGCCGGTGCCGGGACCGACAGCTGGAACACGGTCAGCACCTTCGACACGGTGACCCTTCAGAGCCGGCGGCATCCGGTCGCCCGCCGCCCCCAGTGTGTGGCCTGCGGCGACCCGGAGTTCATGACCGCCCAGGTCTCCCAGCCGGTTCAACTGGTCGCGCGACCCAAGGCGTCACTCGTCGGCAACGGGCACCGGGCGCTCACCGCCGACCAGGTGTGGGAGAGGTACCGGCATCTGGCCGACCCGATCACCGGCATCACCGACCCGATCCGCCGCGACCCGCGCTGCCCGGATTTCCTGCACAGTTATCTGTCCGGGGCCAATCGGGCGGTGACCGGCCACGGCACCCTGACCGCCGCCAGAGCCGGTCTCCGACAGCAGAGCGGCGGCAAGGGCAGCACCGACATCGAGGCCCGGGTCGGCGCCCTGTGCGAGGCGGTCGAGCGCTGGTGCGGCTCCCGCTGCGGTGACGAGCCGGTGGTCCGCGCCAGCCTGCGGGACCTGGGCGACCGGGCGGTGCATCCGGACCAGGTGCAGCTGTTCGACCCCCGCCAGTTCCGTGACCGGGAGCGGTGGAACGCGGCCAACGGCGCGTTCCAGTACGTCCCGGAGATCTTCGACGAGACCGATGTGCTCGACTGGACCCCGGTCTGGTCGCTGACCCGGGACCGTGCCCGGATGTTGCCGACCGACCTGCTCTATTTCTCCCCCCAGGGCCACCGGTCCCTGCGCGCCACCTCGAACGGCAACGCCGCCGGGGCCAGCCGGGAGGACGCGATCATGCAGGGTCTGCTGGAACTGGTCGAGCGGGACGCGGTGGCCCTGTGGTGGTACAACCGCACCCGGCAGCCGGAGGTGGACCTGGCCTCCTTCGCCGACCAGTGGATGAACGCCCTGCCGGCCCGGTACGCCCGGGTCAATCGGGAACTCTGGCTGCTGGACCTCACCGCCGACCTGGGGGTGCCGGTGATGGCGGCGGTCTCCCGTCGTACGGACAAGCCGGCCGAGGACCTGATGCTCGGCTTCGGGGCACACCCGGATCCGACCGTCGCCGCCCGACGGGCCCTGACCGAGTTGGGGCAGCTGCTGCCGGCCGTGGTGGAGGTTGACGCGGCCGGGGCCTACGGCGCGGAGGATCCGCACGTGGTGCGCTGGTGGCGCTCGGCGACCGTGGCGAACCAGCCCTACCTGCGGCCCGCTCCGGGGCTCACGCTGCGGCGCGAGGACTATCGGTACGCCGAGTCCACCGATCTGCGGGACGATGTGGAGGGGCTGGTCGCCCGCGCCGCCGCCGAGGGTCTGGAGGTGCTCGTCCTGGACCAGACCCGCCCCGATGTGGGTCTGCCGGTGGTCAAGGTCATCGTTCCCGGGCTGCGTCACTTCTGGGCCCGTTTCGCCCCCGGGCGGCTCTTCGACGTACCGGTCCGGCTGGGACGGGTCGCCGCGCCGACACCGTACCCGGAACTCAATCCGATTCCCATGTTCCTGTGACCGGGAGTCTGACGATTGGATGACCTCCCATGCTGCCGCTGCCACTGTGGTCGTTCCGTGACGACGTTTTCGTGGAGGATCAGCCCGCGAACGCCGCCGTGGTGCTGCACAGCCGCTCCGGAGAGTCCGTTCTCACCCCGGTGGGGCCCGCGATCGTGCAGGCCCTGAAGCGGATGAGCCTGGGCCCGACGACGCTGTCGAACGTGATCACCGAGGAGTCGGACTGGACCGCCCTGCGGTCCATCATCGACGACCATCCGCACCTGGTGGTGCACTCCTACGGGCTGGATCCCCAGCAGCCCCTGATCTCGGTGGAGCCGCTGACCCCGGCGGCCCGGCTGGCCGAGCCGGCGGCGGTGCCCCAGGCGCCGGTGCGGCTGTCCCGGTTCGCGGTGATCCGCGCCGAGGGCGGAACCCTGGTCATCGAGTCGCCGCTGTGCCTGCACCGGGTGATCCTGCACGGCCCTGAGGCGGTGGCCGCCCTGGCCACCCTGATCCGGCCGGCCGTCCCGGACTTCGACGATCCGGTGGTACGCGCGCTGATCTCCCCCCTGGTGATGGCCGGCATGCTGGTGGACAACAGCGGTCAGCCGCTGGACGGCACCACCACCGGGGGTGACACCGACTCGGCCCTGCTCGGTTGGGATCCCGCGGAGCTGTTCTTCCACACCCGGGCCACCCTCGGCCGGCACGACCATGACTTCGGGGCCACCTACCCGGCGGGGGAGACCGGCCGGTTCCCGCCGGTGGTGAAGCCGCCCGCCCCGGGCCCGGCGATCGAGTTGTACCGGCCGACCGGCGACGACGGCCCAGGGCTGGTGGAGACGATCGAGGCCCCGCACGGCAGCGGGTACCTGGCCGTGGACCCGGTCAGTGATCGGGAGTTGGGGACCCTGCTCTACCGCACGGCCAGGGTGCGGTCGACGACGGTGGGCGACCCGCATTCCGCCGCAGCGGCCAGCGACCGACCGTACTCGTCGCCCGGCCGCAGCTATGAGCTGGAGATCTACGCCACCGTGCACCATTGCGACGGGGTGCCGCGGGGGGTCTACCACTACGACCCCGCCGGTCACCGGTTGGAACCCCTGGCCGTCTCCGGGGCCGAGGCCGACGAGATGTTGGAGACCAGCCGGGTGGCGGCCAACCTCAGCAGCCTGCCCGGGGTGCTGCTGTCCGTGACCGCCCGGTTCGAGCGGGTGTCCTGGAAGTACAGCGGCCTGGGCTATTCGTTGGTGCTGCGCAACTTCGGTGCGTTGACCCAGTTGATGTCTCTGGCCTGCACCGCTCTGGGCCTGTCCGGCCTGCGGATCGACGCGGCCGAGATCGAGGCGACCTCCCGCATCCTCGGTCTCGACTGGCGGGTCGAGCCCGGAGTCGGCAGTTTCGCCATCGGGCGTCCCGTCGTGACACCCACCCACTCACGTTGATCACACATGATGAACCCGATGTCAGGAGGACCCGTGCCCAGGACGGTAGCGCAGAAGATGGGTGTCAAGCCCGGTTCGCGAACCTTTTTCATGAACGCTCCGGAGTCGGTCCACGAGACGATCGACCTGCCGGACCTGGTCGTCGGAGAGGGGCTGGACGGCGAGTTCGACTACATGCACCTGTTCGTCATCACCCAGGCCGAGATGAATGATCAGTTTCCCCGGCTGAAAGCGCACCTGAGGGCCGGGGGAATGCTCTGGCTGTCCTGGCCGAAGGGCCGAAAGCTGGGATCCGACCTGACCCTGCCCAAAGTCATCGAAATCGGCTACAACCATGGTCTGGTGGAGAGCACCTGCCTGAGCGTCGACCCCACCTGGTCGGGTCTGAAGTTCACCCATCCCAAGCGAGGCAAGACCTACCACAACAGTTACGGCACCCTTCCGGGACAGTGAGGCCGGGACCTCCCTCGGGCCCGCATCGACCGACGTATTGCTCCGGTCGACTGATTGACACGCGTGGCGAATGGCGGTGTCCTATCGGGACAGCCATAGTTGGCATGAGGGACCGATGTGGAGGGTCCGATGTCTCGAGCGGAAGGCGACGGTTCACTGGACCCAGACGCCGATCCTCGAGCTTTTCACTCGGAAGAACGCTCAGCTACCCGAATGGCACGCGGCGTCATCCTCGCGGTGGTGTTGGGCTATATCCTCAATGTCCTCCTCGCGGCCTTTAACAACAGTCCGCATGGGGCGGCTTTCTTCGCCTTTGTCGCCTGCAGCGGCGTGGCCCTCGTTCTTCAGATCGCACACTCCACTCTGGAGCCGCTGACCTGGTCGGTGCGTACCCGGGTGCTCACCCTCGTCGCCCAGGCGGCCGTGACCCTGCTGCCGTTCCTGTGGGTGGGGCCCCTGGCCGGGGCCCTGGCCGGGTTCCTCGCCGGCTCCCTGCTGTTGGCGGTCTCCGGGGGCTGGCGCTGGTGGCTGTTCGGGGCGGTGGTCCTGGCCGTGCTGCTGGGCCAGTGGGTCGAGGGCCTGAGTGCGATCGACATCGGGTACGGGGTCTACTTCACCGCCCTGACCGGTCTGATGATCTACGCCGTCAGTTCCCTCGTCGTACTGGTCGGGCTGGTCCACGCGACCATCGGCCAGATGGTGGCGATGGTGGTCGCCCGGGAGCGTCTGCGGGTCGCCCGGGACCTGCACGACCTGCTCGGTTTCAACGTCTCCGCGATGATGCTCAAGAGTGAGCTGGCCTACCGCCTGCTGCCGATGACGCTGGAGCGGGCCCGCCAGGAGCTGGGTGAGGTGCTACAGATCGCCGACCGTGCCCTGTCGGACATCCGGGTGGTCGCCGGCGGCGACCAGCGGATGTCGATGGCGATCGAGGCGGAGGCCGCCCGGACCGCCCTGACCTGCGCCGGGATGCGGGTGACGGTCGAGCCCGGCCTGTCCGTGCTGCCCGAGCCGGTGGAATCGGTGCTGGGCGTGGTGCTGCGTGAGGCCGCCACCAACGTGCTGCGACACAGCAAGGCGGAGGAGTGCGTCATCGAGGTGTCGGTCCGTGACCACGAGGCACGGTTGTCCGTACGCAACGACGGGGTGGAGGCCGATTCCCGGTCCGACGGGGGGTTCGGGCTGGACAACCTGATCGACCGCCTGGCGGTGGTCGGCGGTCGGCTGGTGGCCAGTACGGATGAGGGATGGTTCCGGTTGGAGGCGACCATCCCCCTGCCGGTGGGGCCCCTGCCGCCGGGCGCGTCATCCGCCGACCGGAGCCTGGGGGAACCGGCTGCCGTGCCCTGGCACCGTCGCGTGGCCCGCGCGTTCACCGTGCTGGTGCTCGCCGGCTACGGGCTGCTCATGGTGATCAACGTACTTCCGGGCGATCCCAACGTTCTCCACCTGCTGGGTCTGGGCCTCTGCCTGGCCGCCGTGGTCGGCCTTCAAGTGCTTCAGGCCCTGCGATACCCCTATCGATGGCCCCGCTGGTCGCAGGCCGCCGTGCTGGTGGCGCAGGCTGTGCTGAGCGCCCTGCCGCTGCTGTGGATCGAGATGCCCTGGGGATCGATGGGGGGCTTCCTCGCCGGTTCCCTGCTGCTGGTCTTCGGCGGGGTGTGGCGGTGGGTCTCGTACGGTCTGGTGGGGGTCGCTGTGCTGCTGACCTCCGTGGCGTACGGCGCGACCGTGGAGCAGGTCGCCTACCTGACCATCTCGACCCTGCTGACCGGTCTGGTGGTGTACGGGGTCAGTTCGCTCTCCGGCCTGGTGCAGCAGATCGATCAGGCCCGGGTCAAGCTGGCCGGGGAGGCGGTGACCCAGGAGCGCCTAGAGGTCGCCGAGCAGTTGCGTACCCGCCTGGGCGAGTTGTTCTCGGCGATCCTCTTCCGGGGCCGTACCGCCATCCGGCTGCTCCCGGACGCCCCTGAGCAGGCCCGCGCGGAGGTGGCCGAGATGCTCGGCATCGCCCGGATCGCGGCCTCGAACATCCGGACGGTGGCCACCGGATACCGCCACATGTCCCTGCGGGCCGAACTCGAATCCGCGGCGACCGTGCTGGACACCGCCGGGGTCGAGGTGGAGATCGACATAGCTGAGGGTGAACTGGCCCGGGAGATCGATGCCCTGCTGGCCGTGGTGTTGCGGGAGGCGGTGACGAACATCGTCCGGCACAGTGAGGCCCACACCTGCCTGATCTCCGTACGCAGCGAGGGCGGCCGGCTGCGGCTGCTGGTCACCAACGACGGCGCGTCCCCGCGTGCGAAGACGGGAACGAGTCTGGAGAATCTCACGGAGCGCCTCCGCGCGGCCGGCGGCGATCTCACCGCTGCGGCGACGGGCGACACCTTTCGACTCGTGGCGGAATTACCGATCTTCCCGGCCGCGTCGAGAGGATGATTCGCCGGTGTTGAGGATTCTCCTGGCCGAGGACGTGCAGATGGTCCGCGGCGCGCTGGCCTTACTGCTGAACCTGGAACCGGACATGTCGGTGGTCGCCGAAGTGGACAGTGGCGACAAAATTGTCCCGGCGGCCCTGTCCCACCGACCCGATGTCGCCATCATCGATGTCGACCTGCCGATGCTGGACGGCCTGTCGGCGGCCGAGGAACTGCACGAGAAATTGCCGTCCTGCCGCACCCTGATCCTCACCGGGCTCGGTCGGCCGGGGACCCTGCGCCGGGCGTTGTCCATGTCAGTGGGCGGCTTCCTGCTGAAGAACTCCCCCTCGGACCGACTGGCCGAGGCGGTGCGGGAGGTGGCGGCCGGGCATCGGGTCATCGATCCCCGGCTGGCCCTGGCCGCCTGGGACGTCGGTGACATCCCCTTGTCCGGTAGGGAGATCCAGGCCCTGCGGCTGGCCGCCGGAGGCGCGGAACCACCGGAGATCGCCGCCGCCATGCACGTCTCGGTCGGCACGGTGCGCAACTACCTGACCAGGATCGTGACCAAGCTGAACGCCCGGAACCGGGTCGACGCCATCCGCATCGCCACCGAGGCGGGCTGGATCTGACCCCCTGACCGGGACTTAGGGCTCGCGTCTTCAGTCGGGACAACCTCCCGGTCATCAGGGACGCCCGTCCCTGGTGACCGGGTCTGCCGCGCAAACAGACTTCGAGGCGTAACGGCCGCCCCGCCGAACCGGAGGGCGGAGAGACGCCTCTCGCGAGGCGACGACGAATCGAGGTTCCATGCGAGTTGCAAGGAGCGTGGCGGTCCTGAGCGCCGTCGTGACCGGATGGGCGACCGCCCTGGTGATGGCGCAGCCGGCAGTCGCGGGACCGTACTGCGACGTGCCGGTGCCACCGCCGGCCTGCGGGTACGAGCCCCCGGAGGACCCCCCGCCGCCGAGTCACATCCCGGTGCTCGCCTTCGACGGGGCGCAGCAGACGGTCACCCGGGACGGGGTCAGCGTCTGGGGCTGGACGGCGGACGACGACGCGCCGACCACGGCGTTGACGGTGAACATCCACATCGACGGCACCCTGGCCCGGTCCATGGTCGCCAACCAGCACCGGCCGGACGTGGCCGCCGTCTACCCGAGGTTCGGTGCGGCACACGGCTTCCAGGTGGTGCTGCCGGCCTCGGCCGCAGGACACAACGTCTGTGTGACGGCGATCAGCGTCGGCGGGGGAGCGAACAAGCAGGTCTGCCGGCAGATGGACGACATCGTCGAGTTCATGGCGTATGACATCGACTACGACCTCTCCCGGGCGCAGTTGGTCGGAACCTCACTCCAGCAGTTGGACAAGGTGACCAACCGCAACGACACGACCCTGCAACAGTCGACCGAGATCAGCGGGACGAAGTCGGTGACGGAGACCGAGGGGTGGTCGGACACCGCCGGAGTCAGGGTCTCGGTGTCGACCTCTCTCAAGGCCGGCTTTCCGATCTTCGCCGAGGGCAAGGTGACGGTCTCGGCCGAGGGGTCCTTCAGCTTCACCCAGAACGGATCCACCTCGCGTACCCGTTCGGTCTCCTGGCGGCAGCCGGTGCTGGTGCCGGCGCGATCGATCGTGGAGGCGACGGTGACGGTCACCCACGCGAACATCCGGGTGCCGTACTCCCTCAGCGGTGATTTCATCTACCGCAGCGGCGCTCGGGCCGCCGGCACCGTAGGCGGCATGTTCGCCGGCGGTAACAGCGAGAACGTCCAGGTCAACCTCAAGCAGTACAACCTGGACGGTACCCCCGCAGCCGCACCGACCAAGCAGCCGAAGGCCACCCTGCTGAAGATCAGCTAGGTAGGCGCCGGAGCCGACTGCCGGGGCGGTGGGGACCGCCCCGGCGGGGGGATCGGCACGGGCGTGGCAATGAGTACGACAATCTGGCGGCCCAGTGATATCGGGGGCTGGCCGCCGGAAGGGGTCGGGGCGACCGGGGGGCGTCCCGACCCACCGTATTGACTTATGCCTTACCCAACGGCTCGATGTACACAAAGGAGAGTGAGATGGGCCTGGTCTCCGGTGAGATGGATGAGCGCATCCTGCTGATCGCCAACGACGACACCTTCGCACACACCTACCCCGACCTGCGGCGACTGCTCGAAGAGCAGTCCGATGGGGACCCCCTGCGCGGTGCGGTGGAGTTCTTCGACTTCACCGGCCGGCGACTGGTCCCCAGCTTCGACCAGGAGTGGCGCCTGACCGAACTCCAGCCGAGCAGTGAAGCCGCAGATCCGGAGGCGGTGCTGCGCCGCCTTCAGGCGGTACTCGACCACCTCGAACGGTTCCTCAAGGCCGAGTCGGAGGCGGGAGACGACGCCAGCATCATGGGTGCCGAAGTGATGATCAAAGCCCTGCCCACGCTGAACGGCACCCTGACCGATGCCCTCGACAAGATGCCCTGGCACCAGCCGGGCAAGGGAACCTCCGGCAACTTCCTGCACAACGCCATGCACGCCGCCGGTTGGGCGCACTGACCGGCATCAGCCACCAGGAGGCCCACCGTGACACCGGGTGCGGAGTTCACATCCCGCCGCCGCGGCCTGCTGGCCGGTGCGGCGGTGGTGGTGGCGCTGCTCGTCCTGGCCGGCCAGCTCTACCAGCGGGACTCCCTGCTGGTCGGCCCGAGCACGCTGACCGCGGTCTTCGCCGCCGCCTTCACCGCCCTCGGCGCCCTGGTGTTGGCCGGGGTGCCGGGTCACCCGGTGGGCCGGCTGATGCTCGCCGCCGGCCTGGTCGCCACGGTAGCGGTGCTGGCGCTGAGCTGGTCCTCGTGGCTGCCGCTGGCCTGGCTGGGCCAGTGGCTGTGGTGGCCGCCGTACACCCTGGTCATGCTGGCCCTGCTGGTCTTCCCGGACGGGAAGCTGCCCGGCCCGCGGTGGCGCATCGTCGCCGCGGGCCTCATCGGCTGCGCCGTCCTGTCGACCGGCGCCTTCGCCGTCGCCGCCCTCGACGACCCACGCGGGCTGCTGCTCTCCGCCGAGCTGGCCGCCACCGGGCGGGCCCAACTGTTGGTACGCATCGCCCTGCTGGCCATCGCCGTGCAGGTGCTGCTGGTGGTGGCCGTGCTGGTGTCGCTGGTCCGACGGTGGCGCCGGGCGACCGGTGAGGCCCGCCAGCAACTGGCCTGCCTGCTCGCGGCCGGGGCCCTGTTCCTGCTCGGCGGGGTGCTGGACACCCTGAACCTGGCCGGGGCCTGGGCGCTGATGGTGGTGGCCATCCCGGGGGCGATGACCCTGGCCGTGCTGCGCTACCGGCTCTACCAGTTGGAGCGGGTGATCAACCGGACCCTGGTCTGGCTGGTGATGAGCCTGCTGGTGATCGCCGGGTTCGTGGCCATCGTCGCCCTGCTGCGGGATCTGGTCGTCGGCACGGACACCTCGAACTCCTCGCTGGTGGCCACCGGCCTGATCGCGATCACCTTCGAGCCGTTGCGCAACCGGGTGCAGCGGGGGGTCAACCGGTTGCTCTACGGGGATCGGGACGACCCGTACGCCATGCTGACCCGGCTGGGCAGTCTGCTGGAGCGGACCGGGCAACCGCACGCGGTGCCGGCGCTGCTGGCCGACACCATCGCCAAGTCGCTGCGGGTGCCGTACGTGGCGGTCGAGGTGGACGACCCGGAGGGGGGCGACCCGCCGGGCGGCGGCGCGACCCGCTGGCCGCAGGTGGCGCACGGCACCCCGACCACCTCGGTGGAACGCTTCGACATGCTGATCCACGGCGACCGGGTCGGCCAGTTGGTGGTGGCCCATCGCCGCACCGGTGACCGGTTCACCCCGATGGAACGGCGAATCCTCACCGACGTTGCCCGGCAGGCCACCGTGGCGGTGGCGACCGCCCGGCTGATCCGTCAGCTTCGGCAGGCCCGGGAAGGGCTGGTGCTGGCCCGGGAGGAGGAGCGCCGGCGGCTCCGCCGGGACCTGCACGACGGGTTGGGGCCGACCTTCGCCGGCATGTCGATGCAGGTACGCGCGGCGAGCAAACTCTCCACCGGTACCCCACGGCTGGGCCAGATCCTGGACAGCCTGGCGGACGACCTGCGCACCTGCACCGCGGAGGTACGCCGACTGGTGGACCAGTTGCGGCCCGCCGCCCTGGACCAGGGCCTGGAGTCGGCGCTGCGGATGGAGTGCCGCCGCTTCGACGGCCCCCAGTTGACGACGGACTTGCAGGTCGAGGGCGACCTGCGCAGCCTGCCTGCCGCGGTGGAGGTGGCGGCGTACCGGATAGTGGCCGAGGCGCTGTCCAATGTGGTACGCCATGCGCAGGCCGGCCGGTGCGAGGTGCGGGTCCGCCGTGGCGAGGGGCTGCTGGTGGAGGTCGCCGACGACGGGGTCGGAGTGAGCGGCCCGCGACCCGGCGGGGTGGGGCTGGACTCGATCCGGCACCGGGCCACCGAACTCGGCGGCAGTTGCGAGATCACCCCCGGTGCCGGGGGTGGAACCCTGGTGCGGGTACGGCTGCCCTGGGTCGAGGATGGGTAGCCGCCGGAGGGCGGCGGACGGTGAGGGGGCGAGCATGTCGGACCAGGCCCGGGTGCTGATCGTGGACGACCACCCGGTGGTACGCCGTGGCCTGCGCACCATGCTGGAGGGCGAGTCGTGGGTGGCGGAGGTGCAGGAGGCGGCCTCCTGCGCCGAGGCGATCGCCGCGGTCGCGCACGGCCAGGTCACCGTCGTGGCGATGGACCTGGCGCTGCCGGACGGGGACGGGATCCAGGCGACCAGCCAGATCCTGCGGCACCGGCCGGAGATCGCGGTGATCATGCTGACCATGGCGGACGAGGACGAGTTGGTCGCCCGGGCCCTGCGCATCGGCGCCCGGGGCTACCTGCTCAAGGACACCGACCCCGACCTGGTGGTCGACGCGCTGCGGACGGTGGCCGGCGGGGGTCTGGTGCTGGGTCCGGGGATCACCGTCGCCGCCCTGGGGCGGGCCCAGCCGGTGGGGGACAGCCTGCCGCCGCCCTTCGACCGGCTCACCCCGCGTGAGCGGGACATCCTGGCTCACCTGGCCGCCGGTGAGGGCAACGCCCAGATCGCCCGCCGGTTCGGGTTGAGCACCAAGACCATCCGTAATCAGGTCTCGGCGATCCTCGGGAAGCTGGGGGTCGGCGACCGGGTGCAGGCGGCGTTGCTGGCCCGGGACGCCGGCATCGGTGCCGACAAGCGGGCCACCTGACCCCTCACATCCGGTGTCGTCGGAGTCGCTTGTCCAACGCCACCACGGCGGCGGCGGCGACCCCGACCGCGAAGATGCGCAGCCAGACATCGCCGCCGATCGGGGCGGTGTCGAAGATGCTGTTCATCGCGGGCAGGTAGGTGATGGCCAGTTGGGCGACGGCCTGGACCCCCACCCCGGCCAGCACCCACCGGTTGGAGAACAGGCCGATGCGCCAGGCGGAACGCACCATCGAGCGGCAGCTGAACAGATAGAGCATCTCCACCACGACGAAGACGTTGAGGGCCGCGGTCCGTGCTTCGGCCACGCTGGAGCCCCGGTCCTGCTCCCAGACGAACACCAACCAGGAGCCGGCGACCAACAGGGCGGCCACCAGGCCGATCCGGGCCACGAGGGCCCCGGTCAGCAGCGGCTGACGGGGATCGCGGGGCGGGCGCCCCATGACCCCGACCTCCTTGGGCTCGAAGGCGAGGGTCAGGCCCAGCAGGACGGCCGTGGTCATGTTGATCCACAGGATCTGGGTGGGCAGCAGGGGAAGGGTGGTGCCCGCGATGATGGCCACGAAGATGACCAGTCCCTCGCCCAGGTTGGTCGGCAGGGTCCAGACGATGAACTTGATCAGGTTGTCGAACACCCCCCGGCCCTCTTCGACCGCGGCCTCGATGGTGGCGAAGTTGTCGTCCGTCAACACCATGTCGGCGGCGTCCTTGGCCACCTCGGTTCCCGTACGCGCCATGGCGATCCCGATGTCGGCCTGCCGCAGGGCCGGGGCGTCGTTGACCCCGTCGCCGGTCACCGCCACCACATGGCCGCGCTGCTGGAGGGTCTCGACCAGACGCAGCTTCTGCTCCGGTGACACCCGGGCGAACACCACCGCCCGGTCCACCGTGTCGGCGAACTGCTCGGGCGGCAGCGCCGTCAGCTCCCGGCCGGTGAGCACCTGACCCCGGTGGTCGTCGCCGAGGATGGCCAGGCGGGTGGCGATGGCGGTGGCCGTGGCCGCGTGATCTCCCGTGATCATCTTCACCCCGATGCCGGCGGTGTGGCAGGCCCGTACCGCCGGGGCGGCGGCGCTCCTGGGGGGATCCAGCATGGCCTGCAGACCGGCCAGGCTCAGGGTGCCGGGCAGCCCCTGTTCGTCGAAGCCGTCGGATTCACCACGACGAACGGCCGTGGCCAGCACCCGAAGCCCTTGACCGGACAGTTCCTCCGCCGAGCGCAGGGCCGCCTCGGCGTCCAGCGGCCGGGGCCTGCCGTCCGCGCCCAACTCCGTACGACACATCGACAGGATCTGCTCCACACTGCCCTTGACCAGTACGACCTCCTGCCCGGAGTCGGGATCCTCGTGGCGGGTGGCCATGTACTGCCGCTCGGAGCTGAAGGGGATGGTTCCGGTACGCGGCAGGATGGTGTGCAGCCGCTCGTGGTCGATGCCCCCCTT
Source organism: Micromonospora sp. NPDC048871 (assembly GCF_043198155.1). Lineage (NCBI taxonomy): Bacteria > Bacillati > Actinomycetota > Actinomycetes > Micromonosporales > Micromonosporaceae > Micromonospora > Micromonospora sp. NPDC048871. The sequence goes on along the minus strand of NZ_JBICUM010000010.1, from coordinate 86,702 downwards.
CCCGGCGACCACCAGCATCGCCCCCTCGGTGGGGTCGCCGGTGATGGTCCATTCCCCGTTCTTCTCGCCGATCCGGGCGTCGTTGCAACCCGACCCCGCCAGCAGGGACCAGCGCAGGGCCTCGCTGGTGGTCTCGTCGGCTGCGGCACCCGAGCTGTCCCGGAGCTCTCCCTCGGGTCGGTAGCCCGATCCGGTGACGGTGAACTCGCCGTCCGGGGTCCAGACCACCTGGACGGTCATCTGGTTCTCGGTCAGGGTGCCCGTCTTGTCGGAACAGATGACCGTGGTGCTGCCCAGGGTCTCGATGGTCGGCAGGCGGCGGACCACCGCCCGTCGTCGCGCCATCCGGGTCACCCCGATGGCCAGGGTGACCGTGACGGCCGCCGGCAGCCCTTCGGGGATCGCCCCCACCGCCAGCGCGATGGCCGCCGTGAAGGTGTCGGCCGCGTCCTGACCCCGCAGCACCCCGACCCCGAAGGTCACCGCCGCCAGAGCGAGGATGGCCACCGTCAGCACCTTGCTGAACCAGGCGAGCTTGCGGGTCAGGGGGGTTGCCAGGGTGTCGGCGGTGCTCACCAGCCGGTGAATCTGGCCCAGCTCGGTCTCGGCGCCGGTGCCCACCGTGATGCCCGCCCCGCTGCCCGCCGTGACCAGGGTGCCGGAGTAGACCATGTTGCGGCGGTCCGAGACCGCGGTGACCTCCGGCAGTTCCACCTCGTCCTTGGGCACCGGATCCGACTCACCGGTCAACGCGGACTCGTCCACCCGCAGCTCGGCCAGGCGGACCAGCCGCAGGTCCGCCGGCACCTTGTCGCCCGCCTCCAGGACGATCAGGTCCCCGGGAACCAGCTCCTCCGAGGCGATCATGGTCTCCCGCCCGGCCCGCACCACCCGGGCCTGGGTGCGCACCATCGACCGCAGGCTGTCCAGGGCGGCCTCCGCCTTGGACTCCTGTAGGTAGCCGACCACCGCGTTGACCAGGACGACCCCGAGGATCACGCTGGCGTCGACCCACTCGTCCAGGACGGCGGTGATCACCGCAGCGGCCAGCAGCACATAGATCAGCGGGTTGTCGAACTGCCGCAGCACCCTACGGAGGAAGCCACCGCCGGTGGAGGCGGGCAGCAGGTTGGGCCCGTACCGCTCCAGCCGGCGCGCGGCCTCCTCCCCGCTCAACCCCTCCCGGGGGTCCGTCTCCAGCAGGAGCACCACCTCGTGGGAGGACATGGCGTGGTGCTCGTTCTGGCGAGTCGACTCGGCCGGCTCTGCGGAACCCAACCGTCACCTCGCATCGACATCAGACTCAGGCCGCCTGCACCGGAGCAGGGTCATCGAGGCCCTGTCGCCTGAGTGGTTGAGAAAATCCTCGACCAACCCCGGGGCGGGCGAGCGGCAAACGCCGTAAAAAGGCCAGACCGGGTGGTCAGGGGGTGGGGAGCCGGCTGGTGGTGAGAACCTCGTCGATGAGGCCGTAGTCGCGGGCCTGTTCGGCGGTGAACCAGCGGTCCCGGTCCCAGTCTCGCTGGATCTCGGCCAGGTCCCGCCCACTGTGCCGGGCCATCAGCTCCAGCATGGTCCGCTTCACATGCAGCAGGTTCTCCGCCTGGATGGTGATGTCGGAGGCGGTGCCACCCATTCCCCCCGAGGGCTGGTGCATCAGGATCCGGGTGTGCGGCAGGGCGTACCGCTTGCCGGCCGCACCCGCGCAGAGCAGGAACTGCCCCATCGACCCGGCCAGCCCCAGGGCCAGGGTGGCCACCTGGTTGGGAACGAAGTTCATCGTGTCGTAGATGGCCATGCCGGCGCTGACCGAGCCGCCGGGCGAGTTGATGTACAGGTGGATGTCCCGGTCCCGGTCCTCCGCGGCGAGCAACAGGATCTGGGCGGTGATCCGGTTGGCGGACTCCTCGGTCACCTCACTGCCCAGAAAGACGATCCGCTCCCGCAGCAGTCGCTCGAACACCTGGTCGCCGAAGGCCCGCTGTCCGTCGTCCAGCATCGTGATCATCTCGTCCACCCCTCCATCGGCCGGTGGGCGAGGCGACCGCCCGGAAACCGGCCCTCTCAGCCTGGCCCGGCGGCGGGTCGGGTTCCCAGAGCTTCTGCCCGGGGCAGATTCGCCCTCGGCAGAACCGGGGGCCTGTGTCGAAGCTCGGCCGAGGACTTCGACACAGGCCCTAGGCGCGGGCGAGGTCGCGTGCCGGGCGGGACAACCGGGCCGATACCCCCACGACCCGGTCACCACCCGGCCGTCGCCGGGTGTCCTGGCGGGCCGGCGTACGCATCAACCGGGTTGCCAGGGCGGCGGAGCGCCGCCGACGGGCCCGGCCCAGTGCGCCGCCCCTGGGCCTGGTGACCGTTGCCGGGCGGGGCAGGGCACCCCGGATGAGCTGGTCGCCAGCGGCCTGCGGGCGGTCGGCGAACACGATGATCCGCAGACCCCCGCTGAGGAACATGCTGCTCCCGCTGCGGGTGCCGCCGACCCCGAGCCTTCCCACCTGCCGCAGGGCGGAGCCGAACCGACCCACCTCCAGCAGGGCGGGGTCGGAGCCGAGTCGGGCGATCGGGCGGGGGGTGCCGCCGGAGACGGGCCGGGTGGACGGCAACACCGAGCCGGCCCGGGTGCCCGGCAGGTGGCCGCCGAACCCGACCGTGCCCGGGACCGCGGAGGGCCCTCTGCGCTCGACCCGACGAAGGTCGTCCCGGACCGCTTCCAGAAGGTCGGAGAGGTAGAGGCCCAGGGCGCGGCAGACGGCCGCCAGCACCTCGGAGGAGGCCTCCTTGCGCCCCCGTTCCACCTCGGACAGGTAGGGCACGGAGACCCCGGCGGCCCGGGCCACCTCGCGGAGGGTCAGGCCCTGGCGTTGGCGTTCCCGGCGCAGGACCGCCCCGATCACCCGTCGCAGCAACGACATGCGGGCCTCACTCTCGCCGGTCCTGCGCTACCCGTTCATCATGCCCCGCTGGCGGCCCTGATGTCGTCCCGCCGCCTGCCGGATCAGCCCCGTCGGCTGCCGGGGCAGCCGCTCGGGCACCTCGGCGTGCGGATCGCCGGCCAAGGGCTATGTTGTGGGCGTGCAGGCGACGGAGGCGGGGCAGGTCCCCCGGTGATCCATTTTCCCGCGCAGCGGCGGGGCCCGCTGAGCGCGCTGAGCCTACGGTTGGCCGCCGCCGTCGGGCTGGTGCTCCTGGTGGTCGCGGTGGTCTATCTAGAACGCGACCAGTACCGCGACATCAACGGCGACGGCCTGACCCTGCTGGACTGCTTCTACTACGCGGTGGTCTCGTTGTCGACCACCGGCTACGGCGACATCGTGCCGGCCACCCAGGCCGCTCGGCTGGTGAACGTCCTGCTCATCACCCCGGCCCGGGTGCTGTTCCTGATCATCCTGGTCGGCACCACCCTGGAGGTGCTGACCGAGCAGTACCGGACCGGGCGCCGTCTGCACCGGTGGGAGAGAAAATTGAAGGACCACGTCATCATCTGCGGCTACGGCACGAAGGGGCGCAGCGCGATCTCCGCACTACAGGAGAACGGGCTGGACAAGTCCCGGATCGTCGTGGTGGAACGCAACGGGTCGGCGCTGCGCCAGGCCACCTCGAACGGGTTGGTCGCCATCGAGGGCTCGGCGACCCGTTCCTCGGTGCTCAACCAGGCCCATGTGCGGACCGCCAAAGCGGTGATCATCGCGACGGACAGCGACGACGCCTCCGTGCTGGTGGCGTTGACCGTACGCCAACTGACCGCCGGTCAGGTGCGGATCATCGCCGCCGCCCGGGAGGCGGAGAACGCCCCCCTGCTCAAGCAGAGCGGCGCCCACCATGTGATCGTCTCCTCGGCCACGGCCGGTCGGCTGCTCGGCCTGTCCACCTCCGCCCCACCCCTGATCGACGTGGTGGAGGACCTGCTGACCCCCGGCCAGGGCATGGCGCTGGCCATGCGCTCGGCCGAACGGCAGGAGGTGGGCCGCAATCCCCGGGAGCTGGACTCGCTGGTGATCGCGCTGGTCCGGCGGGGCAAGGTGGTCACCCTGGCGGACCAGGCGGGCGCGGTCGTGGAGACCGGCGACATGTTGGTCTACGTACGCGACGATCGGCCCACGTCCCACACCCTGCCCTGAACCGGCCGCTCCAGCAGCGAAGGGGACGGGCCGGTTCCGGCCCGCCCCCTTCGACATGCGGTCGTCAGCCGACGATGGTCCAGGTGTCGCCGCTGCCCAGCAGGCCGGCCAGCTGCTGCTCCGGGGTCTCGGTGGCCGTGGCCTTGGCCTCGGCCACCTGAGCCTGCACCACACTGTCGTAGGAGGGCCGGGACACCGAGCGGAACACCCCGATGGGGGTGTTGCGCAGGTCGAACCCGGGCAGCCGGGACAGCGCGAAGGCGTACGCCGGATCGGCCACCCCGGCGTCGTGCACGACGATCTCCTCGGTGGGGGTGCCGGCGGTCTCCCGGACCTCCAGCCCGAACCCACCCGGGGGGTGTACGACGCAGAACTGCCCGTCCTTGCCGAAGGTGATCGGCTGGCCGTGCTCCAGGCGGATCAGGTGGTCGTCCCGGATGCCCGGATCCTTGAGCTGGTCGAAGGCCCCGTCGTTGAAGATGTTGCAGTTCTGGTAGATCTCCACGAAGGCCGAGCCCTCGTGCTCGGCGGCGGCCCGCAGCACCGACTGGAGATGCTTGCGGTCGGAGTCGATGGTGCGGCCGACGAAGGTGGCCTCCGCCCCCAGCGCCAGCGAGATCGGGTTGAAGGGCGCGTCCGCCGAGCCGACCGGGGTCGACTTGGTGATCTTGCCGACCTCGGAGGTCGGGCTGTACTGCCCCTTGGTCAGGCCGTAGATCCGGTTGTTGAACAACAGGATCTTCAGGTTGACGTTGCGGCGCAGGGCGTGGATCAGGTGGTTGCCGCCGATGGAGAGGGCGTCACCGTCACCGGTCACCACCCAGACCGACAGGTCCGGACGGGACACCGACAGGCCGGTGGCGATCGCCGGGGCCCGGCCGTGGATCGAGTGCATCCCGTAGGTGTTCATGTAGTACGGGAAGCGCGACGAGCAGCCGATGCCCGAGACGAAGACGATGTTCTCCCGGGGGATGTTCAGCTCCGGCATGAACTGCTGGACGGCCGCCAGGATGGCGTAGTCACCGCAACCGGGGCACCAGCGCACCTCCTGGTCGGACTTGAAGTCCTTGGCGGTGAGCTTCAGGGCGACGGGCTCAGACATTCTTCAGGACCTCTTCCAGCATCGTCTCCAGCTCGGCGGCGGTGAACGGCAGGCCGCGGACCTGGTTGTAGCCGATCGCGTCGACCAGGTAGCGCGCCCGGATCACCTGGGCGAGCTGGCCGAGGTTCATCTCGGGGATGACCACCCGGTCGTAGGAGCGCAGCACCGAGCCCAGGTTCGCCGGCATCGGCGCGAGGTGTCGCAGGTGTGCCTGCGCTACCGGCAGGCCGCGCTGGCGCAGGGCCCGGCAGGCGGCGCCGATCGGGCCGTACGTCGAACCCCAGCCGAGTACCAGCACCCGGGCGTCGCCGTCGGGGTCCTCCACCTCGACGTCCGGCACCGGGATGGCCTCGATCCGGGCGGCCCGGGTACGCACCATGAAGTCGTGGTTGGCCGGGTCGTAGGAAATGTCGCCGGTCTTGTCGGCCTTCTCCAGCCCGCCGATGCGGTGCTCCAGGCCAGGGGTGCCCGGGATGGCCCAGGGCCGGGCCAGGGTCTGCGGATCCCGCAGGTACGGCAGGAAGGTCGTGCCGTCCTCGCCGTTGGGCGCGGTGGCGAACTCGACCCGCAGGTCGGGCAGGGACTCCACCTCCGGCAGCAGCCAGGGCTCGGAACCGTTGGCGACGTAGTTGTCCGACAGCAGGATCACCGGAGTGCGGTAGGTCAACGCGATCCGGGCCGCCTCCAGTGCCGCGTAGAAGCAGTCGGAGGGGGACTTCGGGGCGATCACCGCCACCGGGGCCTCACCGTGCCGGCCGAACAGGGCCATGTTCAGGTCGGCCTGCTCGGTCTTGGTCGGCATACCGGTGGACGGGCCGGCGCGCTGCACATCGACGATGAGCAGCGGCAGCTCCAGGGCCACCGCCAGGGAGATGGTCTCGCTCTTGAGGGCCACCCCGGGGCCGCTGGTCGTGGTCACACCCAGGGCGCCGCCGTACGAGGCACCCAGGGCGGCGCCGACCGCGGCGATCTCGTCCTCGGCCTGCATGGTGGTGACGCCCAGGCGCTTGTGCTTGCTCAGCTCGTGCAGGATGTCCGAGGCCGGGGTGATCGGGTATGCCCCGAGGAAGACCGGCAGACCGGAGCGGACCCCGGCGGCCACGATGCCCAGCGACAGGGCCGCGTTACCGGTGATGTTGCGGTAGGTGCCCGGGGGCATCTTGGCCGGCTTGACCTCGTACCGGACGGCGAAGTCCTCCGTGGTCTCGCCGAAGTTCCAGCCGGCCTTGAAGGCGGCCACGTTCGCCGCGACCAGTTCCGGACGCTTGGCGAACTTGCGCTCCAGGAACCGCAGGGTCGAGGCGTACGGCCGGGAGTACATCCAGCTCAGCAGGCCCAGGGCGAACATGTTCTTGGCCCGCTCGGCGTCCTTCTTCGACACGTCGAGGTCGGCCAGGGCACCGATGGTCATCGAGGTCAGCGCCACCGGGTGCACGGCGTACCCGGCGAGGGTGTCGTCGTCCAGCGGGCTGCTGGCGTACCCGACCTTGGCCAGGTTGCGCTTGGTGAACTCGTCGGTGTTGACGATGATGTCCGCACCCCGGGGCAGGTCGGCGAGGTTCGCCTTCAGGGCGGCCGGATTCATCGCCACCAGGACGTTCGGTGCGTCGCCCGGGGTCAGGATGTCGTAGTCGGCGAAGTGCACCTGGAAGCTCGACACGCCCGGCAGGGTGCCGGCGGGGGCCCGGATCTCGGCCGGGAAGTTGGGCAGGGTGGAGATGTCGTTGCCCAACTGAGCTGTCTCCGAGGTGAACCGGTCACCGGTGAGCTGCATGCCGTCGCCGGAGTCACCGGCGAATCGAATGACCACCCGGTCCAGTTGGCGGATCTGCTTGGTCACGCCCGCACCTCGCTTCGCTGCGCGCCGCGGTGCGGCGCGTCGTCCTCACCCGAGAGCCTACGTCGAATCGGCCTCGCACCTTTGCCGGAGGTCCGTCGACTGGGACTGGATTGTGTGGGTTTATGCGGCGTGTTGCGCCGTTTCGCGCCCTCTGGGTAATCCAGATCACCGCCGCGCTGTCGGTCGTGCCCCGGACCGGCGGCCGGTAGGCTGACCTCCTGTGACCGGCTATCTGGGCTCGTACGCGACGCTCGGGCTGCTGCTGCTCGTCAGCGTCCTGTTCTTCGTCGTTGCCTTCTCGGCGAACCGGGTGCTGCGGCCCGCTAGACCGGCCGATCCGCCCGGAAAGCGAACTAGTTACGAAAGCGGAGTCGACCCGGTCGGCGGGGACTGGGCGCAGATGCAGATCCGCTACTACGTCTACGCCTACCTGTACGTGCTCTTCGCCGTCGAGGCGGTCTTCCTCTTCCCCTGGGCGTTGATCTTCGATCGTCCGGACTTCGGCTTGGTCACCGTCGTGGAGATGGCGATCTTCGTGGCCGTGCTCGCCCTGGGCCTGCTCTACGCCTGGCGGCGGCGGATCCTGCACTGGACCTGAGCCGGTTCAGGCGAGCCCTCGTCGGCTCAGCGCGGGTGGGCGGCTGCCCTTGATGCTGGCGACCATGTCCAGCACCCGGCGGGTCTGGAGCACCTGGTGGGCGCGGAAGACCCGGGCACCCAGCCAGGCGGAGACCGCGGTGGCGGCCAGGGTGCCCTCCAGCCGCTCGGCCACCGGCAGGTCCAGCGTCTCGCCGACGAAGTCCTTGTTCGACAGGGCCACCAGCAGGGGCCAGCCGGTGGCGGTCAGTTCGCCGAGGCGTCGGGTGATCTCCAGCGAGTGCCGGGTGTTCTTGCCGAAGTCGTGCGCCGGGTCGATCAGGATCCCGTCGGGGCGTACCCCCAGGGAGACCGCCCGTTCGGCGAGCCCGGTAACGGTCGTCACCACGTCGGCCACCACGTCGGCGAAGGCGGCCCGGTGCGGGCGGGTACGCGGGCTCAGCCCTCCGGCGTGCGAGCAGACCAGGCCGGCGCCGGTGCGGGCGGCCACCTGGGCCAGCGCGGGATCCGCCCCCGACCAGGTGTCGTTGAGCAGGTCCGCCCCGGCCGCCACCGCCTCCACGGCCACCTCGGCCCGCCAGGTGTCGATCGAGATCACCAGGTCGGGGAAGGCGGCCCGGACGGCGGCGATGGTGTCGACCGTCCGACGGATCTCCTCGGCGACGTCGACCTCGGCACCGGGGCCGGCCTTCACCCCGCCGATGTCGACGATCTCCGCCCCCTCGGTCACGGCCCGCTCCACCGCCCGCAGGGCGCTGTCGGCGGCGAAGGTCGCGCCCCGGTCGAAGAACGAGTCCGGGGTGCGGTTGACGATCGCCATCACCACCAGCTCGTCGGGGTCGAACGTGCGTCCACCGAGTCGCAGCACCCCGGACACGCCGCCTCCTTCACGCCGTACGCCGCCCGGCTGGCCGTTTGCCGGACACCGTGACGCTATCCGGTCGCAGGTCGCGGGGCCGCTGCGGTCCGGCGCGCCGAGTGGGGTCGCTCCGCACCGCGGAACATGCCACGATCAGTGCATGGATCAGCTTCTGCTCCTGCTGGTCGTGGCGGTCACCGTCGCGGCGGTGGTGTTCGGCGTGACGCTCGTGGCGACCGGCCGGGATCCCGGCCTGGTGCCCGCCGAGGCGGACGGGCGGGGGGTGCCCTTGCCGGGCGACCGACCACTGCGCGAGTCCGACGTCGGCGAGGTGCGCTTCGACACCACCCTGCGCGGGTACCGGATGGCCCAGGTCGACCAGGCGATGCGCCGGGCGGCCTACGACATCGGGTACAAGACCGAGCTGATCGGGGTGCTGGAGGCCGAGGTGACCGCGCTGCGGGAGGGACGGACGGCCGAGGCCGACGCCCTGCGTACCGCCCGTGAGCAGTCCGCCAGCCTGGCCCGTGGCCCGGCCCCGGACACCGAGGCGGCCAAGGAAGGCGACACCGCCGAGGCGGGCGAGATCGACCTGGGCGAGCTGGACGCCGGGTCTACCGACCCGGCTGCGAAAGCAACCGACCCGGCCAAGGCGACCGACCCGGCGCAGGCGACCGATTCAGCAAAGGCGGCCGACTCGGCCGGGAAGACGGACGACGAGGTCGCGCAGGAGGAGCCGCGGGCGGCCGCGGTGCGCGCGGACTCGCCGTGACCGACCCCGGTGCGCCGGACGAGCTTCGGGAGGCGGCCCAGCGGGGCGCCGGTGAGGTGACCGCCAGCGTCATCGTCAACGCCCCCGCCGAGCGGGTCTTCGCGGCCCTGCTGGCCTGGGAACGGCAGTCCGAGTGGATTCCCTTCACCACCGTGCGGGTGGTCGAGGGCGACGGTGGCGAGGGCAGCCTGGTGGAGGCGGTCACCACCCTGGGCCCGGCCGTGCTGCGGGACCGGATGCGGGTGGTCCGGGTGGACGCGCCGTACGAGATCGGGGTGGTGCACTGCGGCACCCTGCTGCGTGGCCCGGGGGTGCTGCGCTGCACCCAGTTGGCCAGCGGACGCAGCCAGGTGGTCTGGCACGAGTGGTTCCACCTGCCGGGCGGTCCGGCCGGCCGGGTGGCCTGGCCGGTGCTCTGGCCGGGCTCCAAGTTCGGTCTGAGCAAGGCACTGCGGCGGCTGGCCCGGCAGATCGAGCAGGGTCGCCTGCCCTGATCGCGCCCGGCAGGGCGGGAGCCGACCACCACGGAGCCGACCGGGGCGGCGGTCTGTCGGTGGGCGGGCCTAGCCTGGTGGGGTGACTGACCTGATGATCGGGGCCGATGGATTATCCCGCTGTGCCTGGGGCGCGGGCACTGCCGACTACGCCGTCTACCACGACGAGGAGTGGGGTCGCTCGGTACGCGGCGACGACGCCCTCTACGAGCGGATGACCCTGGAGGCCTTCCAGTCCGGGCTGTCCTGGCTGACCATCCTGCGCAAGCGGCCGGCCTTCCGGCGGGCCTTCGACGACTTCCGGATCGGCGCGGTCGCGGAGTACGGCGAGGCCGAGGTGGACCGGCTGCTGGCCGACGCCGGGATCGTCCGTAACCGCGCCAAGATCGAGGCGGCGATCGCGAACGCCCGGGCCGCCCTGGAGCTGCCCGAGGGCCTGTCCGAGTTGCTCTGGTCCTTCGCGCCCCCGCCCCGCCCCCGGCCCGCCAGCCTCGCCGAGGTGCCGGCCCTGACGGAGGCCTCCACCGCGATGGCCAAGGCCCTCAAGCGGCGGGGTTTCCGGTTCGTCGGCCCGACCACGGCGTACGCCCTGATGCAGGCCACCGGGATGGTCGACGATCACCTCGCGGGCTGTCACGTCGTGCCGGCCGGTTCGAGCGTGATGGGATAGCGGCATGACGACCGACACCGCACCCCGGGTGGCCGGGGCGAACCCGACGAACGGTACGGGCACCTGGGCCGTGCTGCTGCCCGCCGGCCGGTACGACGCCGAGCGGCTAGTGCACCATGACACGCTGGAGCTGACCGGGCTGGCCGAGGTCGCCGCCCTGCCGAGCCCCGGTGACCAGGTCGCGGTGCTGGCCGATGAGCCGCTGCGACTGGTGGCGGTGGGCCGGGTGGCCACCCCGACCCTCCGGCCCACGGAGGATCCGGACGACCCCCAGTCCGACCCGGGGCCGCAGACCCTGGTGGTGACGTACACCCGACGGGCCTTCGACGAACCGGTGCCGGCCGACACCCTGGCCCTCGACGGCCCGGTGACCGCCCTGGACCCCGGAGCCTTCCAGGATCTGGTCGACCGGCTGGGCCCGCCACCGCAGCGGCAGTCCTGGCTGGTCAGCCTGGACCTGCCGATCGAGGCCGACTCCCGGGCCGAGGCGGTCCGGCTGTTCTGGGCGTACGTGCAGGAACTCGGCCCCCAGGAGCTGCCCGCCTTCGTCTCCCCCTACGGTGACGAGCTGGCCATGCAGGCCTTCGTGCTCGGCGCCGAGGCCAACCAGGACCCGGAAGAGGACGACTAAGCCTCAGCGGCCCTCGAAGACGGCCGGTTGCTTGTTGACGAAGGCCATGGTGGCCGCCCGGTGGTCGGCGGTGCCGCCGCAGATCGCCTGGGCCTGGGCCTCGGCCGCCAGGGCGTCGGCCAGGGTGCCGGCGTCGGCGACGGAGAGCTGACGCTTGATCGCGCCGTAGGCCACGGTGGGGCCGGCGGCGAGTCGGGCGGCGAGTTCCTGGGCGGCCGACAGCACCCCCTCGTCGTCCTCCACGATTCGGTTGAGCAGGCCGAGTCGGCAGGCCTCCTCGGCGCGTACCGGCTCGGCGAGCATCAGCAGCTCCACGGCCTTGGCGTGGCCGACCAGCCGGGGCAGGGTCCACGAGGCGCCGGTGTCGGCGGCCAGCCCCACCTTGGCGAAGGCCATCAGGAAGCTGGTCGAGGGCCCTCCGATCCGGATGTCGGCCAGGAAGGCCAGGGAGGCCCCGGCTCCGGCGGCCATTCCCCGGACGGCGGCCACCACCGGCTTGGGCAGGCTGGACAGCCGGGCGGCGATCGGGTTGTAGTGCACCTGGACGGTGTCCAGGGAGTTGGTGCTGCCCGATTCCAGGGTGGCCACGTGTTCGCGCAGATCCTGCCCCGCGCAGAAGGATTTGCCGGCCCCGGCCAGCACCACCGCCCGGCAGCTCCGGTCGGCCTCCAGCTCGGCCAGGGTGTCCCGCAGCGCCTCCTTGAGCTCCACGTTCAGCGAGTTCATCGCGGACGGGCGGTTCAGGGTGAGGGTGACGACGGCGTCGGTGCGGTCGACGAGCAGCGCTTCGGTCACGGCTGGCGTTCCTTCTGTCGGATCATCCGGTTACCACTGTCGAGGCACTGCTCGACGTACCGGTCCGCAGCCGGCCGGAGCCGGGCCGCGTGGCGGTCGAAGAAGCTGGCCGCGGCGGTGCCGGGCCAACGTTCGGGCAGCAGCGCCGGGGGCAGCTGCGGGTCCCGGAAGAGGAAGGTACGCCACGCGTGCACCAACCGGAATCTGGCCGCGTACGCCTCCTCGTCGCCGCTGCGGGCGGTGATCCCGGTCAGCAGGGTGCGCTGCTCGGCGACGAACTGCTCGTAGGCCCGGCCGATCTCGGCCAGGTCCCAGGCCCGGCGCACCAGGCCCATCGCCCCGGGGGTGCCGGCGGCGTGCGCGGCGCTGAACCGCTCGAAGCTCACCCCCGCCTCGTCCAGCAGCAGGTCGACATCCTCGCCGGGCCGGGTGGCCACCCAGATCTGCTCGTCCAGGGTGCCGTAGCCGAGGTAGCGCAGGTTGGCGGCCAGGCGCTGGCGGTCCCGCCGGGCGGAGGGGGCGTCGAGCACCAGAAGATCGAACCGGCCGTCCCAGGTGACCCGGCCGGTGCGGTAGATCCGGGAGGCGGCCTCGTCGAGTCGGCGTGCCGCCTTCGGTGTGATCGAATATCCGGGACCGGACAGCATTTTGACCGGTTCGAGCCAGCCTTGTCGCACCATGCGGGACACCGCGGTCCGCACGGCCGGTGGGGCGATCCCGAGCGGCGCCAGGAGTTTGACCAGGGCAGCAACCGGTGCCCGGCCACCCCGGGGCCGGAGGTGGTCGCCGTACAGGTCGAATAGTGCCGACCGTGCCTGCATGACCGCACATTGTGACAGGCCATCTCGGGATAAGCTAGATGCTGTTACATCAATGCTGCTTCGGTTTGGGTCCGGCGGTGTTCATCAGGGAAAATCGTTAGTCGGCCCCCCGTGCAAGTTGCGGGTGGTCGTGGCGAAGTGGCTGTGGGGCAACCCACCGACCCTGATGTAGGTCTGAGGGGAGACAACATGGCGGCGATGAAGCCGCGGACGGGCGACGGTCCGCTGGAAGTCACCAAGGAGGGCCGGGGCATCGTCATGCGGGTCCCGCTGGAGGGCGGTGGCCGGCTCGTCGTCGAGATGACTCCCGACGAGGCGACGGCGCTCGGTGACGCGCTGAAGGCGGCTGCCGGCTGAGCCGGCGGGTGTGATCGGCGACGATCGCCGCTGCGGACGGTTCGTCTTGGGCGCGGCTGCGGTAGTCGTGCCCAGGCCCTGAGCCATCGGCTCGCCCGATGGTTCAGGGCCTTCATCCCATTATGTGGGCGATTCCACCCACATCGTCTTCAGGAGGTACGGCTCCGCGTGCTCGCCATTCGTCTGATCGCCGAGCCGGACCAGCTCGACGCCGTAGCGCTGCCCCTTCGTCCCGGTGCCACCGACACCGCCTCGGCCGAACCGGTCCCGACCGCGGTGGCGTTACCCCACGGGGTGGCCGACGAGGCCACCGCGCTGGCTTCGATGATCGGGCTGACCGGACGGGCCGGTGAGGCCCACCGACAGCTGCGACCTGGCTCGACTCCGGCCCGCCTGCTGCTGGTCGGCATCGGGGAGGGCGATGAGGCGGGGTGGCGCTCCGCGGGAGCGGCCCTGGCCCGCGCCGGCAAGAATGAGACCTATCTCACAGTAATGCTGCCGACCGGGGCTACCCCGGAGGCGGTCCGTGGCCTGGTCGAGGGGCTGCTCCTGGCCTCCTACCGGTACCGGCTGGGCGCCGACCCCGAGCCACCCGCGCTGACCGGGGTGGATCTGGCGGTCGCCGAGCCGGAGGCCTACCAGCAGGCGGTGGAGGTGGCCCGCACCACGGCCGAGATGACCCGGCTGGCCCGGGACCTCACCAACGCCCCCTCGTCGATGAAGAACCCGCAGTGGTTCGCCGGCCAGGTGGCCGAGGCCGCCGCCGATCGACCCGGACTGCGGCTGCGGGTACGCGAGCCCGAGGAACTGGCCGCCGAGGGCTTCGGCGGGATCCTCGCCGTGGGTGGGGGCTCGGCCAGCGGCCCCCGACTGGTCGAGCTGTCCTGGCAGCCGGCCGAGGCCGACACCCATGTGGTCCTGGTCGGCAAGGGCATCACCTTCGACACCGGCGGCATCTCGATCAAGCCGGTGCCGGCCATGAAGCTGATGCGTAAGGACATGGCCGGAGCGGCGGCCGTGGTGGCGGCGACCCTGGGTGCGGCGGCCCTGCGGCTGCCCGTACGGATAACCACCCTGGCCCCGTTGGCCGAGAACATGGTCAGCGGTGCCGCCTTCCGACCCGGCGACATCGTCCGGCACTACGGTGGGTTGACCAGCGAGACGACGAACTCCGACGCCGAGGGGCGGCTGGTGCTCGCCGACGCGATGGCGTACGCCGTCGCCGAGCTCAAGCCCGACCTGCTGATCGACCTGGCCACCCTGACCGGGGCGAACGCCGTAGCCCTGGGCATGCGTACCGGTGCCCTGTACAGCGACAACGACCAACTGGCCGAGGACATGCTGGCCGCCGTGGCCGCAGCCGGTGAGGCCGCCTGGCGGATGCCGCTGCCGGCCGACTACGTCGAGCACCTCGGCAGCGAACTGGCCGACCTGCACAGTGCACCGACCCAGGGCGCCGGTTCCGTGCTGGCCGCCCTCTACCTGCGCGAGTTCACCGGCGACCTGCGGGAGAAGTGGCTGCACATCGACATGTCGGCCCCCTCCTGGTGCGAGCGGGACGAGGCGGAACTGACCCGGGGGGCTACCGGCTGGGGAGTACGCGGCCTGCTGCGGTGGCTGGCCACCCTGTCCTGAACGCGGCGGTGCCCGGCCCCTGAGGCCGGGCTCAGCAGCGGACCGCGGCCAGCAGGCCGTGCCCGACCGGCAACAGGGTCGGAATCCAGTGCTCCGACTCGCGGAGGGCCTTGATGGTCTCCCGCACCGTCACGGTCTCCGCGTCGCGGGCGGCCGGATCACCGATCCGGCCGCCGGCCAGGGCACCGTTGAGCACCAGCACCCCGCCGGGCCGCAGCAGCCGCAGGGCGGCGTCCACACAGGCCGAGAAGCCGGTGGCGTCCGCGTCGAAGAAGACCAGGTCGTACGCGCCGTCCGCGAGCCGGGGCAGGACCTCCCGGGCCCGGCCGGTGATGATCCGGGTCCGGCCGGCGACGAAGCCCGCCTCGGTGAAGATGCGCCGGGCGATGCGCTGGTGCTCCACCTCCAGGTCGATGGTGGTGAGCACCCCGTTGGCCTGCATGCCCCGCAACAGCCACACCCCGCTGACCCCGGTGCCGGTGCCGATCTCGACCACCGCGCGGGCGTTGCCGGCGGCGGCCAGCAGGCGCAGGGCGGCACCCGCCCCGGGGGTGACCGCGTCGAGGCCTACCTCGTTGGCCAGGCTGCGCGCGGTCCGCAGCACTAGGTCCTCCGGCACGTACGACTCGGCGAAGTGCAACGCCGGGTTCACCGAACTGCCGGAACCAGCGACCGTGGCGATGGGACACCTCCGGGCAGCGAGCGGGAAGGGGTGGCCGGGCACTGTGACTCTAGAGGTGACCCGCCACGGGCGCAGCCGGGCACCCACCCGAGGCGACAACCGCTGACCCCACGCGGCACATCCGTGCAATCCTGGAAGCGGTATCCCGTCGACCGCCCGTCCGACGGCGTCCATCGCGGATCGTGGATACCGGGGACGGACTGGGAGGCACCGAGTGACCGACGGCTGGGACTGGCGCCAGCCCGGGGCAAGCGGCGTACCGGCGGGACAGCCGGGGCCTGGACACCCGCCGGGAGGTTCACCGACGACATCGCCGTACGGCGGTGGGCCGGTCGCCTCGCCGTGGTGGTCCGACGCGCTGGCTGACCCGTGGCGGGATCCGTACGCTCCGACCGCAGTGGTGGTTCCGGCCGCTCCGGTCCCGGGAACCGAGCCGGAACCGGTCACCGACCCGGACGCCCCCGGGTCTCCGAAACTCCGCCAGATGCTGCTGATTTCCCTGGTCACGGCGTTGCTGGCCGGCACCCTGGGCGGTGCCCTCGGTTACGCCTTCGCGGTACGCGGGGGTGCGGCCGGGCCGGTCCTCGGCGCGGCGGCGGGATCGGTGCCGACCCTGGCCCAGCGTCCGCCGGAATCCCTGGCCGGGGTGGCCGAGCGGGTCCTGCCCAGCGTGGTGACCGTCCGGATGGCGGGGATCGGTGGCACCAGCGAGGGTTCCGGGTTCATCGTCAGCGCCGACGGGCATGTGATCACCAACGACCATGTGGTCGCCGGTGGCACCGGCAAGGCCTCGGTGATCTTCAACGACGGCAGTACGGCCCCGGCGACCGTGGTGGGGCAGGACGAGGAATCCGACATCGCGGTGATCAAAGTCACTCGCAGCGGGCTGCGTCCGGTGGAGTTCGGTGACTCCGACGCGCTGGCGGTCGGCGACCCGGTGCTGGCCATCGGTTCGCCGCTGTCCCTGGCCAACACGGTGACCGCGGGCATCGTCAGCGCCCTGGACCGGACCATGCAGGCCGGTGAGCCCGGGGGGCCGACCCGCTACTACGCCGCCATCCAGACCGACGCGGCCGTCAACCACGGCAACTCCGGCGGCCCGCTGGTGGACGCGGCCGGGCGGGTGATCGGGGTCAACTCCACCATCAAGTCCCTGGTGTCCGAGGGGCAGGAGGCCGGCAACATCGGGTTGGCCTTCGCCATCCCCATCAACCAGGCGAAGCGGATCACCCAGGAGATCATCGGCACCGGCAAGGCCCGCCGTACGGTGATCGGCGCCCAGGTGGGTGGACCCGGGTCGAACACCGGCGGGGCCGGGGTGCGCCTGGCCGCGGTGGAGCCCTCCGGTCCGGCCGCCGGTGCGGGGCTGCGGGCCGGTGACGTGATCCTGCGACTCAACGGCAAGCCGATGACCGAGCCGACCGACCTGATCGCCCTGGTCCGCAAGTACGCGCCCGGTTCGGTGGTGACTGTCGAGTATCGCCGGGGGTCCAGTCGACAGAACACTTCGGTGACCTTGGCCGCCGATGCGAAGTGACCTCGTCCCCCTTCTGGCAGGCCGCTGACGTGCGTAGTCTTGCTGGGTAGCCCGGTGAGGAGGCCCCAGGGGTGTTCGAGAACCTGAACGTGTGGGAGGTCGGCGCGCTGCTGTTGCTGGCGCTGCTGATCTTCGGTGACCGGCTGCCGGCGGTGATCGGCGACGGGCTTCGGATGGTGCGCAATCTGCGCACCATGGCCCGCAACGCGACCAGCGACCTGAGCAAGGAACTCGGCACTGACATCCAACTGGAGGACCTGCACCCGAAGGCGTTCATCCGCAAGCACCTGCTCAGCGAGGAGGAGGAGCAGGCGATCCGCAAGCCCCTCCAGGGCATGTACGACGATCTGCGGACGGATGTCACGAAGGTGCAGAAGGACATCAAGAACGTGGCCACCGCAGCGGATCCCCGGACCCCCGACCCGGCCCCGGTCGCTCCCGCTCCCGCCCCGGCACCGCGTTCCGCCGGCTACGACGAGGTCACCTGAGCGCTCGGCCCCCGAACACCCCCGCTACGCCACACCGCCGGTCACCTCAGAGGTGGCCGGCGGTGTGTGGTTGGTCAGGATGGCGGGTCAGCGACCGGAGGGCTTGAGGCCCAGGGGCTTACCGAGCAGGGACTCGCGGCGCAGGGCCAGCCGGTCGGCTACCTGGTTCAGGGCCTTGGCCGCCGGGGACTCCGGCTCGGCCAGCACGATCGGGTTCCCCTCGTCGCCGGCCTCCCGTACCCGGGTGTCCAGGGGCACCTGGCCCAGCAGCGGCACCTGGGCCCCGATGGTCTGGGTCAGCGAGTCGGCCACCGTCTGGCCGCCGCCCGCCCCGAAGACCTCCATCCGGGAGCCGTCCGGCAGTTCCAGCCAGGACATGTTCTCGATCACCCCGACCACCCGCTGGTGGGTCTGGAGCGCGATGGCACCGGCCCGCTCGGCCACCTCGGCGGCGGCGGCCTGGGGGGTGGTGACCACCAGGATCTCCGCGTTGGGCAGCAACTGGGCCAGGGAGATGGCCACGTCGCCGGTGCCCGGGGGCAGGTCCAGCAGCAGCACGTCGAGGTCGCCCCAGTAGACGTCCGCGAGGAACTGCTGCAACGCCCGGTGCAGCATCGGCCCGCGCCAGACCACGGCGGCGTTGCCGGAGGTGAACATGCCGATCGAGATGACCTTCACCCCGTGCGCCTGCGGCGGCATGATCATGTCTTCGACCCGGGTGGGACGGCCGTCCGCGCCGAGCATCCGGGGCACGGAGTGTCCGTAGATGTCCGCGTCGACCACCCCGACGGACAGGCCCCGGGCGGCCAGCGCGGCGGCCAGGTTCACCGTCACGCTGGACTTGCCCACCCCGCCCTTGCCGCTGGCCACCGCGTACACCCGGGTGCGGGAGCCCGGCTGGGCGAAGGGGATGACGGGCTCCTCGGTGGCGCCACCACCGCGCAGCTTGGCCTGGAGTTCCTGGCGCTGCTCCGGGCTCATCACCCCGAATTCGATCTCGACCCCGGTGATTCCGCTCACCGCGCTCACCGCGGCGGTGATGTCCGAGCGCAGCTTGTCCTTCAACGGGCAGCCGGCCACGGTGAGCAGCAACTCGACCCGGACCACACCGTCCTCGCCGACCTCGGCGGAGCGGACCATGCCGAGTTCGGTGATCGGCCGGCGGATCTCCGGGTCGTTGACGGTGGCCAGGGCGGCCTGAACAGCGTCGTTGACGGTGCTGACGGGAGCTGACATGGCGGCAATGTTACGTCGGGGACCGACCCGTACCGGCGTCAGCGGGGGGCGGTTGTGAGCGACTCGATCAGGTTTCCCTCTGGTGGGGGGTGTCGGAGTTCCGCCGACCCTCCCTCGGATGATCACCGTCCAGCTCGTCGCGCGGCTCGTCGAGACCCTCACCACCGCCCCGGCCGGCGGCACCCTCCCGCTGGCGGCGCTCCAGCCGCTGCCGGCGCTGGGCGGCCTCGTCCAACTCCTCGGCCAGCCGGGACAGCTCCGAGCGGAGGAAGTCCCGCGTCGCCACCTCACCCAACGCGATCCGCAGGGCCGCGATCTCCCGGGCCAGGTACTCCGTGTCGGCCTTCTGCATCGTCGCCCGGCGGCGGTCCTCGTCCGAGGCCACCCGGTCGCGGTCGGCCTGCCGGTTCTGGGCCAGCAGGATCAGCGGGGCCGCGTAGGAGGCCTGGATCGACAGCACCAGGGTCAGGAAGGTGAAGGTGTACGGGTCGAAGCGCAGGTCCGCCGGGGCCAGGGTGTTCCAGGCGAACCAGGCCCCGATGACCAAGGTCATGTAGACGATGAAGTTCGCCGTACCCATGCCCCGGGCGATGCCCTCGGCCCAACGGCCGAAGGTCTCCTGGTCGATTCGGGGCAGCTTCAGCCCGCGGGGCTCCCGGGGCAGGTCCAGCCGCTCCGCTCGGCGCTGTTCAGACATCCCTGCCCTCCGTCGCCGGGTCGTGGTTGGTGCTCATCGCCGCGCTCCGGTCCCGCCAGTCCCGGGGCAGGGAATGGTCCAGCACGTCGTCCACGGTGACCGCCCCCACCAGCCGGTTGTTCCGGTCGATCACCGGCATGGCCACCAGATCGTAGGTGGCCATCCGGCGGGTGATCTCCGGCAGCGGGGTGGTCGGGCGCAACGGGTCGATGTCGTTGACCACCACCCCGCCGAGCAGGTCGGCGGGGGGCTCACGCAGCAGCCGCTGGAAATGCACCATGCCCAGGTAGCGGCCGGTCGGGGTGGTCATCGGCGCCCGGGTCACGAACACCTGCGCGGCCACCGCCGGGGACAGTTGCGGCTCCCGGATCCGGGCCAGGGCCTCCGCCACCGTGGCGTCCGGCGGCAGGATGACCGGTTCGGAGGTCATCACGCTGCCGGCCGTACCCGGGGTGTACTTCAGCAACTGCCGGACCGGGTCGGCCTCGCCCGGTTCCATCAGGTCCAGCAGCACGTCCTGCTCCGGTGGGGACAGCTCACCGAGCAGGTCGGCGGCGTCGTCCGGGTCCATCTCCTCCAGGATGTCGGCCGCCCGTTCACGGTCCAGGGCGGCCAGGATCTCTACCTGGTCGTGCTCGGGCAGTTCGCTGAGCACATCGGCCAGCCGCTCGTCGTCCAGGGCCGCCGCGACCTCGTTGCGCCGACTGTCCGGCAGGTCCTGCAACGCGTTGGCCAGGTCGGCCGGGCGCATGTCCTCCAGCACGGCCAGCAGGTTGGCCGTGCCCCGGGCGTCGGCGACCCCACTGAGTCCGCGTACGTTGTCCCACTCGACCTGGTGCAGGTTGCCCCGGCGGGTCAGCCGGCCGGTCTGCTCCCGTACCGCCACCCGGGTCAGCGACCACTCGCCGCTGCGGCTGCACTCCATCGCCACGTCGACCACGGTCCCCGCCCGGCCTTCCGGTTGGACCTGCACCCGGCGGTCCAGCAGTTCCTGGAGCACCAGCAACTCGTTGGGGCGCTTCTCGAACCGACGCAGGTTCAGCGTCCCGCTGCCCAGCACGACCGCGTCGGCGTCGATCGAGGTGATCCGGTTGATGGACAGGAAGATCCGCCGACGCATCGGCATCTCGGCGACCAGTCCCACCACCTCAGGTGACCGCTGGCCGGACCGCAACCGCGCCACCGCGTCACGGACCCGACCCACCTGGTCACCGTTGGGGTCGAAGACGGCGACTCCGGAGAGGCGGGCGAGGTAGACCCGGGTCGGCGTGCTCACGCGCACCAGCCTAAGCGCCTAGGGTTTATCAACATGTCGACCTTGGCTTACGAGATCGTGGACGTGTTCACCGATCGGCCGTACGCGGGAAACCCGCTCGCGGTGGTGTTCGGCGCCGAAGGGCTGGCCACCGAGCAGATGCAGGCGCTGGCCCGGGAGTTCAACCTGTCGGAGACCGTCTTCGTGCTGCCCGCCACCCAGGTCGGCGCCACCTACCGGGCCCGGATCTTCACCCCGGTGGAGGAACTGCCGTTCGCCGGACACCCCAGCGTGGGCGCGGCGGTCACCGCCAGCCGCCGGGGGATGTTCGCGCCCGGACAGGTCACCCAGGAGTGCGGGGCCGGTGTGCTGCCCATCGAGGTGACCCCGGGGGGTGCGACCCTCACCGGCGGGATGCCCACCCTCGGGCCGGAACTGGATCCCGAGCCGCTGCTGGAGATGGCCGGTCTGAGCGCCGGCGACCATGTCGGCCCGGCGCCCCGGGTGGCCGGCTGCGGTCTGGAGTTCCCCTTCCTGCCGGTGCACCCCGACGCGCTGGCCCGGGCCCAGGTCGACTCGGTAGCGGCACGACGGTACGGAATCGAGCATGTCAGCGTCTTCTCCTGGGAGGCCGCCTCGCAAACCGCGTACGCCCGGGTCTTCGTGCCCGGCCTGGGGGTGCCGGAGGATCCGGCCACCGGCTCGGCGGCCCTGGGGCTGGGGGTGTGGTTGGTGGCCAGCGGCCTGCTGCCGGGGGAGGGGCGTTCGTCGTACACCGTCCGGCAGGGGGTGGAGATGGGCAGGCCCTCCTCCTTGGCCTGCACGGTCACCGCAGCCGGGGGTACGGTGCTGGGCGCCACCGTGGCCGGCCAGGTGATGGCGGTGGCCCGGGGAGAGATCCTGATCCCGCCCTTCGTCGGCTGACCGGCCGACACGGGAGGGGCCTGGTGGGAGAGGATGCCGTGGTGACCGACACGCACAACACCCCGCTGGTCGAGGAAGCCACGAAGAAGGCCTCGGTGGCCTGGGTGGCGGTTGCCGAGGGCCCGGCACTGGCCTTGTGGTGCGTGCCACATCAGGGTGCCCTGTTCGTGGTCAGTGGTCCCGGGGAGCAGTCCGCGCCGGGGTTGGCCGAGGCCGACCAGGCGCAGGTGACCCTCCGCGGTGACCATGGCGGCCGGATCATCACCTGGACGGCCCAGGTGTCCCGGGTGCTGCCCGGGACCGAGGAGTGGGACACCCTGGCTCCCCTGGTGGGAGCCAAACGGCTCAACGCCCCCGGCCCCACGGCCGACCTGGTGGCCCGCTGGGCGGCCGAGGACTGCGCCCTGGTGCGGCTGACCCCGGCCGGAGAGGCGGTGCACGGTGGGCGGTTGCCGGCCGACTCGCTGGCCGAGCCACCCCGAGCCACCCCGGCGGTACGGGAGGTCCGCAAGCCCTTCCGGCTGCACCGGGTACGCGGTCACTGACCGGCGAGGGGCACGGTCACCGGGCTGCTGTCGACCAGTCCGACCACCTCACCGAGGGTGAGCAGAGCCGGGCCCACCCAGCCGCTGTCGACCCCGAACACCAGATGGTCGACCAGATCGGGGGCGGCCAGCCGGACGGCGGTAAGCCCGGCCTGCTGGGCCCCGGTCAACTCCTGGCTGCCACCGTCACCCACATAGAGGCAGTCCCTCGGCGGCAGTCCCAGGCGGGCGCAGGCGGCCAGGTAGAGCGCCGGGTCCGGCTTGCAGCGTCCCACCTGGATGGAGAAGATCCGCACGTCCAGCAGGGGCGCTACGGCCAGTTCCGGCAGGAACAGCGGCAGTTCGTGGGTGCAGTCGCTGATCACCCCGGTCCGCATCCCCCGGTCCCGCAGGGCCCGCAGGGTCGGCACGGCGTCCACCCGTAACCGGGTGTCGGCCCGGATCGCCCGCTGCCGGCAGGCCACCGCCGCCCGCAGGGCCTTTTCCGAAGGGCGCACCCCGGCCTGTTCGCAGACCCACCGCAGGGTCGCCTCGGCGGTGCCGAAGCGACCGCAGGCGCGCTCGTAGAAGCTGCGGTCCAGCACCTCGACGAAGTCCTCCGGTGGGCAGCCGAGCAGCTCGGCGGTGGCCCGGTGGCCGCTGCCCCGCTGAACCGGACCGGTCAGGGTGCCGAAGAAGTCGAACAGCACCGCCTGAAACCTGGGCATCTAAAGGCGCCTCCGGCGCGAGGGAGGGGTCCCGACGGGACGCGCGTGATCGTAACCGAACGCTGACAGACCGTGCCCGAAAGTCGGCGTGTGAGGATTACCCCTCGTGCCCCTCGAACCGCATCGTCCACCCCGTGACCTGCTCACCACCGGCGCTCTGGCCCTGGCCGTCGTCGCGGTGTCCTCGTCCGCCCCGCTGATCGCCTTCGCCGCCGCGCCCGCCCTGGCGGTCGCGTTCTGGCGCAACATGATCGCGGTGGGGGTGCTGAGTCCCTTCGCGGTGATCCGGCGGCGGGCCGAGTTCCGGTCGTTGGTCACCGGGGCCGGGCGGCGGGAGGGGATGTTCTGTGTGCTGTCCGGGGTGGCGCTGGCGGCGCACTTCGCCACCTGGATGCCGAGCGCGAAACTCACCTCGGTGGCGGCGGCGACCGCCCTGGTGGCCACCCAGCCGGTCTGGCAGGGGCTGATCGCCCGGGCCCAGGGCCGTCGCCTCCCAGCCGGGGTGTGGGCCGGTATCGGGGTGGCCGTCGTCGGTGCCGTACTGGCCACCGGCGCCGATTTCACGGTCTCCGCCGAAGCCTTCACCGGTGATCTGCTGGCGGTGGCCGGGGGGCTGTTCGCGGCGATCTACACGGCCCTGGGCGAGCGGGCCCGGGTCACCGTCAGCACGGCCACCTACACCACCATCTGCTACGGGGTGTGTGCCCTGATCCTGCTGGTGGTCTGCCTGGTGGCCGGGGTGCCGCTGGGCGGCTTCGACACCGGGACCTGGGTGGCCGTGCTGGCCCTGGTGGCCGGTGCCCAACTGCTGGGGCACTCGATGTTCAGCTACGCCCTGCGGCGGGTCTCCGCCACCACGGTCAGCGTGCTGATCCTGCTGGAGGCGCCCGGCGCGGCCCTGATCGGCTGGGCCTGGCTGGGGCAGCTGCCCGATCCGGTGACCCTGCCCGGCCTGTCACTGCTGCTGGTCGGGGTGGCCATTGTGGTGCTGAGCAGCGCCCGTACCGCCCGGCGGGCGACCCGGGTGAGCACCGCCGTGCCGGCGGACGCCGCACCGGTGCGGGACTGAGGGCCCGCTCAGACCTCCTGGACCTCCAGGACCCGGGTCTCCGGCGCGGCGTCACCCAGCTCGGCCCGCAGCGCCAGCCGGTGTGGGTCGGCCAGGAAGGCCGAGTAGCCGGCCCGGGTGTCGAACCGGATGAGGTGCACCTCGGTACGACCGTCGCCGGTGCGCAACCGCCGCTCCACCCGGCCACCGTGCCGGGCCAGCAGGGCGAGCACCTGATCCTCGTACCGCTGCCCGGCCTCGACCCCGGTGGCCGCCAGCTCCACCAGGGCGACCAGGCGTACCGCGGCGGCGGAATCGGTGACCAGGGACTTGAAGAACTGGTGGTCCACATGGCCGCCCGGGATGCCCTCCCGCTGGCCGGTGTCGAGATAGCCGTGGCGTCGGTAGAAGTCCGGGGCCTGGAAGGAGAAGGAGGCGACCGAGATCTGGGTGCAGCCCCGCCGTCGGGCCTCCTGTTCGGCCGCCGCCAGCAACCGGCCGCCCCAGCCCTGGCCCCGGCGGTCCTCCCGGACCCACACCATGTTGATCCCGGCGCAGCCGCCCCAGGTCCACCCGGTCAGCCCGGCCACCAGCTCCCCGTCGGCCCCGGTGACCCGGACGGACAGCTCCGCCTCGTCGTCGGCCCCGGTCGCCTGCCGGTTGTACGCGGTCAGTTCCGCGTCCAGCCGTTCGGTCAGTTCGTCGTCCTTGTCGAGCACCTCAAGGCGCGCGTCCCCCGTGGTCGTCACCGGCGGAGTATGTCAACGCTCGGCGAGTACCGCGACCCCGTAGGCCGCTGGTTCGGGCGTACGACGGGTCCGGGGTGGCAGTGATCACGGCGGATCAGTGCTCAGACCGACCGCGACCGCGCTGGCCGTCCAGAGCCGGGCGGCCAACTGCGGGTCGGCCGCCTTGCGCAACGGTCGCCGAGGCCGACAGTCGAAGTAGTACCCGCCCTCGCGCAGCCGCGACCGGTCCTGGTGGGCCAGCCACACCAGGGTCCGGGCACCCTTGACCGGACTGCGCAGCGGCAGCAGACGCATCCCCACGGCCACCAGCCGGCTCTCGTTGCCGAACCGGGTCCGCACCACCCCGGGATGGAAGCAGTACGAGTCGACCGTCGGCCATCGCCGGGCCGCCTCCGCGGTGAACAGGATGTTCGCCTGCTTGCTGGTGCCGTACGCGGTCATCGGGCGGTAACGGCGCAGGGGAGCGTTGAGATCGTCCGGATCCAGTACCCCGCTGCGATGGGCACCGGAGGCGGTCACCACCATCCGGCGGACCCGGTCGGCCAGCAGGTTGCTGAGCAGGAAGGGGGCCAGGTGGTTGGCCTGGATGGACAGTTCGAAGCCGTCGACCGTGGTGGCCGGGGCCAGCACGATCGCTCCGGCGTTGTTGGCCAGCACATCGATCCGGTCGTACGCGGCCCGCAGTTGCTCGGCCAACTGCCGGACGTCGTCGAGCACGGCGAAGTCCGCGCGGAACACCGCGGGACGTTCACCTGAGCACTCGCGTACCTCCTCGGCGGCGGCGCGCAGCCGGAAGGGGTCTCGACCGACCAGCACCACCTGGTCACCTCGGCGGGCCAGGTCGACCGCGGCGGCCAGTCCGATGCCGGAACTGGCTCCGGTGACCACCACCAGTCGACGGCCGGTGGGCTGCTCCACAGGTTCATTCACCCCGGTCACCGGAGGAGATTACCGTGACAACCCGGTTGTGAGCCCGCCTCGACCGTGCCGCGCGGCGGGCCCACCCCGGTCAGTAGCTCGTGGGGGTGCTGGAGATCGCGAAGGCGATCAGGACAGCGTAGGCGCCGATCGCGAGCACTATCAGACCGGTGAGGATCCAGCCGACGATGATGGCGGCCTTCGCCATGCCCTCGCCGCCCTCGCCGGTCTCACGGATCTGCCGCATGGCGACATGTCCCATGATCGCGCCGATCGGTGCGGTGATGCATGAGCCGATCCCCAGCAGGGCTAGCACCAGCGCGACGATGGCCATCGAGTTCGTCGGTCGCGGGGGCGGATAGCCGTATCCCGGCTGCGGGTACCCGTATTCCGGCTGCCCGGGGTAACCGGCCTGCCCGGGGTAACCGGCCGGCGGGTACGGCGCGGGAGCCGGCGTGCCCAGGTCGGCCTTCATACCGCCGTACGGGTCGGCGGGTTGGTAGGGGTCGTACCCGGTGGGCTGGGCGGGCACGGACGGTGGCGCACTCGCGGGCAGGGTGGGATCGACCGGCGGACTGGAGGGCTGGCCGGCCGAGGGATCAGGCCAGCCGCCGGACGTGGGCTGTGTCATCGGCTCACTTCCATCGGGATATCGGGACGTCAGCGTAGCCACCGCCGACCAGGGTGCACCCACACCGTCCCGAGTGCCGCGTTGCCCGAGGCGGTGCCGCAGGGCAGGATCGCGGCATGGGGATTGACGCACGAGCGGCGGACCGGTTCGGTAGCAGGCCGAGGCGGGACAACAGTCGGCCGGGTGTGGTCCGACGGACCCGCGCCGCCGCGGCGGCCGGGGCGGAGGAGCAGGATTCGCCGGCCGTGTTACCCGAGCCGGTGACGATGCGGTTGGACGGCAAGGTTGCCCTGGTGACCGGGGCCGGCAGCGCGGACGGGATCGGGTACGCCACCGCCCGGCGGCTGACCGACCTGGGGGCTCGGGTGGCGATCGTCTCCACCACCCGACGCATCCACGAACGGGCCGGCGAACTGGGGGTCACCGGATTCGTCGCCGACCTCACCGACGAGTCGGAGGTAGGGGCACTGGCCGACGCCGTCACCGAGCAACTCGGCGACGTGGAGGTCCTGGTCAACAACGCCGGGCTGGCCAGCCGGGCCTCCCCGGAGGTGCTGCGCCCGGTGGCCCAGCTCAGCTACGACGAATGGCGGGGCGAGATCGACCGGAACCTCACCACGGCCTTCCTGTGCAGCCGGGCCTTCATCGGCGGGATGGCCGAGCGGGGGTGGGGACGGATCGTGAACCTGGCGGCGACCGCCGGGCCGGTGAACGCCCTGCCCACCGAGGCGGCGTACGCGGCGGCCAAGGCCGGTGTGGTGGGGCTGACCCGGGCCCTGGCGATGGAGATGATCGCCGACGGGGTGACCGTGAACGCGGTGGCACCGGGCACCATCCACACGGCAGCCTCCACCATCGCCGAGCTCAAGCAGGGCCTGGGTACCCCGGTGGGACGCCCCGGTACGCCGGACGAGGTGGCCGCCGCGATCACCTTCCTCTGCTCGCCGGCGGCCTCGTACATCACCGGGCAGATGCTGGTGGTGGACGGCGGCAACAGTGTGCGGGAGGCCGAGTTCCGCTGACCCGCCTCAGGTGTACTGACTGTCCGAACCGGCCCAGAGGGCCAGGGCCAGCCAACCGCAGCAGGCCAGCAGGTACAGGCCGGTGAAGATGTAGCTGAGGATCAGGCCCCAGTTGGCCAGTTGTTCCCCCTGCTCCCCGCTGGTGCGCAACTGCCGCCGGGCCAGATGCCCCAGCACGATGCCGGCGGGA
This sequence comes from Micromonospora sp. NPDC048871, assembly GCF_043198155.1. Lineage (NCBI taxonomy): Bacteria > Bacillati > Actinomycetota > Actinomycetes > Micromonosporales > Micromonosporaceae > Micromonospora > Micromonospora sp. NPDC048871. Next base: position 59,379 of record NZ_JBICUM010000010.1, on the reverse strand, counting down.
GCGAAGACGAACGCGAAGACCAGCGCCAGGACGGCGAGCACGTTGGTGCCACCACCGCCGCCCGGTGGGGAGGGCGGGCCGTACTGCCCGTAGGGCACCTGCGGGGTGTACGGCGGTTGCTGCCCCCACTGCTGGCCGTGCGGCGGCTGCCCCGGCTGCTCGTACGTGGGCTGCCCGTAGGCCGGCTGCCCGTACGGTGGCTGCCCGGTCTCGCCCGGCTGCCCGTACGGCGACGGCTGCCCGGTCTCGCCCGGCGGCCCGTACTGCGACGGCTGCTCGTACGGCGACGGCGGTGGCTCGTACGGTGACTGTGGCGGTTGGTCCGGTGACGGCGGTTGGTCCGGCTCGGGCGGTTGGCTCATGCTGATCTCCTCCGTCCGCCGACGGTGCCGGTGGCTGTCGGATGACGCCCCCAGTTCGGGACGCTACCCGCACCGGAGGTGTTTCACAGCGGTTCGGTGGACTGCCCGCGCCGGCCGGTGTTCCTGCTGTCCGGAGGGCAGCCCCGAGCAGTCAGCCCAGCCGGGTCAGACTCGCCACCGCCCGCTCGACGGCGATGCAGCGGTTCTCGACGTAGTCGATCCCGGCCTGCTCTGCGATCTGGCGGGCCTGCGGGGAGACGATGTCCAACTGCAACCACACCGCCGGGGCGCCGATCGCCACTGCCTGCCGGACCACCTCCTCGGCCTCCTCCGCCGGCCGGAACACGTTCACCAGGTCGACCGGGTGCGGAATGTCGGCCAGGGAGCGGTACACCGGCTCCCCGAACAACTCGTCCGCAGTGGGGTTGACCGGGATGATCCGCCAGCCCTGCTGCTGCATCGCCGCCGGCACGCTGTGGGCCGGCTTGTCCGGGTCACGGGAGGCGCCGACGACGGCGATCACGGCGGATTCGGCGAGAATCTGGCTGGGTGAGCGCATCTGCCGACTGTAGTCCCACCGGCCGGGGTGCGCGGGCCGGTGGGGCGGCGGTCGCTACAGCAGGCTCAGCTGCTCGGGTGCGGGGGCCGGCGGGGTGGATGCCCCGCGGTGGTCACCGTTGTCGGGTCGGTGCAGGCCGTGCCGCCGGGCGGCGATGCGTACCCGGGCGGTCAGCTCCCGCTGGTAGGACTGCGGCGCGTAGGAGCCGGAGCGGTACAGCTCCCGATAGCGGGGGACCAGGTGGGGATGCTCCCGGGCCAGCCATTGGGCGTACCACTCGCGAGAGCCGGGGCGCAGGTGCAGGGGCAACGGGAGCACTCTGGTGGCCCCGGCGGCGGCGATCGCCGCGACCGTGGTCTCGATGGACTCGTCGTCGTCGCTGAGGCCGGGCAGGATCGGCGCCATCAGGACGCCGACCTCGAAGCCGGCGTCGGTGAACTGGCGGATGGCGTCGAGTCGTCGCCGTGGGCTGGGGGCGCCCGGCTCGACCGTGCGCCACAGCTGCTCGTCGATGAAGCCCACCGAGAAGGAGACCCCTACCCGGGTGACTTCGGCCGCCTGCCGCAGCAGGGGCAGGTCGCGCAGGATCAGGGTGCCCTTGGTCAGGATCGAGAAGGGGTTGGCGAAGTCGCGCAGCGCTTCGATGATCGGCGGCATGAGGCGGTATCGCCCCTCGGCCCGCTGGTAGCAGTCGACATTGCTGCCCATGCCCACATGTGCGCCTCGCCATCGGGGTGCGGCCAACTCGCGGCGCAACAGCTCACCCGCGTTGACCTTGACGACCACCTGCCGGTCGAAGTCCGCTCCGGCGTCGAAGTCGAGGTAGGTGTGGGTCTTCCGGGCGAAGCAGTACAGGCAGGCGTGGCTGCACCCTCGGTAGGGGTTGAGCGACCACTCGAAGGGGACCCCGGAGGCCCCGGAGACCTTGTTCAGGATCGACCTGGCCTGCACCTCGTAGAAGGTCATGCCGGCGAAGCCGGGGGTGTCGAAGGTGCGGACGACCGCGCCGGGCAGCGCCAGCGGCAGGGGTGGAGTCGCTGACGCTGCCCGTCCGGGGTCTCCCTCGACCGGGGGAGCGGTGAGGTTCTCCCAGCGCATGGAAGACATTCGAACACACGTACGACGGTGTCGCAAGCGGCAACGCCGGGCGGGGCCGGTCCGACCCCGCCCGAGGTCGTCGGGTCGTCAGGAGCTCTGCTCGGCGAGCTTCTTGCGCACGTCATCCATGTCCAGCGCCCGGACCTGCTCGATCAGGTTCTCCAGCGCCGACTCCGGCAGCGCGCCCGGCTGCGCGAAGACGATCACCCCATCGCGGATGGCCATGATCGTCGGAATGGAGCGGATGTCGAACTTGGCCGCGATCTCCTGCTGGGCCTCGGTGTCGACCTTGCCGAAGGTGATGTCGGAGTGCTTTTCGGACGATCGCTCGTAGACCGGCGCGAACCGCTTGCAGGGGCCGCACCAGTCGGCCCAGAAGTCGACCAGAACGATGCCGTCGCTCTCGGTCACCTGGTCGAAGTTGGCGGTGGTCAGGTCGACGGTTGCCATCTGAATCTCTCCGATCACGCGGAACAGCTACGTCGGGTGGAACTCTGTGCCACCCCGTCGCATTCCCCTCGGAGTATCGCCGAAACCGGCCGGGACGGCACCCAGCGTCACATGGAAACATCGATCGACTTGAGTGAAGACGGGCACTGGCTGATCGCAAATGCATGTCGCATTTGCGTGACGGCGGGTGATGGGAGCGTTTCCAATTAGGACGGGCTCAAATCGTGCTACCTGCAAGTAACTTGGGTGTTGACGGGCACCGATGCGACCTGCGGAGATCGCCTCGTGGGGGAGGTTCTGCTACGCAGAGTAATGTCACAAAAATATAAATGTGACCTCGGTCTCTGTGCAGTCGGACGGCCGTACGGCAGAATCTGAACCCATCAAAGCGTGGGCGGCGGGTGCCGGGGAGGGCCCCGCCGCTCATTGCGTCCGGCCCCGTTCGGCGGCCCGGGCCCCTTGCTGGGATTCACCCCATACCAGCCCTTACCGGCGGCGCGGCGCATATGCTGACGCCGGAGGTCCCGCCATGAGCGAGCGTCAGCGAGCACGTCATCGACTCAGCGCGCCGGTGGCCCACGACGGCACCCCGCGATGCTGAGGCGACCCGCCTTCGGCGGATCGCCCGAGGCTGACCCGCACACCCTGCCCGCCTGCGCCGCGGGCTACTCCGCGACGGAATGGGCCCTGATCACCGACCTGCCCGCCCGGGTGATCGTGCTCGCCACCCGGCCCGGCCCCGATCGGCCCGACCCGGGGATGGCCGCCGGCCTGGCCGGCCTGGAGGCGATCGCGGCCGGGCTTGCCTTCGACAGCGACCTGGTTCGGGCGGTGGTGGCCACGATCTACTCCCGCCACGACGAGGTCACCCCGACAGCCGGCCCTCCGGTCGACCTGGTGGAGGTCCTGGAAGCCTGTCGGGCGGTGGTCCGAATGCTCGACCGGCGGGCCGACCCGGCCGACTCCGCGGCCTACCGGCAGTGGGTGCAGTCGGTGGCGGCCCGGGTGTGCCGCACCGGGTCCCAGACGCGGCCGGAGGACAGCCTGGCCCCGGCCGACCGCCGCCTGCTCGACCGCCTCGGTGCCGCTCTAGCCCTGGGCTGACCTCGGCACCCGTCGGTGCCCACCGGTTCGGCGCGTACCCTGCCTGACCGTGACCGATGAGCAGTTCGAGGTCGGAGTGGGCCCCTGGCGTGGGGATCCGCCGGAGGACCCTCGGTACGACCCGCAGTTGCTCGCCGAGGGGGACCGGCGCAACGTGGTCGACCGCTACCGCTACTGGCGGCGCGAGGCCGTGGTCGCCGATCTGGACCGGCGACGACACGACTTCCACGTGGCCATCGAGAACTGGCAGCACGACATGAACATCGGCACTGTGGTGCGCAACGCCAACGCCTTCCTGGCCGCCGAGGTGCACATCGTGGGTCGCCGCCGGTGGAACCGTCGGGGGGCGATGGTGACCGATCGCTACCAGCACGTACGCCATCACGAGACGATCGACGAGTTCGTCGCCTGGGCGCAGGGACACGACCTGCCGCTGGTCGGGATCGACAACCTGCCCGGCTCCCGTCCGCTGGAGAGCACCACCCTGCCCCGGCGGTGTGTGCTGCTGTTCGGTCAGGAGGGTCCGGGCTTGTCGGAGGCGGCCCGAGCCGCCTGCGACCAACTCTTCTCCATCGCCCAGTACGGCTCGACCCGCTCCATCAACGCCGGGGTGGCCAGTGGGATAGCCATGCACGCCTGGATCCGGGCCTACGCCGGCCCACCTCCGGACTGATCGGGGGCGCGGCGGCGCGCCGCAATGCCGCCGCTCCGCTTGACGGCCGGCGTCGGGCGGGCGACGGTGGAGGTGTGGCTGTTGCGGTGAGTTGTCCGAGATGCGGCGGGCCGGTACGGCCGCCGGACCTGATGCACGCGGAGTCGCGCTGCCCCGACTGCGGCCCGGTCGCTCCGCTGCACGTACCCGAACACATCGGTGCCGAGATCGTGGCGAGTGTGGTCGACCGGATCCAGGCCACCGCGCAACCCGCGGTGCCGCTGTGGTGCCCCTGGCCGTTGCCGCCCGGGTGGACCACCACCGGGGTGGCGTGGGCCGGTGACGACCGGCTGGGGGTACGGGCCACCGCGGTCGCCTGCGCCGGGCCGGAACCCCTCGGTGGCGGGCCGGCCGACCTGGTCTTCGTGGCCGAGGAGCCGGGGGTGGGGCTGGGTGCCCGGTACGCCGGGGTGCCCGGTCCGGACGCCGGCCCGGAACTCGCCGAGGCCTTGACCGAGCCAGGCCCTGGGCATCCCGGGCATGTCGGACGGGCCGGGATCAGGGTGGCGGGCCATCCCACTCCACTTTGGCTCATCAATTCGCTAACGGATCGAAGCGCGTACGCCGGCGAAGCTCGGGGATTGTGGCTGTATGCGATAGCCTGGCCGGCGAGCGCGGGGCATCTGCTCGCCGAGGACGTGGTCCTACACGACCTGGTCGAATGGACGCCATCCGAGCTCGTGTACGGCGCACCGTCCCCCTACCTGCACGGGAAGGCTTGACAAGCCCCCCGGAATGTCGGAGAACGGACGCAGATATTCACGGTAAGACACCACGCTGATACTCTGGGTGCCGCTGCGGTAATGGGACCCGGCGCCGCGCGAGAGGATGGCCCGCCATGGTCAAGAAGGTCCTCACCTGGGCCGGAATCGCATTCTTGATCTTCTTTGTCGCCTACCGGCCAAATTCTGCGGCAGATGTGTTCAAGTCGCTAGGTGGCGGCATCATGGACATCGCCCAGGGGTTCGGCGACTTCTTCACCAGCCTGGTCGCTTAGCCACCGATGGGAAGCCCCTCCGGCCCGCCCTTCGACCCTGACGATCCCGATCGGGCCCGTCGGGAGCAGGACACCGAGCCGATTCCCCGGATCGATCCCGACGACGGTCCGGGGCGCGGCCCCGGCTCACGCCCGGACCCGTACCCCTCGGACAGCCCGGTCTTCTCCGATGATGCCGGTTACGGTCCCGGGCCCGATTACGTCGACGACGATCGGTCGGGACGGGCCTGGGTACGCGACCCCGAGGCGGGCTACCAGCCCCCACAGATCTCCGAAGACGAGCTGGCCGGGCTGCGCGCCGACGCCAGTGGCATGACCCCACGCCGGGTGCTGCCCCTGGAGGACGAGCCCAGTTCCCTGGTCGCCCGCTACCTGTTCCCCACCGAGCGCTACCGGGGCGAGTGGAAGCGGCACTGGGTCCACCTGGCCACGCCGATCATCGTCGGGGTCGCCGCGACCTTCGTGCTCGGCTACCTCTCCGGCTTCCTCGCCGGGCAGGACGTCGGGGCCCTCACCACGATCGCCGTACTGCTCTGGTTCGCGGTGATGGGGTGGGTGGCCTGGAAGGTCGCCGACTGGTGGTACGACAGGTTCATCCTGACCAACAAACGGGTCATGGTGGTCAACGGCATCATCACCCGCAAGGTGGCCATGATGCCGCTGACCCGGGTCACCGACATGAAGTACGAACAGTCGCCGGCGGGTCGCGCCCTCAACTACGGCACCTTCGTCCTGGAGTCGGCCGGTCAGGAGCAGGCGCTGCGCGAGGTCAAGAACCTGCCCAACCCCAACGAGCTCTATCTGCGTGTGGTCGAGGAGATGTACGAGCCGCAGGCGGTCGAGGCGCGGTTGGGCAAGGAACAGGACGAGGCCAAGGCCGACGACGGCGCCTGAGGTCTGCTGATCGCAGGCCGAAGCCGCACCCCGGTGCCGACCTCGACCTGCTTGCCCAGCCGTGGCAGGCTGCCCGCAGAGCCCGGTACGGAGGTGGCGAGTGGCCCGCAGTGATCCGTTGGAGGAAGAGTTTCGTGACTTCGTCACGGCCCGCTCCAGCGCCCTGCTGCGGACCGCCTACCTGCTGACCGGGGACTGGGGCACCGCCGAGGACCTGCTACAGACCGCCCTGACCAAGACCTACCTGGCCTGGAAACGCCTCGGTGGCATCGAGGCCATCGAGCCGTACACCCGGCGGGTGATGATCAACACCTCGACGAGCTGGTGGCGGCGCCGCTGGCACGGGGAGCGCCCCACCGAGGTGCTCCCCGAACGGCCCGCCGCCGACGAGATCGAGCAGCAACTGAACCGGGACGCCCTCTGGCGGCATCTGCGGGCCCTGCCCGCCCGGCAGCGTGCCGTGCTGGTGCTGCGCTTCTACGAGGATCTGTCCGAGGCTCAGGCGGCAGCCCTGCTCAACATCTCGACCGGCACGGTCAAGAGCCAGACCTCGCGGGCCCTGGCCACCCTGCGCCGCAGGATCGGTGCGGACGCGAGCTTCGTGCTGCCCGAGGCGGCTGGCACCGACCCGCCGCCGACCCGGCGGGGTGGCCGGCCTCGCGCCGCCGCCCGTACCGGACAGCCGACCCCGGCTGAGGCCGCCCCGGCCGGGGAGGGCCGGACCGGTGTCCCGACCCCAGCCGGTCAGCCCGGCTCGGCGGTCGCCGCGGGCCAGGAGCGGCCCGATGAGTCCGTCGCAGCGCAGCCGACCGGGGAGAGCAGCCCCGCGCAGTCGTCGACCGCCCCGGCCCAGCCCGACGGGACCCTGGTGGGAGACCGACGGTGAACGCCGTTTCCAAAGGTCACGACAACCCGAGCGGGACTCCGAGTCGTCAAGTGAAGGTGGAGCAGGACGGACTCGAACGGGCCGTCCGGGAGGTGTTGTCCCGGCAGGCCGGGACGCCGCACAGGCTGATCCGGGATCCGGCGGACGTGGTGATCCGGCGGGCGAACCGGATTCGACGTCGTCGCGCCGTGACCGGGATGAGCCTGGCCGCCACGGCGATCATCGCGGTCACTGCCGGGGCGTTTCAGTTCGGCCAGGAGCCGCCCCGCAACGGCAGCACCATAGCGATCGGTGAGGGGGACCACCCGAGCCGCGTGACCTGGACGCCGACCGTCGCGCCATCCCTCCCGGACACCGGCACCCCGCTCGCCGGGGTCGATCTCGTACTGGGCCAGACCATCGCCACCGCCCAGGGTGACCGGGTGACCGTCGTCGGCGCCGGCCGGATCGAGCGGGCCCACCGCCTCTCCGACGGCCGTGGCTGGCTGGCCGTCAGCGCGCCGGTGACGGCCGGTCGTTTCCTGTGGGAGGTGTCACCCGCCGGCACCGTGCAGGTGCTGCTCGCCGGCGCCGACGAGATCGTCCTGGATGCCCAGGGCCACCACATCGCCTGGAAGCAGGGCGAGGTGCTGGCCAGCGCGCGGGTAATCAACGGTGCGCTGACCTCCATCTCCCGCGCCAAGGTGCCGGCCGAGGCGAGGCCGATCCGCTTCGTCGGCGACGCCGTGCTGGTCCGACTGGCGCCGGACCGTCCCGGGCACACCCTGTGGCGCCTGCATTCCGGGGCCTTCCATCCGGGCACCGACCAGTCGACTCACCGCGTCTTCGGTGCGTTGCCGGACGGTCGGGTGGTCGGTGAGGTCGTCACCGGGGCCTCAAAGGCGACCTGCCTGACCCTGCTGGATCCGGCCCGCGACCTGGCCCCAGCCCGCCCGGGGTGTGGCCCCCGCCTGGGCGGAGACGGTCTGGGCTCGGTGTCGCCGGACGGGCGTTGGCTGTTGGCGAACGGGCGTTCCAAGGACGGCGACAAGGCCCTGCTGGTCGACCTGACCGCGCTGGACAAGGCCGCCGGGCCGGTCGTCGCCGGTCCGGCGATCAGCGGTGCGGTGGCGTGGAGTTCGCCGGGAACCGCCTACTACCACGCCGAGTCCGTCGGTGGCCTGACCCGGGTGGACATCGACCGGGCGATCACCGGTGGTTCCCCGAGCCGTGTCGAGCTCACCGCCGTCCCCGCCGATCAGCCACCCGTGGTCGTCAGCGGCTCCGGGGGAGACCGGTAGCCTCGGGCGATGATCCCCCGGATCGATCTGCACACCCACTCCACCGTCAGCGACGGCACCCTCACCCCACCCCAACTGGTCCGCGCCGCCGCCGAGGCCGGGCTCGACGTGTTGGCCCTCACCGACCACGACACCACGGCCGGATGGGAACCGGCGGTGCGGGCCCTGCCGACCGGGCTGCGCCTGGTCCGAGGCGCGGAGCTGTCCTGCCGCTGGGGTGGCGTCACCCCGTCGTTGCCGCTGCACCTGCTGGCGTACCTGTTCGACCCGCAGGCCCCCGAGCTGGTCGCCGAACTGGCCCGGGTGCGGGCCGCCCGGGTGGAGCGGGGGGAGCGCATCGTGGCGTTGCTCAGATCCGACGGCATCGACGTCAGCTGGCCGGAGATCCTGGCCGGGGCGGGCGGCGGAACGGTCGGCCGACCGCACATCGCGCAGGCGCTGATCCGGGCCGGCCTGGTCGCCACCACCAGCGAGGCCTTCGGCCCGGACTGGCTGGGGCAGCGCTACCGGCTGCCCAAGGAGGACATCGACGTCTTCCGGGCGGTGGAACTGGTCCGGGCGGCCGGAGGCGTGCCGGTCTTCGCCCACCCCCGGGCCACCCGGCGCGGCCGGATCGTGCCGGACGAGCTGATCGCCGAGCTGGCGGCGGCCGGCCTGGTCGGCCTGGAAGCCGACCACGAAGACCACTCGCCGGCCGAGCGGGAGCATGTCCGGGGCCTCGCCGCCGACCTGGGACTGCTGGTGACCGGATCATCGGACTTCCACGGCACCCACAAGACGGTCCGGCTGGGGGCCTTCACCACCGCCCCGGAAGTGTACGAACAGCTCGTGGCCGCCTCCTCAGGTGTGATCGAGGTCGTATCGGGCTGACCTGCGGGAGGTGGGCACCGCTACGGTGATCAAGTGGATCTCAAGCTCTTCGGCGAGGTCTTCGTGACCCTGCTGGTCATCGTCGACCCGCCGGGCATGATGCCGATCTTCCTCGCCCTGACCGGCCCGCTGGCGGCCCGCGAACGTAACCGGGCCGCCTGGCAGGCGGTCGCCCTGGCACTCGGGGTGATCGTGGTCTTCGCGGTCGCGGGGCAGACCCTGCTCGCGTACCTGCATGTCGATCTTCCGGCGTTGCAGGCGGCCGGCGGACTGCTGCTGATGCTGGTCGCCCTGGAGCTGTTGACCGGCAAGGCCGACGATCCGACCAAGCAGGCCACCTCGAACATCGCTCTGGTGCCGTTGGGGACGCCGCTGTTGGCCGGCCCCGGTGCGATCGTGGCGACGATGCTCTTCGTCCAGCAGGCCGACGCTACGGCGGACTACCTGGCCATCGCGGCCGCGATCGTCGCGGTGATGCTGACCGTCTGGATCGTGCTGCGCTTCTCCGGCGGCATCGTCAAGATTCTGCGACCCGGCGGCATCGAGGTGCTCACCCGCATCGCCGGCCTGCTGCTGGCCGCGATCGCCGTCCAGCTCATCGCGGATGCGATCTTCGCCTTCGTGACCGACTTCACCGCCACCCGATGACCGGTCGCGCGCAGTGTCGGGGGTGGATGGCAGGATCGAAGACGTGCGACGAACCTCCCCGACCGGACGACCCGCCGCCGGTGGGCGCCCGCCCCGGCCGCGTGACCCCCAGCCGGAGCAACTCGGCTTCGACGGCATGCCGGAGCGGCTGTTCGTCTGCACCCCCAGCAGGCTCGGCGCGTACGCCGACTGCCCCCGCCGTTACCGCTACTCCTACGTCGACCGGCCGGCCCCGCCCAAGGGCCCGCCGTGGGCGCACAACTCCCTCGGCGCCAGCGTGCACACCGCCCTGAAGAACTGGTACGCCCTGCCGGTCGACCGGCGTCGCCCCGAGGTGCTGCCCACCCTGCTCAAAGGCACCTGGGTGCGGGACGGATACCGCGACGAGGAGCAGGAACGCGAGGTCTACCGACGGGCCCTTAGCTGGCTGGAGGCGTACGTCGACGGGCTGGATCCAACCGACGAGCCGGTCGGGGTGGAGCGGGTGGTGGCAGTCAAGACCGGGGTGCTGGCCTTCAACGGCCGCGCCGACCGGATCGACGGCCGGGCCGGAGCCGAGGGCCCGGAGCTGGTGATCGTCGACTACAAGACCGGCCGGGCCGGGCTGGATGCCGACGACGCCCGGGGCTCGCAGGCGCTGGCCCTCTACGCGTACGCCGCCGAGCGGGTCTTCCGCCGCCCCTGCCGGCGGGTCGAGCTGCACCATCTGCCCAGCGGCACGGTCGCGGCCCACGAACACACCGTCGAGTCACTGGCCCGGCAGGTGACCCGGGCCGAGGAGACCGCCCGGGACATCATGGCCGCCGAGCGGTCGGTCACCGAGGGCGGCGACCCGGACGAGGCCTTCCCCACCACCCCGGGCCCGCGCTGCTCCTGGTGCGACTTCCGCCGCACCTGCCCGGCCGGGGCCGACCTGCCCGGCAAGGAGCCCTGGGCCGCCGTCGACCGTCCCGCCCTGCCGCTCGCCGAGCAGGACTGACCCCCCACGCTCTTGACGGTCAGCCGGTGGGGGCGCCGGCCAGGCGGGCGGCCCGCTCCTCGGCGGCGCGTCGCATCGGGCCTTCCCGCCAGTCCCGGGGGAGGGCGGTGAGAGCCAGCCGCAGCGCGCGTACGGAAACGTCGGCCGAGAGGGCGGTGGTCGGCAGGCCCAGCCCGCCGTAGAGCCGTCGGGCCCAGGCGGGCAGCAGGGCGAACGCGGTGGCGGCGACCCCCAGGTAGGCCCACCTCGGCGGGCCCAGGTTCAGCCCGATCCGGGCCGGCAGGCTGAGTTTCCACGGCAACGGTGGGGCGGTCAGGAACAGCGCGGTCTCCGCGGCCTCCTTGGTCATCCGCAGTTCCGGACGGACCTGCCGGTAGTACTCGGCCACCTCGGCGGCGGTGCCGGGTACGGTCTGCGGATCGAGCCCCACCAGGGCGGCCACCCGGCGCTGCTCGGTGTAGTAGGCGTCCACCTCGGCGTCGTCCAGGGGCACACCGGCCCGGCGGCCGGTGTCCAGGAACGATTCCACCTCGGTGACATGCACCCAGCGCAGCAGGTCCGGCTCGTCGATCCGGAACCGCTCCCCGGTGTCCGGGTCGACCGCGGTCATCCGGGCGTGCCGCCGCCGCAGCCGTAGGCCGGCCTCCTCCGCCTCCGCGGTGGTGCCGTAGAGGGTGGTCCCGACGTAGTTGGCGGTGCGGATCAGGCGACCCCAGGCGTCCCGGCGGTAGTTGCTGTTCTGCGCCACCCCGGCCATCGCCCTGGGGTGCAGGGCCTGGAGGTAGAGCGAGCGCAGACCGGCTACGAACAGAATCGGCTCGGCGTGCAACTTCCACGAGACGGATCCGGGGCCGAACAGCCCGGTGTCGGCAGATTCCATCACCCAAGCCTGCCACGGCCCCATGCCCAGGCCGGGGCGGCCGGGTCAGCGGTCGGTGTGACGGAGGCCCTGGCAGGCGGGGCAGAGCCCCCAGAAGGTGACCTCGGCCTCGTCGACCTGGAAGCCGTGGGAGGTGCCGGAGTCTAGGCAGGGGGCCTCGCCGACCGCACAGTCGATGTCGACGATCTCGCCGCAGCCCCGGCACACCATGTGGTGATGGTTGTCGCCCACCCGGGCCTCGTACCGGGCCGGGCTGCCGGCCGGTTCGATCCGGCGGGACAGGCCGGCGCGGGAGAGGGCCCCCAGCACGTCGTAGATCGCCTGGGTGGAGACCGAGTCCAGGCGGTCCCGTACCCGGCGGGTGATCTCCTCGACCTCCAGGTGGCCGCCGCTGGCCAGCACGTCGAGCACGGCGAGGCGGGGCCGGGTGACCCGCAGGCCCTTCGACCGGAGCAGCTCCTCACCGGTTGGCATGGGTCAATGACAACACGCTACGCCCGGTGCGACAACCAGGCGCTCGATGCCACCAGGAGTGGATCAGTCGATGGACCCTGAACCCCGCAGACTCCTGCGGCGTGTGAACCAGCAGGACGATGGGCGAGTTGCCCGACGCGTCGTACGCTGACCGCCACGATCATTTAGCCGGAGGTGCCGATGTTCGAGAAGGCGCTGGGTCTGCCCCTGCACGTGCTGGTGGTGCACGCCGTCGTGGTCTTCGTACCGTTGCTGGTGCTGCTGGCCCTCGCGTACGTCGCACTGCCCCGTTTCCGGGCCCGCCTGGACTGGGCGGTGCTGGCTCTGGCGGTGGTCGCCCCGATCACCGCGTGGGTCAGCGTGCAGTCCGGGGAGGCGTTGGAGCAGCGGCAGATCGCTCGCGGCTTCTCCGGCGAGATCCTGGACAAGATCAGAGAACATGCCGACTACGGCGACGTGCTGTTCTGGCTCACCCTGGCCCTGGCGGTGACGGTGGTGCTGCTGCTGGTGGCGACCGGCCGGTACGCCCGGCTGCCGGAGCTGCCCGGCTGGACCGCCCCGGTGTTGTCGGTGCTGGTACTGGGACTAGGGGTGGCCGCCCTGATCTACGTCTGGCTCACCGGTCACTCCGGCGCCGAGATGGTCTGGGGCAACACCTTCGAGTAGTCGGCCTCAGAACAGCGCCCGGGTGCAGAGCAGGCAGACCAGCGCGACGAGGATCACCCCGGCGACCGTACCCACCCCCCAGGTGACCCGCTGCGCCTGCTGTTCCTGCGCGTCCAGGCTGATCATGTCCTGCGGCGGCAGTTGCCGGGGCGGGTTGGCCTGAAGGTGTACCGGGGGTCGCCAGCCGGCCGGCGGAGCGACCGTAGGGGGAGGGCCGGCATAGCGCTCCGGCCCGCCAGCCGGGCGGTGCTGGGTCGGATCGCCGGAGGTGGCCTCGTCGCCGGTGTCGGGCCGGCGCCACGGCTCGTCGGAGGTCGGGCCGGGTCGGGAGGTCGTCACGCCGTCCGACGCTACCAACCACCGGGCCGTACGGCGGTCCGGCCGGCCGATGGTCGGCCCCGCCGCCCCCGGTCGGTCCGCCGCCCTCGGCCATGAGGTCGGCCACGTCACGAGGTCGACTCCGCCGCGCCCAGTTGATCCGCCGTCCCCGGCTATGAGGTCGGGCCCACCGGCGGCGTCGGGTTGCCGGTGGTGCCTGTCGAGCGGCTAACCTTGCGCCTCGTGAGCACGCTGGAACCCCGCAGCCGGGGCGACGACGATCGGGTGGTCGACCTGGGCGACGACTTCACGGTGCTGCCCGAGCAGACCCTCGACGACACCGACCAGGGTTGGGGCGAGCGGACCGGTGACAACGACGACCGGTTGCTGGCCGAACGCCCGCCGCACTGGGACTGATCCGACCGGACCGGCTCAGGTGGTGCTGGCGGCTGCTGCCTTGCCCGTGCCCCCACCGGAGGAGCTGCTCGACGACCCGCTGGTCGAACCGGACGACGAGGAACTCGCCGGGGTGCTCGTGCTGGACGAGGACGAGTCGGACCCGGTGGCGGACTTGCTGGTGCTGCTGCTGGAGGTGCTCTCCGAGCCGGAGGAGCGGGAGTCGGTGCGGTAGAAGCCGGAGCCCTTGAAGACGATGCCGACGGAGTTGAACATCTTCCGCAGCCGCCCCTCACACGCGGGGCACTCGGTCAACGGCTCGTCCGAGAAAGACTGCACCGCCTCGAGCTGGTGACCGCACGCGGTGCAGGCGTACTGGTAGGTGGGCACGTTCTCCTCCGGATCTGACACGGCCGGTTGGCACTCGAAGCATTCGAGTGCCAATGGTGCGTCATCGGCCCCCGGTTCGTCCAGCGCAAGTGTGGGGCACGACACCTGAGGGGGTGTCGAGCCGGAGCAGGCCCCCGCTGGGGGTGACGACGGCCCGTACCGGCCGGTCGTGTTCTTCGGCCGGGAGGGTGTCTAGCAGTTCCCCGTCGTGCAGCGGGGCCACCGTCAGCGCGGTCGCGGACACCCTGGCCAGGGCCCGGTCGTAGGAACCGCCGCCTCGACCCAGGCGTATCCCCCGACGGTCCACCGCCAGGGCGGGTACGACGACCAGGTCGGCGGTGGAGATCGCGGTCAGCCCCAGCCGTGGGGTGTTCGGTTCCCGGATGCCCCGGCCGGGGGCGACGAGCGCCTGCGGCCCGGCCCAGGTGGCCCAGTCCAGGTCCAGGTCCCTGCGCAGCACCGGCAGCAGCAACTGCGCCCCGGTCGGCAGCGCGTCGGCCAGCACCTCCGGCAGTTGCGCTCCGCCGGGTTCGCTGGCGACCGGCACGTACGCCGCTACCCGGTCCGGCCTGAGTCGGCGTACCAGGGCCGTCAGTTCGCCTTGGACGCCGGCCGCAGCGGAGTCGCGCTCGGCTGCGGTGAGGGCCCGGCGGCGGGCCAGCAACTCCCTGCGCACTCTTCGCTTCGCGTCATGCGTCACTTCCGCGTCTTCCGCAAATTCCGGCACGCAACACTCCTCACGCAAAGCACTTCTGGTGGTTGCTCTGTGTCAGCATCGCAGGCGACGGTCGCGCAACTTCCGGGGGGAAGTATTGACGCTACGCGGGCGGTTGACAGCAGCCTTCCTGGCCGTGGCGTTCGGCCCGATCCTGTTCGGTGCCGTCTTCGTCGCCTCGACCGTCACCGCGGTCGACCGTAGCCGCGCCACCGAACGGCTGGCCGTGGCCGCCACCGCCGTACGCACCTCGATCGACGCCCTCTGCCAGCAGTTGCGGGCCGCCGCGGACGCGGTCGCCCTGACCGTCGACCGACCGGGCGCGGCCACCCAGGTGGTCGGTCGGGGACTCGCCGCAGCCGTGCAGGTGACCGACGTCACCGGCCGGATCGTCGTCGCCACCCCGGACGCCCCGCCGACCCCCTGGCGGGACTGCGCCGCCCCCGACCGGCCCGACGGGATGGTCGCCGCCCTGGCGGTCCGGGTCGAGCTGCGCGACGACGGCGGCAACCCACTGGGTACGGTCACCGCCGCGCACCCGGTAGACCCCCTGCTCGTCGCCCGGCTGGCGGCGGTGACCGGTGTCGCGGTGACCCTGCTCGACGAGGCCGCGCCCAGGGTCACGGTGGCCCACTCCACCGAGTCCGAGGGCGGCCGGGAAGCCGTCCTGGCCGCCGCCTCCGCCCTGCACGAGGAGCAGGTCATCAGCACCCCGGACGGGCGGTACCTGCGCCGGGCCGGCCCCACCCGAGGACAACCCCTGCCCCTGGTGCTCTCCGTGCCCAGTGATCAACCCGCCGGGCTGTACCCGGTGCTGGTCGCCGTCGTACTGCTGGCGGCTCTGCTCGGGGTGGCGGTGGCGTGGCGGTTGGCCCGGGTCACCACCCGGCCGCTGGTGGAACTGGCCGGGGCGGTGGACCGGGTCACCGCCGGTGATCTGACCGCCCGGGTGCCGGTGCGCAGCGGCGACGAGATCGGCCGGCTGGCCGAGGCGTTCAACCGGATGACCCGGGAGACCGGCGGCTACCTGGCGGCGCTGGCCAGCAGCCGGGACCAGTTGCGCGGCCACCTGGCCGTGCTCGGCGACACCCTGGCCAGCACCCACGACCTGCAACGCATCCTGCGGGTGATCCTGCACAGTGCACTCGCGGCGACCGGGGCCCGGGCCGGGGCGGTCCTGCTCACCGAGCCGGGGGGTGGGCTCGTCGCCCAGTGCACCGAGGGGCTCGACGGGCGCCGGAGCGGCCCCACGGCACCCCGGGTGCCGCTGGCCGACAGCGTGGTCCGGACGGTAGCGGCCACCGGCCAGCCCTGCCGGGGACGGGCGGAGGCCACCTCTGCCGAGGAGCCGCCCTGCCACACCTACATCGCCGTGCCCTTCGCCGTGGAGGCCGGCAGGACCAGGGAGCCGGGGAGCGGTCGACCGGGGGAGGACACCCCACCGACCGTCCCCGCCCGGCCGCTGGGGGTGCTGGCCCTCTACGACCGGCTGGGCGGGGAGGAGTTCGACGACGACGACCTGGCCACCCTGCGTACCTTCGCCGGGCATGTGGCGGTGGCCCTGGACAACGTACGGGTCCACGAGGAGGCCCAGCGGCTGTCGCTCACCGACCCGTTGACCGGCCTGTGGAACTACCGCTACCTGCGCGAGTCGCTGCGGCGGGAGGTGGAGCGGGCCAGTCGGTTCGGCCGGATGGTCAGTGTCCTCGTACTCGACCTGGACCGGTTCAAGAAGATCAATGACAGCTACGGCCATGCGGCCGGTGACACCGTACTGGCCGAATTCGCCCGCCGGGTACGCGGCGAGATCCGCGAGGTGGACCTGGCCTTCCGGCAGGGTGGGGAGGAGTTCGTGGTGCTGCTGCCGGAGACCGACGCCCGAGGGGCCACCATCGTCGCCGACCGGCTGGGCGCGGCCATCCGCAACACCCCGGTCACCGTGCCGGGGCACGCGGGGGTCGGGCACTCCATCCGGTTCACGGTCTCCATCGGCATCGCGGTCTACCCCGATCACGCCGAGAGCGGCCTGCGGGTGCTGGAGGCCGCGGACGAGGCGCTGTACGCCGCCAAGGCGGCCGGTCGGGACACCTGGCGGGTGGCGCGGCACCCGAGTCGGATCGCCGACCTGGGTGACGGCGATGCCGGGGTCCGCCGCGCCCCGGCGGTGCCCCCCACCCGGGAGATGCAGGTGACCGCCGCCGCCCGCAGCCCGGCCGACGGGCTGCCCCGGGCTGGTCCCGGCGGCGCCACCGGCACCTCGGCCGAACCCGGCGAGCCCGGCTGAGCCCTCGGGGCCCGGCATCGGCAGAACCGGTCGGGCGGGCGGCGCGTCTTTGTGGTCCTCACCCGCCGAGTTGCCGCTGTGGCCGATAGTCTCGCGACATGTCGGAGCACTCAGCGAACCCCTCAGCGGCCGCCGCCACCGGCCGCTCCCGTGCCGTCAAGGCCGTGATCCCGGCCGCGGGCCTGGCTACCCGGTTCCTGCCGGCCACCAAGGCGGTGCCCAAGGAACTGTTGCCGGTCGTGGACCGCCCGGTGTTGCAGTACATCGTCGAGGAGGCCGCGCACGCCGGCATCGGCGACATTCTGCTGATCACCGGCCGGGGCAAGACATCCATGGTCGACCACTTCGACCGTCGGCCCGATCTGGAGGAACGGCTCGCGGAGAAACCTGACCTGCTGGCCGCCGTCAAACGCACCGAGGAACTGGCCGCCATCTACACCTGCCGCCAGCCCGAGCAGTTGGGGCTGGGCCACGCCGTCGGGTACGCCGAGTCGCATGTCGGCGACGAACCCTTCGCGGTGATGCTCGGTGACGAGTTCGTCAACCTCTCCGAACCCCTGCTGCCGGCCATGCTGGAACTTCAGGCCCGTACCGGCGGGGTGGTGCTGGCCTTCTTCGAGATCGACCCCTCCGAGACCAAGCGGTACGGCATCGCCTCGGTCGAGCCGGCGGAGGCCGAACTGACCGACATCGGCGAGGTAGTCAAGGTCACCGGAATGGTCGAGAAGCCTGCCCCGGAGGAGGCCCCGAGCAACCTGGCCGTGCTGGGCCGCTACGTGCTGCCCGGCAAGATCTTCGAGGCCATCCGTCGTACTCAGCCGGGCAGCGGTGGCGAGATCCAACTGACCGACGCGATGGAACTGCTGCGGGCCGAGGGCACCCCGGTGCACGCGATCGTCTACCGGGGCACCCGCTACGACACCGGGATGCCGCTGGGGTACCTGCAGACCGTGGTGCAGATCGCCGCCGAGCGCGAGGATCTGGGCAGCGAGTTCCGTAAGTGGCTGACCGAGTTCGTCAACAACGACGCGTCGGGCGGTCGGGATACATGACCGCGACGGCCGACGCCGAGGCGGCCGAAAACGGGTTGACGCCGCTCGCCGACTACCTGGGCAGTGTGCTGCGCAGGTTACGCGCGCTGCCTCCACTCGACCTCGACCTCACCCAGGCGCACGGTAACGTCCTCGCCGAGGACGTCATCGCACCGCACTCGTTCCCGGCCTTCGATCAGGCGGCCGTCGACGGGTACGCCGCGCGCTGGGAGGACATCGCCGGCGGGGCCCGGGGCGTGGGTTACGTCCCGGCCCAGTCCGGCGGTGCCGGCGGTCGCACCGTACGACTCAATGTGGTCGGTGACCTCGGTGCGGCCAGTTGGCGTCCGGTGCGGCTGACCCCGGGCTCGTGCTTCTCGGTAGCCGCCGGTGCGCCCCTGCCGATCGCCGCCGACGTGGTGGTGCCGGTGGAATGGACCGACCAGGGCATGGCCGCGGTGGAGATCTTCCGCGTCCCCAAACGGGGGTACGGGGTACGCCGTACCGGCGAGGAGGTGGCCGCGGGTGCCGTCCTCGCCCGCTCCGGCACCTACGTCTCACCGGCCCTGGTGGCGGTGCTGGCCGCCACCGGCATCGGGCATGTCGTGGTCCGCCCCAGTCCCCGGGTGGTGATCGTGGCCACCGGGGACGAACTCGTCGACGTGGGCCGGGGCAGCCAGCCGGGCCAGGTGGTGGACGCCAACTCGCACGCGCTGACCGCCGCCGCGGCGGAAGCGGGAGCCCTGGCGTACCGGGTGGGGATCTGCGACGACGACCCGGAAGGACTACGCGGCCTGCTGGAGGATCAGACCCTGCGGGCCGACCTGATCATCACCACCGGCGGCACCGGCACCGGGCCGGGGGACATGGTCCGCCGGATCCTCTCCCGTCGGGAGGGCCACCGGGCCGGGCCGGTCACCTTCACCGATGTGGCGCTCTACCCCGGCACCGCGCTCGGGTTCGGCACGGTCGGAGCCGAGGAGGTGCCGGTGGTCTGCCTGCCCGGCGACCCGGGTGCGGCGATGATCGGCTTCGAGGTGCTGGCCCGCCCGGCGATCAACCTGCTGGCCGGCGCCGAGCCGGTGTTCCGGCCCAGCGTCCGGGCGCACCTGCTGGAGACGGTCTCCTCGCCGGCCGGGCTGCGGGAGTTCCGGCCCGCGCACGTCGCCGAGCGGCGGGGCGGGGGATACACTGTCCAACCGCTCAATGGCGGCCCGTTCACCCTTTCCGGCCTGGCGGAGGCGAATGGACTTCTCGTACTCGGCGAGCGGGTGACCGCCGCCGCCGCCGGCTCCACGGTGGACGTGCTGCTGCTCGACCGCCGACGCTGACGCTGGGAAGTGGGAGGACTGGTGCGGTTGCGACAGGCACCCGGCTGGCCGGCGGTGCTCACCGACGGCCCGGTGACCCTGCGACCGTACCGACGCTCCGACGCGATGGCCTGGTCGGAGGTGCGCTGCGCCAACCGGGACTGGCTGGCCCCCTGGGAGTCCTCCCTGGGCGGCGACTGGGACCAGCTCAACTCCCCGGCCACCTTCCGTTGGGTCTACCGGGACCAGCGGCGATCCGCCCGGGCCGGCGAGAGTATGCCCTTCGCGGTCTGCCTTGACACCGAGGGCCAGGAGCATCTGGTCGGGCACATCAACGTGGGCAACATCGTGCGCCGAGCCTTCTGCTCCGGCTACATCGGATACTGGGTGGACCGTCGGGTGGCCGGCCGAGGAGTCATCCCCACTGCCCTGGCCCTGGTCGTCGACCACGCCTTCGGCGCAGGTGAGCTGCACCGGGTGGAGGTCAACATCCGCCCGGAGAACGGGCCGTCCCGCCGGGTGGTGGAGAAGCTGGGCTTCCGCGAGGAGGCGTACCACCCGCGCTACATGCACATCGACGGCGCCTGGCGTGACCACATCGGATACGCGATGACCAGTGAGGAAGTGGCCGCCGAGGGCGGGCTGCTGGCCCGTTGGCACCGGATACGCGCCCGTACTCCATGATCGCGCCGTGAGGCGTCCCACGTGCAGTTTCGGCGCGGCGCGGTGGTTCCAGCGACGTCGACCCGTAACCTCAAGTAACTGCAAGCTGCGGCAGGCGCTGCCGGCTCCGCATGTCTCACGTCGCCGACGCCGTTCGGTGGAAGATTCTGCGGCCGGTGGGTGGCTGCTTCGAATCTGGTGACGGGAGGGGTTGAGGGTGCCGACCTCGGTGCTCCTCGCCGTCCTCGCCGCCGCCGGGCTGCTCGCCCTCGCTCCGGCGCTGGTTCGCCGGTACGACGCCGCCGAGCGGCTGGTGGCGGAGCGGGCGCAGTCGACGGCGCGGGTGCTTCAGCGCCGCCGACGACGCCGTACTGTCCCGGGTCGCCGCCCGGTCAATGCGCCGCGCGCTCTAGTCGTCACCCTGAGTGAGAATTCCGCCTCCGGGGAACTCGCCGCTCCGGTCTCCGGCCCCCCTGCGACTCGGCGCCGCTCCGCCGAGCCTGAGGGGTCGCCGTCCCGCCGGTCCGGGCGGTCTGGTCGGCTGCGGTCCGTCCCGTCCGGCGCAGGTCGGGCCCGCCGTCGAGGGGACCGGCGTCGCCCGCACACCCCGGCCGTCTACCGCCGCCGCCGCGTGCTCGCCGCGCTGCTCCTGCTCAACGCCGTCGAACTGGTCGGGGTCGTGGTGGTCGGCCCCGGGTTCTGGATCAGCTTCGCGGTCACCGCCACCCTGCTCCTGGTGTACGTCGTGCACCTGCGCGCCCGGGCCCTGGCAGACCAGCGCCGCCGCCGGGCCCGCGCCCGCGAGGCCGCCTGGCTCGCCGCCCGCCAGGCCGAGGTCCGCCGCGAGCAGGCCCGCCGCGCCGCCGCCCGGCGCGAGGCCCAACGTCGCCTGGCCGCCCAGCGGGAAGCCGTCCGACGCGCCGCCATGGGCCTGGACCGCCCCGCCGACCTGCCCCCGGCCGCCAGCGGCGGCTCGGTCTCCTACCGCCGCGTAGGCGGCCTACGCGGACGCCCCTACGAAGCCGGCCGAGGCTCCCACTCCGCCTGATCCGCCCTTCTTCCATGATCGACTCAGTTTCGCCGATGTGGCGGTATCCGACCGTCCCGGACCCCGCCATATCGCCGAAACCGCGCGCCCTCACCCGGGCCGGTTCGCGGGGAGGGCGGCAGACCTGTTAGCCTTGTCGCCGGCCCGCCTGGTGAAAGCCAGGTGGGACCGATGCCGGTTAGCCGGCGGAGGGGCTGTGGCGCAGACCGGTAGCGCACCTCGTTCGCATCGAGGGGGT
The DNA here is from genome assembly GCF_043198155.1 of Micromonospora sp. NPDC048871. Classification (NCBI taxonomy): domain Bacteria; kingdom Bacillati; phylum Actinomycetota; class Actinomycetes; order Micromonosporales; family Micromonosporaceae; genus Micromonospora; species Micromonospora sp. NPDC048871. Next base: position 38,127 of record NZ_JBICUM010000010.1, on the reverse strand, counting down.
CAGGGGTTCAAATCCCCTCAGCTCCACCAGTAACATCAATGGCCAGCGGAAACGCTGGCCATTGATCATTCGGCACAGATCCGGCACAAATCAGCTCTGATCTTGGACGCCCAGGGCGTCACTCTGTCGCCTGCTGGCAGCCTCTCGGAGAGCAGTGCCCACGACGCTTCGACGGCGCTGTTTCGTTGGCCACCAGTGCACGTACGTCTCCAAGGTGATCCGCATGTTTGCGTGACGTAGCGCCCGCTTGTCTAGTCCCACCACATGCTTTACGGATCCGTCTCAGCAGATGCTTGTCGCTTTGGCCTAGGTCTCGTGGGGGTTCCTTGCGGGGAACCGGGTTCAGGTGTTGCTCGACTGTTGAGTGCGAGTGCGGCAGCATGTGCCGGTGAGTTTCGACCTTGACGTGCTGGCCATCGATCCGGCGGCGAGCGATGACGCGGTGCGCGCCATGGTGAAGCGTTGTAGCAGCGGCCAGCACCCTGAGGGTGAGGTGGACGAACGCATCATCGGCTTTTACGAGAGTCTGCGTGCCCGCTACCCCGACTTCCCGCCATACCCCGATGACTCGCCGTGGATGTCGATGCCGCTCGAGGTAGGTATTGATCACGTCAGCATGAGCATGAGCTTCGGGCAGCGCAGTACTCCCACCCTCGAGCTGGTCGTGGATCTCGCAGCGCGATACGGGCTGACGATCTATGACCCGCAGGGCGGGGAGGTAGTACGACCTCGCGGTTGATGCCGGAGCACCGCTGGGCCGGGCGGTTGGTTTAGCCATCGAGGGCGACCTTGCGGGGCCGGTGGGCTTTGATCCGGGTGACCGGGTGGTCGTTGGTGCGGCGGATGGTGCGAAGGCCGTCGTCGCACTCGATCGCCAGCTCGGTGTCCGAGACGGTGATGGTGACGGTCTTGCCGGCGTGGACGCGGCCGAGAGCGACTTTCTGCCAGGCGACCATGACCACGCCGCTGTTGGAGGCTCGGCGCCGGACCCGGACCGGTTCAGTGGATGGCTGCGGGGGCGGCCCGGCGGGTCGGGCGCCCCGCAAGCCGATGATCTGCTGCGGGGTGAGCGGGTTGGGTCGGGTGCGCAGCAGCTGTCGGGTTTCGAGGTCGAAGAACGCCAGGGTGGTGGGGTCGATGCGGACGCCGACGCGGCGGCCGGCGAGGATCTCGGCGGCCAGGACGACGTGCTGGCCCAGTGAGACCTTCCCGTCCCGGTTGACTGTCCGGTCGACCTCCACGACGCCCGGACGTCCGGCGGTGTCTAGTGGGAGCGGGGACGGGCCGGCGGGTCGGCCGCCCTGGCGCAGCAGCATGGCCAGGTCCGCCACCGATAGGTGAGAGCGGATCGTCTTGATCCGGGAACCGGCGATGAGCAGGTGGATGACGTCGGTGTCGGCCCAGAAGGTGACCGTCACGCCGGAGCGGACGGGGCCGAGCCAGAACTGTTTGCCCGCGACTTGCAGGTTCCCCGACGGCGGCACGACCCGGTCGAACTCCACCGCCTCCGGCACCACCCGCAGCGGCACCGGTGCCGGCGGCGAGACGAGGGCCTGGTCGACGGGCTGAGTGAGCCGGGCAGGCAGCTTCACCGGCACCACCTGCTCCGCGGTGAGGGCGGGGGTGAACCGGTCGGCGGGGAAGGCCATGTCCAGGGACTGGTGCGGCCGGTCGGTGTTGTATTCGTGCCGGAAGACGTCGACCGCGGCTTGGACGGTTTCCAGGTCGGGCCAGACCGGCACCTCGTCGAGGAGTTCCCGGCGCAGGGTCTGGTGGAACCGTTCCACCTTGCCGGTGGTGGTCGGGGAGGCAGGCTGGGTGAGCCGATGGATGATGCCGTTCTCCCGGCAGATCCGGTCGAACATCACCTCACCGCCCTTGCCGAACCGGTCGGTGAACTGCTTGCCGTTGTCAGTCAGGACTTCCTCGGGCACCCCGAACCGCTGCAACCCGTCGGCGAAGGCCAGGCAGACGGCCCGGCCGGTGGCCCGCCTGACGACCTGGGCGATGACGCAGAACCGGGAATGGTCATCCACCCCGGTGACGACCTTCGCCTCGGTGCCGTCGGCGAGCATGATCCCGCCGACGATGTCCATCTGCCACAACTCCATCGGCCGAGCCCGCTGCCAGCGCACATAGTCCTTACGCCCCCGGCGGCGCTTGGCCGGTTCGATCAGGCCGCGACGGACCAGGATCCGATACACCGTCATCCGCGACGGCACCGGATCCGGGCACCCGTGCCGGCCCAGCTCGAACGCGATCCGCCGAGAGCCCCACCGCGGGTGATGCCGGCGCAGCTCACACACCAACGCCTCCACCTCCGCCGACGCCTGATGAGCACATCCGCGAGGCCGGCGAGACCCGTCCTCCAACCCGGCGAGCCCTACCTCGGCATAGCGGGCCAGCCAGGAGTGGATGGTCTGCCGGGACACCCCGGTCCGGGCTGCCACCTCCACCACGGGTTCTCCGGCTTGCACGGCCAACACCGCCCGATACCGCTGCTCCACGATCGACAACTCCACCAGTGCCAATCCCGGCCTCCCCAGCCCGCGATGACCGCAACCATCACGTGATGAAGAAGCCGCACATTGATCATGTCAAGCATCTGGTGGGACGCCACTGTCAAGCATGTCCCGTGACGGGACAGGAGCTTTCTGTGATCTGTTGCCGAATTGGCCTGTACTAGATCAAGCGCGCTCCGCGCGGCGCGGGCCGGGCGCGGTAGCCGGCTCCTGACGGAGCCGCCGCCCCGCCCGCCTTCGGCGGCGGGGCGGTAAGTCAGCCGGCCCGAAACCCACGCCCGCCCCGCGCGTCACCCGTGGTTCCGTGAAGGGAACCGGTGACGAGTCCCGGAGATCGACCGGGACCAGGACGACAACGTCCTACCTTCGCGTCACGCATTCAGCCTCACGACGGGAACCGCGGACCAGTCGACGGCCGGGCCAGTCGAGTTGCCGAACAGAAGTCACGCCGACCGCTTACGGGTCCGAGGTGGGGAAGAGGTGAGAGTGGGGAAGAGGGGCGAAGTGTTGTGAGGGGTTGGGCTAGGGCTTGTGCCTCCGGCGGGGGCCAGACGACTCCAGGATGGAGTTGCCGAACGGTTGCGGCCGTGGGTGGTAGCGGTTGAGGGGATGCCATCCCTTCGCCGCCGAGCCTGGCCCGCTCCACGGTGTGTGGGTCTGCGGAAGACGGGACGGCAAAGGATGTTGATCGGCGGACCGCTAGGCTCTCCGCCGTACCGTCCTACGCCCCGTACCAAAATCGACTACCTGCACCCCGTCGGTCTGAGTCGAGTCGACTTGACTATGGGCAGCAAGAGCCAATTGGGGAGTCGGCGCGATCGAACGCAAAAGAGTTGGATGAATCGCAAGCTTGTCTGCACCCTGTAGGTAAGGACGAGGTCCATAACGACGGGACAGTAATGTCCAAAGTAGCTTCGGTGATTCGTGCCCCACCGAGACGGGTTCGCGCTTGCGCCACCCCTTCGCTGACAACTGGACGAACAAGGAATTCTTGCGAGTATCTCCTACCGCGCCAACTGTATGCCCGCGCATAATCAAAGCTTGGATGGAAACACCCCAGGTTGCCTTGAGTCGGGCATAGTCGGTCAGTGAGAGTCTGTCTGAGATGCTTTCCTGAGCACGCTCAAGTGGCATCAGCAGAGCAGTCGCGAAAAAGTTCGCTTCCTGTTCGGCTTGATTGTGAGCGATTCTTGGCCGAAATGTATGCAGGACCAGATGCCCGAGTTCGTGAGCCAGGGTAAAACGGTCTCTATCCCCTTGTCGTCCTGGGAAATATCCAATCAACGCAGTAGCGCCGAGGCCGCCCCAGTAGGAGACGCCAAAGTGACCGACCGCAACTTGTTCTTCTCCGTCATGGTCTGAAAGAACCATAGGGGCTACTGCGATGCCGGCTCGTTCAAGAGCCCGCGTAAGGTGCGGGATGGGCTTACCGGGGGCTAGTTGAAGTGCTTCCCGTGTCTCGTTTGCGAGCTGCTCGATCTCAGTGTTGGCAAGGTCTGAATCGCCAGAAGCGAAGGGTAGAGAAGGCGTCGGATAGCCCTCGGCTTCAATTAAATCCTCGGTTACGCGGTAACTCTCACTGTAGACAGCGTGCACTCGGCGAGTGGTGGTCTTCCTGGCAGCAGATGTCTTTCGGAAACGAAGGGTATCAAGAGGGAGTGATGCGGGACGGGCTGCAAAGAAACTCACCGGTGTACCGGTTGCGTCCGCGATTTTTTGCAACTTGTCCTGCGTTGCCTCTTTGTTCGACGTCTCGACATCTGATATCCAGGGTTGACTGACGCCAGACACCTTGGCTAGCTGACTCTGCGTCAACCCCAGGATGTCACGCAGGGTCTTAATTCGCTCACCCGGCGCTGCCGCCAGCATCTTCGATCCCGCCTTCCAGTTGGTCCTCGTTCGGGATGTCCAACTCCATGCCCTCGTCCGAGGGTTCAAACTCTAGTGCAGCGAGATCCTCTGCCGTCTCGGGCAAGATGAAGTCAATGTCAGTCTGGGCGTGGTCGCCCCACTTCCAGTTCCCGATGGGCCTTACCACCCGGAAGGCCGGAACGCCGGTTTTCAGATCGATCCGCCAGACGAACAGCAGGCGATCGTCCGGCGGCCCCGTGAGTCGCTGCTGAGCCAGAGTGAAGAGCGGCACGTTTCGGTAGTAGGCCTGCCTCGCAGCGTTGCTTCCCGCTGCTGGGACATCTGCGTCACGGACCGTGTGTAGAAGCCGTGCTCGATAATCGCCGTCAGTGAGCCAGAGCTCACCGTTGCGTGAGTGGTTGCCGGCGACGCTCCAGGAGTCGATCTTGACCTGTCGAAGTCGGAGGTGAGCGAATGCGCGGATGGTGTGGTCGCGTGCCACCTGTACTCCGGCAGGCCGTCGAACTCCGGCAGCGCCTCCTTGCGCTGCTGATCAGCCCAAGTGAAGACGTCGTGCAGGGGCTCGCAGAGCGGGACAAGGGCTTCACGGATGCGCTCGACGTCTTCGTTAAGCATGGGCGAGATATTATCAGCGAGATAATTAACATGGAAGCACCGCGCCTGCTGCCCTGTTGGCGTGGCGGCTGGTTGGCCGACCGAGCGGCAGTGAACGGCAGGGATTGCGGGAGGTGGTACGGAGCAGGCTCTTGTGCAGTCATCCGTACAGCCAAGCCCGTCGACGGACCCCGTCCGAGGCTGACAAGGGGTGACACAGCGAGCAGGCCAGCGACATGAATCGACGCTGGCCGACAGTAGCCTTGATCGTTGCAGGGCAGGGGTGGCCGTGTTGGTAGCCCTCAAGGCCGAGCGGCGATCGTGTCAAGATCAACGGGCACAGATTCGGCACAGCCGAGGGCGACGATGACTGCAAACGTCGAGAGGCGACGAGCGGCCCGCCGCAGCGTAGAGCTTGGATCTGTCCGATCGGTGTAGATCTACGGGCACCGTTGGTGTAAGGGGTTCAAATTCCCGCAGATCCACCCAGTTTGAAGGCCGTTTCCGCCAGTCGGAGACGGCCTCCTCCGATGTCGCGCAGCAGAGGCGATGGGCCGGCCGCTAGCTGATCCGACAGCATCGCGACGCAGATCGCCCCCTGCTCCTGGTGAACGTCCAGCTCAGTTCGTAGGGCTCGGCACAGAGGTCAGTCGAACAGGCGGTCCAGGGCTTCCTGTTCGAGGTCGCACCAGCGTTGGACGTCCTTCAGCGCCTTGGTGATCTCCTTCTCGTCGAGGTGGTGGGCACCCTCCTCGCGGATGCACGCGACGCTGAACGGCCTGCCGACCGACGGCGAGGTCTGCTCCAGCGCCTCCAGTACCCGTACCACGCCCACCACGCCGTACTCGACGGTGCGGGTGGTCATCCGGAAGTGGGACAGCAGCGCGCCGGCCTGTTGGGCCATGGGGGCGCCGGAGCCGATGGCGTGGAAGCCCACGTCCTCGTAGCGGCCGATGAGCCCGTTGGGGTTGATCTCCACGATCCACGGCCCGCCCTGGCTGTAGCCGGCCACGAGCAGGTACGCCGACACACCGCCGCCGCTGCCCTCGCCGGGCACGTCCGGGATGTAGTTCTTGTAGTGCTTCTTGAAGACGGGCAGGACCCGCTCCTGCAACTCGTCGCCGATGTCGGGTGCTTCGAGGATGGCGGTGGCCGATTCCTCGAGCAGGGGGCGCAGGTCGTTGAGCACCCCCCGCGCCCCGCTGCCGCCCCAGGCGGCGCAGGCGCCCAGGGGGTGCAGCTTCTGGGCGGGGAAGCTCAGACCACGGTCGCTCTCGGTGATCTGGGAGTCCGCGCCGATCACCACCCCGTCGCTGCAGACAATGGCGAGTACGACGGTCATGGGGTCCTCCTGGGCAGGGGTAAGGGGTAGGGCGCGAGGTACCCGGCATCCCGCCTGCCTACACCCCGACAGGTGTCGGCCCGTTCACAATCGGTCCGGACGAGAATCCCCACCTGCCCGGGCAGGAGTGGGCGTTCAGGGTTGACTGTGCCGTGGCGGCATAGTTTGTGATCGGCCCCATGAGTAGGAGCACGTGGGCGTATCTGGGATCGTACAGTCTGTCTCTGCTCGGGAACGGGGTCGCCTCGGTCCTGTTTCCGCTGCTGGTGCTCGCCACGACCGGCGACATCCTCGCGGTCGGGATTCTCGCCTCGGTGACGACCGCTGTCGCGGCGGTCGTCGGGGCGCTGGCGGGGGTGCTGGTTGATCTGGTCAACCGGCGTACCGTGTCGATCATCAGCGATGTGCTGTCGGCGGGGTCGGTCGCGGCGGTGCCGGTCGTGGACGCGCTGTGGGGGTTGGACCTGACCTGGTTCATCGTGCTGGGTGTGGTCGGGGCGTTCGGTGACATGCCGGGGATGACGGCGCGGGAGACCCTGCTGCCCCGGCTCGTCGAACTCGACGGAGGTAGGCCGGGGGCGCTGGACCGGCTGGTCGGCGTACGCGAGTCGTTGTCCGGTGCGCTGGTGTTGATCGGCCCCGGCCTGGGCGGACTGCTGGTGTGGCTGGTCGGGGTGAGTTCCACCGCCCTGTTCATCACCGCCGCCATGAGTGCGGCGGCGGCGGTGCTGTCGTTTGCGATGTCGCCCGAGGTGGGCGACATCAACCGGGCCGGGGGGAGTTCGGCGCGGGTGGGTGTGCGTGCCGTGTTCGTTGATCTTTTGGTTGGGTGGCGGTTCCTGGTGGGGCATCGACTGGTGCTGGGGGCTAGCCTGTTGACGGCGGTGTTCATCGCGGTGATCGCGGCGCTCCAGGCCACGATCATGCCTGCCTATTTCACCAGCGAGAGGCTGCCCGAGTTCAGCGGTTTCGCCATCATGGGGATCGCGGTCGGCAGCCTGTTCAGCGCCGGCCTGTACGCGGCGACCGTGGGCAAGGTGTCGCGACGTACCTGGTTCGTGATCGGGATGGTCGGTCTCGGGGTCGGGTTCACCGTGATCGGTCTGCTGGCGGCACCGTGGCTGGTGCTCGCTGCGGCCGTGTTCATCGGGTTGACCAGCGGCCCCATGTCGGCGGTGCTGGGGGTGGCGACCATCGAGGCGACCCCGGACCGGATGCGCGGACGGGTGCTTGGCGCCCAGAATGCCCTCATGCTCGCCGCCCCCGCCCTGACCTCGGCCCCCATCGCCGCGATCGCCTCGGATCGTGGGCTGGAGGTGGCCGGCATCGGGATCGCGGTCGTCATGGTGTTGACCGTCATCGTCGCGCTGAGTGCCCCGGCCTTCCGGTCGCTGGACGGGCTGGCGCCGGCAGCGGAAGCAGCGGGCTGATCGTGGCATGGAGCACCCGGCAACTCGCGGACCTGGCCGGAGTCACCCTGCGGTCGATCCGCCACTGGCATGACATCGGGCTGCTGCCCGAACCGGAACGCCGCACGAACGGCTACAAGCAGTACGACGCCGGTCATCTGATTCTTGCGCTGCGGATCAGCCGCCTGGCCCGGCTCGGCTTCCCCCTGGAGCGGGTGGGGCGGATGCTCGACTCCGAGGAGCACGGCCAGCAGTCCCTGCACGGACTGCGCGCGGAACTCGACACCAGGATCGCCGAGCTGCACCGCATCCGCGCCGAGGTGGAGGAACTGATCCGCCTCGGGGTGGCACCCGATCTGTCCCCCGAAGCGCTGGTCACCATGGAGGCCCTGGGAGACGATTCCGCGTCACGAAATCTCGCGATCGTCCTGACCCACCTGATCCCCCGGGAGGAGACGACCGGGCTGGTCACCTTCCTGCAAGGCGTACCGGAGGAGCTTGCCGGCCTCAACCGGGCGATCCTGGACCTGCCCGCCGAGGCGGCGGAGGAGGAGATTCTCCTGCTGGCCGACCGGGCGGCCACCGCCCTGAAGGGTTTCCTGGATGCCCATCAGGAAGCCCTCCCGGACCTGGACGACAGCCGTACGGGAAAGGCGAACGTGGAGGTGCTCCATGCCGTCGCCGTCGAGCAGATGAACCCCGCTCAACGGCGGGTCATGCGCCTCATCTGGGACCAGATCGCCACCGGATCCCCGGACCAGATCGCGGAACCACGGTAGTGGCTAGGCTCGCCGTCGTGACGCACGAGAAGGAGATCACCGAGCCGATCGACCTGTGCCTGGCCGATGGGCGGTTGCGGCCGGAGGCGGTGGGGTTCAGCCGCCGTCCGGTACACCGGGCCAACCTGCGTGGCTGGGGCCGCAACAAGCGCTGGGAGTACTGGGGGATCGTCACCCCCAGCCACATCGTCGGCCTGGTGGCCTCCTCGCTGGACTACGCCGGGGTGCACAGCCTCTATGTGCTCGACCGGGCTACGGGGGTGGAGATCGACCGGGGCGCGGTGGTTCCCTTCGCCCGGGGCACCCTCTTTCCGCCGGTCAGCGGGGCGGGTGAGGTGCGGGCCCGCGGCGGCGGGATCTCGATCGAGATCGACCAGACGGCGGCGGGGACCACGATCCGGGCCACCGCGAAGGACATCGAGGTCGACCTGGTGGTGCCGCTGCCGGAGGGACATGAATCACTCAGCGTGGTGGTGCCCTGGAGCACCCGCCGGTTCCAGTACACCGTCAAGGACCTCGGTCGGCCGGTACGCGGCACCCTGCGGGTCGGCGGGGTGCCGCATGTGGTCGACGAGGCTGACTCCTTCGCCGTACTGGACCACGGGCGGGGCCGGTGGCCGTACTCGATCCGTTGGAACTGGGCCGCCGGCTGCGGTCCGGGCCGGGCCATCCAGCTGGGCGGTCGGTGGACCGACGGCACCGGCTCGACCGAGAACGGTCTCTTCCTGGACGGCCGGCTGCACAAGATCGGTGATGAGCTGCGCTGGGAGTACGACCGTGCCGACTGGTTGCGGCCGTGGCGGATCAGCGGGGCACGGGTCCAGGTGCGGTTTCACCCCTTCCACGAGAAGGTGGCCCGGACCAACCTGGGTGTGCTCGCCAACGAGACACACCAGTGCTTCGGGCACTTCACCGGCTGGGCGACGACCGATGATGGTGAGCGGGTGGACCTAAACGGTCTGGTCGGCTGGGCCGAGGAGGCCCGCAACCGCTGGTAGCGGGGATGTCGAGATCCGCCGGTCGGCTCCGTCTCCGGAGTGAGGCTGACCAGAATGGGTCACACCAGCATCGAGGGGAACCACCAATGGCCAAGTACCTGCTGCTCAAGCACTACCGAGGTGCTCCAGACCCGGTGAACAACGTGCCGATGACGCAGTGGACGCCGGAGGAGATCTCGGCACACATGCAGTACATGAGTGACTTCGCGGACCGGCTGGTGGCGACCGGGGAGTTCGTCGACGGTCAGGCCCTGGCCCCGGAGGGGACCTTCGTTCGATACGACGGGGAGGGCCGCCCCCCGGTCACCGACGGTCCCTTCGCGGAGACCAAGGACCTCATCGCCGGTTGGATGGTGATCGACGTCGACAGCTACGAGCGGGCCATCGAGTTGGCCGGGGAGTTGTCGGCCGCGCCGGGGGCCGGCGGGAAGCCGATCCACGAGTGGCTGGAGGTACGCCCCTTCCTGACCGTCCCGCCGAACGCCACCCAGTGACCTGATGGACGAGGCACTGCTTCGGGGTCTCATCCCGGGCGTGCTCGGGGTCCTCGGCCGTCGCGGGGCGGACTTCGCGACGGCCGAGGACGCCGTACAGGAGGCCCTGATCGAGGCGATCCGGACCTGGCCCGCCGACCCGCCACGGGACCCGAAGGGTTGGCTGGTCACCGTGGCCTGGCGGCGGTTCCTGGACCTGACCCGGGCGGACGCCGCGCGCCGTCGCCGGGAGAACCTCGTCGAGGAGGAGCCGGCACCGGGGCCGGTGCCGGACGTGGATGACACCCTCCAGCTGTACTTCCGCTGCGCCCATCCCTCGCTGACCCCCTCCTCCGCGGTCGCCCTGACCCTGCGCGCGGTCGGTGGGCTGACCACCCGGCAGATCGCCCAGGCCTACCTGGTCCCGGAGGCGACCATGGCCCAGCGCATCAGCCGGGCCAAACGCACCGTGTCGGGGGTACGGTTCGATCAGCCGGGCGAGGTCGCCACCGTGCTGCGGGTGCTGTATCTGGTCTTCAACGAGGGATACTCCGGCAATGTCGACCTGGCGGCCGAGGCGATCCGGCTGACCCGGCAACTCGCCACGGTGATCGATCATCCCGAGGTGGTCGGGCTGCTGGCCCTCATGCTGCTGCACCACGCCCGACGGGCCAGCCGGATCGCACCGGACGGCAGCCTGGTGCCGCTGGCCGAGCAGGACCGGGGCCGCTGGGACACCACCACGATCGCCGAGGGGGTCCAGCTTCTTCAGGGAGCCCTGGCCCGGGACCGGTTGGGCGAGTTCCAGGCCCAGGCGGCCATCGCGGCACTGCATGCCGACGCCCTGACCGCCGAGGAGACCGACTGGGTGCAGATCGTCGAGTGGTACGAAGAACTGGTCCGACTGACCGACAGCCCGGTCGTACGACTCAACCGGGCGGTCGCGGTCGGGGAGGCCGACGGTCCGCGCGCCGGCCTGGCGGCGCTCGCGGCCTTGGACGAGTCCCTGCCCCGTTACCGGGCGGTGGCGGCCTACCTGCACGAACGCGACGGCAACCTGGTGACGGCGGCACGCCTGTACGCCGAGGCCGCCCACCAGGCCCTCAACCTGGCCGAACGGGATCACCTGACCCGCCAGGCCGCCCGCCTGAACACTCACCGGTCCCGCTGAGGCACCGAGACCCGGCTGCTTCAGGTCCTGAGTCGACTGTCAGGATTGAGGCCATGACTGTCCGACATGCTCATCGGGTTGCACTGGTCACGGGCGGAAGCCGGGGTATCGGCGCCGCCATCGCGCGCCGGCTGGCCGAGGACGGCATCCATGTCGCCTTCACCTACCGCGCCGCCGAGGCCAGCGCCAAGGCCGTGGTCGCCGGCATCGAGGCGTACGGCCGCAGGGGTCTGGCGATCAGTGCGGACAGTGCCGACCCGGCGGCGGTCGTGGGTGCGGTCGAGCGGACGGTTGACGAGTTCGGGCGGCTGGACATCCTGGTCAACAACGCCGGGGTCTTCGCCGGTGGGCCGATCGAGTCGGTCAGCTTCGAAGACCTGGACCGGGCGGTAGCGGTGAACGTGCGCGGGGTCTACCTGGCCACCCAGGCGGCGGTACGCCACATGGGCGCGGGCGGGCGGATCGTCAACATCGGCAGCAGCTTCTCCAGCCGGGTCACCGTGCCCGGGGTGAGCGCGTACGCGATGACCAAGAGTGCGGTCAACGGCCTGACCCGGGCCCTGGCCCGGGAACTGGGCCCACGGGGGATCACCGTCAACCTGATCCTGCCCGGTTCCACCGACACCGACATGAACCCGGCGGACAGCGCCGAGGCCGACGCCCAGCGCAGCCAGATCGCCCTGGGTCGGTACGCCTCCCCCTCCGACGTCGCGGCCACGGTCAGCCACCTGGTCGGCGACGGCGGCCGCCACATCAGCGGCGCCTCGATCGCCGTAGACGGCGCCGCCACCGCCTGACCCACCCCTCCTCACCCTGTTGATCAAGAGGTTCTGGTCTACGGAACCCGTTCCCGCGACCAAAACCTCTTGATCAACGCTTCGGTCGACGGGTATGCGTTGACTGAGTTCGATGTGAGCGTTATCAATTCGGTAGCGCGATGTGGGGTCGCGGGGTGAGAGGCGGGTCGAGATGTGGGTGAAGGGGTTCGGCAGGAGGGTGACGGGGGTGCTCGCCGCTCTGGTGGTGGTGGGTGCCGGGGTGGTGGTGGGGCCGGGTGCGCCGGCGCGGGCCGCCGCCGTGGTCTTCAGCAATCCGCTGGCCGAGCAGCGGGCTGACCCGCACATCTACCGGCACACCGACGGCTACTACTACTTCACCGCCACCGTGCCCGAGTACGACCGGATCGTGCTGCGCCGGGCCACCACCCTGCAGGGGCTGGCCACCGCACCCGAGCGGGTGATCTGGCGGAAACACAGCAGTGGTGAGATGGGCGCACACATCTGGGCCCCGGAGATCCACTTCATCGACGGCCGGTGGTACGTCTACTTCGCCGCCGGGCGGACGGACGACATCTGGGCCATCCGGCCGTACGTGCTGGAGAGCAGCGCGGCCAACCCGCTGGACGGGCCGTGGACCGAACGCGGCCAACTCCAGCCGGCCCGCAGCAGCTTCTCCCTCGACGCGACCACCTTTGTGCACAACGGGCAGCGGTACCTGGCCTGGGCCGAGTACGCCGGCAGCAACTCGAACATCTACCTGGCCCGGGCGATCAACCCCTGGACGTACGCCGGCACCCCGACCCTGATCGCCACCCCCACGTACGCCTGGGAGACCCGGGGTTACCGGGTGAACGAGGGCCCGGCGGTGCTGATCCGCAACGGTCGGGTCTTCATGACCTACTCGGCCAGCGCCACCGACGCCAGCTACGCCGTCGGACTGCTCACCGCCTCGGCCAACAGCGACCTGCTCAACCCGGCCTCCTGGAGCAAACGGGCCACCCCGGTGCTGGCCAGCGACGCCCGGACCGGCCAGTGGGGTCCCGGCCACAACTCCTTCACGGTCGCCGAGGACGGCAGCGATGTGATCGTCTACCACTCCCGCAACTACGAGCGGTACCTCGGCAACGGCTACGACCCGCTGAACGACCCGAACCGGCGTACCCGGATCCAGCGGGTGTACTGGAACGCCGACGGTACGCCGAACTTCGGGGTGCCGGTGCCGGACGGCGCCACCCCGGTCCGGCTGCGCGCCCACGACCTGCCGGACCGCTACCTGCGGCACTGGGAGTTCCGGGTCCGGTTGGAGCCGAACGTGACGAACCTGGCCGACTCGCAGTTCCGGATCGTCACCGGCCTGTCGAATTCCGCAGCGATCTCCCTGGAGTCGACCAACTATCCCGGCTACTACCTGCGGCACCGCAACCACCAGCTCTGGGTGGAGCGCAACGACGGCTCCAACCTGTTCCGGCAGGACGCCACCTTCACCCGCCGGGCGGGGCTGGCCGACGCGGGGAAGGTGTCCCTGGAATCGGTGAACTTCCCCGGCCAGTACGTCCGGCACCGCGACGGGCTGCTCTACCTGGAGGCCATACCGGATGCGGCCGGGCGGGCCTCGGCCACCTTCGCGCTGGACTGACGGAAGTGTCGGGGGCCCTACCTAGACTCCCCCGGCATGGCGACGGTGACCTTTGTGGATGAGAGCACCGCTGGTGCTCGTACCCCGGCGTGGGCCTTGCAGATTTTCGAGGAGCGGCTGACGCTGCGCGAGCTGATCCGGCGGCGGATCCACCAGGAGGTGGCCGAGTACAACGCGGCCACCTCGGCACCCCGCCGGTTGCTGGTGCAGCCCACCTCGACCGAGCGGACGCTCAACGGCGACCTGGGGGAGCGGTCGCACCGCCGGGTCGACGCCGCGCGGCAGGTCGCCCTGGCCGAGGAGGCGTTCGGCCGCAACGGTTTCGTGGTGCTGGTCGGCGACCGTCAGGTGGAGGAGTTGGACGAGGAGGTCGACCTGCGCCGCGACACCGAGGTCACCTTCCTCAAGCTCGTCGCGCTGGTCGGTGGCTGATGGCCGTCACCACCGTCGGGCACGCCACCCGGGTCCGTGACCTGGTCGCCGCGAACGACCTGACCGCGCTCGCCGACCACCTCCACACCCATGCCCGGCTCTGCCGGGACAACCCGGAGGTACGCGCCGCGCTGCGGCCACTGTCCCGCGCAGACGTGGCCCGGCTGGTGCAGGCCATGGCCACCCTGGTGAGACAGGACCCGGTCCGGACCTGGCCGGTGCGGGAGCTGATCGGGCAGTTGTCCCGCCGGCTCCCCACCGACCTGGCACCCGACCAGCTTCAGGATCTTGCCGCGTACGCCGTGCAGGAGCCGTACTCGTTGTCGCCGACCGCGCTGGAGACGGTGGCCCGGAGCCTGCTCGCCACCGGTCCGCTCTCCGGCGAGTTGATGGCGGTGCTGGTCGACCGGTCCGACGAGAGCCAACGGCTGCGACAGTTGATCGCCGACCTGGTCGGGCCGCAGCTCGACCCGGCCGACCCGTGGGCCGAGCAGATCCTGGCCGAGCTGCCCACCCTCGGCCCGGTCTGGCAGCGGCTGGTCGCCCATGCCAGCACCGCGACCACCCCCCGACCCCCGGCCGGCTGGTCGACCGAGGCGTCCCGACTGCTCACCCCGGCCGACCCGGCCGAGGCCCGGCAGGTCCTCGACCGGTGGCTGGCCACCGCCGCGCGGACGCCGCAACGCCCGCCGGCTCCGATCAACGCCGACCTGCTGCGGGGCCTGCTCTGGCTGGTCGAGCGCACCGGTCCGGCCCCCGAGCAGGTACGCCTGATCGGCGGCCTGGTCGAGGCGATGCTGCGTCGGCTGCCCGGCATCGGCCCGGCCTGCCCTAAGGTGGCCAACGCGGCGGTCGGGGTGCTCGGCCGCCTCGACGGGGAGGCGGCCCTGGCGCAGCTAGCCCGGCTGTCGACCCGGGTCACCTACAAGGGCACCCGCAACGAGATCGACAAGGCGCTCGACGCTCGCGCGGCGGCGATGGGCATCGGGCGGGACGAGATCGAGGAGTTGGCCGTCCCGGATTACGGCCTGACCGGGGTGGGCCGGCACGAGGTGACCCTCGGCGGCTGCCGGGCCGAGCTGCTGATCGCCGGCACCAGCGTCACCCTGGCCTGGTGCAACGAGTCCGGCCGTCAGGTCAAGAGCCCACCGGCCACGGTACGCCGGGACCACCCGGCGCAACTGGCCGAGCTCAAGGGCCTGGCCAAGGAGGTCAGCGGGATGCTGGCCGCCCAGACGGCCCGGTTGGACGGGCTGTTCCTGGCCCAGCGCACCTGGGCCTTCGGCGTGTGGCGGCAGCGTTACCTGGATCATCCGCTGGTCGGCGTGCTGGCCCGCCGGTTGCTCTGGCTGGTCGACGGGGTGCCGTGCGGGTGGGCCGACGGTGCGCTGCGCACCGTGGACGACAGTCCGGTCGCCGTTGCCGACGACGCGCAGGTGCGGATCTGGCATCCGATCGGGCGGCCGGTGCCGGAGGTGGTCGGTTGGCGGGAGTGGCTGGAGCGGCACCGGGTCGTCCAGCCGTTCAAGCAGGCGCACCGGGAGGTCTACCTGCTAACCCCGGCCGAGGAGACCACCGGCACCTACTCCAACCGGTTCGCCGGGCACATCCTGCGGCAGCACCAGTTCCACGCGCTGGCCGCGGTCCGGGGCTGGACCGACCGGCTCCGGCTGATGGTCGACGACTCGTACCCGCCGACCTTCCGGGAACTGCCCGGCTGGGGCCTGCGCGCCGAGTACTGGGTGGAGGGGATCGGCGACGAGTACGGTGCCGACACCACCGAGAGCGGCTCTTACCTGCGGCTCGTCACCGACCAGGTGCGCTTCTACCCGATCGCCGCCGCACAGAACTGGTCGCACGCCGACGGTGGCGGCTACTCGCCGGGGCGGTGGACGAATGCCCTGCCGAGCGAGCCCCTGCCGCTCGACCAGATCCCGCCGCTGGTGTTCAGCGAGATCATGCGGGACGTCGACCTGTTCGTCGGGGTGGCCAGCGTCGGCAACGACCCGACCTGGTCCGACGGCGGCCCGCAGGGCCGATTCCGGGACTACTGGTCCTCGTACAGTTTCGGGGAGTTGTCCGCGACGGCCGAGACCCGGCGCGACCTGCTGGCCCGGCTGCTGCCCCGGCTGGCGGTGGGGCAGCGGGCCCGCATCGACGGCCGGTTCCTGGTGGTCGACGGTGACCTGCGCACGTACCGGATCCACCTGGGGTCGGGCAACATCCTGATGAGCCCGAACGACGCCTACCTCTGCATCGTTCCCGACCGTGCCACGGGCCGGGTGCAGGAGCAGCAGTTCCTGCCCTTCGAGGGTGACGGTCTGCTCGCCGTCATCCTCAGCAAGGCGATGCTGCTGGCCAAGGACGCCGAGATCACCGATCCGACCATCACCCGGCAGATCAGCCTCGCCTGACCGGTCAGCCCTTGATGGCGCCGATCAGGACGCCCTTGACGAAGTGCCGCTGGATGAAGGGGTAGACCGCGACGATCGGCGTCACGGTGAGCACGACGACGGCCATCTTGATGGCCTCCGTGGGTGGCATCGTGACGCCGGTGGCCGCACCGGAGTTGGTCGGTGCCTGACCGGCCAGCAGGTAGCTCTGCAACACCCGCTGGATCGGGTACATGTCGTTGCGGTCGATGAACAGCAGGGCGTCGAACCAGACGTTCCAGTAGGAGACCGCGTAGAACAGGCCGACCACCGCGATGACCGCCCGGGCCAGTGGCAGCACGATCTGGGTCAGGGTGCGGAAGTCGCTGGCCCCGTCGATGCGGGCGCTGTCCACCAGTTCGGAGGGGATGCCCTGGAAGAAGCCCCGGACCACGACCAGGTTGAAGACGCTGATCGCGGGCGGCAGGATCAACGCCCAGATGGTGTCCTTGAGCCCCAGCCCGGTGACCACGAGATATTTCGGCACCAGCGGCGGATAGATCAGGAAGGGCAGCAGGAAGTACGCCAGCAGCCAGCGGTAGCCGAGGGACCCGGGCCGGGACAGCCCGTACGCGGCGAGCACGGTGATGGTCAACGCCAGGATGGTGCCGATGACGGTGACCAGGGTGCTGATCCACAGGGCCCGGGTGACCGCGCCCCCGGCGAAGATGGTGGCGTACGCGGAGGTGTCTATCCCCTTGGGGATGACCACCAGGCCCCCGGCCTCGGCGATGGTCTCCCGGGAGGACAGGCTGGTCACCAGGATCACCCAGAGCGGGAACAGCACACTGAGCACCAGCAGGCCCAGCAGTACGGCCTTGGCTCCCTGACCGAGCGGGCTGGGCGGCTCCTCCCAGGCCGGGCGGCGGGGACGGGTTCCGGGTGGCTTCCGCAGGAAGGTGGCGGTCATGACCGTGAGTAGATCCCTCGTTCGCCGAGCATGTGTGCCACCTTGTTGGCGGCCAGGATCAGGCAGAGCCCGACGGCGGCCTTGAACAACCCGGCCGCGGCGCCGTAGCCGTAGTTCCCGGTGGCGATGGAGAAGTGGTAGACGAAGGTGTCCAGCACCTCGGAGGCCTGCCTACCGACGGCGTCGCGTTGCAGCAGGAACTGCTCGAAGCCGACCGAGAGGGCGTCACCGAGGCGCAGGATGAGCAGCAGCACGATCACCGGACGCAGGCCCGGCAGGGTGATGTGCCACAACCGGCGCCACCGGCCGGCACCGTCCGCCGCCGCCGCCTCGTACAGGTTCTGGTCGATGGTGGACAGGGCGGCCAGGAAGACGATCGTGCCCCAGCCGACGTCCTTCCAGACTGCCTCGACGGTGACCAGGAGGATGAAGGTGTCCGGGTTGGTCATCACGTTCCACGGTTCCATCCCGGCCTCGCGCATGGTCTGGGCGAGGAGTCCGGCGCCGCCGAGCATGGCGACGAAGAAGCTGACCACCAGCACCCAGCTGAAGAAGTGCGGCAGGTAGACCACGGTCTGGATGAAGCCGCGCAGCCGACTGGAGAGCAGGCTGTGCAGGACGATCGCCAGCAGGATCGGCAGCGGGAAGAAGAACACCAGCTGGAACGCGGTGATCGCCAGGGTGTTGCGGAAGGCGTGCCAGAACGCCGGATCGGCGAACAGCAGTTGGAACTGCCCGAAGCCGATCCAGTTGCTCTTGACGAACGCCTCCAGCGGATTGCTGCCGACGTACGGGTTGTAGTCCTGAAAGGCGATGACGTTACCGAGGATCGGCAGGTAGCTGAAGATCAGCAGGATGACGAAGCCGGGCGCGATCATGGCCAGCAACTGCCAGTCCCGGCGCAGCCGGGTGCGCAACGGCAGGCGTCGGCGTCGGGGGGTGGCCCCGCCGGGCCGGATCTGGTCGGACCCGGCCCGGACGGTGGTTTCGGTGCTGCTCATCAGCCAGCCTTGGGCAGCGAGTCGGCTAGCAACTGGCGTGCCGCCTCCCCGCCGGCGGACTTCCACTCCTGCAGGATCGCGTCCACATCAGACAGTGGACGGCGGCCCCGCAGCACGTCGGTGAACTTGTCCTCCGTCGGCACCTGGTTGGCCTTGAAGGCGGCCGGCATCTCCAGCTTCACCCCGGCCCAGGGGTCCTTCTCCAGGTAACCGACCGTGGCGTTGGAGTAGGCCAGGGCGTCCCGCACGTAGTTCGGGGTGTCCGCGAAGGGACCGATGGTCGGGTTGCGACCGCTGATGAAGAAGTACTGGTTGTTGATCTCCTTGAAGGCCAGGTCGGTCTTGACCGGCCCGTTCGGGGTGCGGGTGTGGTGCCTGCCCTCGACCCCGAAGTCGCGTAGCTGGGCCTCCTGGCTACCCAGCGGGGCCGAACACCAGTTGATGACCCGCAGCAGCTCCTTTACCCGGTCCTCGCCGACCCCCTTCTTGATGAAGGTGTAGGAGATCGGCTGGTCACTGCCCCAGACCAGGGGGTCGCCGCCGGTGGCGGAGAAGTTCGGCACCGGCTGGATGTTCAGTGCCTTGTTGACCTTCTGGTGTTCGGCCTGGCCGCCCTGCCAGAAGCCGAAACCGTCCTGCATGAAGACGATGTTGCCGCCCTTGGCGAACAACTGCTTGGCGTCTGCACCCCGACTGGCCACGATGTCCGGGTGCACCAGGCCGTCCTGGTAGATCTTGGCCATGACCTCCAGGGCCTGACGGAACTCCGGGGTCTCGTACTTGAACTCCGGGGTGCCGTCGGAGCGCAGCCGCCAGCCCTGCTTGGCCCCCGGCACCTTGTGGTACATCTGGATCATCGCGAAGACGTCGTTGAAGGCCCACACCTTGCGCGCCGGGTCGGTGACCTCCTTGGCGACGGTCAGCAGGTCCTCCAGCGTGGTGGGCATGGTCAGGCTGCGGGCGTCCAGCAGGTCCTTGCGGGTGAACATGACCCAGGCGAAGGGCCCGTCGGTCGGGTTGGGCACGGCTGCCAGCCGCTCGTTCCAGATGGCGTGCCGCCAGGCCCCGGTCGGGAAGGTGGCCAGCATCGGGTACGCCTCGACCGCGTCGCCCTTCAGGTGGTCGGTCAGGTCCTCGAACAACACCCCGATCGCCTCGGCGAACCGCGGGATCTTGTCCACCTCCCAGCTGGGTATGCACAGCAGGTCGGGCACGTCTCGGGCGCCGAGCATGGCGTTGAGCTTGTCGGCGTACGTGTTGCCGTCCTGGATGGTGAAGTTCACCGGGACGCCCAACTCCGCGTTGACCGCCTGGAGGTAGGCGCTCTGGCCGATCCCGGGCGGTGCGGGACCCCACGCCGGGGTCATCGCGGTGATCTCCTTGCCGCTGGTGCCGGGCTTCTCGGTGATCAGGTCGACGAGGTTGGCCGGGTACCTGGTGTAGCCGTCCGGAACCGGCCGGGTGCCGACGATGTCGGGGGCGATGCTGCCCGTCAGGTCCTTCTGGGTGGGCAACAGGTGGCCGAAGGCGTCCAGGTTCTGGGCGTTGCCGCTGCCGGCCGGCGCCTCGGAACAGCCGGCCAGCAGGGGACCTCCGGCGACGGCGACCGCGCCGAGGCCGAACAGGCTGAGGAAGTTACGGCGCGAGGTCGGCACGCCGGGGTTGTGCCGTGTCATCGGACTCCCTTCGAGAAGGGCTGAGGGGGTGAGCAGACTCGCTCGGGGAATAGTTCGTCTGGATGGTAAACAAACTAATCGACGTTCGTGCGCCCTAACAAGAGGCGACCTGCCGCCCCGGTGTCCGATCAGGCTGCGCAGCGTGCGACGGCATTTACTGGCAGTTCCACAGGGTCCGGAAATGGACCTGGTTCAGCGGTGGCGGCACACCTGGGACCCGGTGATGGCCTCGGTGGTGCCATGTCACCCTCGCCTATCCGGAGGCGAGCGGCCTACTCCGGCTTCCAGGACCCGAGGGCCTTGGCCGGATCGCGGTACTCCAGGACCCCGTTGGTGTCGGCGACGTCGAAGACGACCTGGCCCTTGCGGGTGCTGCCGGCCGGCAGGTCGTTGCCGTCGTCCTTGAAATGGCCGCTGCACCCGTAGATGGAGCCGATCAGGCCGTTGTCGGTGGTGTTGCCGTCGGCGGCCGTCCAGTGGAAGTCGGCCGAGTCGATCGCGCCGGTGCCCTTGGTGACCCTCGCGGTCACCTCGGCGATCAGCAGCTTCCCCTTCTCCGGCGCGGGGGCTGAGGGATGACAGTTGCTGACGAGATGGAACTTCGTCACGGTTATCTCGACCGTGCCCTGGTCGTCGGTGAGGACCAGGGTGTCGCCGGGTCGCATGTTGAAGGTCGGGCCCTCGGTGGCCGGCGTGCCGGGCTGCTGCGGGGCGGAGGCGCTCGGTGGATCCTGCAGCACTTCATTGGTCTCGTCGATGAGCTGCCACCACGCGAGGAGCACTGCGGTGATTCCGCCGATGCAGCCGAGCACCGCGATGACCACCAGCGTGGAGACCGCGGCCAGGCTCTTGCGGCCGCCGGGACGGACCGGGGCCGTCGGATGGCCGGAACCTCCCGGGGGGTAGGCACCACCGAGCGGGGTCGGCCCGGCGGGGGAGCCGAACCCCGGCGGATAGGGGCCGTGGGACGGCCCGGGCGGTGAGGTCGGCCGATCCGGCGGGTACGGCTGAGGGTACGGCGTGCCCGAGGTGGGCTGGGGTGTGCCGTAGACCGGTGCCGGCGGGTGGGCGGGGGAGAGGGTGTCGCCGGGCGGTTCCGGGGTGGCCCACAGGTAGTCCGAGTGGTCCGGGGAGTAGCCCGCCCAGGTGCCGTCCTGCGGTTCCCCGGGCGGATGCAGCGGAGCCCAGGGGTCGCTGGGAGGTCGCTCCTGGGGGTCCTGCGGTCCGTCTGAGGGCTGGGGGTGACTCACCGTACTCCTAGGACACCAGAAGCGGGACGGGAACCGTTCGACGCTACCGCGCATCGACGACACCGATCGGTCGATGTCCTGCTCCGATCGGTCGACATCGACCGGTGGCCTAGAGCGGTGGCAGGGTAGCGGCGGTACGGACCAGATTCGCCTCCACTGTGAACCGGCCGATGATCACCGAAGGGGGTTGGGGGACCGTGGCGGCGTCGATCTTGGCTGGCGTGATCCGGGCGGTGAAGGTCTCGGTGGCGGGGTCCAACACCACCAGGGCGTCGTGAAAGCCGAGCCAGTCACCGACGATCGGATGCCAGATCTTGTAGACGGTCTCCTTGGCGCTGAACACCACCGCCGGCCAGAAGACCCCGGAGGGCAACCGGGCCAGAAGGTCCTGCTCCTCGGGCAGGCAGATCAGCCGACCGACCTCCGGGCCCAGGTCGCGGTGCTGCTCGGCGTCCATGCCGACCGCCCGGATCTCGGTGTCCCGCCCCACCGCTGCGGCGCAGTAGCCCTGGGTGTGGGTGATGGTGCCGACCGTGCCCGCTGGCCAGACCGGCGACCGGTCGGCGGCGGCAGGTACGGCGACCGCCGGGAGACCCAGCATGGTCATCGCCCGGCGGGCGCAGACCCGTCCGGCGGTGAAGTCGCGGCGTCTGCTGTCCACCGCCCGTTCCCCCAGACAGGCGGCCTCGGCGTCGTACAGCTCGCCGGTCCAGTCGGCCGGTTCGGCCACCGCCACCGCGACCGTCGGCGGCAGCAGATCACGCATCGTCGGCTCCCTGTCGTCGTGACCTCGGCGCGATCCCGATAACATCGTCAGGCATCGATCTAGCGGTGAAGGGTGGGGGTGGGGTGTGGCGGGTCGTGGCGGCCATGGCTGGTGAACGTACCGCAAGGATGTAACACCGCCACCTCCCTGTGCGCTGTTGTTTGTGCGCGAGACCATGACTTCGGTCGATGAACCACGGCGGAAGTCGACCTGGTTGTCCAAGCGAGGCGGAGAGGAGCGCGATGACGGGTGGTGCGGATCGCTCGGAGGTCGGGAGGGTTCAGGCGAGCACGATCGCGGTAGCGACGACGCTAGGTGATCATGCGCCGGTAGTGCCCGGCTGGACCTGCGGCACCTGTGGCGCGGACTGGCCGTGTGAGCAGAAGCGTGCTCGGCTGCTGTCCGAGTACGCGGCGGATCCCGCCATGCTCAGCGTCTACCTGGCCGCCTGCCTGGCTGCTGCCACCGAGGATCTGCACCGGTGTGGGTCGACCTCCCTGCAGGGCCGCTTCCTCGGTTGGTTGCCCCGCCGACCCAGGAGGTTCTGAGTCCGTCGCCCCTGCGGTGGCCCCCTGAACGAGCGACCCCTCGACTGCGATCAGTCATACGACAGTGACCGCGCGGGTTGGTGACGCGGCCGGCTGAGGCCGGTCGGAAATCTGACCCGTGCCGCCCCGTTGTGCCGCTGGTCATGGGTGGTTAAGCTTCTGGTGCGCGCCCCAATCGCCCGCTTCCCCCGTGGCAGGCGATCGGGGCGCGTCCTTTTGCTCGAAAGAATCCGAAAGGCCCGCACCCGAAGGTGCGGGCCTTTCGTCGATCAGGGTCCACCTGCCGGCAGTCCGTGTGGTCCCGGGCCGGCCCGGGACCACACGGACGCGCTCAGATCCAGCGATTGCCCAACCACATCCGGGCCGACCACTCCGTGTACGGGATGTTCTGGCCCACGAAGATCGGATAGAAGTACGCGAAACAGATCACGACCAGGGCCACGTACGCCCCGGCGATCACCGCCCCGATCATCCGGCGATCTCGACTCGCCTCCTCGTGCGCGCCATCGACCGGCAGGGTTCCGCTCAGCCCGGCCGGAGAGGCGATCGCCCCCAGCACGTAGACCACCGCCAGCACGAGGAACGGCACGGCCGGTGCGGCGTAGAAGAAGAACATCGTCCGGCCGTCCAGGGCGAACCAGAACCAGGGCAGCAGCCCACCGGCCACCGGGAGCAGGATCGCGGCGGCCCGCCAGTCCCGCCGGGCCAGGCCCAGCCAGATCAGTGCCGCCAGCGCCGGCAGGAACGACCACCACAGCAGCGGGGTGCCGAGCAACAGGATCTCCTCGGCACATCCCGCCGCCCCGCAACCGCCCTGCGGCTGCACCCAGTGGAAGGCCACCGGCCGACCCAGCAGCAGCCACTGCCACGGCCACGACTGGTACTTGTGCGGGTCGTCCAGCTGGCTGTGGAAGCCCAGGGCGGCCTGGTGGTACTGCACCAGGTTCCACAGCGGGCCGATGATCGGAGTGTCGCTGAGCCCGGCCTGCGGATACCGCTCCGCGAGCCGGTAGTAGCCCTCGTTGCTGAGCAGCCAGCCCGACCAGGTGGCCACGTAGGTGACCGCCATCAGCACCCCGGCGAGCACCATCCAGGGGAACCCGTCGAGCAGGGTGGCCCGCCAGGGCCGGGGCACCCCGGCCGACCGGCGGGCGCCGACATCCCAGAGCAGCATCAGCAGGGCGAACACCGGCACGAAGAACAGGGCGCTCCACTTCACCGCGAAGGCGCAGCCGAGCAGCACCCCGGTGGCCAGCCGCCACCAGGGCCAGTTGCGCCAGCCGCCCGGCGGGCGACCGGCCCGTCCCAGGGCGGTCGGATCGAGCCCGGCCTCCAGGGCCCGGGCCCAGCGGCGCCGGGTGGCGTCCCGGTCGAGCACCAGGGCGCCGAAGGCGGCGAGCACGAAGAAGAGCAGGAAGATGTCGAGCAGGGCGGTACGCGACAGCACCAGGTGGTACCCGTCGACCGCCAGCAGCAGACCGGCGGCGCAGCCGAGCACCGTGGAGCCGAACAGTCGGCGGCCGATGCGGATCAGCAGCAGCACGGACAGGGTGCCGATGAGAGCGGCCGAGAAGCGCCAGCCGAACTCGGGGGAGGTGGTGAAGATCTGACCGGGCACGGAGATGCCGTGCTCGACATCGGAGTAGCCGAAGGCCCACTCGCCCAGGCCGATCAACCACTTGCCGAGGGGCGGGTGGACCACGTACGACGGTCCGCCGTCCTTGTAGTTCCACTCGACGCCCTTGTCCACCAGCGCCCAGGCGTCCCGGGCGTAGTAGATCTCGTCGAAGATCTTGCCTGGCGGGTGGCCGAGGTTGGTGAACCTGAGGATCGCCGCGATCGCCACCACCACCGCCGTGGCCAGCCACGATCGGCCGTCCAGCTGCGCCTCGACGGTGGCCAGCCGGCGACGGACCATCGCCGGTATGCCCCCCTCGGCCCGGTCTGTCACCCCGGCGGTGGAGGGCCCGGCCTCCGGCTGCGGCTGGTCGGCGCTCGCGCTGTGTGCTGTCGACGCACTCGTCACCCGGCGATCGTAGGCTGCCAACGGGGTCAATGGCGTACATCGTCCCCGATTCCGGTACGACCATCGATGAAGGAGTGCGGATCCGTGGGTGAAATGTCCGAACTTGGCCGCCTGGTTCTGCTCGGTGCGCCGCTCGGCAACCCCGCCGACGCCTCCGCCCGGCTGCGCGAGGTGCTCGGCACGGCCGACGTGGTGGCCGCCGAGGACACCCGTCGGCTGGTCCGGCTGGCCCGCGATCTGGAGGTGTCCATCCCCGGGCGGATCGTCTCCTACTTCGAGGGCAACGAGGAGCGTCGTACCCCCGAACTGGTCGAGGAGTTGACCGCCGGCAGCTTCGTCGCCCTGGTCACCGACGGCGGCATGCCGAGCGTCTCCGATCCGGGCTACCGACTGGTCCGGGCCGCCCTGGACGCCGGGGTCCCGGTCACCGCCGCACCCGGTCCCAGCGCGGTCACCACCGCCCTGGCGCTGTCCGGGCTGCCCAGTGACCGGTTCTGCTTCGAGGGGTTCCTGCCCCGCAGTCCGGGCGCCCGCCGATCGCGGTTGCGGGCGCTGGCCACCGAGGAGCGGACCCTGGTCATCTTCGAGGCGCCGCACCGGGTCACCGCCGCCCTGGCCGACCTGGCCGAGACCTTCGGTGCCGACCGACCCGCCGCCCTGTGCCGGGAACTGACCAAGACGTACGAGGAGGTGCTGCGTCGCCCGTTGGGTGAGTTGGCCCGCTGGGCCGCCGACGGCGAACCACGCGGCGAGATCACCCTGGTGGTGGGCGGCGCCCCGGCGGCGGCCGCCAGCCGCCCGGACGACGACACCCTGCGCGCCGAGGTGGCCGAACGGGAGGCCGCCGGCATGACCCGCCGTGATGCGATCACCGAGGTGGCGACCACCTTCGGCCTGCGTCGGCGCGATATCTACACCCTGGTACACCAGGCGTAAGGGCCCCTCGCGGGCCTCACCAGGCGGCGAGGAGGAAGCCGAGGGTGATCACCAGCGGGCCGCCGAAGCTGGTGGCGACCGCCCAGCGCCGGGCCGCCGGGTCGGGCAGTCGGGTGGCGCCGGTCCACCGGGCGATGCCGGCGGCGCAGCCGAGCACCCCCAGCAGGCCCAGCACCCAGCGCAGGTGCGCCCCGGCGCCCTGGTCGGCGTACGCGATGTCGGCCTTTGGGCCGGTGACCCGGGCGGGCAGGATCGTGCCGGCGGTGGCCAGCCGCTCGGGCACCCCGCTGACCCGGACCCCGTAGCTGCGGAACCGATCGTCCTCGGCGGTGAAATTGCCCCGGCAGCGCTGGGACAGCCCGCCGCCGGTGCAGTCGGTCACCACCACACTGCCCGTCCTGCCGTGCCCGACCGTCAGCCAGAACGGGCCGGCGCTGACCCAGGCGAAGAAGGCCGCAGTCAAGGTCAACCCGACCAGCGCGGTCAACCCGGGCAGGGGGTCCGGCGGATGACTCGACCGCCTGCGACGACGCCGTACCGGCCAGGAGGGACGCCACCAGGGGTGGACCGATCCGTGCGCCTCCGGTCGCACCGGAGTGCCGTCCCAGTGCACCTGCTCGATCGGGGCCCAGAAGGTGTCCTCCGCCGCGCCGGTCCCGGCCCGGTGCCCACCGCGCCCGGCGGAGCGCAGCGGAACCCGCCGGGGCAGCGCCTCCACCGGCGCTCCGGTGGTGGGCTCCACCTCCACCCCGGCGACCCCCGCAGGTGGTGGGCTCTCGGACCGCCCCGGCGGCACCGCCCGGGGCTGGGGTGCCACCGGGTGGGTACGCGGGCCCGGATCGGGCCGGGGGTTCGGGGGAGGACTTTCGTCGTGGTCACGGGTGGCTCTGCTGCCGGTCACGCGGTTCATTTGACACCCGCAGTTTCGCCACAGACGGCAGCTCAGGCAGCGTGTCGATGACAAATCGGACACGGGATCGGGGTGGCGCGGCCCCCAGCACCCCCTATTGCTTCGCGGGCTCCGGTGCCGGGTCACTAGGCTTGCTCGGCATGAGTCACGTTCTCGCGGCAGTGGCCTGGCCGTACGCCAACGGCCCCCGCCATATCGGCCACGTCTCCGGTTTCGGCGTTCCCTCCGACGTCTTCGCCCGGTACATGCGGATGGCCGGACACGACGTGCTCATGGTCTCCGGCACGGACGAGCACGGCACCCCGATCCAGGTGCAGGCCGACGCCGAGGGGCTGACCCCGCGGGAGCTGGCCGACCGGTACAACCGGGTGATCGTGGAGGACCTGCACGGCCTCGGCCTCTCCTACGACCTGTTCACCCGCACCACCACCGGCAACCACTACGCCGTGGTGCAGGAGTTGTTCGAGGGGATGTACCGCAACGGCTACATCGTCCCGAAGACCACCATGGGGGCGATCTCCCCCTCCACCGGCCGCACCCTGCCCGACCGGTACATCGAGGGCACCTGCCCGATCTGCGGGTACGACAGCGCCCGCGGCGACCAGTGCGACAACTGCGGCAACCAGCTAGACCCGATCGACCTGATCAACCCCAAGTCGAAGATCAACAGGGAGACCCCCAAGTTCGTCGAGACCGAGCACTTCTTCCTCGACCTGCCCGCCCTGGCCGAGGTGCTCCGCCAGTGGCTGGACACCCGCGAGGGCTGGCGCCCGAACGTGCTGCGGTTCTCCCGCAACCTGCTGGACGACCTCCAGCCCCGGGCCATCACCCGCGACCTGGAATGGGGGGTGCCGATCCCGCTGGACGGCTGGCGGGAGCGCACCGACAAGCGGATCTACGTCTGGTTCGACGCGGTGATCGGCTACCTCTCCGCCTCCATCGAGTGGGCTCGCCGCACCGGCGACCCGGAAGCCTGGCGCAGGTGGTGGTCCACCGACGGGGCCGGTAAGGACGCCCAGGCGTACTACTTCATGGGCAAGGACAACATCGTTTTCCACTCGGTCATCTGGCCGGCCCTGCTGGCCGGCTACTCCGGTGAGGGCAGCCGGGACGGCGAACCGGGGCAGCTGGGGCGGCTCAACCTGCCCACCGAGGTGGTCTCCAGCGAGTTCCTGACCATGGAGGGGCGCAAGTTCTCCTCCTCCCGTCGGGTGGTCATCTACGTCCGGGACTTCCTGGAGCGCTACGACGCCGACGCGCTGCGCTACTTCATCGCGGTGGCCGGCCCGGAGAGCAACGACACCGACTTCACCTGGGCCGAGTTCCTCCGCCGCAACAACGACGAACTCGTCGCCGGCTGGGGCAACCTGGTCAACCGGTCGATCTCCATGGCGGCGAAGAACTTCGGCCAGATCCCGGCGGTCGACCCGAACGGCCTCACCGAGGCCGACGAGGCGCTGCTGGCGGTGGCCCGCGCCGGGTTCACCACCGTGGGTGACCTGATCGCCCGGCACCGGCAGAAGCAGGCCATCGGTGAGGCGATGAAGGTGGTCGCCGAGGCCAACCGCTACCTCTCCGAGCAGGCCCCCTGGAAGCTCAAGGACGAGGCCGACAAGCCCCGGATGGGCACCATCCTGCATGTCGCCCTCCAGGTGGTCAGCGACGCCAACACGCTGCTCACCCCGTTCCTGCCGCACTCCGCGCAGAAGGTCCACGAGCTGCTCGGCGGCACCGGGGTGCACGCCCCGATGCCGGTCATCGAGCAGGTCGAGGACCTCGACGGCGGGCCCGCGTACCCGGTGTTGACCGGGGACTACACCCAGGGCGCGCGCTGGGAGTCCGTACCCCTCGAGGTGGGTCGGCCCCTCGCGGCGCCCAAGCCGGTCTTCCGCAAGCTGGACCCCTCCATCGTGGACGAGGAACTGGCCCGGCTCGGCGGCTGAGATCGCGTGACGGGCGCGACCCCCGCACCGGGGCCGCGCCCGTCTTCCGGGCCGGTCAGGCCCGGGCCCGCACGGGCGATCCGATGAACTCCATGATCGCCTGGAGTACCTGGTCGGCGTTGGTCCACGGGGTGCCGTGCGGAGCGCCCTTGAGGGTGACCAGCCGGCTGTCCGACAGCATCGGCTGCAACCGCTGACCGGTCTTGGGGTACGGCAACACCCGGTCCTGGTCGCCCTGGACGATCAGCACGGGCACGTCGATGCGGGACACGTCGCTGCGGAAATCCGTGCCCCAGGAGTCCACGCAGTCGTGGGTGCCGATCGCCGAGGCCCGGGCACCGATGTCCCAGTGCGCCCGGTACGCCTCATCGCTGACCAGGGTGCCCCGATTCTCGGCGTAGTTGAAGAAGTCGTTGCAGAACTGGGTCAGATAGGCGAACCGGTCGTCGATGATCGCCTGCTTGAACTCCTCCAGCAGGCTGGGGTCGACCCCCTCCGGATTGTCCGGGGCCTTCGTCAGGTACGGCGCCAGGGGCGCCAGCAGAATCGCCCGATCCACCCGCTCCGAGCCGTACGCGCCCAGGTAGCGCGTCACCTCCCCGGTGCCCATCGAGTGGCCGACGAGGATCGCGTTACGCAGGTCCAACTCCGTCATCAGGATGTCGAAGTCGGCCGTGAAGGTGTCGTAGTCGTACCCGAACGAGGGCTGGGCCGAGTTGCCGAAACCGCGCCGATCGTAGGTGATCACCCGATATCCGGCCGAGAGCAGCGGCCCGGAGATCTTCTCCCAGGTCGATCCGCTGAAAGGGAAACCGTGGATCAGCACGATCGGCTGACCGGACCCATGATCCTCGTAGTACAGATCGATCGGTGCGGAGTTTTCCGTACCGACGGTGATGAAGGGCATCTCCACTCCTACGGTCGCCATGACGCGGTCGCTCGCGCATTCCCCTCCCGCCGACCGATATGCGTGGCCCCGGTCCCGCAGAAGCGAAACCGGGGCCACCGGTTGAACCTCAACCGACCCGATCGGCCGTCAGTACTGCACGTAGACCTGGTAGTTCGCGGTGTCCGTCCAGGTGTCCTCGCCGGTGCGTCCTCGTACCGACATCTGATAAGTCCCCGGCTCAGCGGGCGTCCAGCCCACGGTCGCCGAGCCGTCGACCGCCGGCACCGTCACCGGCGGCTCGGCACCGATCCGATACTCGAACTCCACGATGCCGGTGGTGCCGCCGCTGAAGGTGAACTGCCCGCCGATGCCGACCCCACCGCTCCACTGCCCGGCGGGGTACTCCGGCGAGGCCACCAGGGGCGCCGTCCCCACCAGGAAGGTGTACTCCGTGGGCGGGGTGAGATGACCGTCCCGCAACCGCTGCCGTACCTGGAGGGTGTTGCTGCCGTTGCGGTCCGGGGTGATGGTCAGCGGGGTGGAGGTGCCTTCCGGGTCGGCGGCCACGGTCTGCTCCGGCCCGTCGTTGAGCCGGTAGACGTACTCGGCCACGTCCGGGAACAACTCTGAATGAAACGACATCCAGCCTGGCACCCCGATGCCGCCCTGCGGACCCCACTCGTTGTAGAACCCGTACACCGAGACCCGGTCGTTCTTGACGCTGAAGGCGTACGTCCGGGTCTCGGAGGTGATGCCGCCCGCATGCTCACCGGTGACCTCAAGGGTCTGGTAGCCCGGATATCCCGGGGTGTACGTGAGGGTGGCGGAACCGTCGGCCGAAGCCTCGACCGTCTGCTCCTCCCCGCCCTCGAACCGGTAGGTGTACCGCTGCACGCCGGGCAGGCCGGGCCGCAGGGTGAAGGTGGCCTCCCGACCCACCCGGCCCTCGGAGCTGATCTCGTCGTACTGCGGTGACCGGACCACCGGCCCGGACCAGACCGTGAAGGGCCACTGGGCCGCCGGCGACAGCTCGCCGGAGGAGTACCGGGCCCGCACGGTCACCTCATGCTCCCCGGCCCACTGCGGCGTCCAGGTCACCCACGCCCTGCCGAACTCCGCCGGGACGGTCAGCTCCGTCTCGTCGTCGAAGCGGTAGACGAACTCGGTGACCTCCGCCATCCGGCTGTGGAACGAGAACCGTATCGGCACCCCGGCACCGTCCTGGCGCGGCCAGACCTCCAGGTCGTTGGAATGGACCGTCGGGCGAGGGTCGGTCACGCTGAACTCGTACCGCTCGACCTCGGAGAGAGCACCGTCGGCCCGCTCCGACCGCACCCGCAGGGCGTGCCCGCCCCCCTGGGACGGCGTCCAGGTCAGGGTCGCCACCCCGGTCGGCCCCGCGTCGATCCGGATCTCCTCGTCGTTGCCGAAGGCGTAGCGGTACGCCACTACCTCGGTGGTACGCGGTCGGAAGGTGAAGCTGCCCTCCCGGCCGACCACCCCGGGACGGTCCGGGAAGGCGAAGTCCGCCGACTCCACGACCGGGGCGTCGGAGACGTGCACCGTCTCGCTGCGAACCCCGGAGAGGGTGTCGCCGACGTACGCCGAGACGACCAACTGGTACGTGGCGCGCTCCGGGAAGGTCAGCTCGACACTGGCCGTCGCGTCGGTCGCGGGCACCCGGACCTCGGTGCCGTCATCGATGCGGTAACCGAAGCTGGTCACCTCGGCCACCGGGGAGCGCATGGTCACCGTGCTGGGCAACCCCACGCCCCCGACCTGCACCTCGAACCGGGGCGCGGTGTCCCGGACGATGAACTCGTACCGCCGCACCGGCGAGGTGTTGCCGACCGCGTCGAGGGCCCACACCTCGAAGGAGTGTGAACCGCTGCGACGGGGCGCCCAGGTGTAGTTGGCCGCCGTACCGGGGGCCACGTCGATCCACTCGTTGATCCCGGCACTGGTGTCGTAGACCCGGTAACGGGTCACGTCCTCCTCGCCCTGCGAGTCGAGCACGAAGGTCCCGGAGATGCCCGGCCCGCCGTGCCCCGGGAACCCCCGCCCCTCGGGATACTCGGCCGAGGTCACGGTCGGTGCCTGCGCCGGTGCCACCCCGTCCACCCGTACGTAGCAGGGCGTGGACCACTCGGACTGGTCGTAGCCGTCCTCGGCTCGGGCCGCCCAGGCGACGAGGGTGTCGTGCGGGTAGCCGCTGGTGTCCCACTCGGTGCGGAAGATGCCGCCGGCGTACCCGAGGCCACCGCGCTCCACCCGCTGCTCGGGTGCGGCCACCGGCCAGGCGGCGAAGGTGGCACGGGCCCGATCGTTCTGGTCGGGGTCGGTCACCTGCGCCCGGAACTCCGTCGACCGCCGGTTGACCGGTACGGGTGCGTCGGCGGTGCCACAGGCGCCGCTCGGGTGGTGGCCCACCTCACCGACCGTGGGCACGCCGTTGTCCCGCAGGGAGATCCCGGGCAGGGCGGCCAGCCAACGACCGAGCCGCTTGTCCCGCTCGCTCGACGCGGCGATGCGCAGGCCGAGGGTCAGGGTCTGGTCACCTCGCTGCAGCGCGGCGCGCAGGGTCTCGGTCAGATCATGGGTCAGGTAGCCACCGGGGCAGCTCTGGTCGGCCGACCGGGACAGGGTGGTCAGCAACTCCAGCTCTTTCGGCGGCTTCTTCCAGGAGGTCGTCGAGGTGACCGGGGCGGTCCGCCAGAGCTGCACCGGTGCGGAACGGGTGCAGTCCGTGACCAGCTTCTCCCGCGCCGCGAAGGAGGCCTCGTGTGCCACCCGCCCCCGCAGCGCGGTCAGGTCGAAGGTGAAGTAGGAGCGGGAGGTGTGGGTGTTCTCCTCCTCGTCCAGCCAACGGCCGACCGGGATGTCGCTCCGCTGGTCGACGAAGGAGGTGTGGGGTGCGGTGGAATCGGTCCAGGCCCAGGTGGTGGGGACCAGGCTTCTCAGCCCGTACGCCGATGCCGGGCTGGAGACGACCAGCACGACGCCTGTGGTGCCGACGGCCAGTGCCGTCAGGGCACCGAGCAGTCTTCTATGGATCATGTGTACCTCCGGGATGCATCGGCGATGGCGCCGAAGCGCTGACGATATCCATGAGGTCCGACATCTTCCGGGCGGTGCGCGGGCGCAGCGGCCGGATGTGTGATGCTGTCGCTGATGACCGAGTCCCGCAGCCAGCGCGCGGCCCGCCGCGCCGGTGAGTTCCCGCCCGCACCCGAGCCGTTGCCCCGGCCGGTGCTCGACAGCCACACCCACCTGGACATCACCGTCAGCGAGGTCGGGGTGCCAGGCGCCGCTGACGCCGCCGACCCGGTCGCCGCCGCGATCGAGGTCGCCGCCGCGGTGGGGGTCGACCGGTTGGTCCAGGTCGGCGTCGATGTCGACTCCTCCCGGTGGGGCGCCGAGGTGGCCGACCGGCATCCCGCCGTACTGGCCACGGTGGCGCTGCACCCCAACGAGGCACCCCGGCTGGCCGACCTCGACGCCGCGTTGCGGGAGATCGAGGCGCTGGCCGCCCGGGACCGGGTACGCGGCATCGGCGAGACCGGGATGGACCACTACCGCACCGGCGACGAGGGCCGGGCCGCCCAGGAGGAGAGCTTCCGGGCCCACATCGCCATCGCCAAGCGGTACGGCAAGACCCTGGTCATCCACGACCGGGAGGCCCACGACGAGGTGCTGCGCATCCTCGA
Source organism: Micromonospora sp. NPDC048871 (assembly GCF_043198155.1). Lineage (NCBI taxonomy): Bacteria > Bacillati > Actinomycetota > Actinomycetes > Micromonosporales > Micromonosporaceae > Micromonospora > Micromonospora sp. NPDC048871. Next base: position 5,126 of record NZ_JBICUM010000010.1, on the reverse strand, counting down.
CGACGAGGGTGCCCCGGACACCGTGGTGATGCACTGCTTCTCCGGCGACGCCCAGTTCGCCGCCGAATGTGTCCGCCGGGGATTCCTGCTCAGCTTCGCCGGGACGGTCACCTTCGCCAGCGCCGCCCCGCTGCGTGAAGCCGCCGCGCTGACCCCGCTGGACCAGATCCTGGTCGAGACGGATGCGCCGTACCTCACCCCGACGCCGTACCGGGGACGACCGAACGCCTCGTACCTCATCCCGCTGACCGTGCGGGCCCTGGCCGCCACCACCGGTGCCGACCTGGACGACCTGTGCGCCGCGATCTCCGCCACCGGCGAGCGTGCCTTCGGCCCCTGGCACTGATCGTCCTCCACGAGGCGGTAATAGCGGGCCCTTCGCTACCCGTAGGCTGTCGGGCTATGGCCGCAGACCTGCTCGGACCGGCACAGATCCGGGACCTCGCCGCCCGGCTCGGTGTCGCCCCCACCAAGCGGTTCGGGCAGAACTTCGTGCACGACCCGAACACCGTGCGCCGGATCGTCGCCGCCGCCGGGCTAGCCGCCGAGGACGTGGCGTTGGAGGTCGGGCCGGGGCTCGGCTCGCTGACCCTGGGCCTGCTGCCCGCCACCGCCCACGTACACGCCGTGGAGATCGATCCGACCCTGGCGGCGGCGCTGCCGGAGACCGCCGCCCGGCACGCCGGCCCGTACGCCGCCCGGCTCACCGTGCACCACGCCGACGCGCTGCGGATCACCGGCACCGAACTGACCGACCCGGCCCCGACGGCCCTGGTGGCCAACCTGCCCTACAACGTGGCCGTGCCGGTGGTGCTGCACCTGCTCGCCGTGCTGCCCAGCCTCCGGCACGGACTGGTCATGGTGCAGAAGGAGGTCGCCGACCGGCTCGTCGCCGGTCCCGGCTCGAAGGTGTACGGCATCCCGTCGGTCAAACTCGCCTGGTACGCCCACGCCCGCGCCGCCGGGAAGGTGCCACCTAACGTGTTCTGGCCGGTACCCAATGTCGACTCCGGTCTGGTCGCCTTCACCCGCCGCGAACCACCCCGCACCGACGTACCCCGGGAGCGGGTCTTCGCCGTGGTGGACGCCGCGTTCGCCCAGCGTCGCAAGACCCTGCGGGCCGCCCTGTCCGGCTGGGCCGGGGGTGCCGACCGGGCCGCCGCGGCGCTCACCGCCGCCGGAGTGGACCCCGGCGCCCGGGGGGAATCCCTCACGGTCGAACAGTTCGCCGCGGTGGCCGCGTCGGCCCGGAGCGGTACCTCCTGAGCCCAGTAGGCTGACGCCGACGCGGGACCGGCCGCCTGACAACCGCCGAGGAGCTGATCGTGGAGAAGTCGTTCGTGCCGTCGTACGGGCGGGGTGGCACCCGGTGACCGAGGCCTGGCGACCGGAGGACGACGAGCGGCGCGGGGCCAGCGGGCCGGTGAAGGTACGGGTGCCCGCCAAGGTCAACCTGCACCTGGGGGTGGGCCCGCTGCGCCGGGACGGCTACCACGAACTGAACACCGTCTACCACGCGATCTCGATCTACGACGAGCTGACCGCCCGACGGGGTGACACCCTGACCCTGACCATGGAGGGGGAGGGCACCGGTGAACTCGCCCTGGACGACTCCAACCTGGTCATCCGGGCCGCCCACGCCCTGGCCGGGTACGCCGGGGTGATGCCCCACGCCCGACTGCACCTGCGCAAGCAGATCCCCCTGGCCGGCGGCCTGGCCGGGGGCAGCGCGGACGCCGCCGCCACCCTGGTCGCCTGCGACGCCCTCTGGGGCACCGGCCTGTCCCGCGAGGAACTGGCCGGCATCGCCGCCGACCTCGGCTCGGACGTGCCCTTCCTGATCCACGGCGGCACCGCCCTCGGCACCGGCCGGGGCGAGGCGATCAGCCCCGTCCTGGCCCGCCCCACCTCCTGGCACTGGGTGGTCGCCATCGCCGACGGCGGCCTGTCCACCCCCCAGGCGTACCGCGAACTCGACCGGCTGCGCGAGGCCGGGGCGGCCGGACCGGCCCTGGGCAGCACGGACGCCCTGCTGGCCGCCCTGCGCCAGCGCGACCCCCGGGTGCTCGCCGGCGCCCTCGGCAACGACCTCCAGGACGCCGCGCTGTCCATGCGCCCCTCCCTGGCGGCCACCCTGAAGGCCGGGGAGGCGGCCGGGGCCCTGGCCGGCATCGTCTCCGGCTCCGGCCCCACCTGCGTCTTCCTGGCCCTCGACGCCGCCGACGCGCAACGGATCGCCGCCGAGCTGACCGCCGCCGAGGTGTGCCGGCAGGCCCGCACCGCCCACGGCCCGGTCCACGGCGCCCGCATCACCTGACCTGCTTTCCGGCCACCTGCCAGATCACGCTCGATCCGGGATCGAGTGGCCTCGTAGCGAGTCGAGACCACTCGATCCCAGAACGAGCGCGATCATCGGTACCGGCCGTGGGCGGTGGCGGTGGCGCTCCGCGTACCCTGAGAGTCAGGCGTCCCCAGGTGCCCGCCGGCACCGGGACGCCTTGATCATGAGAGGTGGGTTCGTGGCCAACATCGTCAACCTGGACCGGGTGTCCAAGGGCTACGGCGCTGCCGGGCCGTTGCTCACCAACGTCTCCCTCGGCCTCGACGACGCCGACCGGATCGGCGTGGTCGGGCTCAACGGTGCCGGCAAGTCGACCCTGCTGCGGCTGCTCACCCGCGCCGAGGAACCGGACGACGGCCGGGTCACCCACCGCCGTGACCTGCGGGTCGCCTGGCTGCCCCAGAACCTCACCCTCAGCCCCGAGGCCACCGTCCGTGACGTCGTGCTCGGCACCGAATGGCTCGCCGAGAGCATGGGCGCCGAGCACGAATGGGCCGGTGACGCCGGCGTACGCGCCATCCTCGACGGGCTCGGCATGCCCTACCTGGGTCTGGACACGCCGGTAGGACCGATGTCCGGTGGCGAACGCCGCCGGGTAGCCCTGGCCGCCCTGCTGGTCCGCGAGGCCGACCTGCTCATCCTCGACGAGCCCACCAACCACCTCGACGTCGGCGGCGTCGACTGGCTGGCCCGGCACCTGCTCGGCCGCAAGGGCGCCCTCGTCGTGGTCACCCACGACCGCTGGTTCCTCGACGCGGTCTGCACCACCACCTGGGAGGTGGCCGACCAGACCGTCCGCGCCTACGAGGGCGGCTACGCGGCCTGGACCCTGGCCCGCGTCGAACGCGAACGGGTGGCCGCCGCCACCGAGGCCCGCCGGCAGAACCTGCTCCGCAAGGAGATCGCCTGGCTGCGCCGAGGCGCACCCGCCCGAACCTCCAAACCGAAGTTCCGCATCGACGCGGCCAACGCCCTCATCGCCGACGTGCCACCCCCGCGCGACACCACCTCCCTGCAACGCCTGGCCACCGCCCGGCTCGGCAAGCAGGTGTACGACCTGGAGCACGTCCGGCTGCACGCCGGCCCCAAGACCATCCTCGAGGACGCCACCTGGCAGGTCGGCCCCGGCGACCGGGTAGCCATCCTCGGCGCCAACGGTGCCGGCAAGACCACCCTGCTGCGGATGCTGGCCGGCATCACCCGCCCCGACGGCGGCCGGCTGGTCACCGGCTCCACGGTGCGACCCGCCTTCCTCTCCCAGGAACTGCGGGAACTCCCCAGCGAACTGCGCGTCCTGGAAGCCGTCGAGGAGGTCGCCCGCCGGGTACGCCTGGGTGACCGGGAGATCTCCGCCGCCCAACTCGCCGAGGTCTTCGGCTTCGACGACCGGCGGCTCTGGACCCCGGTCGGCGACCTGTCCGGAGGCGAACGCCGCCGGTTGCAGATGCTGCGCCTGCTAGCCGGGGAACCCAACGTGCTGCTGCTGGACGAGCCCACGAACGACCTCGACACGGACACCCTCGCCGCCCTGGAGGACCTGCTCGACTCCTGGCCCGGCACCATCGTGGTGGCCAGCCACGACCGGTACCTCATCGAGCGGGTGGCCGACACGGCGTACGGCATGTTCGGCGACGGGCGGCTGGTGCACCTGCCCGGCGGGGTGGAGGAGTACCTCAGCCGCGCCGCAGACCGGGACCGCCCCGGGACCGCCCCGGCCGCCGCGCCGACCCCCGCTTCCACCGCCACCAGCGCGATGAGCGCCGCCGAGGCGCGACAGGCCCGCAAGGAACTGACCCGACTGGAACGGCAGGTCGGCAAGCTGGAGCAGAAGGAAGCCACCCTGCTGGACCAGTTGGCCACCCACGCCACCGACTACGCCAAGGTCGCCGAACTGGACGCCCAACTGCACCAGGTACGCGCGGAACGGGAAGAGATCGAGCTGGCCTGGCTCGCCCTGGCCGAGGAGATCCCGGCCGGCTGAGCCACCCGCCGACCCCGCCCGGGGACCGGACGACCGGCGGCGTCGCCGCCTGCCGGGGACCCCGTGTGCGGCGTCACACCACAGGGTGCGGGAGAATCGCCCGAAGACCCTGACCCAACGGCCTTGGAGACACAGAAATGGCCCACACCCCCGTCAACCACCCCGCGCGGCCGATCTACCGGGCGATCGGCGGGCTGATCGGTCTGTACCTGGTGATCTTCGGTGTGCTCGGCTTCTTCGCCAGCGCAGGCGACCCGTTCTTCGGGCAGGGCGACACCCGGGTGCTCGGGCAGGGGACCAACCTCGGCCTCTCGCTGCTGAGCCTCATCTTCGGCGCCGCCGTGCTGGCCGGTACGGCGATCGGCCGCAACCTGGACGTGCTGATCAACCAGTGGAGCGCGTACCTGATCATGGTGGTCAGCCTGGGTGGGCTGGCCTTCATCCGCACCGAGGCCAACATCTTCAACTTCAGCGTGGCCACGGTCGTCGTGCTGATGCTGCTCAGCCTGACCCTGCTGATGGTCGGCATGTACAGCAAGGTGGGTACGGACGAGGAGCACGAGGCTTGGCAGAAGGCTCGGCTCGTGCTCTGAGTCTGGTTCCTGGTTTGGGTTCGGCTTGGGCCTGACCGTCTTGCGGTGGGGTTTCGCTGGGGTTTGACCTGCTTGCGGTGGGGTTTCGGGGGGGGGCGGCCCCCCGCCCGCGGGGGGGGGGGTTTACACCACGCCGGGTGGGGCAGACGAAAACACCGGGGGTTGGGGGGGGGGAGGTTCGGCGCGGGGGGGGGGTGGGGGCGATCGACCG
>NZ_JBICUM010000009.1:194846-206482 GCF_043198155.1 Micromonospora sp. NPDC048871 | reverse complement strand
GCGGCAGCACCAAGCCCGAGCCCGACGATCCCACTACACACGCCGCCTCAACCTCGAACTTCAGCCATGATCCCGAACGGCGGCTGCCGTACTAGCTGGCCGTCCCTCGGCTGTCGGTAGTGCCCAGTGGGCAGGCGACGTGTCGTACTTGTGTCGCTAGACCTTGATTAGTGCACACTTGCCCTGGTCGGCGCCTTGAACTTGGCGCTCTGTAAATCCGTCGCGAAAGCTACAGAGGTTCGAATCCTCTACCCGCCACCAGGTGCAGAAACGGCCCCTGACCAGCAGGAATGCTGATCAGGGGCCGATTACGTTGGTCTCACTGGCTGTGTCGCATGCGTTCGCCGCTTTGTCCTTGCACCGTCCGGGGGCGGCACGCCAGTGCCTCGGGGCCGAGAATGTTGTCATGGACATGGAGCGTGCGCGAGAACTCGCCGTCGCAGAGTTCGCCGGGCGGCTTGGCGGCGGGTGGAACCAAGCATGGGAGCTTGCCGGCTCGCGGCAGGACTCCGTGAGAACCCTCGACGGAGTCAAGACGCACATTGTCTTTGACTTCGCTCCCCGAGACATGACCGACCACGGCGCGCTTCGCACGCTGTCGATCGCGGTGGATCCGCAGACTGGTATTGCAGACATGCTGCGGTGAGCGCCGGGGCTGGACGTGGGCAGACCTGGCGCGAGGATCTGCGGAAGGCGGTCGCCTCCGCAGTGCTCGACTTCGAAGACCGCTACGGGTACCCGCCGGGCGAGAACGTCGTCCGCGAGCCGGACCCGATCGCTGCTGTCCGTCCCGCGATCCCCGACGACCTCGTGGACCTGTACGCAACGGTCGGCGCCGTCGACCTACCGGCCATCGGTAACGGGTTCTTCCTGCACACGGCCTCGGACGTGGCCCACACCCACGAGTCACGCGACCTCCGGCACGTACGTGGCCGCCATGTCGGCGACGTTGTCGTATTCGCCAGCGATGGCGGCGGCACCCAGTACGCGTTAGCCACGCCCGCCGGTTCACCCGTCTACCGACTCCCACCGGGCCTGGTCCTCGACGGCATCTACACCTCAGAAGACCCGCGCTTCGATGTAGTCGCCCCGGACCTGCCCACCTTCCTCGACCGCTTGCTCCACGCCGTGCAGACGTTCGCTGCGTCGAGCGAACCGCCGAACTTGTGATCGTGCGGCATGTTCATCGACGCCGCCCGCCCTCGCTGGAGTCGCCCCTTAGACACGGCGCAGATCGTGAATGGCGAAATGCAGGTCCAGTTCGTCGCCGGGCTCGAACCATAGACCTTCGGCCGCCAGCACGTCGGCAGCGACGATCCTGGCCTGCGCCACCGGCTTCTGCTCGGCACGGAAGCTCGGCGACATCAACAAGGGGAATGAGCGTTCTTCTCCGTAGCGGCGAACGTCGGTGATGTCACCGAGCACCGCCGGTGGGAGTGAGTCGTTGGCCCAGGACCACAACCATGTCTGCTGGACGTGGTCCACGCTGCCGATCATCGTGATTCGGCCGTGGAGGGAGTCCCGGCCGTCGCGTGACCAGGAGATGGTGGCGTCGTCCATCGACCAGTGGTACTGCGCATCGCCGCTGAGCCCGTGGTCGGAGATCATCGCTGCATGCCGCTGCCCGACCCTGTCGCGGGCCGCCGAGACGAGCGACTCCCACGACTCATGGTCATGTGCAGCTTGTTCCCCGTGACCCATGACCCTCCCGCCTTCGCGGCACAGCCCGCACAGCCGGGGCGGCCAGACCCTACCGATTCGCCAGCTCGCCGTACCAGCGGTCCCGCACTCGCTGCTGCGCCGCGGTCCGATGTGGTTGCTGTCCACAGTTGCCCGCCGGCCCCCGTGCTAGGAACGGCGATTGGCCCGTGCGCTGCTGATGTCCTGTTCTCCTCGGTAGGGCTGGCTTGTTCCGCAGCCCCAGCGGCAGTCGCAGACTGTCTGTGCCGGCTACTGGCTGTGGGTGGCGACAGGTCGGAGAAGTGGGCGAGGGCTTCTGCTGGGTCTCAGCACATCCTCATGGCCGCTTCAACAGTGTATTTCCTGACTGAGCGGTTGAATCATCCATTCATGGGGGTGACTGAACTGGTTCGTCACGCCTACTCTGGTCCTGGTCGGCTGAGCCTGGCTGTCGGTAGTGGCGTCGGGTCGTCGGGGCGGGCGGCGGCCGGGAGGGGGAGGCGGACGTCGGGGGTGTATTGACTGGACGTCCGCGATGATGTTATAGAGCACTATCGATAAAAATCATTGACCGGAAGGTGGGTCCGCTAGACCCGCTAAGCCGTCTAAGTAACGTATGCGCGGTTGGTGTGTTCTTCCGGCAGGCGGTGGTGATGGCGCCCCTGACCTGGTCGAAAGTGGTGCGACGGGGAACGTATGGGCAATGTCGGGCGACAACCCGACCGACATCGGGTTTGTGAACTTTCCACCGCCCGGCTGGCTGTGGCACCATCGGATAGCCCCGTTACGCACATCCGTCACCCCGCCAGGAGCGCTCATGTCTGCTCACCGTCTGGGCCGGCTACTCGGCTCCCTTCTGCTTGTTTCCGGTCTGGTGGTCGCGGCCGGTGTCGCCAGCGAGTTCGAGGTTCGGACCCACGGCATCGAATGGCAGATGCCGACGTTGGGTTCGCAGGTGCGCTGACGCGCTCCCCGTCCTGACCGGGCTCGCCACCTCGAGCACCCCACGTCGCGAGGAGAGCCATGACGTCGCCTAGGTCTGGCTCTCCTCGTGGACGGACCGAGCGGGCCTGGCTGATCACGGCTCCGCTCGCGCTCTGTGCGGTCCTCTTCTCACTTCTGCTGGGCCTGACCGCTCGGCCCGCACTCGGTGACTGGCTGCTCACGCTGCTGCTGACAGCGGCGATGATCATTGCCGCGATTCCCACCATCAACGTGGTGGTACGCCGGCAGGCGCTGGGCACCACCTTCACCGAGATTCCGCTCGTCGTCGCGCTGTTCGTGCTGCCACCGCTGTCGGTGGTATTGGCGTACACCGTGGCCACTCTGGTGGTGCAGTGGCGCCGCAAGCTGCTGCCGCCGAAGCTCTGGTTCAATGTGGCCCTCGCGGCGGCGGCGACCGCCCTGGCCACGACGGTCTACACCGTTCTGCCGACCCCGGAGAATGTCGGGCCGGCGACCTGGGGGTTGCTGCTCGCGGCGATCGGCACCCACGCCCTCGTCGGGTTCGTCGCCGTGGTCGCGGTGATCTCCGTCGTGCAGGGTTGGCAGTCCGGCCGGGAGTTGATCCGCGCTGTACCGCCGATGTCGCTCACCGTGGCGATCAATCTCTCCATCGGCATCCTGATCATCATCGGCCTGGAGACCACGCCGTGGGCGCTTCTCCTCTTCGCCGGTCTGGCGGTGGCGTTCGCCCTCGTCTACGACACCTACACGCAGGTCATCCGGCAGCACCGCACGCTGACGGAGATGTACGAGCTGACCAAGGCGATCACCGAGAGCGGGTCGGACGGCAATCTCATCGACGCCCTGCTGGTCCGCATCCGCGGCCTCATGCAGGCCGAGTACGCCACCTTGTGGTTGCCCGCCCAGGGGCGGCACCCGGAGGTGCTGCTGACCGCCCAGGAGGGCAAGTCCGGTCTGCTCGACTCGGCGCTGACCCCGCAGGCCTTGCGGGAGGCGGCGGTGGCCCGTCAGGCGACGGTGGCGGTGGGCAGCCGCTTCGCCGCCGACCCCCAGCTTCGGGAGTCGTTGGGACGTGCCGCCAAGGACGTGATCGTGGTGCCGCTGCGGTCGGGCAAGGCGGTCATCGGCACCCTGGAGGTGGCGAACCGCCTCGGTGACGTCAACTCCTTCCGTCCGGCGGATGTGCCGGTCCTCCAGACGGTCAGCGCCCACGCCGCGGTCGCCCTGGAGAACTCCCGCCTGGTCGACCGGCTGCGCCACGACGCGTACCACGACGGGCTCACCAAGCTGCCGAACCGGCGCCGGATCCTCGGCGCGCTAGCCGAGGCGGTCCGGATCCGGGCCCCCGGTGAGGTGGTCGCGCTGCTGCTGTTCGACGTCGACCGGCTGCGTCAGGTCAACGAGTCGCTGGGGCACGCCGCCGGGGACAAGGTCCTGACCGAGGTGGCCAACCGGTTGCGGGGCTGCGTGCCGTCGGCCGCCCTGGTCGGCCGGGCCGGTGGGGACGAGTTCCTGGTGACCCTGCGGCTGGAGAGCGCCGAAGCGGCGGTGGAACTCGCCGGTCAGCTCCGCGAGCAGATCCGCGACGAGATGGTCTTCGACGCCCTGACCCTGGACGTGGACACCGCCGTCGGGGTCGTCGTACATCCGGATCACGGCAGCGACCCGGCCACCCTGCTGCAACGGGTGGACGTGGCGGCGAGCGCCGCGAAGTCGGTGCCGGGCAGCGTGCAGCTGTACAACCCGGCGCTGGAGTCGCGTTCGCTGCGTCGCCTGGGGCTGGCCGGAGACCTGCGCAGCGCCCTGGACAACGGCGATCTGGAGATCTACTACCAGCCCAAGGTGACCCTGCGGGACCGCCGGCTGGTCGGGGTGGAGTGCCTGGCCCGCTGGGAGCACCCGACCCACGGCACGGTCTCCCCGGCGGACTTCGTCGCGGTCGCCGAGCACACCGGCCAGCTCGGTCGGCTCACCGAGTTCGTGCTCCGGGAGGGGCTGCGGCACAGCCGCGACTGGGCGCACGGCGGCCAGGCGCTCGCCGTCTCGGTCAACCTCTCCGCGCGAACGCTCAACGACGAGCATTTCCCCGAGCAGGTCCGGGACCTCCTGGCGGAGTACGGCGTACCACCGCAGTTGTTGACCCTGGAGATCGAGGAGGCCGGGGTGCTCGACGGCACCGACCGGCCGATCCCGAGCCTGCGTCGGCTGCGTGATCTGGGCGTACGGCTGTCGGTGGACGACTTCGGCACCGGCAGCTCCTCCCTGGCCCATCTGCGCCGGCTGCCGGTGCACGAGGTCAAGGTGGACCGCTCCTTCGTGCAGGGCATGGCGACCGACCCGGGGGACCTGGCGATCGTCAACGCGGTGGTCACCCTCTCCCAGCAGTTCGGGCTGACCGTGGTGGCCGAGGGCGTGGAGAGCGAGCTGACCCTGGAGCTGCTCCAGGACATCGGCTGCGAGATCGGGCAGGGATTCCTGTTCAGCCGGCCCCTGCCGTACGAGCGGTTGGAGGCCTGGTTCGGTGCCCGGGTGGACCCCGACTCGATCTCCAACCGGGAGCTGCCGCGCCTGCGCGCAGTGCCCTGACCTGGGCATACGCTGGCACCGGGGATCCGATTTCACCAGCCCGGGATGGCCGTGTACTCTTACCTCTGCGCGGCCACGGAGTGATCGCGCAGGCCCCCTTAGCTCAGTCGGCAGAGCGTCTCCATGGTAAGGAGAAGGTCTACGGTTCGATTCCGTAAGGGGGCTCAGAGGGTCCGGCTGGGCCCACCACGGCGGTGTAGCTCAGATGGCAGAGCAAGCGGCTCATAATCGCTGTGTCGCCGGTTCAAGTCCGGCCACCGCTACTCTCCGCCGCCGGTGAACCCGGTGGTCAGTGGGACGGGCGCCACAGGCGCCCACTTTGCGTGTCCGCCCCGGCGGCGCGTAGGCTTTGACGCCGTAGTTGTATCCGTTAGCGAGGAAGGCACTCCGCCGTGGCGAAGGCGACCGATGTCCGGCCGAAGATCACTTTGGCGTGTGTGGAGTGCAAGGAGCGCAACTACATCACGCGCAAGAACCGTCGTAACGACCCGGACCGCATCGAGCTGAAGAAGTTCTGCCCCCGGGACGGGCGGCACACCGTTCACCGCGAGACGCGCTGAACCTCGCCGGGTATCGCCCGGCACCCTGAACAACGAAGATCGCCGGTTCACCCGGTGGGCGCAGCCGTAGGCCGTTCCCGACCGCGTGGATCGGCGATCTTGTTGTGCGTGTAGGTTCGGCGGCATGTCCCTGGACCACTCCTTCATCGGCCGGACCTATCCGCCGACCGCCCCCTATCAGGTGGGCCGCGAGAAGATCCGTGAGTTCGCGCGTGCGATCGGCGCCACCGATCCCGCCCACCACGACCCGGAGGCCGCCCGTGCCCTGGGCCACCCGGACGTGGTTGCGCCGCCGACCTTCCCGATCGTGCTCACCATGGCCGCCAACCAGCAGATGATCGAGGACCCGGACCTCGGCATCGACTACAGCCGGGTGCTCCACGGCGATCAGCGGTTCGCGTACACCCGTCCGGTGGTGGCCGGCGACGAGCTGGTCTGTGTCAACAACATCGAGGAGATCACCAGCCGCGGTGGTCACGATTTCGTGACCAGTCGGACCGAGGTCCGCACGACCGCCGGCGAGCCGGTGGTCACCGCCTGGATGAAGCTCGTCGTACGCGGGGAGGCCTGAGATGGAACTGCCCACCCAGACGTTCCGGGTGACCCGGGCGGACCTGGTCCGCTACGCGGGCGCCTCCGGCGACTTCAACCCGATCCACTGGAGCGACCGCTTCGCCACCGGAGTGGGCCTGCCCGGGGTGATCGCGCACGGCATGTTCACCATGGCCCTGGTCGGTCGCGCGGTCACCGCCTGGGCCGGCGCGCCCGACGCGGTCGTCGACTACGGGGTCCGGTTCACCCGCCCGGTGGTGGTTCCCGATGACGACGAAGGCACCGAGATCGTGGTGACCGCAGTGGTCCGCGAGGTGACCGAAGCGGGTCTGACCAGGCTAGACATCACCGCGACCTGTCAGGGAGACAAGGTGTTGTCGCAGGCTCGGGCCACCGTTCGGACGGCGGGCTGACCTGCTCCGCAGGGCGCGATGGCCAGACCGGTTGGGAAACTCGGGTTAGTACCCGTACACTGGTCCGCCGTGGGGCAAGTGACTCCTGCCTGGTCGTGTGACCTGGGGGGATGAGCGTTGCCGCATAGGGGTGTAGCTCAATTGGCAGAGCAGCGGTCTCCAAAACCGCAGGCTGCAGGTTCAAGTCCTGTCACCCCTGCGCCTCAGGCCTGACCGTTCCGTGGGTCGCGCCACCGAAAGGTGGCGTCCGGCCCGTGGTGGTGGCATCGGCGGGGAGGTTCCGAGGCATCGGGGCCTTCCGGCAGATCCGCCGGCCGCGGCCCGTCCCGGGACGGTTGGGTCCGGCTGGCGTGACCAGACGCCGCGTACGCGAACCGCGTACGACCCCGATATCCCGCGACGGAGGGCGAAGTGGCCGACAACAAGCGGCGCGGCGAGGACGCCGACGACGAGCGCCTGAACGACGAGGTCGTCAGTGACGGCGCCGACGACGACGCCACCGACGCGGACGAGCCGGTAACCCGGGGCGGCACCGCCACCCGGGAGCGGGCCAAGGCGGATTCCGCCGACAGCCGGTCGAAGACGCGTACCGATGGCGAGAAGGTGGGCCTGTTCGGCCGCATCGCGCGTTTCATCCGCGAGGTCGTGGCGGAACTGCGTAAGGTCATCTGGCCGACCCGCAAGGAGCTGCTGACCTACACGGGCGTGGTAGTCGCGTTCGTGTCGATGATGCTGGCGATCGTGGCCCTCCTTGACTTCGCTTTCGCGAAGGGCGTGCTGTGGGTGTTCGGCAACCCCAGCTGACCGGCTGACTGTGCCGATAGTGACGGAAGTGAGCGAGCGTGCCTGAGTACGACGAGACCGCCGAGACCCCGGACGAGCAGTCCACGGTGGCGACGGCGGCTGGCGACGAGTCGGTCGAGGCCGCCAGCGAGCCGGAGTTCGCGATGACCGAGCCCGCGCCCGAGGAGGACTACGACCCGGTCGCCGAGCTGCGCCAGAAGCTGCGCTACGCGCCCGGCGACTGGTACGTGGTGCACTCGTACGCCGGTTACGAGAACAAGGTCAAGACCAACCTCGAAACCCGGATCACCTCCCTCGACATGGAGGACTACATCTACCAGGTCGAGGTGCCGACCCGGGAAGAGGTCGAGGTCAAGAACGGCAAGCGGTCCCAGGTGCAGGCCAAGGTCTTCCCCGGCTACATCCTGGTCCGGATGGAGTTGACGGCCGAGTCGTACTCCTGCGTACGCAACACCCCCGGGGTCACCGGCTTTGTGGGGGCCACGGACCGGGCCGACCGCCCGGCGCCGCTGAGCCTCGACGAGGTGCTGAAGTGGCTGGCCCCGGCGGTGGAGACCGAGCAGAAGAAGGCCAAGCCGGAGATCAAGGTCCTCGACTTCGAGGTCGGCGACTCGGTCACGGTCACCGACGGTGCCTTCGCCTCCCTGCCGGCCACCATCAGCGAGATCAACGCCGACCAGCAGAAGCTCAAGGTGCTGGTGTCGATCTTCGGCCGTGAGACGCCGGTGGAGCTGAACTTCAACCAGGTCGCCAAGATCTGATTCAACGACCGCTGGCGATGGCTTCTGGGCCGTTGCCAGCGGTCGTTGTCTGTCTGTCTCGCCCGCCGGGCAACCTCCGTGGGTGAGCCGCCACCCGCCTGCGCTACCCTAGAACGTCGCCGCTGCCTTCCCGCGCTGACCGTGCGCGCCCGGTGGTGGTGTCGGTGCGAACCATTCCCAGTTCCAAGCCCCAGGAAGAGACATGCCTCCGAAGAAGAAGCTCGTCAAGACGTTCACGCTTCAGCTGCCGGCGGGCCAGGCCACTCCGGCGCCGCCGGTCGGTCCCGCGCTCGGCCAGCACGGCGTGAACATCATGGAGTTCTGCAAGTCGTACAACGCGCAGACCGAGTCGCAGCGGGGCGACATCGTCCCCGCCGAGATCAGCGTGTACGAGGACCGGTCCTTCACCTTCGTGCTGAAGACCCCGCCCGCCGCCCGGCTGCTGATCAAGGCCGCCGGTGTGCAGAAGGGCTCGGGCGTCCCGCACAAGGAGAAGGTCGGGACGGTTTCCCGTGCCCAGGTGCGGGAGATCGCCGAGAAGAAGATGGCCGACCTCAACGCCAACGACCTCGAGCAGGCTGAGAAGATCATCGCCGGCACCGCCCGGTCGATGGGCCTGGACGTCACCGACTGACCTCGGCCACCACCGACCCGTACGGATCGTGGGAGGGCGCGCGAGCATCGCGGCCCGCCAGAGACCACAGGAGTAGACAGAACATGCAGCGCAGCAAGAGCTACCGCAAGGCCGCCGAGGTCATCGACCGGTCCAAGCTCTACACCCCCGCCGAGGCCGTGAAGCTGGCCAAGGAGACCACCGCCACCAAGTTCGACGCCACGGTCGAGGTCGCCATGCGCCTCGGCGTCGACCCCCGTAAGGCGGACCAGATGGTCCGCGGCACGGTCAACCTGCCGCACGGCACCGGTAAGACCGCCCGCGTGATCGTCTTCGCCGCCGGCGCGAAGGCCGAGGAGGCCGTCGCCGCCGGTGCCGACGAGGTGGGCACCGACGAGCTGGTCGCTCGGATCCAGGGTGGTTGGCTGGACTTCGACGCGGCCATCGCCACCCCGGACCAGATGGCCAAGATCGGCCGGATCGCGCGGATCCTGGGCCCGCGCGGTCTGATGCCGAACCCGAAGACCGGCACGGTGACCATGGACGTCACCAAGGCGGTGACCGACATCAAGGGTGGCAAGATCACCTTCCGGGTGGACAAGCACTCGAACCTGCACCTGATCATCGGCAAGGCCTCCTTCACCGAGGCCCAGCTGGTGGACAACTATGCCGCGGTGCTCGACGAGGTCCTGCGGGCTAAGCCGTCCGCGGCCAAGGGCAAGTACCTCAAGAAGGTCACCCTGACCACCACCATGGGCCCGGGTGTCCCGGTCGACCCGAACGTGGTGAAGAACCTGCAGGAAGGCTCGGCCGACAGCTGAGCACGACGCACCGAAAGGGCCCTGCCACGCGTACGTGGCGGGGCCCTTCCGCGTTTGTCGCAGGGTGTGCCGGGGCTCGCGCGTTTCGGCGCTCACCCAGGCACCCTGGCGGTGGCGGTCAGCGCGGTGATCGGCTCCGTTCTCCGTGATCGACTCCGTTGCGCCGAAACGGCGGTGTCCCGTGGAGGCTGACCCCGCCGTTTCGGCGATACGGCGGGCGCCAGCTAGGTGGTGCCGGCGGATGGTCGGGCTAACCTCATGATCAACGGGGCGGGCGGGGACCGAGTGCGGGGCGAAGGCGGGGGACCGAGTGCGGGGCGAGTGCCGTGGGCCGAGGGCCAGGGCGGAGGGCCAAAGGCGGGGCGAGGGCCGGGGGCCCAGGGCCAGTGCGGGGTGGGGCAGGGTGGGGGTGGGGGCGATTTGGCGGGTGGGGGTGGGGTCGCGTAGCCTGTTGACGTCGCACGATTCTGTCGTGCGTGAAGTTCCACCCAGAGACCGCTGGTCACCGTGCCTCGGCATGGTCGAAGGTTCCGCGAAGACGGGCGACCCGCGCAGGGCGGTAAGCGAACATCGGCAGCATCCCGTGGTCCGCCGACTGCGGTGAGGGTTGCCCATCTCGCCCCGTGCGCCCTGCGCCGGGGCTTTTCTGTTGTCGCGACGCCCTCGCTCCAGTCGTAGGCGACCGCCTGCGCTGGCGACCAGCCTCGAGTAACGAGAGAGGAGGGACATGGCGGACAAGCCGATCCGGGCCGACAAGGCCACGGCTGTTGCTGAGCTGACCGAGAGCTTCCGCAGCGCGGGTGCCACCGTGCTGACCGAGTACCGCGGACTGACGGTTTCCCAGCTCACCCAGCTGCGGCGCTCGCTCGGTCAGGAGACCAGCTACACGGTCGCCAAGAACACGCTGGCCAAGCGTGCCGCGGCGGACGCGGGCATCTCCGGCCTCGATGAGCTGTTCACCGGTCCTACCGCGCTGACTTTCGTTTCGGGCGACGTCGTCGAGGCGGCGAAGGGGCTTCGCGACTTCGCGAAGGCCAACCCGAAGCTCGTCATCAAGGGCGGTGTCTTCGAGGGCAAGGCCATTTCCGCGGCCGAGGTCACGAAGCTCGCCGACCTGGAGTCCCGTGAGGTGCTGCTGGCCAAGCTGGCCGGCGCGATGAAGGGCAACCTGAGCAAGGCTGCGGCCCTGTTCCAGGCCCCGTTGTCGAAGACCGCCCGTCTGGCGGCTGCCCTTCAGGACAAGCGCGAGAAGGAAGACGCCGAGGCGGCCTGAGGCCGTACGGCGCACCCACGTTCTTAGTTAAACCTTTAGGAAAGGACGCCAGACATGGCGAAGCTCAGCACCGAAGAGCTGCTCGGCGCGTTCAAGGAGATGACGCTGATCGAGCTCTCCGAGTTCGTGAAGCAGTTCGAGGAGACCTTCGAGGTCACCGCCGCCGCCCCGGCCGCGATGATGATGGCGGGTCCGGCCGCCGGTGGCGCCGCTGCCGAGGCCGAGCCGGAGAAGGACGAGTTCGACGTCGTCCTCGACGCCGACGGTGGCAAGAAGATCCAGGTCATCAAGGTCGTGCGTGAGCTGACCGGCCTGGGCCTCAAGGAGGCCAAGGACCTGGTCGAGTCGGCCCCCAAGGCCGTGCTGGAGAAGGTCAACAAGGAGACCGCCGACAAGGCCAAGGCCAAGCTGGAGGGTGAGGGCGCCAAGGTCACCCTCAAGTGACCTGAGCTCCACCTGGCCGTCCCGACTCGCGTGAGCCGGGGCACACCATGTCGCGGGGGGGGGGGGGGCGCGCGGGGGGGGGGGGCGCCCGGCCGGGGGGGGGGGGCCCCGGCCGCGCGGGAGCCGCGCGCCGCGGGGGGGGACGTGCGCCGGGCCCGTGGGG
>NZ_JBICUM010000009.1:0-194836 GCF_043198155.1 Micromonospora sp. NPDC048871 | reverse complement strand
TGGGTGGTGGGCCCACTATCAACCTTAAATCTCCTTCTCCCCCCGTGTGGCCCCCCCGCGGTGGGGGCGGCGGCTCCCCCCGGGGGGGGGGGGCGCCCCACCCCTCCCCCCCGCCCCCCCCCCCGCCGTGCTGGTGGACGCAAGGCGCAGCGGGCATGAGCAGGCCGTGGGGATCCGTTGACCCCTGCGGAGGGCCGGCCCTACGGTGGGAAAGAGCAGCGGATGGCAATCTCGGCCCTTGACGCGACCATGGGCTGACAGGCACGCTGACATAGCAAGACCTTCCGCGCTTGCGACGGCCACTGCGTGGGTAGATCAGCGGCAGCACCAACTGCCGCGGGCACCTGAGCGGCCCGGCGGGAACGTTGCGTTCCGAGCGGTCCGGTACGACCCGATCCAAGGGTCCCGAGACCAGTTCCGCGACGTCCTGCGGGATGGGCTGGACAGCGGTTAGCCTCTCGGCTACACTGCTAGTTTGCGCTGCCTTCCGACTTGACCCCTGCTCGGAAATGTCCGGTTATGGATATTTTCTGGTGGGGTCATTGGAGTGCACGCGTACCAGCCGTTCTGCAGCACCGGTCCTCGGAAGGACGCATCTTGGCAGCTTCCCGCCCTGCGAAGACCAGTCGTACGTCGAGCGCATTCGCTCCCCGCCGAGTTTCCTTCGGCCGGATCACCGAACACCTCGAGGTCCCCAACCTCCTCGCCATTCAGAACGAGTCCTTCGACTGGCTCGTCGGCAACGAGGCTTGGCAGGGCCGGTCGGCGGACGACCCGCACGCACGCTCGGGTCTCGCGGAAATTCTCGACGAGATCAGTCCCATTGAGGACTTTTCCGGCACCATGTCGCTGTCCTTCTCCGCCCCGCGCTTCGACGAGGTCAAGGCCTCGATCGAGGAGTGCAAGGAGAAGGACCTCACCTACTGCGCGCCACTGTTCGTGACCGCAGAGTTCACCAACAACACCACCGGCGAGATCAAGAGCCAGACGGTGTTCATGGGTGACTTCCCGATGATGACGCCGAAGGGCACCTTCATCATCAACGGCACCGAGCGGGTGGTGGTCAGCCAGCTCGTCCGTTCCCCGGGCGTCTACTTCGACAAGCAGCCGGACAAGACCTCCGACCGCGACCTCTCCAGCGTCAAGGTCATCCCGAGTCGGGGTGCCTGGCTGGAGTTCGACATCGACAAGCGCGACACGGTCGGCGTCCGCATCGACCGTAAGCGTCGGCAGGCCGTCACCGTGCTGCTCAAGGCCATCGGATGGTCGGCCGAGCGGATCCGTGAGAAGTTCGGCTGGTCCGAGCTGATGATGACCACGCTCGAGAAGGACCACATCGCCGGCCAGGACGAGGCGCTACTCGACATCTACCGGAAGCTGCGCCCTGGCGAGCCGCCGACCCGCGAGAACGCCCAGACCCTGCTCGACAACCTCTTCTTCAACCCGAAGAGGTACGACGTAGCCAAGGTCGGTCGGTACAAGTTCAACAAGAAGCTCGAGCTGAGCGTGCCGATCACCACCGGCACCCTGACCGAGGACGACATCGTCGCCACCGTGGAGTACCTCTGCCGGCTGCACGCCGGTGAGGAGGGCTACGAGGCCGACGACATCGACCACTTCGGCAACCGGCGGCTGCGTACCGTGGGTGAGCTGATCCAGAACCAGGTTCGGGTCGGCCTCTCCCGGATGGAGCGGGTGGTCCGCGAGCGGATGACGACTCAGGACGTCGAGGCGATCACGCCGCAGACCCTGATCAACATCCGCCCGGTGGTGGCCGCGATCCGGGAGTTCTTCGGCACCTCGCAGCTGTCCCAGTTCATGGACCAGACCAACCCGCTGGCGGGTCTGACCCACCGGCGCCGGCTGAGCGCGCTCGGCCCGGGTGGTCTGTCCCGGGAGCGGGCCGGCTTCGAGGTCCGTGACGTGCACCCGTCCCACTACGGCCGGATGTGCCCGATCGAGACGCCGGAAGGCCCGAACATCGGTCTGATCGGCGCCCTGTCCACCTTCGCCCGGGTCAACCCGTTCGGCTTCATCGAGACGCCGTACCGGAAGGTCGTCGACGGTCGGGTCACCGACCAGATCGACTACCTGACCGCGGACGAGGAGGACCGGTTCGTTAAGGCGCAGGCCAACGCGCCGCTGCGGGCCGACGGCACCTTCGCCGAGGACCGGGTCCTGGTCCGTCGTAAGGGCGGCGAGACCGAGGACGTACCCCCGGCGGCCGTGGACTACATGGACGTGTCGCCGCGGCAGATGACCTCGGTCGCGACCGCGATGATCCCGTTCCTGGAGCATGACGACGCCAACCGGGCCCTGATGGGCGCGAACATGCAGCGCCAGGCGGTGCCGCTGGTCAAGGCCGAGTCCCCGCTCGTCGGCACCGGCATGGAGTACCGTGCCGCCGTCGACGCCGGTGACGTGGTCGTGGCCGAGGTCGGCGGGGTGGTCGAGGACCTCTGCGCCGACTACATCACCGTCCACCAGGACGACGGCCACCGCCGTACCTACCTGCTGCACAAGTTCCGCCGCTCCAACGCCGGCTCCTGCGTCAACCAGAAGCCGGTGGTCTTCGAGGGCGACCGGGTCGAGGCCGGCCAGGTCATCGCCGACGGTCCGTGCACCGACGAAGGTGAGATGGCGCTCGGGCGCAACCTGCTCGTGGCGTTCATGTGCTGGGAGGGCCACAACTACGAGGACGCGATCATCCTGTCGCAGCGCCTCGTGCAGCAGGACGTGCTCACCTCGATCCACATCGAGGAGCACGAGGTCGACGCCCGGGACACCAAGCTCGGCCCGGAGGAGATCACCCGCGACATCCCGAACGTCAGCGAGGAGATGCTCGCCGACCTCGACGAGCGCGGCATCATCCGGATCGGCGCCGAGGTCGTTCCCGGCGACATCCTGGTCGGCAAGGTCACCCCGAAGGGTGAGACCGAGCTGACCCCGGAGGAGCGGCTGCTGCGCGCGATCTTCGGTGAGAAGGCGCGTGAGGTCCGGGACACCTCGCTGAAGGTGCCGCACGGCGAGACCGGCACGGTCATCGGTGTGCGTACCTTCTCCCGCGAGGACGGCGACGAGTTGCCGCCGGGCGTCAACGAGCTGGTGCGGGTCTACGTCGCCCAGAAGCGGAAGATCCAGGACGGCGACAAGCTCGCCGGCCGGCACGGCAACAAGGGCGTCATCTCCAAGATCCTGCCGGTCGAGGACATGCCGTTCCTGGAGGACGGCACCCCGGTCGACATCGTGCTCAACCCGCTGGGTGTACCCAGCCGGATGAACATCGGGCAGGTGCTGGAGACCCACCTGGGCTGGGTGGCCAAGACCGGTTGGAAGGTCGAGGGCGACGACGCCGAGTGGAAGCGTCAGCTGCAGAGCATCGGCGCGGACTCCTCGGAGCCGGACACCAACGTGGCCACTCCGGTCTTCGACGGTGCCCGCGAGGAGGAGATCTCCGGTCTGCTCGCCTCGACCCTGCCCAACCGGGACGGCAAGCAGCTGATCGGTGCCACCGGCAAGGCGCAGCTGTTCGACGGTCGCTCCGGCGAGCCGCTGCCGGACCCGATCGCGGTCGGCTACATCTACATCCTGAAGCTCAACCACCTGGTCGACGACAAGATCCACGCTCGGTCGACCGGTCCGTACTCGATGATCACTCAGCAGCCGCTGGGTGGTAAGGCGCAGTTCGGTGGCCAGCGCTTCGGTGAGATGGAGTGCTGGGCCATGCAGGCCTACGGTGCCGCGTACGCCCTGCAGGAGCTGTTGACGATCAAGTCCGACGACGTCCTCGGTCGGGTCAAGGTCTACGAGGCCATCGTCAAGGGCGAGAATATCCCCGAGCCGGGCATCCCGGAGTCGTTCAAGGTGCTGCTCAAGGAGCTCCAGTCGCTGTGCCTCAATGTTGAGGTGCTCTCCAGCGACGGCGTGGCCCTGGAGATGCGCGAGACCGACGACGAGGTGTTCCGCGCCGCGGAGGAACTCGGCATCGACCTGTCCCGGCGTGAGCCGAGCTCGGTCGAAGAGGTGTGATTGGGGAGGTTGGGGGCCGTCCGGTTCGCTCTGGGCGGTCAGGCTTGATCCCGACGCGAGTCGACCGGCCCCCAACCCCGCCGAGGGCTAGCTACAGATCAGACACGACACGAGGGATATAACGTGCTCGACGTCAACTTCTTCGACGAGCTGCGCATCGGCCTTGCGACTGCGGACGACATCCGTCAGTGGTCGCACGGTGAGGTCAAGAAGCCCGAGACGATCAACTACCGCACCCTCAAGCCGGAGAAGGACGGGCTCTTCTGCGAGAAGATCTTCGGTCCGCAGCGGGACTGGGAGTGCTACTGCGGTAAGTACAAGCGGGTCCGCTTCAAGGGCATCATCTGTGAGCGCTGCGGCGTCGAGGTGACCCGCTCGAAGGTCCGCCGGGAGCGGATGGGCCACATCGAGCTGGCCGCCCCGGTGACCCACATCTGGTACTTCAAGGGTGTGCCGAGCCGGCTGGGTTACCTGCTGGACCTCGCCCCGAAGGACCTCGAGAAGATCATCTACTTCGCCTCGTACGTCGTGACGAGCGTTGACGCCGAGTCGCGTCACCGTGACCTCTCGACCATCGAGAACGAGATCCTGGCCGAGAAGCGGCAGTCGGAGAACAGCCGCGACTCGGAGATCGAGAAGCGGGCCGCCAAGCTGGAGGCCGACCTGGCCGAGCTGGAGGCCGAGGGCGCGAAGGCGGACGTCCGGCGCAAGGTCAAGGAGGGCGGAGAGCGCGAGATGCGCCAGATCCGCGACCGGGCCCAGCGCGAGATCGACCGCCTGGACGAGGTGCTGGACACCTTCCGCAAGCTGGAGCCGAAGCAGCTGGTCACCGACGAGCTGCTCTACCGCGAGCTGCGGGACCGCTTCGGCGAGTACTTCACCGGTGGCATGGGCGCCGAGGCGATCAAGGCCCTGGTGCAGAACATGGACCTCGACGCCGAGGCGGAGAGCCTGCGGGAGACCATCCGTACCGGTAAGGGTCAGCGGAAGATCCGGGCGCTCAAGCGGCTGAAGGTCGTGGCGGCGTTCCAGAACACCCGCAACTCGCCGCTGGGCATGGTGCTGGACTGCGTACCGGTGATCCCGCCGGACCTGCGTCCGATGGTGCAGCTCGACGGTGGCCGGTTCGCTACCAGCGACCTGAACGACCTGTACCGCCGGGTGATCAACCGGAACAACCGGCTCAAGCGACTGATCGACCTCGGCGCCCCCGAGATCATCGTCAACAACGAGAAGCGGATGCTCCAGGAGGCCGTCGACGCGCTGTTCGACAACGGCCGTCGGGGCCGGCCGGTCACCGGTCCGGGTAACCGTCCGCTGAAGTCGCTGTCCGACATGCTCAAGGGCAAGCAGGGCCGGTTCCGTCAGAACCTGCTGGGCAAGCGCGTCGACTACTCCGGCCGTTCGGTCATCGTGGTCGGCCCGAAGCTCAAGCTGCACCAGTGCGGCCTGCCCAAGCAGATGGCGCTGGAGCTGTTCAAGCCGTTCGTGATGAAGCGGCTGGTCGACCTCAACCACGCCCAGAACATCAAGTCCGCCAAGCGGATGGTCGAGCGGCAGCGGCCGGTCGTGTGGGACGTGCTGGAAGAGGTCATCGGCGAGCACCCGGTGCTGCTCAACCGCGCACCGACCCTGCACCGACTGGGCATCCAGGCCTTCGAGCCGCAGCTGGTCGAGGGCAAGGCCATCCAGATCCACCCGCTGGTCTGCACCGCGTTCAACGCCGACTTCGACGGTGACCAGATGGCGGTGCACGTGCCGCTGTCCGCCGAGGCCCAGGCCGAGGCGCGGATCCTGATGCTGTCGTCGAACAACATCCTCAAGCCGGCCGACGGCAAGCCGGTCACCATGCCCACCCAGGACATGGTCATCGGCCTGTACCACCTCACCCACCTCACCACCGGTGAGCGGGGCGAGGGCCGGGCGTTCAGCTCGGACGCCGAGGCGCGGATGGCGTACGACAACGGCGAGCTGCACCTCCAGGCACCGGTCAAGATCCGGCTGCAGGGTGTGGTCGAGGTCGACAACGGCGCTGGTGGGCAGCCGTGGACCCCGCCGGAGGACTGGACCCCGGGTCAGCCGCTGACGGTGGAGACCACCCTGGGCCGGGTGCTGTTCAACGAGACCCTGCCGCAGGGCTACCGGTACGTGAACTACGAGATCCGCAAGGGTCAGCTCTCCGCGATCGTCAACGACCTCGCCGAGCGGTTCCCGAAGGTGGCCCTGGCGGCCACCCTCGACGGGCTCAAGGAGGCCGGTTTCCACTGGGCCACCTGGTCCGGCGTGACCATCGGCATGGAGGACGTCATCGCTCCGCCGCGCAAGCGGGAGATCCTGGAGAAGTACGAGAAGGAAGCCGACCGGATCGACAAGCAGTACCAGCGTGGTCTGATGACCGCCGAGGAGCGTCGCGGCGAGCTCATCGAGATCTGGACCAAGGCGACCAACGAGGTCGCCAAGGAGATGGACACCGCGCTGCCGCAGGAGAACCCACTGTGGAAGATGATCAACTCGGGTGCTCGCGGTAACCTGCTCCAGCTCCGGCAGATCGCGGCGATCCGTGGTCTGGTGGCCAACCCGAAGGGTGAGATCATCCCGCGGCCGATCAAGGCCAGCTACCGGGAGGGTCTGTCCGTGCTGGAGTACTTCATCTCCACCCACGGTGCCCGTAAGGGTCTCGCGGACACCGCCCTGCGTACCGCCGACTCGGGTTACCTGACCCGTCGTCTGGTGGACGTCTCGCAGGACGTCATCATCCGCGAGGAGGACTGCGGTACCGACCGGGCCATCCCGATGCAGATCGGTCAGCAGCTCGACGGCCGGCTGGTGGTGCACGAGCACGCGGAGACCAGCGTGCACGCCCGTACCCTGGCCGACGACATCAAGGGGCCGGACGGCACCGTCGTCGCCGAGCGGGGCTCGGACATCAACTCGATCCTGGTCGACAAGATCGTCGCCGCCGGGGTGGAGACCGTCCGGGTGCGCAGCGTGCTCACCTGCGAGTCGAAGCTGGGCGTCTGTGGTGCGTGCTACGGCCGCTCGCTGCCGACCGGCAAGATCGTGGACGTCGGCGAGGCGGTCGGCATCATCGCCGCCCAGTCGATCGGTGAGCCGGGTACCCAGCTGACGATGCGTACCTTCCACACCGGTGGTGTCGCGGGTGAGGACATCACCCAGGGTCTGCCCCGTGTCCAGGAGATCTTCGAGGCCCGGATCCCGAAGGGCAAGGCGCCGATCGCCGACACCCCCGGCCGGATCCGGATCGAGGACGGCGAGCGGTCGCGCAAGATCGTCGTGATCCCGGACGACGGCAGCGACGAGATCGTGTACGACAAGATCTCGAAGCGGGTCCGGCTGCGGGCGCACGACGGCGACCACGTCGAGGTCGGCGAGAAGCTCACCGAGGGCACCATCGACCCGCACGAGCTGCTGCGCATCCTCGGCCCGCGCGCGGTCCAGGTCCACCTGACCCAGGAGGTCCAGGAGGTCTACCGCTCGCAGGGTGTGCTCATCCACGACAAGCACATCGAGATCATCATCCGCCAGATGCTCAAGCGGGTGACGGTCATCGACTCCGGCTCGACCGAGTTCCTGCCGGGTGTGCTGGTCGACCGGGCGCTGTTCGAGTCGGAGAACCGCCGGCTCGTCGGCGAGGGCGGCGAGCCCGCAGCCGGACGTCCGGTGCTGATGGGTATCACCAAGGCCTCGCTGGCCACCGACTCCTGGCTCTCGGCGGCCTCCTTCCAGGAGACCACCCGGGTGCTGACCGACGCGGCGATCCACGCCCGCAGCGACTCGCTGATCGGTCTCAAGGAGAACGTGATCATCGGTAAGCTCATCCCGGCCGGTACCGGCATCAGCAAGTACCGCAACGTCCGGGTCGAGCCGACCGAGGAGGCCAAGGCCAAGGTCTACTCGATGACCGGATACCCGGAGACCGACTACGGCTTCGGGCCGGCCAGCGGCCAGGCGGTTCCGCTGGACGACTTCGACTTCGGGTCGTACCGCTAATATCCGCTGCACCGACGAGGCCCCCGGCATCCGCCGGGGGCCTCGTCGTCGGTGGTCCTCCCGATTCGCTTCGGGCACGGCATGATGGAGCCATGACGACCGCCGCCGGACCGATGCCGGTCGCTTCACTGCCCGGGCCTCCACGGCATCCACTGGACCCGGACCCGGTTCGGGCCACGAAGGCACGGGCCGTCTTCGCGCTCGGCCTGATGGGTGCGTTGACCGGGCTGTTCATCGGGGGAGTGGTACCGGCCACGATCGCCCTCCAGTTGGCCCGGCAGGCCCGCCGTGAGGCGTACGCCTCAGGGGGTTTTCTCACCGGCGCGGCCTGGCTGCGGCGGGGGGAGAGCCTGGCCTGGACGGGCCTGATGCTGGTCGCGGTGAGTGTGGTCGTGCTGGTGGTGATCGGCGTGATCCGGCTCGCCGAGGCGCCCTACGGTCAGGATTTCGCACCGAACGTGGACTGAGGTCCGCACCGGGGCGGGCGCTCGGCTGGGGTGCCGCCGTCTCCGGCACCGGGGGGCTGATCGGCGACGGTAGCCTGACGGTGTCCACCGCGCGGCGGTGGACGCGGTCGATGAGGAGGATCCCCGTGACGGAACCGGCGCGTCCCGAGAGCGGCGAACCCGCTCAGCCCGCCGCCGGGCCTCCGGGGCCTGAGACACCCGAACCGCCCCGGTGGGCGCCACCGGGGCCTTGGGCGGCGAACCAACCCGCCGGGTACGCCCCGTCCCCGCCGGCCCCGTTCCCGTCCGCGCCGGGTGGGCCACCGCCGGGTGGGCCCGGTGCCGGTGCGCCGGCGGGCTGGGGTGCCGCGGCAGGGCGGGGTGCTGTCGTTCCGCCACCGCAGGAACGGCCCCGGCCGCCGAGTCGGGTGGAGCCCGTACCGGGCACCCCCTTCGCCATGGTGCACCTGGATGTGCCGCCGGTCACCTCGGGCCTGGCGGTCGGCTCGCTGGTCGCGGGCATCGTCTCCATCCTGGTGTCTTTCCTGGTCCTCTGCGTGGGTGGGGTGGGGGGTGGGCTGAACGGGGTCTGGGCCGCCGGCTCCTTCGCCACTCTGGGCGGCCTGACCGGGGCCGGTGCCCTCGTCGCCGGCCTGCTGGGCATGCGGCAGATCCGTCGACCGGCGCCCCCGCCGGGGGTGCGGTTCACCGGCCGGGGTCTGGCCATCGCCGGGGTCAGCTGCGGCGGTGCCGGACTGCTGTTGAGCCTGCTGGGCGTGGGTCTGGCCCTGCTGATGACCCTGGCCTGACCGGGCCGGCCGACCCGGGCGGCGGGCGGGTGTGGTCGGGCTCGGGGGTCGGCGGGTGGTTTCCGGTGGAGCCGGTACACTTGGCGTCGTAGGTGCCCATCACGGGCGGGCGGAGCGACGGAGCCGATAGCCGAGCGGTGAGAAGTTCGGCAGGTCTCCCGTTTTGACCTGCACGGCTGTGGTAGGTACTCTTTCCCCTTGTGCCCGGGCTCGCCTGGGCAAATCGTGCGTGCGCTGGATCCGGCCTCCGGTTTCCGGAAGGCGCCACGACTGAGCCAAAGATCCGGCGTACGGGCCTCCGTGTGCCGGTGACAGACCCCGGGGCTGCGCTTCATCCGCGCGGAACCGGGACCGTGATCGGGCGACACGCCCGACCGCGGGTGCCGGGACCTCCGTGAGGTGGCCCTGGTCGGAATGTAGGAGAGCCGGTCATCAGGTCGGCTACGACAGACGGCGCGGTCGCGACAGCGGCCGAAGGGAGCGGAGAAACCCGGTGCCCACGATCCAACAGCTGGTCCGAAAGGGCCGCCAGGCGAAGACCACCAAGACCAAGACCCCGGCGCTGAAGGGTTCCCCTCAGCGGCGCGGCGTGTGCACCCGCGTGTACACCACCACCCCGAAGAAGCCGAACTCGGCGCTGCGCAAGGTTGCTCGTGTCAAGCTCAGCAGCCAGGTCGAGGTGACCGCCTACATCCCGGGCGTCGGGCACAACCTGCAGGAGCACTCGATCGTGCTCGTCCGCGGTGGCCGTGTGAAGGACCTCCCCGGCGTGCGTTACAAGATCGTCCGCGGCTCGCTGGACACCCAGGGTGTCCGCAACCGCAAGCAGGCGCGCAGCCGTTACGGCGCGAAGAAGGAGAAGAGCTGACATGCCGCGTAAGGGACCTGCCCCGCGTAAGCCGCTGGTCGCTGACCCGGTGTACAACTCGCCGCTGGTCACCCAGCTGGTAAACAAGATCCTGCTCCGCGGCAAGCGTCAGCTCGCCGAGCGCATCGTCTACGCCGCCCTGGAGGGCTGCCGCGAGAAGAGTGGCACCGATCCGGTCGTCACCCTCAAGCGCGCGATGGACAACGTCAAGCCGACCCTCGAGGTCCGCAGCCGCCGTGTCGGTGGCGCGACCTACCAGGTTCCGGTCGAGGTCCGTCCGGCCCGGGCCACCACCCTGGGCCTGCGCTGGCTGGTCACCTACTCCCGCGCCCGCCGCGAGAAGACCATGGTCGAGCGACTGATGAACGAGCTGCTGGACGCGAGCAACGGCCTCGGCGCCGCCGTCAAGCGGCGTGAGGACACCCACAAGATGGCGGAGTCCAACAAGGCCTTCGCGCACTACCGCTGGTAACACCTGAGGTCCCGGCGCCTACCGGCGCCGGGACCGCCGCCAGTTGTGTCGGGACGACGATAAGTAGGGATTGAAGTGGCCGCCGCAGACGCGCTCGCCAACGTACGCAACATCGGCATCATGGCGCACATCGATGCCGGTAAGACCACTACCACCGAGCGGATCCTGTTCTACACCGGTATCACGTACAAGATCGGTGAGGTTCATGAGGGCGGCGCCGTCATGGACTGGATGGAGCAGGAGCAGGAGCGCGGTATCACCATCACTTCCGCCGCCACGAAGTGCGAGTGGAAGGGCCATACGATCCAGATCATCGACACGCCCGGCCACGTCGACTTCACGGTCGAGGTGGAGCGGTCGCTTCGGGTGCTGGATGGTGCGGTCGCGGTCTACGACGGTGTGGCCGGCGTGGAGCCGCAGACGGAGAACGTCTGGCGTCAGGCGGACAAGTACAACGTCCCCCGGATGTGTTTCGTCAACAAGCTCGACCGCACCGGCGCGGACTTCTTCCGCTGCGTGCAGATGATGATCGACCGGCTGAACGCCACTCCGCTGGTGCTCCAGATCCCGATCGGCGCCGAGAGTGACTTCATCGGCGTGGTCGACCTGGTCGAGATGCGCGCCCTCACCTGGCGTGGCGAGACCCAGAAGGGTGAGGACTACGCGGTCGAGGAGATCCCGGCCGACCTGGCTGACTCCGCTGCCGAGTGGCGCGAGAAGCTGATGGAGACCCTGGCCGACGTCGACGACGCGGTGATGGAGAAGTACCTGGAGGGCGAGGAGATCTCCGTCGAGGAGGTCAAGGCCGCCATCCGTCGGGCCACCATCGCCGGCAAGGCCAACCCGGTCTTCACCGGTACCGCCTTCAAGAACAAGGGCATCCAGCCGATGCTGGACGCGGTCGTCGCGTACCTGCCCTCGCCGCTGGACATCCCGGCGATCGAGGGTACGGCCACCGACGGCGAGACCCCGTTGCAGCGCAAGCCCTCGGTCTCCGAGCCCTTCTCCGGCCTGGCCTTCAAGATCCAGACGGACAAGCACCTCGGCAAGCTCACCTACGTGCGGATCTACTCCGGCACCCTTGAGTCCGGCTCCCAGGTGGTCAACTCCACCAAGGACCGCAAGGAGCGGATCGGCAAGATCTACCAGATGCACGCCAACAAGCGGGAAGAGCGCAGCACCGCGAAGGCCGGCGACATCATCGCGGTGCAGGGTCTGAAGCAGACCACCACCGGTGACACCCTGTGCGACCCGGCGAACCCGGTGATCCTGGAGTCGATGACCTTCCCGGAGCCGGTCATCGAGGTGGCCATCGAGCCGAAGACCAAGGCCGACCAGGAGAAGCTCAGCACCGCCATCCAGCGGCTGGCCGAGGAGGACCCGACCTTCCGCGTCAAGCTGGACGACCAGACCGGTCAGACGGTCATCTCCGGCATGGGCGAGCTGCACCTGGACATCCTGGTCGACCGGATGCGCCGCGAGTTCAACGTCGAGGCGAACATCGGTAAGCCGCAGGTGGCGTACCGCGAGACCATCCGCCGCAAGGTGGAGAAGGTCGAGTACACCCACAAGAAGCAGACCGGTGGTTCCGGCCAGTACGCCCGGGTGATCGTCAGCCTGGAGCCGCTGCCGCTGGGCAACGACGCCCCGACCTACGAGTTCGCCAACGCGGTCACCGGTGGCCGTATCCCCCGGGAGTTCATCCCCTCGGTGGACGCGGGTGCGCAGGACGCCATGCAGTACGGCATCCTGGCCGGCTTCCCGCTGGTGGGCGTCAAGCTGACGCTGCTGGACGGGCAGTACCACGAGGTCGACTCGTCGGAAATGGCGTTCAAGATCGCCGGTTCGATGGTGATGAAGGACGCGGCCCGCAAGGCCGATCCCGCGCTGCTCGAGCCGATGATGGCTGTTGAGGTCACCACTCCTGAGGAGAACATGGGTGACGTCATCGGCGACCTCAACTCCCGCCGTGGCATCATCCAGGCGATGGAGGAGCGCAGCGGCGCCCGCGTCGTCCGGGCTCTGGTGCCGCTGTCGGAGATGTTCGGCTACGTCGGCGACCTGCGGTCGAAGACCCAGGGCCGGGCTAGCTACAGCATGCAGTTCGACTCCTACGCCGAGGTTCCGGCCTCGGTGGCCAAGGAGATCATCGCCAAGGCGACGGGTGAGTGACGTCCGCCTGAGCTGATCCGACGGTGGTCGCGGGAGGTTTCCCCGACCGCGACCACCTCGGTCGGATTGGGTGAATTCCGGGCCTGTAGGCTTCATCGCCGCAGAGCCCACAAAAGCTTCCCGGCCGTCTGGCCGGAAAGGCTGTCGACAGAGTCCTAAGCGCCACTCGTGGCGTACCGGGGCGAACGAACCAAGAAGTCCACAGGAGGACACCAGTGGCGAAGGCGAAGTTCGAGCGGACTAAGCCGCACGTCAACATCGGCACCATTGGTCACATCGACCACGGTAAGACGACGCTGACGGCGGCCATCACCAAGGTCCTGCACGACCAGTACCCGGACCTGAACCCGTACACGCCGTTCGACGAGATCGACAAGGCGCCGGAGGAGAAGGCCCGCGGCATCACGATCTCGATCGCGCACGTCGAGTACCAGACCGAGGCGCGGCACTACGCGCACGTCGACTGCCCCGGTCACGCCGACTACATCAAGAACATGATCACCGGTGCCGCCCAGATGGACGGCGCGATCCTGGTGGTCGCCGCGACCGACGGCCCGATGCCGCAGACCCGCGAGCACGTGCTGCTGGCCCGCCAGGTCGGCGTGCCGTACATCGTCGTGGCGCTCAACAAGAGCGACATGGTCGACGACGAGGAGCTGCTGGAGCTCGTCGAGCTCGAGGTTCGTGAGCTGCTCTCGTCGCAGGAGTACCCGGGCGACGACCTGCCGGTCGTGCGGGTCTCGGCGCTCAAGGCCCTGGAGGGCGACCCGGAGTGGACCGGGCGCCTGCTGGAGCTGATGAACGCTGTCGACACCGCGATCCCGCAGCCGGAGCGCGAGACCGAGAAGCCGTTCCTGATGCCGATCGAGGACGTCTTCACGATCACCGGTCGTGGCACCGTCGTCACCGGTCGCGCGGAGCGCGGCATCCTCAAGCCGAACGAGGAGGTGGAGATCGTCGGTATCCGCGAGAAGTCGCAGAAGACGGTCTGCACCGGCATCGAGATGTTCCGCAAGCTGCTCGACGAGGCCCGCGCGGGCGAGAACGTCGGTCTGCTGCTGCGTGGCATCAAGCGCGAGGACGTCGAGCGCGGCATGGTGGTCGTCAAGCCGGGCACCACGACCCCGCACACCGAGTTCGAGGCGACGGTCTACATCCTCTCCAAGGAGGAGGGCGGCCGGCACACCCCGTTCTTCCAGAACTACCGTCCGCAGTTCTACTTCCGGACCACGGACGTCACCGGTGTCGTCACCCTTCCCGAGGGCACCGAGATGGTCATGCCGGGCGACAACACCACGATGACCGTGAAGCTGATCCAGCCCATCGCGATGGAGGAAAACCTCAAGTTCGCGATCCGGGAGGGTGGCCGTACGGTCGGCGCTGGTCGCGTCACCAAGATCATCAAGTGAGCTAGGTAACCCCGATTAGACCCGCCGCCGGTCGTGCGGCATACTAGTCAGGTTGCGTAACGACAGTTCGCTGCCCGTGTTCGACTCACGTCGAACCTCCGGGTAGGCAGAGCAGTCGGGCGTGGGGTGGTTGGCGGCCCGTCCGTCAACCACCCTCGCGCGGCGTTCAGGTCGCGGTAGTGCGATCGGCGCCTGGACCCACCACGGTCTCAGATCGCCCCGGAAGCTCGGGGCGGAGCTAGGCCAGAGGGCGCGACACGCCCGACCGCGGGGGTGGGCGAATAGGGTCTGTACCAGCCGGTACAGGACACCCGCAACACAGCGGCATCGAGAGAAGGAACAGAAGCCACCATGGCGGGACAGAAGATCCGCATCCGGCTCAAGGCCTATGACCACGAGGTCGTCGACTCCTCGGCTCGGAAGATCGTCGAGACGGTGACGCGCACCGGGGCGCAGGTCGCGGGCCCGGTGCCGCTGCCCACGGAGATCAACCGTTTCTGCGTCATCCGCTCGCCGCACAAGTACAAGGACTCGCGCGAGCACTTCGAGATGCGTACGCACAAGCGGCTGATCGACATCATCGACCCGACCCCGAAGACGGTCGACTCGCTCATGCGCCTCGACCTGCCGGCTGGCGTCGACATCGAGATCAAGCTGTAGGGACCGGACACATGGACAGGCAAGTTAAGGGGATCCTGGGCGCGAAGCTCGGCATGACCCAGGTCTGGGACAACAACAAGGTTGTTCCGGTGACCGTGGTTCAGGCCGGCCCCTGCGTCATCACCCAGGTTCGTGACGCCGACAAGGACGGTTACTCCGCGGTCCAGCTGGCGTACGGCACGATCGACCCGCGCAAGGCCAAGAAGCCGCTGCGTGGGCACTACGCCAAGGCTGACGTGGCGCCGCGCCGGCACATCGTCGAGCTGCGCACCTCCGACGCCGCGGACTACTCGCTCGGTCAGGAGATCACGGTCGAGGAGTTCCCGGCCGGCGTCTCCATCGACGTCACCGGCAAGACCAAGGGCAAGGGCTTCGCCGGCGCGATGAAGCGGCACGGCTTCCACGGTCTGCGGGCCAGCCACGGTGTCGAGCGCAAGCACCGCTCGCCGGGCTCCATCGGCGCCTGCGCCACCCCGGGCCGGGTCTTCAAGGGCACCCGGATGGCGGGTCGCATGGGTGGCGTGCGCTACACCGTGCAGAACCTGACCGTCCAGGCGGTCGACACTGAGAACAACCTCCTGCTCGTCCGCGGTGCCATTCCCGGCCCGAAGGGCGCGCTGGTCCTGGTCCGCACCGCGGCCAAGGCGAAGGTGAAGAAGGGCGGTGTGGCCAAGTGAGCACGGTTGACGTCTTGAACTCCGAAGGCACCAAGACCGGCTCGGTCGAGCTGCCCGGTGACATCTTCGACGTGCAGGCCAACGTGCCCCTGATGCACCAGGTCGTGGTGGCGCAGCTGGCCGCGGCCCGGCAGGGCACCCACAAGACCAAGACCCGGGGCGAAGTCTCCGGTGGCGGCAAGAAGCCTTACAAGCAGAAGGGCACCGGTCGGGCCCGGCAGGGCTCGATCCGCGCGCCGCAGTTCGCCGGCGGTGGCGTGGTCCACGGCCCGGTGCCGCGCGACTACAGCCAGCGCACCCCGAAGAAGATGAAGGCCGCCGCCCTGCGTGGCGCCCTGTCGGACCGGGCCCGCGCCGGGCAGGTGCACGTCGTCGAGGCGTTCGTCTCGGGCGAGAAGCCGTCGACCAAGGCCGCTCTGGCCACGCTCGCCAAGCTGACCGAGGCCCGCCGGGTGCTGGTCGTGCTGAGCAGTGTCGACGAGCTGAACTGGGTGTCGCTGCGCAACGAGCCGCGGGTGCACCTGATCGAAGCCGGCCAGCTGAACACGTACGACGTGCTGGTGGCCGACGATGTGGTCTTCACCAAGGAGGCCCTGGACGAGTTCCTGGGCGTTCCCGCCGAGACCACCGAGGAGGGTGGCAAGTGAGCACGATCGCCGACCCGCGCGACATCATCGTGGCGCCGGTCGTCTCGGAGAAGAGCTACAGCGAGCTGAACCGCAACTGGTACACCTTCCTGGTGCACCCGGACGCGAACAAGACCGCGATCAAGATCGCTATCGAGCAGATCTTCAACGTCCGTGTCCTGACGGTCAACACGCTCAACCGCGAGGGCAAGCGCAAGCGGACCCGTACCGGGTTCGGTAAGCGCAAGAACACCAAGCGCGCGATGGTGAAGCTGGCTGAGGGCGACCGTATCGAGGCCTTCGGCGGCCCGGTCAGCTGAGGGGTGTAGACAATGGCTATCCGTAAGTACAAGCCGACGACGCCGGGCCGGCGTGGCTCCAGCGTCGCCGACTTCGCCGAGATCACCCGGTCGACGCCGGAGAAGTCGCTGCTGGCACCGCTGCCCAAGAAGGGTGGGCGTAACGCCCACGGGCGGATCACCGCCCGGCACCAGGGTGGCGGCCACAAGCGGCAGTATCGGATCATCGACTTCAAGCGGGTCGACAAGGACGGCGTGCCGGCCAAGGTCGCGCACATCGAGTACGACCCGAACCGCACCGCGCGCATCGCGCTGCTGCACTACGCCGACGGCGAGAAGCGGTACATCATCGCGCCGAAGGACCTGAAGCAGGGCGACCGGGTCGAGTCCGGTCCGGGCGCCGACATCAAGCCGGGCAACAACCTGCCGCTGCGCAACATCCCGGTCGGTACCACCATCCACAACGTGGAGCTGCGCCCGGGTGGCGGGGCCAAGCTGGCCCGCTCGGCCGGCGTCGGCATCCAGCTGCTCGGCCGGGAGGGCGTGTACGCCACCCTGCGTATGCCCTCGGGTGAGATCCGGCGGGTGGACGTGCGCTGCCGGGCCAGCATCGGCGAGATCGGCAACGCCGACCAGTCGAACATCAACTGGGGTAAGGCCGGCCGGATGCGGTGGAAGGGCAAGCGCCCGACCGTCCGTGGTGTGGCCATGAACCCGGTCGACCACCCGCACGGTGGTGGCGAGGGCAAGACCTCCGGTGGTCGCCACCCGGTCAACCCGCAGGGTAAGCCCGAGGGCCGCACCCGTCGTAAGGGCCAGCCGAGTGACCGGCTGATCGTCCGCCGCCGCTACGCCACGCGTAAGCGCGGCTGAGGGAGATAAGACATGCCTCGCAGCCTGAAGAAGGGCCCGTTCATCGACGACCACCTGCTCAAGAAGGTGGAGACGCAGAACGAAAAGGGCTCGAAGAACGTCATCAAGACCTGGTCGCGGCGCTCGACGATCATCCCGGAGATGCTCGGGCACACGATCGCGGTGCACGACGGACGTAAGCACGTCCCGGTGTTCGTGACCGAGGCCATGGTCGGGCACAAGCTCGGCGAGTTCGCGTTGACCCGTACGTTCAAGGGTCACGAAAAGGACGACCGGAAGAGCCGCCGGCGCTGACGCCGCGGGCATACGGATAGAGGATCAAGGGGTTACAGCGATGCCAGGAAAGGGCGACGCTCCGGTGCTTCCGGGCGCGCGGGCGGTTGCGCGATACGTGCGCATCTCGCCGATGAAGGCGCGCCGGGTGGTCAACCTCGTCCGCGGCCTGCCCGCGAAGGAGGCTCTCACGGTGCTGCAGTTCGCGCCGCAGGCTGCGAGCGAGCAGGTGTACAAGGTGCTCGCGAGTGCGATCGCCAACGCGGAGAACAACGAGCGGCTGGACCCCGACGCGTTGCTCGTCAGCGAGGCGTTCGTGGACGAGGGCCCGACCATGAAGCGGTTCCAGCCGCGGGCGCAGGGCCGGGCGTACCGGATCCGTAAGCGCACCTGCCACATCACGGTGGCGGTCGAGGCGGTGGCGCCGGCCGCGCCGAAGAAGTCGGCGAAGAAGGCGGCACCGGCGGCGCAGAGCGCACCGGCCGAGACGCAGAGCAACACGGAGGGCGCCGAGTAATGGGTCAGAAGGTTCACCCGCACGGGTTCCGCCTCGGCATCTCGACCGACTGGAAGTCCCGCTGGTTCGCGGACAAGCTCTACAAGGACTACATCGGCGAGGATGTCAAGATCCGCCGGATGATGTCCAAGGGTCTGGAGCGGGCCGGCATCTCCAAGGTCGACATCGAGCGCACCCGCGACCGGGTCCGGGTCGACATCCACACCGCCCGGCCGGGCATCGTCATCGGCCGTAAGGGTGCGGAGGCCGACCGGATCCGTGGCGAGCTGGAGAAGCTCACCGGCAAGCAGGTGCAGCTGAACATCATCGAGGTGAAGAACCCCGAGTCGGACGCGCAGCTGGTCGCCCAGGGCGTGGCCGAGCAGCTCTCCAGCCGGGTCAGCTTCCGTCGGGCGATGCGCAAGGCGATGCAGTCGGCGATGAAGAACCCGATGTGCAAGGGCATCCGGGTGCAGGTCTCGGGTCGCCTCGGCGGCGCCGAGATGAGCCGCACGGAGTTCTACCGCGAGGGTCGGGTTCCGCTGCACACGCTGCGGGCCAACATCGAGTACGGCTTCTTCGAGGCCCGTACCACCTTCGGCCGCATCGGCGTGAAGGTCTGGATCTACAAGGGTGACGCGGTGCCGGGTCGGGAGACTCCGGCCGAGGCGCCGTCGCGCCCGCGCCGGGATCGGGGTGACCGCCCCGAGCGGCCGCGTCGTGGTCGCTCCGGTTCGTCCGGTACGACCTCCGGTGGTACCGAGGCCGGCCGGGCTGCCGCGACGACCGTCGCGCAGCAGGCCGAGACGCCGAGTGGCGAGCCGGTGGACACGTCCGCCGTCGCCGCCGCGGCAGAAACGCAGCAGGAGGGCTGACAGATGCTGATGCCGCGCAAGCCCCCGAAGGGCTTCCGCAAGCCGCACCACCCGGACCGCAGTGGCGCGTCCAAGGGCGGCAACCGGGTGGTGTTCGGCGAGTTCGGGATCCAGGCTCTCGAGCCGGCGTACGTGACCAACCGGCAGATCGAGTCGGCGCGTATCGCGATGAC
Source organism: Micromonospora sp. NPDC048871 (assembly GCF_043198155.1). Classification (NCBI taxonomy): domain Bacteria; kingdom Bacillati; phylum Actinomycetota; class Actinomycetes; order Micromonosporales; family Micromonosporaceae; genus Micromonospora; species Micromonospora sp. NPDC048871. The sequence goes on along the minus strand of NZ_JBICUM010000009.1, from coordinate 175,668 downwards.
CCGCCACATCAAGCGTGGCGGCAAGGTCTGGATCACCATTTTCCCGGACCAGGCCCTCACCAAGAAGCCGGCCGAAACGCGGATGGGTTCCGGTAAGGGCTCGCCGGAGTGGTGGGTCGCCAATGTCAAGCCGGGGCGGGTTCTCTTCGAGATGTCCTTCCCGAACGAGCAGATCGCGCGAGAGGCGATGCGTCGCGCGATCCACAAGCTCCCGATGAAGTGCCGGATTGTGACGCGCGAAGTGGGTGAATCCTGATGGCAGCGGGCGTTAAGGCCTCCGAGCTGCGTGAGCTCTCCGAGGAGGAGCTGGTCACGAAGCTGCGTGAGGCCAAGGCGGAGCTGTTCAACCTCCGCGTGCAGGCCGCAACCGGGCAGCTGGACAACAACCGGCGGCTGCAGGTCATCCGTCGGGAGATCGCCCGGATCTACACGATCATGCGTGAGCGCGAGCTGGGGCTCTCGGTCGCGCCGACTGAGGTGGCTTCATGAGCGAGAACACGACGACCGCGGGCGCGGAGCTCGTGCGAGGACGCCGTAAGGTCCGTGAGGGCCTGGTGGTCAGCGACAAGATGGACAAGACCGTCGTGGTCGAGGTCGAGGACCGGGTCAAGCACGCGCTGTACGGCAAGATCATGCGCCGGACCAGCAAGCTCAAGGTCCACGACGAGCAGAACTCCGCCGGCATCGGCGACCGGGTCCTGATCATGGAGACCCGTCCGCTGTCCGCGACCAAGCGGTGGCGGCTCGTGGAGATCCTCGAGAAGGCCAAGTAGCGAAGGCTCGAGCTCGGCCGGATCGGTCGGGCGCAGGTTCCGCCAGGCTCCGGCCGCTCCGGCGGCCGGAGAACCGGCAGACATAGGAGATAGACGTGATTCAGCAGGAGTCGCGACTGCGCGTCGCTGACAACACGGGTGCCCGGGAGATCCTGTGCATCCGAGTTCTCGGTGGCTCCGGTCGGCGCTACGCGAGCATCGGCGACGTCATCGTCGCCACCGTCAAGGACGCCATCCCCGGTGCTGGTGTGAAGAAGGGTGACGTCGTCAAGGCGGTCATCGTCCGCACCGCCAAGGAGAGGCGCCGGCCGGACGGGTCGTACATCCGCTTCGACGAGAACGCCGCCGTCATCATCAAGGACGGCGGGGACCCGCGAGGTACCCGCATCTTCGGCCCGGTCGGTCGTGAGCTGCGGGACAAGCGGTTCATGAAGATCATCTCTCTCGCGCCGGAGGTGTTGTGACCGTGAAGGTCAAGAAGGGCGACACGGTCGTCGTCATCGCCGGCAAGGACAAGGGTGCCAAGGGCAAGGTCATCGCGGCCTACCCGCGGCAGGACAAGGTCCTGGTCGAGGGCGTGAACCGGGTCAAGAAGCACACTCGCATCAGCACCACTCAGCGTGGCGCCAAGACCGGTGGCATCGTCACCCAGGAGGCCCCGATCCACGTCTCGAACGTGATGGTCCTGGACTCCGACGGCAAGCCGACCCGTGTCGGTTACCGCATCGACGACAACGGCCAGAAGGTCCGCATCGCGCGTAGCACCGGTAAGGACCTGTGATGACCACGGCTACCGAAACCAAGTCCATGCCGCGCCTCAAGGAGCGGTACCGCAACGAGATCGTGGCGAAGCTGCGCGAGCAGAACGACTACGCCAACCCGATGCAGGTGCCGCGGTTGGTGAAGATCGTCGTCAACATGGGTGTCGGCGAGGCTGCTCGCGACGCCAAGCTCATCGACGGTGCGGTCCGCGATCTGGCCACGATCACCGGCCAGAAGCCGCAGGTCCGGCGGGCGAAGAAGTCCATCGCGCAGTTCAAGCTGCGGGAGGGAATGCCGATCGGCGCGAAGGTGACCCTGCGCGGCGACCGGATGTGGGAGTTCCTGGACCGGCTGCTGTCCATCGCGCTGCCGCGTATCCGTGACTTCCGCGGCCTCGACGGGCGCAAGCTCGACGGGCACGGCAACTACACGTTCGGTCTGACCGAGCAGTCGGTGTTCCACGAGATCGATCAGGACAAGATCGATCGCCAGCGGGGCATGGACATCACGGTGGTCACGACCGCCACGACCGACGACGAGGGCCGGGCGCTGCTCAAGCTCCTGGGCTTCCCGTTCAAGGAGAACTGAGATGGCCAAGAAGGCGCTGATCATCAAGGCGGCCGCGAAGCCGAAGTTCTCGGTTCGCGCGTACACCCGCTGCCAGCGGTGCGGGCGTCCCAAGGCGGTCTACCGCAAGTTCGGGCTCTGCCGGGTGTGCATCCGGGAGATGGCCCACCGCGGTGAGCTGCCCGGCGTGTCCAAGGCTTCCTGGTAATAGCCCGGCGCCGCGCCCCGCGCGTTAGCTGGACTGTCTCTTCGCCGTAGGCCTGCGCGAGCCGCGGGAACCCCGGCGAGAAAGGTTGACGAGTTACATGACGATGACCGACCCGATCGCAGACATGCTCACGCGTCTGCGTAACGCCAACCAGGCGTACCACGACCGGGTGACGATGCCCTACTCGAAGATCAAGGCGAACATCGCCGAGGTCCTCAAGACCGAGGGTTACATCGCCACCTGGTCGGTCGAGGAGCCCGAAGAGGGTGCCGTCGGCAAGCGACTGGTCGTCGAGCTGAAGTACGGCCAGAACCGGGAGCGGAGCCTGGCCGGTATCAAGCGTGTCTCCAAGCCCGGTCTACGGGTGTACGCCAAGTCGGACGGGCTCCCGCGGGTGCTCGGCGGGCTGGGCGTGGCGATCATTTCGACGTCCCAGGGGCTGCTCACCGACCGGCAGGCCCGCAAGCGGAGCGTTGGCGGGGAAGTCCTCGCCTTCGTCTGGTAACGGGAGACAGGTAGAAATGTCGCGTATTGGACGTAAGTCGATCCCGGTACCTGCCGGCGTCGACGTGACGATCGACGGCCGGACCGTCAAGGTCAAGGGCCCCAAGGGCGAGCTGTCGCACACTCTGGCCGAGCCGATCTCCATCGAGCGGGCCGAGGACGGGCAGTTGAGCGTCAACCGCCCGAACGACGAGCGCAAGGCCAAGGAACTGCACGGCCTGAGCCGTACCCTGGTCGCCAACATGATCGTCGGAGTCACCGAGGGCTACCGCAAGAGCCTGGAGATCTCCGGCACCGGTTACCGGGTCACGGCCAAGGGCAAGGACCTTGAGTTCGCGCTCGGGTTCTCGCACCCGGTCACGGTCCCCGCGCCGGACGGCATCACCTTCACGGTGGAGAAGCCGACGCTGTTCCACGTGGCCGGCATCGACAAGCAGCAGGTCGGTGAGGTTGCCGCCAACATCCGGAAGATCCGCCCGCCGGAGCCCTACAAGGGCAAGGGTGTCAAGTACCAGGGCGAGGTCATCCGCCGCAAGGCTGGAAAGGCAGGTAAGAAGTGAGCGCCACGCTGCTCAAGCGCCGCCGCGGCGTCGCCGCCAAGCGTGCCGTCGGGCGTGCGCGTCGGCACTTCCGGGTCCGCAAGAGCGTCAGCGGTACGCCCGAGCGCCCGCGCCTGGTCGTCACCCGTTCGCTGCGGCACATCGTCGCCCAGATCGTGGACGACACCAAGGGGCACACCCTGGCGTCGGCCTCGACCCTGGACGCCTCGGTGCGCGGCACGGAGGGCGACAAGAGCGCCCTGGCCGGCAAGGTCGGCACCCTGCTCGCCGAGCGGGCCAAGGCTGCCGGCATCTCCAAGGTCGTCTTCGACCGCGGTGGCAACCGGTACGCGGGGCGGGTAGCCGCGCTTGCCGACGCCGCCCGCGAAGCCGGGCTCGAGTTCTGACAATCCCCGTCACGAGAGAAAAGGAAGGCTGCTGATGCCAGGTCAACAGCGCCGTGGCGGCGGGTCCGGTGGCAACGAGGGTGGTCGCCGCGACAACCGCCGTGAGGGCGGCCGCGGAAACGCGCCCGCCGAGAAGACCCCGCACCTTGAGCGGGTCGTCGCGATCAACCGTGTCGCCAAGGTCGTGAAGGGCGGTCGTCGCTTCAGCTTCACCGCCCTGGTGATCGTGGGCGACGGCGACGGCACCGTGGGCGTGGGCTACGGAAAGGCCAAGGAGGTGCCCGCGGCGATCGCCAAGGGCGTCGAGGAGGCCAAGAAGCACTTCTTCAAGGTGCCGCGGATCGGTTCCTCGATCCCGCACCCGGTGCAGGGCGAGGCCGCTGCCGGTGTGGTGCTGCTCAAGCCGGCCTCGGCCGGTACGGGTGTCATCGCCGGTGGTCCGGTGCGTGCCGTGCTGGAGTGCGCGGGCATCCACGACGTGCTCTCCAAGAGCCTCGGATCGTCCAACCCGATCAACATCGTGCACGCCACCGTGGCTGCGCTGAAGGGGCTTGAGTCCCCCGAGGCCGTCGCGGCGCGTCGAGGCCTGCCGGTGGAGGACGTCGCTCCGGCCGCCATGCTGGCGTCGCGGGCGGGGGTGGCTTCCTGATGGCACGGCTGAAGGTCACCCAGGTTCGTTCCGAGATCGGGACCAAGCACAACCAGCGTGAGTCGCTGCGTTCGCTCGGTCTCAAGCGGATCAACGACGTGGTGGTCAAGGAAGACCGGCCCGAGATCCGCGGCATGATCTTCAAGGTCAGCCACCTCGTGAAGGTCGAGGAGGTCGAGTAATGACGATCAAGGTCCACCACCTGCGCCCGGCGCCGGGGGCCAAGACCGCGAAGACCCGTGTGGGTCGCGGTGAGGGCTCCAAGGGCAAGACCGCCGGTCGGGGTACCAAGGGTTCCAAGGCCCGAAAGAACATCTCGGCGGCGTTCGAGGGTGGGCAGATGCCCATCCACATGCGACTGCCGAAGCTCAAGGGCTTCAAGAACAAGTTCAAGGTGGTCTTCCAGGTGGTCAACCTGGACCGACTGGCTGAATTGTTCCCCAACGGCGGTCAGGTCGGCCCGGCCGAACTGGTCGAGGCCGGCGCGGTCCGCAAGGGCCAGCCGATCAAGGTTCTCGGCTCCGGGGATCTGGGCGGGGTTGCCCTCCAGGTCTCGGCGCACGCCTTCAGCGCGTCCGCCAAGGAGAAGATCGCCGCCGCCGGTGGCTCGGTAACAGAGCTGTAAGCTGCAAAAACGTATGGCGCCCGCCAGTTGATCCCAGCTGGCGGGCGCCCTGCTCTCAACTCGGGCGTGTGCGCCCGGTAACATCGGAATTGGTTTATGTAGCCGGGCACACCTGCCCGGACCGGGATCGGGCTGTTAGAGTCCCTTCCCAGCATGGAGAATCGGGCACCTGCCCGGCACCACCACCACCCCGATCCGCCAGGGATGCCCGGCGGCCCGCCTCGCGCAGGAGGAAGAAGTTGCTGTCCGCCTTTCTCAGTGCGTTCCGTACGCCTGACCTGCGCAAGAAGCTGCTGTTCACAGTAGGCATCATCGCGATCTACCGGCTCGGCGCCACCCTGCCCAGCCCAGGTGTCTCGTACGGCAACGTGCAGAAGTGCCTCGACACGATCGAGGGCTCCACCGGTGTGCTGAACCTGCTCGACCTCTTCTCGGGCGGCGCACTGCTCCAGCTGTCGGTCTTCGCGCTGGGCATCATGCCCTACATCACCGCGTCGATCATCCTGCAGCTGCTGACGGTGGTGATCCCCCGGCTCGAGCAGCTCCGCAAGGAGGGCCAGGCTGGCCAGGCGAAGATCACCCAGTACACCCGCTACCTGACTCTCGGCCTCGGTGTCCTCCAGGCCTCGGCGTTCGTGGCGCTGGCCCGCTCCGGTCAGCTGTTCAACAACCAGTGCGACCAGTTCCCGATCATCCCTGAGGGCACCGGCATCCCGGACTGGCTGACGCTGTCCGTCCTGGTGATGACGATGACCGCCGGTACCGGTGTGGTCATGTGGCTCGGTGAGCTGATCACCGACCGCGGCGTCGGCAACGGCATGTCCGTCCTGATCTTCACCTCGATCGCCGCCCGGCTCCCCAGCGAGGGCTGGCGGATCAAGGAGAGCCAGGGCTGGTTCAAGTTCTTCCTCGTCATCGCTCTGGTCCTGGTGGTCATCACCGCGGTCACCTTCATCGAGCAGGCCCAGCGCCGGATCCCGGTGCAGTACGCCAAGCGCATGATCGGCCGGCGGATGTACGGCGGCACCTCGACCTACATCCCGCTGAAGGTCAACCAGGCGGGTGTCATCCCGGTCATCTTCGGTTCCTCGCTGCTCTACCTGCCGCAGCTGGCGCTGCAGTTCTTCGACCAGAACGACCCGGGCAAGACCCAGGCGTGGATCCAGAACAACCTGGTCGACCCGACCAGCCCGATCTACATCTCGGTCTACTTCCTTCTGATCATCTTCTTCACCTACTTCTACGTCTCGATCACGTTCAACCCGACCGAGGTCGCGGACAACATGAAGAAGTACGGCGGGTTCGTGCCGGGCATCCGCCCCGGCAAGCCCACCGCCGACTACCTGGACTTCATCCTCAGCCGCATCACCCTGCCGGGGGCGCTGTACCTCGCGATCATCTCGATCCTGCCGAACTTCTTCTTCATCTGGCTGGACCGGCAGCAGTACCTCAACTTCCCGTTCGGTGGTACCGCTGTGCTGATCATGGTCGGTGTTGCTCTCGAGACCAGCAAGCAGATCGAGAGCCAACTGATGCAGCGGAACTACGAAGGGTTCCTGCGGTAGATGAGACTGGTTCTGGTTGGCCCGCCGGGTGCGGGCAAGGGCACACAGGCAGAGTTCATCGCCGCGCACCTGTCCGTTCCGAAGATCTCGACCGGCGACATCTTCCGGGCCAACGTCTCACAGGGCACGCCGTTGGGCGTCGAGGCCAAGCGCTACATGGACGCCGGCAAGCTGGTCCCGGACGAGGTCACCATCAACATGGTCCGGGACCGGCTGGCCGAGCCGGACACCGCCGAGGGCTTCCTGCTCGACGGTTTCCCCCGGACCACTCCGCAGGCGGCGGCGCTGGACAAGCTCCTCGCTGACCTGGGCACCGCCCTGGACATCGTGCTGGAGCTGGTGGTCGACGACGACGAGGTGATCCGGCGGTTGTCCGGCCGGCGCACCTGCCGGGGCTGCGGCAAGATCTGGCATGTCGAGTTCGACGCGACCAGCCGGGAGGGCATCTGCGACCGTTGCGGCGCCGAGCTCTTCCAGCGCGACGACGACAAGCCGGAGACCATCGCCGCCCGGCTGCGGGAGTACGCGGAGAAGACCGCACCCCTGGTGGACTACTACGGTGCCCAGGGCAAGCTGGTCGGCATCGACGCCACCGGCCCGGTGGAGGACGTCACCGTCCGCGCGATCGACGCCCTGCGGTCCTACGGGAGCTGAACAGGGTCGGCTCACCGCCGTCCGGATAGAGAGTGCGAACAGCGGGGTACGCTCAGCGTGCCCCGCTGGTTCGTGGCAACGAAAGGTATCGCCTCCATGCGTCGTCCCCAGCTGGACATCCAGCTGAAAACTCCCGAGCAGATCGAGAAGATGCGAGCCGCCGGCCTGGTGGTCGCGGAGGCGTTACGCAGGATGCGGGAGGCGGTCGCGCCCGGGGTGACCACGGCCGACCTGGACGCCATCGCCGAGTCGACGATCCGCGAGGCAGGTGCGGTCCCCTCCTTCAAGGGCTACCACGGTTTCCCGGCGTCGATCTGCTCCTCGGTAAACGAGCAGATCGTGCACGCCATCCCGTCGCCCGAGCAGGCCCTGGCCGAGGGCGATCTGATCTCGATCGACTGCGGCGCGGTGCTCGACGGTTGGCACGGCGACGCGGCGATCACCGTAGGGGTGGGTGAGGTCGACCCGGCCCTGCTGCGGATGGCCAAGGTCGCCGAGGACGCCATGTGGGCCGGCATCGCCGCCGCCGCCCGGGGTGCCGCCAGCGGCAAGGGCCGGCTGACCGACATCTCACACGCCGTGGAGAACGCCGTACGCAAGGCGGGCCGGTACGGCATCGTCGACGGCTACGGCGGCCACGGCATCGGCACCGAGATGCACCAGGACCCGCATGTGCTCAACCACGGCCGGCCGGGCAAGGGACCTCGGCTGGTGCCGGGCATGGCGCTGGCCATCGAGCCGATGATCACCATGGGTTCGCCGCGTACGGTCGAGTTGGCCGACGGCTGGACGGTCGTCACCCGGGACGGGTCGCGTGCGGCGCACGTCGAGCACACCATGGCGCTGCTGCCGGACGGGGTCTGGGTGCTGACCGCCCCCGACGGTGGCCGGGGCCGCCTCGGTGACCTGGTCACCGCCCGCCAGCCGAGCAACGCCCCGACGGCCTGAACGAACCACTCCTGCCGACCGTGCGCCGGACGGCCCGGGTCCTTCGGGGCCTGCGCTGCGGCGGAAGGCCCGGAGCCAGCAGTGCCCGGACGACCCGGGGGGCCTGGGCTGCGGCGGCCCGGGTGGGGGACTGGCGGGACGGTGGCATGCTTGCCGGCATGGAAGGGCGCGACGGCCTGCGGGCAGGGGACTCCGACCGGCAGGCCATCGCCGAGCGGCTGCGGGTCGCGCTCGACGAGGGCCGACTGAATCTGCACGAGTACGACGAACGACTGCAACGCGCCTATGCCGCTCGTAGCTATGCCGACCTGGATGCCCTGGTGCGGGACCTGCCGGCGGCCGGTGTCGAGGCACCGGTGCCGGCGCAGCGGGGCAGCGCGGTGTCGGTCAGCCCGGCTGGCCGGCAGGTGACGGGGCGCTGGCTGGCCCATGTCTGGGAGTCCTGGCTGCAGGCGGTCGGGATCGTGGTCGCCATCTGGGCGCTGACCTCGCTAGCTGCGGGTGACCTGCTCTACTTCTGGCCGGGGTGGGTCGCCGGGCCCTGGGGCGCGCTGCTGCTGGTCGAGACCCTTACCGGCCTGGTCAAGGGCGAACCTCGGAGGTGGGCGGCCGAGCAGGAGCAGCGCCGGCAGCGGCGGGCGGCGAAGAAGGCCCTCAAACGGCAGCGCAAGGCAGCCGACGGCCAGCAGGCTCTCGACCAGCCCGCTCTCGACGAGACCGAGGTGGGCGCCGAGGGGCCGGAGCGGAAGGGTGATCCGGGTTACCCGGCGGCCGGGCCGGACAGGCTCCCGCTGCGGGCATTTCCGGAGCGGGAGACCTGAAAGTCACGTTTGTCGTACCGGTTCGGGGGTGTTGGCCGGTCGGTTTGGCGACGGCGTGCAGGCGGGCGTACACTTTCTGATCGGCGCACAGCGTCCACTCCGCCATGCCCACCAAGCGCTTCGGTGGGACGCGGAGCCGCGGCTGGCGCGGGTCACCTGATCTTGATCAGGCACTCGTGTAAGGCGTTGTGAGCCGGTCCGGAGTAACCGACGTCAGGACAGCGGAGGACATGCCGAAAAAAGACGGAGCCATCGAGATCGAAGGTCGGGTCATCGAGCCCCTGCCGAACGCCATGTTCCGGGTGGAGCTCGCCAACGGCCACAAGGTGCTGGCTCACATCAGCGGCAAGATGCGGCAGCACTACATCCGCATCCTGCCGGAGGATCGGGTCGTCGTCGAACTCTCGCCGTACGATCTGACCCGCGGGCGCATCGTCTACCGCTACAAGTAGTCCTGACGACGGCCGGGAACGTCCCGTGTCCGTCTTCGACGTCCGGTGCCGCGCCTCGTGGCAACGGGCCAGATGGGAAGTAAGGCAACCGTGAAGGTCAAGCCGAGCGTCAAGAGGATCTGCAACAAGTGCCGGGTGATCCGCCGGCACGGCCGGGTCATGGTCATCTGCACCGACCCGCGCCACAAGCAGCGCCAGGGCTGATCGTCACGGCCGACCGGTGACCGCCGGTCGGCCGAGGGCGTGATCCGGGCCGCAGATCCAGCCAGCACATCACACATGCTCGTCCCAGCCGCGAGCGGTGCGCAGCGCGTACTTCTTCGTGGTTGACCCCCGGTCGGAGGCCGGGGCCCGCTTGGGCAGCGACCGAACCGGTCGCCGGCGCAGCACGCGCCGGAGGAGACAGGTCGGTCGGTAGCGGGGTGGGTCGGGTCCACACCTCCGCGAGACAGCACAAGGAGTACGCCCACAGATGGCACGTCTAGTCGGCGTCGACCTCCCCCGCGAGAAGCGGCTGGAGATCGCGCTCACCTACATCTTCGGCGTGGGTCGCACCCGCGCCCTGGAGACGCTCGCTGCCACCGGCATCTCGCCGGACAAGCGCGCCCGGGACCTCACGGACGAGGAGCTGGTCCAGCTCCGTGACCACATCGAGGCCAACTACAAGGTTGAAGGCGACCTGCGCCGCGAGGTCGCCGCTGACATCCGCCGCAAGGTCGAGATCGGCTGCTACGAGGGCATCCGGCACCGCCGGGGTCTGCCCGTCCGTGGTCAGCGGACCCGTACCAACGCCCGCACCCGCAAGGGCCCGAAGCGGACGGTCGCCGGCAAGAAGAAGCCCGGCAAGAAGTAATTCTCTTTCACCGGAGTGCGGGTCCGGGTCTGCCCAGGTAGGCCAGGCCGCAACCCGTGCCGGGAAGTCAACTAGGAGCGCACAGACTTATGCCACCGAAGGCTCGTGCCGGGGCCGCTGTAAAGAAGGTCCGGCGCAAGGAACGCAAGAACGTCGCCCACGGGCAGGCGCATATCAAGAGCACCTTCAACAACACCATCGTGTCCATCACGGACCCGACCGGTGCCGTCATCTCCTGGGCCTCCGCGGGCCAGGTCGGCTTCAAGGGTTCGCGCAAGTCGACCCCGTTCGCCGCGCAGCTGGCCGCCGAGGCCGCCGCGCGTCGGGCGATGGAGCACGGCATGCGCAAGGTCGACGTGTTCGTCAAGGGCCCCGGCTCCGGCCGGGAGACCGCCATCCGTTCGCTGCAGGCGGTGGGTCTGGAGGTCGGGCAGATCTCCGACGTCACCCCGCAGCCGCACAACGGATGCCGTCCGCCGAAGCGTCGTCGGGTCTGAGAGGTTAGAGAGAGATGGCTCGTTACACCGGTGCTGACTGCCGCCGTTGCCGGCGGGAGAAGATGAAGCTGTTCCTCAAGGGCAGCAAGTGCGATGGCCCGAAGTGCCCGTTCGAGTCCCGGCCGTTCCCGCCCGGGCAGCACGGCCGCGGCCGCACCAAGGAGACGGAGTACCTGCTCCAGCTCCGTGAGAAGCAGAAGGCTCGCCGGGTCTACGGCGTGCTGGAGAAGCAGTTCCGCGGTTACTACGAGGAGGCCGTGGCCAAGCAGGCCAAGACCGGTGAGGTCCTCCTGCAGATCCTCGAGTCGCGGCTGGACAACGTGGTCTACCGGGCTGGCTACGCCAAGTCCCGGGACATGGCCCGTCAGCTGGTCAAGCACGGTCACTTCACGGTGAACGGCAAGAAGGTCGACATCCCGTCGTACCGCGTCAGTGCACACGACATCATCGAGGTTCGGGCGAAGAGCAAGGAGCTCACCCCGTTCATCGTGGCTCAGGCCGAGGCCGGTTCGAAGACCGTGCCGGCGTGGCTGGAGGCCATCCCGAGCCAGATGAAGGTTCTCGTGCACTCGCTCCCGGCCCGCCAGGTGATCGACACCCAGGTCCAGGAGCAGCTGATCGTCGAGCTCTACTCCAAGTAAGGGCTCGTTGCGGTGGCCCGCCCGGCGACGGGCGGGCCACCGGAACAGTTTGTGTCGTGGGCGTCATATGGCGGGCGCCCCGGAAGAGAAGAGAAGACATGCTCATCAGCCAGCGACCGACCCTCTCCGAGGAGTCGATCAACGAGACCCGGTCCCGGTTCACCATCGAGCCGCTGGAGCCGGGCTTCGGCTACACCCTGGGCAACTCGCTGCGGCGTACGCTGCTGTCGTCCATCCCGGGCGCGGCCGTCACCTCGATCAAGATCGACGGTGTGCTGCACGAGTTCACCACGATCCCCGGTGTCAAGGAGGACGTGGTCGAGCTCGTCATGAACATCAAGGAGCTCTGCGTCAGCTCCGAGCACGACGAGCCGGTCAGCATGTACCTGCGCAAGCAGGGCCCGGGTGACGTGACCGCCGGTGACATCCAGCCCCCGGCCGGTGTCTCCGTGCACAACCCGGACCTGAAGCTCGCCACCCTCAACGGCAAGGGCCGGCTCGACATGGAGCTGACCGTCGAGCGGGGTCGCGGCTACGTCACCGCGGCGCAGAACAAGCAGGCCGGCGCGGAGATCGGCCGGATCCCGGTCGACTCGATCTACTCGCCGGTGCTCAAGGTGACGTACCGGGTCGAGGCGACTCGTGTCGAGCAGCGGACCGACTTCGACCGGCTGATCATCGACGTCGAGACCAAGCCGTCGATGGGCCCGCGTACCGCCCTGGCCTCGGCCGGGTCGACGCTGGTGGAGCTGTTCGGGCTGGCCCGGGAGCTGGACGAGACGGCGGAGGGCATCGACATCGGCCCGTCGCCGCAGGACGCGCAGCTGGCGGCGGACCTGGCCCTGCCGATCGAGGAGCTGGACCTGACCGTCCGCTCCTACAACTGCCTCAAGCGCGAGGGCATCAACTCCGTTGGTGAGCTGATCGGGCGTACCGAGGCCGACCTTCTCGACATCCGCAACTTCGGCCAGAAGTCGATCGACGAGGTCAAGATGAAGCTCGCCGGGATGGGTCTGGGGCTGAAGGATTCGGCTCCGAACTTCGACCCGGCGCACGTCGTGGACGCCTTCGGCGAGGCCGACTACGACACCGACGACTACCGCGAGACCGAGCAGCTCTAGTCCGCGCTGCCGCCACACCTGAGGAGCACCAAGCATGCCCACGCCCACCAAGGGCCCCCGCCTCGGCGGCAGCCCCGCGCACGAGCGGCTGATGCTGGCCAACCTGGCCACCGCGCTGTTCCAGCACGGCAAGATCCAGACCACCGAGACGAAGGCCCGGCGGCTGCGTCCGCTGGCCGAGCAGCTCATCACCAAGGCCAAGCGCGGCGACCTCGCCTCGCGCCGCCGGGTACTGGGCGTCGTCAAGGACAAGGACGTGGTCTACTCCCTGTTCGACCAGATCGCGCCCCGGTACGCCAACCGCAACGGTGGCTACACCCGGATCGTGAAGACCGGTCCGCGCAAGGGTGACGCCGCTCCGATGGCGATCATCGAGCTGGTCGAGGAGCTGCAGGTCACCGAGCCGACGGCGAACCGCAAGACCGCCGCCCGCAAGGCCGCCCAGCAGGACAAGGTCGAGGCGCTCGCCCCGGCCGAGGAGACCCCGGCCGCGCGTTCGGCCGACCAGGACTCCGAGGCCCCGGTGTCGGCGTCCGGTGACACGGCCGCCGCCCGCGAGGACAGCGACCTGGCCACCGAGGAAGGCAAGGCCTGATCAAGGCCGTCGTCGGGCCCGGCATCCCCCACGGGATGCCGGGCCCGAGTCGTCGTGAGGAGGTACGAGGTGGACGAGCGGATCCGGCTGCGGCTGGATGTCGCCTACGACGGCGGGGACTTCTCCGGCTGGGCCGCCCAGCCGGGTCGGCGTACGGTCGCCGGGGTTTTGATGGAGACGCTGGACCTGGTGCTCGGGGCCGGGACCGCGACCGGGTTGACGGTGGCTGGCCGGACCGACGCCGGGGTGCACGCCTCCGGGCAGGTCTGCCACCTCGACCTGCCCGCCGAGGTCTGGCAGGAACACCGGGACCGGCTGCTGCGTCGGCTGGCCCGGCTGCTGCCGGGTGATGTGCGGGTCCGGGCGATGACGGAGGTGCCGAACACCTTCGACGCCCGCTTCTCGGCCACCTTCCGGCGGTACGAGTACCGGGTGACCGATGCCCCCTGGGGGGTCGAGCCGCTGCGTCGGCACGAGGTGCTGGCCTGGCCTCGCCCGCTGGACTGCGATCGGCTGGCCGCGGCCTCCGCCGGGCTGGTGGGGGAGCACGACTTCGCCGCGTACTGCCGGCGGAAGGAGAACGCCACCACCCTGCGGGAGGTGACCCGGCTGGACTGGCGGCGTGACCCGGACGGAATCCTGGTCGCCACCGTGCAGGCGGACGCCTTCTGCCAGGCCATGGTGCGCAGCCTGGTCGGCGCGATGCTGGTGGCCGGGGACGGTCGCCGACCGGTGGAGTGGCCGGCCGGGCTGCTGACCCGGCGGGAACGGTCCAGTGAGGTGACCGTGGCCCCGGCGCACGGGTTGACCCTGGTGGCGGTGGGCTACCCGGAGGACCCGGCCGAGTACGCCCGCCGGGCCGAGGCCACCCGACGGTTGCGGGTGCCGGCCGAGGCCTGAGCCTCAGTCCTCGTCGGACCCGTTCTGGCTGCCGGTGTCCTCCGCGGGGGTGGGCTGGTTGGCTATGCCCCCGTTGGCCCGGTGCTCCAGCACCTCCCGGTTCAGGTGCAGTTCCAGCAGGTCGAACAGGATCTCGCGGACTGCGGTGTCGCCGGAGCGGATGGTGTCGCCGTCGGCGCGGGTCACCACCGCGTACGCGACATAGTGGCCGCGTACCTGCCAGCCGACCCGGGCGGGGGCGGTGGCGATGACCTCGGTGCCGTCGCCCGCCGGCATACCGCGGAAGCGGCCCTCCCGATCGTCGAGCACCTGCCGGATGCGGTCCCGGGCCCGTTCGGCGCTGGACCGGTCGGTCAGGTTGAACAGTCCGGCGGTGACCAGATGCTGCTGGTCGCTGGAGCGCAGGGTGGCCCGGACGACCTGGCTGCAACCGAGCCGGACGAGCAGGTCCGAGACCTCCCCGGTGGCCGCCACCGCGCAGCTGGCGCTCGACTGGGCGCGCAGCACCTCGTAGCGTCGGCCGTCGCCGACGGTGAGGGTGCTGTTGGGGAAGACCTCCCGGCCGGTCAGTGGGGCCTGGTCGGTGTCGCGGGAATCCAGGTCGCCGGCCCGGGGGGAATCCGTGCCCGGGGTGTTGTCCTCCGGTGGGGTGCTCGGTGCCGCCTGCTGGCCGATCAACTGCCGGCCGTCGAGCAGGGCGGCGCCGGCCAGTCCACAGAGGGCCAGCAGCACCAGGGCGGCGGCACCGCCGATCAGCACCTGCCAGGTGCGGCCACCACCGCGACGGGGTGGTGGGGCGGCCGACGCCGGTGCGGGCTGGGGTACGGCGGCGGGAGAGGGGTCGTACGGCACCGTCGTGGCGGCCTCGTAGCGGGGTGGCGGGTCCTGCGGCGGCGGGGCCGCTGCCGAGGCCGTCGTCGAGGGCAGCACCATCTGGTTGGGCCGCGGCAGCGACGGGGCCGGGAAACGGGACCGCGGGGGTCCGGCCGGTACCGCGTCGGTCGCGGGCGGTGCCTGTCCCTCGGGGTCGTCATCCCGGTACGGGCCGTAGGCGTCCTCATCGGAGTCGTACCGATATACCATGCCGACCAGAGTAGGGACTTTTATCCCTTTAGTAGGTTTTTTTGAGGAAAACACCTTGCGGCGGGTCGCTTCGCCGAGGGCCGGCGTCCCGCCGGGGAGTTTCGGGCCGGTGGAAGAATGACCGGCGTGACCGGGGACCACTACTTCACCACCGCACCCAGCGCCTCCGCCAAGCCGCGCGAGGTGCAGTTCGCCGTCGCCGGCCGCGACTTCACCCTGGCCTCGGCGGCCGGGGTGTTCTCCGCCAACCGCCTGGATGCGGGTACGGCCGTGCTGCTGCGCAAGGCCGACCTGCCACCGGCCTCGACCGAGGGGGCCCTGCTCGACCTCGGCTGCGGCTTCGGACCGATCAGCTGTGTGCTCGCCACCGTCGCCCCGACCGCAAAGGTGTGGGCGGTGGACGTCAACGAGCGGGCCCGGGAACTCACCGCCGCCAACGCGGACCGCCTGGGCCTGGCCGACCGGGTACGGGTGGCGGCACCCGAGGAGGTGCCGGCCGACCTGACCTTCGCCCAGATCTGGTCCAACCCGCCCATCCGGCCCGGCAAGGACGAGCTGCACGACCTGCTGCTGCACTGGCTGCCCCGGTTGACCCCGGAGGGGGTGGCCTGGCTGGTGGTGGGTCGTCACCTGGGCGGTGACTCGCTGCACCGCTGGCTGGTGGAGCAGGGCTGGCAGGTGGAGCGGCACGCCAGCCAGAAGGGCTTCCGGGTGCTTCGCGTCACGCGGTGAGCGGCCCAGGCCGCTAATCGGTTGGCTGCTTAGCCGGGCTCCGGGAGGATGCCCGCGTGGGATACGTGGACGTGGCAGCGGTCGGACACCACCTGCCGGACGGGCGGGAACTCTTCGCCGAGGTGTCGTTCCGGGTCGGTGAGGGCGCCAAGGTGGCCCTGGTCGGGCCGAACGGTGCCGGCAAGACGACCCTGCTGCGGATGGTCGCCGGTGACCTGCCGGTGCGTACCGGCACCATCGCCCGGGCCGGTGGGCTGGGGGTGATGCGGCAGTTCATCGGCATGATCGGTGACGAGTCCACCCTGGCCGACCTGGCGTTGTCGCTGGCCCCGCCGCCGCTGCGGGAGGCCGGTCGCCGACTCGCCGAGACCGAGGCGGCCATGCGCGCCGCCGAGCTGCGCGGCAAGTACAGCAGCGCCGCCGGCAAGGCCCAGTTGGCGTACGCGGAGGCCCTGGCCGCCTGGGGAGAGATCGGCGGGTACGACGCGGAGGTCCTCTTCGACACGGTCGCCACCATCGTGCTCGACCTGCCCTGGGAGACCGCGCGGCAGCGACCGGTACGCACCCTCTCCGGCGGTCAGCAGAAGCGCTTCGCCCTGGAGTTGCTGCTGCGCGGCCCGGACGAGGTGCTGCTGCTCGACGAGCCGGACAACTTCCTCGATGTACCCGGCAAACGATGGCTGGAGGCGCGACTGCGGGAGTCCGGCAAGTCCGTGCTCTACGTCTCGCACGACCGGGAGTTGCTGGCACACACCGCCGACCGGGTGGTCGCCGTGGAGGGTGGCAGCGCCTGGGTGCACCCGGGCGGCTTCGCCAGCTGGCACACCGCGCGGGTGGCCCGGCACGACCGCCTGGACGAGCTGCGCAAGCGGTGGGACGAGGAGCACGAGAAGCTGCGCGAGTTGATGCTGATGTACAAGCAGAAGGCCGCGTACAACTCCGGCATGGCCTCCCGCTATCAGTCGGCGCAGACCAGGCTGCGCAAGTTCGAGGAGGCCGGGCCGCCGCCCGTACCGCCGAAGGACCAGGACATCCGGATGCGGCTGACCGGCGGGCGGACCGGCAAACGCGCGTTGATCTGCGAACAGCTGGAACTCGACGGCCTGACCTACCCCTTCGACCTGGAGGTCTGGTACGGCGACCGGGTGGCGGTGCTCGGTGCCAACGGCACCGGCAAGTCCCACTTCCTGCGGCTGCTGGCGCGCGGCGGCACGGACCCCGACCCGGCCAACCCGCCGGTCGACGGCGCGGCGGCCCTGGCCCCGGTGGCCCACGGCGGCCTCGCGCGGCTCGGTGCCCGGGTGCGTCCCGGGCACTTCTCCCAGACCCACGACCGGCCGGAGCTGATGGCCAAGACCCTGGTGGAGATCCTCTGGCGGGGTGACGAGCACCGCGACGGCATGGACCGGCACGCGGCCATGGCGGCGCTCAGCCGGTACGAGTTGGCCGGCCAGGGGGACCAGCGGTTCGGCACCCTCTCCGGCGGGCAGCAGGCCCGCTTCCTGGTGCTGCTGCTGGAGCTGTCCGGGGCTACCCTGCTGCTGCTGGACGAGCCCACCGACAACCTCGACCTGGCCTCCGCCGAGGCCCTGGAGGCCGGGCTGGCCGCCTTCTCCGGCACGGTGCTCGCGGTGACGCACGACCGCTGGTTCACCCGCACCTTCGACCGGTTCCTGCTGTTCCAGGGCGACGGCGAGGTGGTGGAGACGGACGAGCCGGTCTGGGAGGTGTCCTCCCGGCGGTGACCGGCGAGGTCACTCGGCGTTCCTCCGCGCGGCATATGGTGATCTCGTGAGTGAGATGACCTATCGCCGGTTGGGCGACTCCGGGCTCGTGGTGTCCGCTGTGGGGATCGGCTGCAACAACTTCGGCCGCAAACTCGACCTCGACGGCACTCGCGCCGTGGTCGACGCGGCCCTCGACGTCGGGATCAACTTCTTCGACACCGCCGACATCTACGGCGAACCGCACGGCGGGTCGGAGGCGCAACTCGGTGCCGCCCTCAAGGGGCGCCGGGACGAGGTGGTGCTGGCGACCAAGTTCGGCATGTCGATGAGCGGCGCCAACGGGCGGGACTTCGGGGTCCGGGGGTCACGGCGCTACATCATCCGGGCGGCGGAGGCGTCGCTGCGTCGACTGGACACCGACTACATCGACCTGTACCAGTTTCACGAGCCCGACCCGGGCACCCCGATCGACGAGACCCTCGCGGCCCTGGACGACCTGGTCCGCGACGGCAAGGTGCGCTACCTGGGCAACTCCAACTTCGCCGGGTGGCAGATCGCCGACGCCGACTGGACGGCCAAGAGTCGCGGGCTGACCCGCTTCATCAGCGCCCAGAACAACTACAGCCTGCTCAACCGGGACGTCGAGATCGAGGTGCTGCCCGCCTGCGAACGCTTCGGGCTCGGCATGTTGCCGTTCTTCCCGCTGGCCAATGGGCTGCTGACCGGCAAGTACAAGCGGGGCGAGGCCCCGCCGGCGGGCAGCCGACTGGCCGGTGGCGGCCGGTACGCCCAGCGGCTCGCCGCCGCCGACTGGGACACCATCGAGGCCATCGAGGAGTACGCCGCCGAGCGGGGGGTGTCCATGCTGGACGTGGCCATCGGCGGGCTGGCCGCCCAACCCTCGGTGACCTCGGTCATCGCCGGGGCTACCACCCCCGAGCAGGTACGCGCCAACGCGGCGGCCGGGTCCTGGCAGCCCACCGAGGCCGACCTGGCGGCCCTGCGCGAGGTGCTCGACAGTCAGTAGCCCGGCGTGTGAACCGGGGCCTGGGGTGTATGAAGCGGCCCGGCACGCGTGCTGCGTGCCGGGCCGGTTCGTGGTTGGAGCGGGGCCCCGTCCGGTCGAGACCGGACGGGGCCCGTGGATCACAGCCGGCGGCCGGGTGCCAACCGGGTCGGGTCGTCACCGAGGCGTCCGGCCCCCTTGACGGACTTGCCCTCGTTGGCCTTGACCCCTGCCGTGCTGGCCGTGCCGCCGAGCCGAACGATCATGGCGTCGGCGTCCCGGATCAGCACCTCCCGGATCTCGGCCTCGGCGATGAGCTTGGCGTCGGCGGCAAGGTCGCGGAACTTCTTCAGCTCCTTGATCGCCTTCTCGTCGTTGCCCTTCGCCTCCTCCTTGCGGACCTTCTCGAGCTGCTTGGACAACTGCTCGTGCGCCTTGTTCGACAGGCGTCCCGTCGCCTTGAACCGGTCCAGCAGGAACTGCATGTCCCGGAACGAGGTGGTGACGAAGAACCGGACCGAGGCGGTGGTGCTGTTACCCGCCTTGTCGGTCGCGGTCACGGTCAGCTCGTGCAGACCCAACGGCAGCTCGTACATCGCCTGGAGGGTGCCGCTGTAGTACGGCCGGCCGTCCAGGGTGCCGACCACGGTGGCGATCCCGGAGGTCGGGTCGACCGCCTGCCAGGACACCCGTACGTCCTGGCTGTCGCCGTACAGTTGGCCGTCGGCGATGCCGGAGACCAGCAGGGTCGGCTTGGTGCCGTCGATGCGTACCACCGCGGACTTCAGGGTCTCGACGTTGCCGACCTTGTCGGTGGCCCGGTACAGCAGCTCATGGGTGCCGTCGCCGCTGATCTCCACCGGCTCGGAGTACGGCGTCCAGGCGCCACCGTCGAGCGACCACTCCAGCAGTTCCACCCCGGAACCGGCATCGGTCGAGGTGAGCACCACCGGGATGGTGCCGTCGTGCCAGCCCTCGTCGTTCGCCGGAGCGAACGTCGCCGTGCTGACCGGGGCGGTGGTGTCGATTCGGACGGTGACCGTCTTCGTCTCCTCCACGTTGCCGGCCTCGTCGACGGACCGGAACCGCAGCTCGTGCTCGCCGTCCCCGGTCACCTGCACCGGATCGGTGTAGGTGGTCCAGGTGTCGGCCTCGCCGAGCTGGTACTCCGTGCGGGCCACCCCGCTGCCGCCCTCCTCGTCGGTGGCGGACAGGGTGACCGTCACCGGCCCGGTGTGCCAGCCCTCGATCGGGGTGCCGGACACCTCGGCGGTGGTCACCGGCGCCGTCGTGTCGCTCGGAGCGTCCTCCGCGGAGAACCGGAAGTAGTCGAAGGTGGCCACCTTCGAGGCGGTCTGGTTGCCGCTGAGGGTGAACACCCCGATCTTCGGGGTGGCCCCCACGGCCGCGTTGGTCAGTCCGGTCAACTCCGTCCAGGTGGTGCCGTCCGTCGAGTACGACCCGGTGAAGACGTCACCGGTGCGGGACACCCGTAGGTACCACTCGGAGGAGGTCAGGCCCTCCGCACCCGGTTGCGGGTCCTGGATCGACCCGCCGATCTCGCTGCGCAGCTCGATCCGTCGGGTCACCGGCTGGCCGGCCGGGTTGTCGGCGACGAAGTCGAACTTGACGTAGTTGTCGTCGTCGCCGTACACGATCAGACCCGCCTGCTGGTACTGCTCGTCCAGCAGACTTCCGTCGATCTTGGTCTCCATCGTCCAGTCGCCGCTAGGGGCGTTCTGCAGGATGAAGTTCGTCGGGTCGGTGTTGTTGGTGCCGTAGATGTCACCGTTGGGCACGTCGATCTGCAACTGACCGCCGCTGACCCGGTAGGCGCTCGGGTCCTCCCGCAGGATGGCGTTCCACCGGCACTTGTCCAGCGAGATGCCGTCGAACTCGTCGGACCGGTCGACCGGCCCGGCGGGCTCGTCGGGGGCCACCTGGAACCAGTCGAACTCGGCGTCCACGACGGGGGCGTCCGTGCCACCGTTGAGGGCGAACAGGCCGATCCGCGGGTTCTCGATGCCGGCCAGGTCGGCGGCGCGCCCGACCGGGCTGAAGGTCTGCCCGTCGGCCGACATCTCCGCGGTCAGGGTGCTGCCGTCGCTGCTGATCCGCAGCCAGACGGTGTCACCTTCCGGTGCGGCGACATTGTCGGCACTGTCGTTGCGCGGGGTGCCGGCAGTCTCCCGGAGGAACTCCACCCGGCGGCTGCCGTTGTAGAGCAGGTCCACCTTGGCGTAGTTGTCGTCGTCGCCGTAGACGATCAGACCGGCCTGCTGGTAGGTGGCCGTGACCGGCACGGTCACCTTGGTGGTCGCCTGCCAGGCCCCGCTGGGTGCGGGCTGGAGCACCAGGTTGGTCGCGTCGTTGCGGCTGCCGTACAGGTCACCGGCCTCGGTGGGGATGCGCAGCGCGCCGTCGGAGACGGACAGGAGCTGGTTCTCCCGCACCACACTGGTCCACCGGTCCCGGTT
The DNA here is from genome assembly GCF_043198155.1 of Micromonospora sp. NPDC048871. Taxonomy (NCBI): domain Bacteria; kingdom Bacillati; phylum Actinomycetota; class Actinomycetes; order Micromonosporales; family Micromonosporaceae; genus Micromonospora; species Micromonospora sp. NPDC048871. The sequence goes on along the minus strand of NZ_JBICUM010000009.1, from coordinate 154,562 downwards.
CAGGGTGTCGCCGCTGAAGTCGTCCGAACGGGCCCCCAGGCAGGAGGTGTTCGGGGACTCGATGCGGATCGGCACGGTGGCGTACGACCGGGCACCTCGGCTGTCCGTCACCGTCAGGACGGCGGTGAAGGTGCCGGGCGCGGCGTAGGTGTGCTCGGCGTTGAGGGTGTCGGCCGTACCACCGTCACCGAAGTCCCACTCGTACGTCAGCGGGGTGTCGCCCTCGGGGTCGGTGGCCGTACCGCTGAAGGAGACCGCCAACGGCGCGGTGCCGGTGGTCGGGGTGGCGTTGGCGGTGACGACCGGCGGGGCGTTGTCCGTGACCCCCTTGCCGAGGAAGTCGATCCAGTTGACGTTGAACAGGCTGTTCGTGCCGCCGGCCGGGTCGCGGGCGACGAAGAACAGCTTGCCGTCGGAGTCCGCCTCGGCCGGAACCTCAGCGGTGACATCGGTGTACGACTGCCAGTCCCCGGTGCCCGGTACGGCGACCGAGGTGACCAGCGGACCGTCCGGCGCACCGGCCCGGACCTCGATCCGACCCCCGGAAGCGGCCGAGGCCACCCGGAACCGGATCGACTCGATGCCGGTCAGGCTGGCCGGCTCGACCGACCACCAGTCGCCGTCCTCGATGAAGCCGATGTTCTCGCCGCCGCCCGCGGTGTCCCCGGCGGCCTCCCGGACCACTCCCGGGTCGCCGCCGCCGGTGCCGTCGGCCAGCCGACCGGTGTTGGAGTAGTACTCGGCCTGCTTGCGCTTGGGCTGCAGGATCTGCAGGGAGCGGCCGGTCAGCGGGCTGGCTCCACCGGAGCCGCCCTGGTCGGTGTAGGTGGCCTCCAGCACGGTGAACACGTTCGCCTCGGCGCCGTGTCCGGCGGCGAGCTGGGTCTGCACCACACCCTCGCAGCCGGTGTGCTGCTCCAGCGGGTGGGCGTGCTCGTCGTGACCCAGCAGCACCTGGAGTTCGACCTCGTCGCAGTCGATCTCCCCGTCCTCGGGGTCGGTCACCTTGATGGTGTACTTGACCTGGTCACCCCAGTCGAAGAAGCCGCCGTCCGGCGGGAACTCGATGGTGACCGTCGGTACGGTGTTGCCGACCGTGACCGGCACGTTCGCCACCGCGGTACGCCCCTTGGGGTTGGTCACGGTGAGCTGGGCGGTGTAGTTGCCCGCCGAGGCGTACGTGTGGGTGGGGTTGGCCTCCTCGGAGCTGTTGCCGTCGCCGAAGTTCCAGGCGTAGGTCAGGGCTCCGCCGTCCGGGTCACGGGAGCCGGCGCTGGAGAAGCTGACCGTCAGCGGGGCCGGGCCGGAGGTGGGGTCGGCGTTGGCCACCGCGATCGGGGCCCGGTCACCGGCGATGTAGTCGATGCGGTAGACCCCGGAGTTGTCGTTGTTGCCGCCGAAGCCGCTACCCCACTCGATCATGTAGAGCGCGCCGTCGGGACCGAACTCGAAATCCATCGGCCGGATGAAGCTCATCCCGTCCAGCAGACGGTTGATGTCCACCAGGGACTTGCCGTCCGAGGTGACCTGCATGGTGTACATCCGCGACTGGTTCCACTCACCGAGCAGCGCCTTGCCGTCGTAGTACGCCGGCCACTTGCGGTCGGAGACGAGGTCGGCGTCGTACCGGTAGACCGGGCCGCCCATCGGGGCGCCACCGCCACCGATCTCGGGGAACAGCGGGTTGGCCGCGTAGCCGTAGTCGACCGTGGCCGAGACGGCCGGCGGCAGGTTGGTCAGACCGGTGTTGTTCGGGGAGTCGTTGACCAGGTTGGCGCAGTCGAACTTGGCCCCGCTGGGCCCGGACGGGAACTGGTAGTCGTTGTACGCCCGGTTCGCGCCGTGGCAGTACGGCCAGCCGAAGTTGCCGGGCTGGTCGACGATGTTCCACTCGACCAGGCCCTCCGGGCCCCGGTTGGGGTTGGCGGAGGCGGCGTCCGGCCCGTAGTCGGCCACGTACAGCACGTCCGTTTCCAGGTCGATACCGATCCGGAAGGGGTTACGGAAGCCCATCGCGTAGATCTCGGGGCGGGTCTTCTCCGTGCCCGGCGCGAACAGGTTGCCCTCCGGGATGGTGTACGTCCCGTCGTCCTCCGGGTGGATCCGGATCACCTTGCCGCGCAGGTCGTTGGTGTTGCCGGAGGTGCGCTGCGCGTCGTAGTCGGCGCGGCCGGGCCGCTCGTCGATCGGGGTGTACGCGTCCGAGGAGAACGGGTTGGTGTTGTCCCCGGTGGCCAGGTACAGGTTGCCGGCCGAGTCGAAGACCATCGTCCCGCCCGCGTGGCAGCAGGTGTTGCGCTGGGTGTCGACCTGCAGCACCTGCTTCTCGCTGGCCGGGTCGATCGTGTCGCCGGTGACCGTGAATCGGGACAGCAGGTTACGGGCGACCCCGTCGTTCGGGGCGTAGTAGAGGTACACCCAGTTGTTGGTGGCGAAGTTCGGGTCCAGCCGGATGCCGATCAGGCCGTCCTCGTTGCCGGTGAAGACGTCGAGGTCGATCGCGGTGACGGTCTGCCCGGTGTCCGGCTTGATGATCTGGACCCGGCCGTCGCGCTCGATGTAGAAGACCCGGCCGTCGGCCGCGATGTCCAGCTCCATCGGGTTGCTGGTGTTGCTGTCCAGCGTCACCTTCTCGAAGCTGGAGGTCAGCGAGGCGCGGCAGTCGGCGCCGCTGACCCCGGCCGCGGTCCGGATGCCACCGAGCAGGTGCTGGAGGAACTCCGGCTCGGCGTACGACTCGCGGGTGTGACCGCCACCGGTGTACCAGGTCCGGCCGCCGTCGTAGTCCCGGCACCAGGCGATCGGGTGGTCGTGACCCATCGCCCCCGTGCCCGGGGAGTAGCTGCGCTCGTCCAGGGTGGCCAGCACGTGCACCTTGCCGCGCGGGTTGGTGCGGAAGTTGTACCACTCGTCGTACCGGGACCAGCGCTCCGGCAGGTGGGCGGTGGACTCGTGCGCCGGGTCCTCCACCTTGACGGTGGCCGTCTGGTTGGCCGGGTGGTTGGCGAAGTACGCCCCCACCAGCTCGCCGTACCAGGGCCAGTTGTACTCGGTGTCGGAGGCGGCGTGCACGCCGACGTAGCCGCCACCGGTCTGGATGTAGCGCTCGAAGGCCTCCTGCTGTTCGGCGTTGAGCACGTCACCGGTGGTGGAGAGCCAGATCACCGCCCGGTAGCGGGCCAGGTTCGCGTCGGTGAAGGAGGCGCTGTCCTCGGTGGTCTCCACGGTGAAGCCGTGGGTGGCACCCAGTTGCTGGATCGCGGCGATGCCGGTCGGAATCGAGTCGTGCCGGAAGCCGGCGGTCTTGGAGAAGACCAGGACCGAGAAGTCGTCGGCGGCGGCCTGTGGTGCTGGGGCCGGCGCCGGTGCGGTCTGCGCCAGGGGTGCTGTCTTGGTGGTGGTGGGGGCGGCCTGCGCGGGTCCGCCGACGAGCGTGGTCACGGCGAGGCCGAGACTCATCAAGGCGGCGGTTATGGGTGCGCGGGCACGGTGTGGTCGGGACACTCCGGTCTCCTTGGTCCTGACGGACAGGGGTCGCGGGGCCGGTTCGCCGAAGACCGTCCCAGGTGGAGCCGGATCGGTCGCCTGCCGGGGCGTCCGTTCCAGCATTATGTTGAGCCGTTGAACAAATTACTTCCACTCTATGAGTACTTGGCAAGGTTTCGATGAATAACGGTTCGGTAACGGAGGGTGACATTTCCCGGTATCACCCGCTAAGTCGTACGTCCGGTCTCGGGCCTTTGGAGGTCGGCCCGGCACCTCGGGACGGGAACCGGCCCGCACCCCTCCAGGTGCGGGCCGGCTCCGATCGGTCGACTAGCCCGGCGTCAGCCGGAAGTAGTCGAAGGCGGCCGTCTTCGAGGCGGTCTGGTTGGCCCCCAGGGTGAACAGCCCCACCTTCGGGGTGGTCCCGACCGCGGTGCTGGTCAGGGAGCCCAGGCTGGTCCAACTCGTTCCGTCCGCCGAGTAGGCGGCGGTGTAGGTGCTGCCGCTGCGGGACAGGCGCAGGTGCCAGATCCCCTGGGTCAGCCCGGTGGCCTGGGGTTGGGTGCTCTGCACCACCCCGCCGACCTCACTACGGAACTCGATCCGTCGCGAGATCGTCTGACCGGCCGCGTTGTCCGTGACGTAGTCGAACTTCAGGTAGTTGTCGTCGTCGGCGTACACCAGCAGACCCGCCTGCTGGTACTGCTCGTTGAACAGGCTGCCGTCGACCCGGGTCTGGATCGTCCAGTTCCCGGCCGGACTGTTCTGCAGGATGAAGTTCGTCGGCCCGGTGTTGCTGGTGCCGTAGATGTCACCGTTGGGTACATCGATGCGCAGCGCACCGTCGGTCACCCGGTACCGGGTCGCCTCCTCCCGCACGATGGCGTTCCACCGGCACTTCTCCAGGGTGCTGCCGGTGAACTCGTCCGAGGGTGTGGCGCTCGTACCCGTCGTGGCCTCCGGGGTGATCCGGAACCAGTCGAAGTCCGCGTTCAGGACCGGGGCGGTGGTGCCGCCGTTGAGGGCGAACAGACCGATCCGGGGGTTGGTGATCCCGGCCAGGGCAGCGGACCGACCCACCGGGGTGAAGGTCTGCCCGTCGGTCGAGTAGGCCGCGGTCAGGTTCGTCCCGTCACTGGTCAGTCGCAGGTGGATGGTGTCGCCGGTGGGAGCGGCCGTGGCGTCCGCGCTTTCGTTGCGCGGGGTGCCGGCACTCTCCCGGATGAACTCCACCTTGCGGTTGCCGCCGTAGACCAGGTCCAGCTTGGCGTAGTTGTCGTCGTTGCCGTACAGGATCAGGCCGGCCTGCTGGTAGTCGGCCCGGGCCGCGACGGTGACCCGGGTGGTCGCCTGCCAGGCCCCGCTGGGCGCGGGCTGGAGCACCAGGTTGGTCGCGTCGTTGCGGGTGCCGTACAGGTCACCCGCCGCGGTGGGCAGGCGCAGGGCACCCCCGGTCAGCGAGTACCCCTGGCTGTCCCGCACCACACTGGTCCACCGCTGGCGATCCAGCGCGGTGCCGGTGAACTCGTCCGACCGTTGGGGCCCCTGCTCCACCTGGCAGGGCTCATTGCCCCCGGGCCCGTCGACCCGGATCTGCACGGTGGCCTGGCCCCGGGCACCCCGACTGTCGGTGACCGTCAGGGTGGCGGTGTAGTTGCCCGCCGTGGTGTAGGTGTGGGTGGCGTTGAGGGTGGTCGCCGTGCCACCGTCGCCGAAGTCCCAGGCGTACGTCAGCGGGGTGTCCCCGTCCGGGTCGGACGCCGTACCGGTGAAGGTCACGGCCAGTGGCGCGGTCCCGCTGGTCGGGGTGGCCGTGGCGGTGACCGTCGGTGGGGCGTTGCCGCTGACCCCAGGGCCGACGAAGTTCATCCAGTTGACGTTGAACAGGGTTCCGGTGCCCCGGTTGGGGTCCCGGGCGACGAAGTACAGCCCGCCCTCCGAGGAGGCGCCGTTGGGTATCTGCGCGGTGACGTCGGTGTAGGTCTGCCAGCCCTCGGTGCCTGCCACCGTGGCAGTGGTGATCAGGGGACCGTCGGCGGCCCCGGCCCGGACCTCGATCCGGCCACCGGAGGTAGCCGAGGCTACCCGGAACTGGATCGAGGTGACCCCGGTCAGGCTGGCCGGGCTGACCGACCACCAGTCGCCGTCCTCGATGAAGCCGATGTTCTGCCCACCGCCGGCGGTGTCACCGGTGGTCTCCTTCTCCACCCCGGCGGTGCCGCCCCCGGTGGCACCGGCCACCCGGCCGGTGGCCGAGAAGTACTCGGCCTCCTTGCGCTTGGGCTGGAGGATCTTCAGGGCCCGGCCGGTCTGCGGCTCGGCTCCGTCGGAACCACCCCGGTCGGTGTAGGTCGCCTCCAGCACGGTGAAGACGTTCGCGTCCGCCCCGTGACCGTCGGCCAGCTGGGTCTGCACCGTGCCGGTGCAGCCGGTGTGCCGCTCCAGGGGATGGGCGTGCTCGTCGTGGCCCAGCAGCACCTGGAGTTCGACCTCGTCGCAGTCGATCGTGCCGTCCTCCGGGTCGGTCACCCGGATGGTGTACGCGACCTGGTCACCCCAGGAGAAGAAGCCGCCGTCCGGGGGGAACTCGATGGTGACGGTCGGGGCGGTGTTGCCGACCGTGATCGGCACGTTCGCCACCGCGCTGCGGCCCGCCGGGTTGGTCACCCGCAACTGCGCGGTGTAGCTGCCGGACCGGGTGTACGTGTGGGTCGGGTTGGCCTGGGTGGAGGTGCCACCGTCACCGAAGGTCCAGGCGTAGGTGAGGGTGCCACCGTCCGGGTCGCGGGAACCGGCGCTGGAGAAGGTGACCGCCAGCGGGGGAGCCCCCGAGGTGGGGGTCGCCGCGGCCACCGCGATCGGGGCACGGGCCCCGGCGGTGTAGTCGATCCGGTAGACCCCGGAGTTGTCGTTGTCGCCGCCGAAGCCGCTACCCCACTCGATCAGGTACAACGCGCCGTCGGGGCCGAACTCCATGTCCATCGGCCGGACGAAGGTCATCTGGTCGAGGATCCGGTTGATGTCCACGAGGGTCTTGCCGTCCCGGCTGACCTGCATGGTGTACATCCGCGACTGGTTCCACTCGCCGAAGATCGACTTACCGTCGAAGTAGGCCGGCCACTGGCGGCGCGACGAGATGGTCGGGTCGAACCGGTAGACCGGGCCGGCCATGGGCGCTCCGCCGCCGCCGATCTCCGGGAAGCGGCTGTCGCCGCCGTAGCCGTAGTCCACCGTGGCCGGGATGGCCGCCGGCAGGTTGGTCAGACCGGTGTTGTTGGGGGAGTTGTTCACCGGCGCGGAGCAGTTGAACTTGGCCCCGCTCGGCCCGGACGGGAACTGGTAGTCGTTGTACGCCTGGTTGTTGCCGTGGCAGTACGGCCAGCCGAAGTTGCCCGGCCGGTCGACGATGTTCCACTCCACCAGGCCCTCCGGGCCCCGGTTGGCGTTGGTGGTGGTGGCGTCCGGGCCGTAGTCGGCGACGTAGAGCACATTGGTCACCGGGTCGATGCCGATCCGGAAGGGGTTGCGCAGCCCCATCGCGTAGATCTCCGGACGGGTCCGGGCGGTGCCCGGGGCGAACAGGTTCCCGCTCGGGATGGTGTACGTCCCGTCGGCCTGGGGCCGGATCCGCAGCACCTTGCCGCGCAGGTCGTTGGTGTTGCCGGCGGTACGCTGGGCGTCGTAGTCCGCGCGCCCGGAGCGCTCGTCCAAGGGGCTGTATCCGCTGGACTCGAAGGGGTTGGTGTTGTCCCCGGTGGCCAGGTACAGGTTGCCGGCCGAGTCGAAGGTCATCGTCCCGCCCATGTGGCAGCAGGTGTTGCGCTGGGTGGGCACCTCCAGGACGACCCGTTCGCTGGACGCGCTGATCGTGTCACCGGTGACGGTGAACCGGGACAGGTAGTTGCGGGACCCGCCCGCGCTCGGGGCGTAGTAGAGCCAGATCCACCCGTTGCTGCTGAAGTTGGGGTCGAGGCGGATGCCCAGCAGGCCGTCCTCGTTGCCGGCGAAGACACTCAGCCGCAGGGCGGTGACGGTCTGCCCGGTGTCCGGCTTGATGATCTGGACCCGGCCGTCGCGCTCGATGTAGAAGACCCGCCCGTCCTCGGCGATGTCCAGCTCCATCGGGTTGCTGGTGTTGCTGTCCAGCGTCACCTTCTCGAAGTTGGCGGCCCGACCGGCGCCGCAGTCGGCGTGCACCACCCCGGCCGCGGTCTGGATGCCGCCGAGCAGGTGCTGGAGGAACTCGGCGTTGGCGAAGGACTCCTGGGTGTGCCCGCCACCGGTGTACCAGGACCGGCCACCGTCGTAGTTCTGGCACCAGGCGATCGGGTGGTCGTGCCCCATCGCTCCGCTGCCCGGGCTGTAGCTGCGCTCGTCCAGCGAGGCCAGCACCTGCACCTGACGGGCGCGGGGGTTGGTGCGGAAGTTGTACCACTCGTCGAAGCGGGACCACCGGTCCGGCAGGTGCCGGGTCGACTCGTGGGTGGTGTCCTCGACCTTCACGGTGGCGGTCTGGTTGGCCGGGTGGCTGTTGAAGTAGGCCCCGACCAGTTGGCCGTACCAGGCCCAGTCGTACTCGGTGTCGGAGGCGGCGTGCACCCCGACGTATCCGCCACCGGCCCGGATGTAGCGCTCGAAGGCCGACTGCTGAGTGGCGTTGAGCACGTCACCGGTGGTCGACAACCAGATGACCGCCTTGAACCTGGCCAGGTTGGTGTCGGTGAAGGCGGCACCGTCCTCAGTGGTGACGACGGTGAAGTTGTTCGCGGTGCCGAGCTGTTGGATGGCCCGGATGCCGGCGGGAATCGAGTCGTGGCGGAACCCGGCGGTCTTGGAGAACACCAGGACGGAGAACGGCTCCGCCGCCGCGGCCTGAGCGGTGGTGGGGGCGGCGGCCTGGGTGGTGGTACGGCCGGCGGCCTGGGCGGCTGTGGGGCGGGCGATCGGGAACGGCGCGGCGGTCAGAACGAGTGCCAGGGCGAGTAGCGCCACGGCTAACGGGTCGAGCGTTGCTCGCCCGCGGCTGAGTCGGGGCACGAAGATCTCCTCTTTCCGTGTAGGACGGGTCGGAGCGGACGTCGGTGGCTACTCCGGGTCGGTCCGAGTGCTCGTACCTGACGGTGAGGGTCTGGCTGCCGAGGAACTGAGCCGATCAATCAAATTTCCTTTGATCGATCGGTTTCGGGCAAGACTCATTGATGTAACAGATTGGTAACGAGGCGTCCTTCAATTGGCATGAGTCACTGCATATCCGGGTCCCTTGTGGTCGCCGGTCGAGGGCAAGACGGTCGAGTCCGGCCAGCTCGCGGGGTCGGCCGGGGCAGGTCCGGGGGTTGGCGGCGCAGCCGAAACGACGTACGGTGACACCCAACGAACCCACGGGAGCCCGGTGTACCGGGCTGAGAGGGGGGCTGCCAGCCCCCGACCGTCGAACCTGATCCGGGTAATGCCGGCGCAGGGAGGAGTGTTGCCGTGCCGTCCCTCGGACGACTGCATCTGATCACCGACACCCGACCGGGGCGGGATGCGCTGGCCGTGCTCGCGGCCGTCCTGCCGGTGGCCCACCCCGAGCTGGTGGTCCAGGTCCGGGCCGAGGACGCCGTCACCGACCGGGAGGCGTACGAGCTGACCTGCCGGGTGCTCGCCCGCTGCCGGCCGTACGGCGTCACCTGCCTGGTCAACGACCGCCTGCATGTGGCGTTGGCGGCGGGGGCCGCCGGCGGTCATGTCGGCGCGGAGGACCTGCCGGTGGCGGCGGCCCGGCAGGTGCTCGGCCCGCAGGCGGTGCTGGGCGCCACCGCCCGGGAGCCGGTTTCCGCCGCCGAGGCGGTCGCCGCCGGAGCCAGCTATCTGGGCGTGGGCCCCTGCCACGCCACCACCACGAAGGACGGCCTGCCCCCGGCGATCGGGGTGGCCGGCGTCCGGGCGGTGGTCGAGGCGGTCGCCGTGCCGGTGATCGCCATCGGGGGAGTGACGGCGGCGGACGTACCCGGGTTACGGGCCGCCGGCGTGTACGGGGTGGCGGTGGTCGGCGCGCTCTCCGCAGCCGCCGATCCCGCCCACGCCGCAGCCGACCTGGTCAGGGCGCTGACGTGTTAAGCAGGGGCCCTTCCTATACCGGAGACGTTAAGCGGGGGCCCTTCCTTGCACCGCAGGTGGCGGTGGTGGGGGCGGGGCCGATCGGGTTGGCGATCGCCTGGCGGTGCGCGGCCCGGGGGCTGCGGGTCGTGGTGCACGATCCGGCTCCAGGGTCGGGAGCCTCCCAGGTGGCCGCCGGGATGCTGGCGCCGGTGGCGGAGGCGTACTTCGGTGAACACGAACTGACCGGGCTGCTCACCGAGTCCGCTCGACGCTGGCCGGCCTTCGCCGCCGAGCTGACCGAGGCCAGCGGCCTGGACATCGGGTACCGGACCGAGGGCACCCTGATGGTCGGGCTGACCGCCGACGACCTGGCCGAGGCGCGGCGGCTGTGGGCGTACCAGCAGGGTCTGGGTCTGCCGGTGACCCCGCTGCGGCCCTCCCAGTTGCGCGAGCATGAACCGGCGCTGGCCCCCCGGGTTCGCGGGGGTGCCCTCGCCGCCACCGATCACCAGGTCGATCCGCGTCGGCTGGTACCGGCGCTGCGGCTGGCCGCCGAGCGGGCCGGCGCGGTGCTGGTCACCGAGCCGGTGGGGCGACTGTCCGAGGTGTCCGCCGAGGTGACCGTGGTCGCCGCCGGCTGCGGCACCGCCGCCCTGACCGGGCTGCCGGTCCGCCCGGTGAAGGGCCAGGTGCTGCGGCTGCGTACCCCGGATGGCGGCCCGCCGGGCTTCCGGCACGTCATCCGGGGGTACGCCGACGGCGAGCACGTCTACCTGGTCCCGCGCGAGTGCGGTGAGGTCGTGGTCGGTGCCACCGTCGAGGAACGCTCCGACCTGGCGGTCTCCGCCGGTGCGGTGCTGCGGCTGCTGCGGGCCGCAATCGACCTGCTGCCCGAACTGGCCGAGTACGACCTGGTGGAGACGATCGCCGGGCTGCGCCCCGGCACCCCGGACAACGCCCCGATCCTGGGGCCGCTGCCCGACCGCCCGCAGGTGCTGGCGGCCACCGGTCACCACCGGCACGGAATCGTGCTGACCCCGGTCACCGCGGACCTGATCACCGGCCTGATCACCGGGGCGGAAGCGGACGAGTCGATGCTCAATCCCTTCCGGGCCGACCGGTTCCGTCCGGACAGCAAGGAGGACGACAGATGGAGTTGACGGTCAACGGAGTCGGGCAGGTGGTGCCCGACGGCGCCACGGTCGCTGAACTGGTACGACAGGTCACGCCGCAGCACCGGGGGGTGGCCGTGGCGGTCAACGGCGAGGTGGTGCCGCGTACCGGATGGCCGGCGACCGTGCTGCACGGCGGCGACCAGGTAGAGGTGCTCAGCGCCGCCCAGGGCGGGTGACCAGGATGGACGGCTTCGAGATCGGCGGTACCCGGTTCGGGTCCCGGCTGATCCTGGGTACCGGCGGAGCGGCCAACCTGCACGTGCTCGAACAGGCGATCCGGGCCTCCGGCACCGAGCTGGTCACCCTGGCCCTGCGCCGGGTGGACACCGTCCCCGGCGGCTCCGGAGGTCTGCTGGACCTGCTGGACCGGTGCGGGGTGCGACTGCTGCCGAACACGGCCGGCTGCTACACCGCCCGGGAAGCCGTGAAGGTGGCGCACCTGGCCCGGGACGCCTTCGACACCGACTGGGTCAAACTGGAGGTGATCGGCGACGAGCGGACCCTGCTGCCCGACGGGGTGGAACTGCTGCGCGCCGCCGAGGAACTCGTCGCCGACGGATTCACCGTGCTGCCGTACACCTCGGATGATCCGATCCTGGCTCGTCGGCTGGCCGACGTCGGTTGCGCGGCGGTGATGCCGGCGGGCTCGCCGATCGGGTCCGGGCTGGGGGTGTCCAACCCCCACCACATCCGGCTGATCCGGCAGAGCATCGAGGTGCCGGTGATCCTGGACGCCGGGATCGGTACCGCCTCGGACGCGGCGTTGGCCATGGAGCTGGGCTGCGACGCGGTGTTGCTGGCCAGCGCGGTGACCCGGGCCGCGGACCCGGTGGCGATGGCCACCGCGATGCGCCACGCGATCACCGCCGGTCGCCTGGCCGCCGGTGCCGGCCGCATCCCCCGCCGCTTCCACGCCCTGGCCAGCACCCCCGACGAAGGCCGCCCCGAGCTATGACCCCGCACCCGGGCGCCGACGGCTTGTCCGGGCCCCGGACCGTCTCCGGCGTGGTGGTGCTGACGGACCGGCGGGTTACCCGGCGGCCGTTGGCGGAGGTGGTGGCGGCGGCCGTGGCCGGGGGCGTGCGTTGGGTGCTGCTGCGCGAGAAGGACCTGCCCCGCGCCGAACGGTTCGCCCTCGCCGCCGACCTGCGGCCGATCGTGGCCGAGGCCGGCGGCACCCTGATCGTCGCCGGCCCCGACCCCCTGCTGCCCACCGAGCCCGCCGCCGGCGGGGTCGTGGGGGCGGAGCCTGTGGTGGCGGTGCACCTGTCGGCGGGTGACCCCGGTCCGCCGCTGGGGGCCGACCTGGTCGGTCGGTCCTGTCACGACGAGGCGGAACTGCGTCGGCTGCGCACCGAGGACTACGTCACCCTCTCGCCGGTCTATCCGACCAGGACCAAACCCGGCTACGGGCCGGCGTTGGGGCCGGCGGGACTGGCCGGGTTGATCCGGCTGAGCCCGGTGCCGGTGCTGGCGCTCGGCGGCATCGAGACACCGGCCCAGGTACGCGCCTGTAGGCAGGCCGGCGCCGTCGGCGTCGCCGTCCTCGGCGCGATCATGCGTTCCCCTGACCCGCAGCAGACCGCTGCCGAACTGACCAGCGCCTTCCAGGCAGCTTCGACCAGCAATGTTGAGGAAGACAGATGACCCCTACCACCGTGCTCACCGTGGCCGGCTCGGACTCCGGCGGCGGCGCCGGCATCCAGGCCGACCTGAAGGTCTTCGCCGCCCTCGGCGCCTACGGCACGAGTGTGCTCACCGCGGTCACCGCGCAGAACACCCGAGGTGTGGACGCCGTCCTGCCGCTGCCCCCGCAGACGGTCACCGAACAGTTGGACAGCGTGCTGTCCGACTTCGCGGTGCGGGCGGTCAAGACCGGGATGCTGGGTACGCCGGCGGTGGCGGGTGCGATCGCCGACGCGGCGGCGGCCGGGCGACTGCCGCAGCTCGTCGTCGATCCGGTGCTGGTGGCCACCAGCGGACACCGCCTCGGGGTGGTGGCGGCGGTCGAGCGGCTGTTGCCGTACGCCCGGGTGGCGACCCCGAACAGCGCGGAGGCCGCGGCTCTCACCGGGGCTGCCGTGACGGATCTGGCGGAGATGACGACGGCCGCCCGGGCCCTGGCCGCCGGCGGCCCGGAGTGGGTGATCGTGACCGGCGGTGATGTGGACACCGGCGGCGAGGCCCTGGATGTGCTGCACGGCCCGGAGGGCACGACCGTGCTGCGGGCCCCCCGGGTGCCGACCCGGCACAGCCACGGGACCGGGTGTTCGTTCTCGGCGGCGACCGCGGTGCGGTTGGCCATGGGCGATCCGGTGGCGGTGGCGGTGGCGAAGGCCAAGAAGTACGTGAGCCGGGCGCTGGCCGGCGCGCGGAACTGGGAGTTGGGTGCGGGACGCGGTCCGTTGGACCACTTTGGCTGGTCCGCCTGAGTACAGGGAGGCTGTCATGCAGGTACGGCGCAAGGTGTACGTCGAGGGCTCGCGGCCGGAGATCCGGGTGCCGTTCGCGGAGGTGGAGCTGACCGGGGACAACCCACCCGTACGGCTCTACGACACCTCCGGTCCGGGCTCCGACCCGCAGGTGGGGCTGTCCCCGCTGCGTGGGCCGTGGATCGCCGAGCGGGGGGATGTGGCCCCGGTACGCGGTCCGGGCACCCCCCTGGCGGGGGCGGACGGCAAACGGCCGACCCAGCTCGGGTACGCCCGGGCCGGGGTGGTCACCCCGGAGATGGAGTTCGTGGCGATCCGGGAGGGCATGTCACCGGAGTTCGTCCGGGAGGAGATCGCGTCCGGGCGGGCGGTGCTGCCGCTGAACGTCAACCACCCGGAGTGCGAGCCGGCCATCATCGGCAAGGCATTCCTGGTCAAGGTGAACGCCAACATCGGCACCTCGGCGGTCAGTTCCTCCGTTGCCGAGGAGGTGGAGAAGCTGACCTGGGCTACCCGGTGGGGCGCGGACACCGTGATGGACCTGTCCACCGGCAAGCGAATCCACGAGACCCGGGAGGCGATCGTGCGCAACTCGCCGGTGCCGATCGGCACGGTGCCGATCTACCAGGCGCTGGAAAAGGTCGGCGGTGACCCGGTCAAGTTGAGCTGGGAGGTCTTCCGGGAGACCGTGATCGAACAGGCCGAGCAGGGCGTGGACTACATGACCGTGCACGCCGGGGTGCTGCTGCCGTACGTGCCGTTGGCGGTGGACCGGGTGACCGGCATCGTGTCCCGGGGCGGGTCGATCATGGCGGCCTGGTGCCTGGCGCACCACGAGGAGAACTTCCTCTACACCAACTTCCGGGAACTGTGCGAGATCCTGGCCCGCTACGACGTGACCTTCTCCCTCGGCGACGGGCTGCGGCCGGGGTCGATCGCGGACGCCAACGACGAGGCCCAGTTCGCCGAGCTGCGTACCCTGGGCGAGCTGACGAAGATCGCCTGGGAGTACGACGTACAGGTGATGATCGAGGGCCCGGGTCACGTGCCGATGCACAAGATCAAGGAGAACGTGGACCTCCAGCAGGAGTGGTGCCACGAGGCCCCCTTCTACACCCTGGGCCCGCTGACCACGGACATCGCACCCGCGTACGACCACATCACCTCGGCCATCGGGGCGGCGATGATCGGCATGTTCGGCACCGCGATGCTCTGCTACGTGACCCCGAAGGAGCACCTGGGCCTGCCGGACCGGGACGACGTCAAGGCGGGCGTGATCGCGTACAAGATCGCGGCCCACGCGGCCGACCTGGCCAAGGGGCACCCGGGCGCTCAGGCCTGGGACGACGCCCTGTCCAAGGCGCGGTTCGAGTTCCGCTGGGAAGACCAGTTCAACCTGTCCCTGGACCCGGAGACCGCACGGTCGTACCACGATGCGACGCTGCCGGCCGAACCGGCGAAGACGGCCCACTTCTGCTCGATGTGCGGGCCGAAGTTCTGCTCCATGAAGATCACCCAGGATCTCAAGGAGTACGCCGCCCGGGGCATGAAGGACAAGTCCGACGAGTTCCTGGCCGCCGGCGGGCGGGTCTACCTGCCGCTGGCCTGACCGGTCCGCTCTGCCGGCCGGTCGCCGGGGTCGATTCAGTCCCGGTGGTGCCGGCCGGTCGAGCGCAGCGAGCGGCGGGACTTCTTCGGAGCGGGCTCGTCCTCGGCCACGGGTCGACCGAGCCCGGTCACCCAGTCCACGTACTCCTCGTCCTGGGCGGGCAGCGGCTCCTCGCCGTCGACCGTGCCGCCCGGGCGGGATCTGCCCCGCCGGAACAGGCCACGCAGACCCTTGTCGCGTTCCTCCCCGGGCTGGATGTCCTCCGGGGTGACCGCAGGTGGCTTGGTGAAGGCGGCGGACAGGTCACGGGCGGTGGCCGCCGGGTCGGTGGCGCGGGCCGGGGCGGCGGCGAAGGCCGCCGAGACCTCCGGTGTGGTGGTCTGCTGGTCCTCGGCCGGTGGCGGATCGGCCGGTCGGGCGGGCGCGAAGGCGTTCCACGGCGTTGCCGAGTTCAGTTCGGGCAACGACAGGCGGTGTCGGGGGCGTGGTGCCGGTTCGGGCCGCAAATCGGTGGGGGCCGAGTCGGTGAGGGTGAACGGGGACTGCGTCGGCCGGGCGCTGTCGTCCGGAGTGGCCGGGGCGTTCAGGTCAGGTTCGACGGGGCCGGTCGCCTCCGAGGAGGTGGCGGTAGGCGCGCTGGGGTCGGCTGGACTGTTGTCGTCACTGGTTTTGGTGGCCTCCGGCAGGACGACCGGTTTCGCCTGCTCGGGCTGTTGGTCCGCAGACTGCTCTGGCTGTGGCTGCACCGGGGCGGCCGTCGTACCGGCCCGGGGTTTGCGGGTCCGCCGGGGGGTCGGCGCCTTGCCCGCCGAAGCCTCGACTGGATCTGGCGCTGCTGACGCAGCCGGGGCGGGTGCCAGCGGCGAGCGGGCGGACCGCTTGGCCAGCGGAATGTCACTGCCGTCGCCCACCGGAGCGGAGTCCTCCGCAGGATCGACTGTCTCCGCCGCCGGGGTCGGTGCCCGCTGAGTCTCGACGGCCGACGTGGTGGCCGCCGTTGGCCCAGGTCCCTTAGTCGCCGCAGCCTTTGTTGGCCTGGGCGCCGTGGCCTTCGTGGGCCTGGGTTCCGCCGTCGCCGGGGCTTGCGCCGGTCCGGGTTCTGTGGTCGCCGCAGCCGCAGTCGGCGCAGGTTCCCAGGTCACCGTGGCCGGTTCGGATTCTGTCGCGGACAGGTGGTCGGTGGCCGGGGTCGGGGCGGGGTGGCGGTCGGCAGCCGAGGTCGGCGGCAGTCGCCGTGCTTCGGGGCTGGCTTCGGTCGTGACCTCGGTGGCCGTCGATGGGTCCAGGGAGGGCTGGGGTTCCGGCCACTGCCAGTGCGGTGGGGCGTCGGCAGCCGCTACGGGGTGGTGCTCGGCCGAACGGGGCGAGGAGGCGGGCAGGGCCGGGGTGGCGGGTAGCGGCTGGAGGATCGCGGTCGGTTCGATGGCCGGGGTGCCGGAGGCGGAACGACCGGTCAGCGGCCAGGGCAGCAGAGCGGCGGCGGCCGAACCGAGGGCGCCGACCCCGATCGCGATCAGGGCGCCGTAGTACGGGGCTAGTTGGTAGCGGTCGGCGGAGTCGCCGGGCCCGGCGGCCAGGTAGGCGAAGGCCACCAGCACCGGCCCGGCCACCCCGCTCGGCCCGCTGGTCAGCGGGGGGTGCCCGCGCCAGCGGGCGACAGCTCCACCGGCCAGCCCGGCCAGTAGGGCCAGCAGCGGCAGAATCAGCAACGCCAACCGTTGGGCCGTGTCGGCGGACAGCCAGGACGGTTCCAGCACGCCTAGGCGGACCGGGGTCAGCGGCCCGCTGGCACCCAGGGAGGGTACGACCGACAGCAGGGCGATCAGCCACATCGCCCCGGCCAGGGCGGCCATGTTCCAGGCGAATGGTGGGCGGACCAGGACGGCCAGCGCGGCACCGGCCCCGACCACCGCGCCGAGGACGGCGCAGATGGCGACCGCCCAGACCGGGTCGACCGAGATGAGCTCGGCGCTGCGGGCCGGCTGCATGCACAAGGGTGCCACGACGGTGGCCCCCAGGGCGGCGCTGCCGGCCACCGCCAGTTGCCGGCCGGTGCCGGTGAGCTGGCGGTCCTGCCGGGCCGCCCGCTCGGTCAGCACGGCACCGATCACGGCGGCGTTCGCCGCGAACCAGCCGACCCAGACGAGCTGGGCCGGCCACTGGTTGACGGTGGCGCCGTTGAAGGCGCCGGTGAGCCGGATGATGCCGAAGCCGAAGGCGAGGCCAAGCTGACCGGCTCCGGCCAGCAGGCTGACGCCGAACGCCGTGAGCAGTAGGCGGCTCAAGGTCCGATTGGCCATGTCCGGCACGTTACGTTCCGTTGCCACCGATCGCCACCGGCGCGCCGTGAACGCCCGTCCTACCTGGTTGCGGTAGGGCTACTTGAGTTCGATCAGTCGAGCCAGGTATGTCGTGTCGCCGACATTGGTGAGCATGTGCACCGCCCCGGGGTCGCGGTAGACCACCCCACCGGTCGGCTCGTCCGCGTCGATCCGGACGCCGTCGACGGTCTGGATCAGATTCTTCGCACCCTCAACGGCCACCACCAGGTAGGGGTGGTCGTGGCGGTGCAGCGGCTGCTGCTCGCCCGGCTCCAGCCGGATGTGCCAGACCCGTACCCGGTCGTTCTCGTAGACGATCTCCTGGCCCACCGGGCCGAGGACCAGGTCCTGGTCGGTCGCCGGGGCCACGGGGTTGTTGTCGATCATCGGGTCTTCTCCAGGTGGGGGAGCACCTCGCTGGCGATGAGCTCCAGGTGGTCGAGGTCAGACAGGTCGATCAGACGCAGGTGCACCCGCTCGGTGCCGATCGCGGCGAACTCGCCGATCCGGTCGACCAGTTGCTGCGGCGAGCCGACCACCGGATCCTCGGGCGGCAGGGCGCTCTTGACGTGCAGCGGCGCCGCCCGCCGTGCGGCCTCGGAGTCGGTACGCCCGACTGCCACCACGATGCCGGCCGAGTACACCAGCGGGGCTCGTCCGCGGTCGGCGCGGCCGATCTGGTCGCAGGCCTGCCGGACTCGCTCGTACGCCGCCGCGGTCTGCTCCAGGCTGGTGAACGGAACGTTGAACTCGTCGGCGTACCGGGCGGCCAGTTCCGGGGTACGCCGGGGACCCCGCCCGCCCACGATGATCGGCGGGCCGGGGGTCTGCACCGGCTTCGGCAGCGCCGGGGCCTCGGTGAGCTGGTAGTGCTTCCCGGTGTAGCTGAAGGTCTCGCCCGATCGCGTGGCCCACAGTCCGCTGATCACTTCCAACTGCTCGGCGAACCGGTCGAAGCGTTCCCCGACCGAGGGGAACGGGATGCCGTACGAGGTGTGCTCGCGGGCGTACCACCCGGCCCCGATGCCCAGCTCGACCCGGCCGCCGCTCATCTGGTCCACCTGGGCCACCATCACGGCCAGTGGCCCGGGTAGCCGGAAGGTGGCCGAGGTGACCAGGGTGCCGAGCCGGATCCGGCTGGTCTCCCGGGCCAGGGCGGCCAGGGTCAGCCAGGCGTCGGTCGGGCCGGGCAGGGCCGGCTCGTCCCCCATCGCCTGGTAGTGGTCGGCGCGGAGGAAGCCCTCGAACCCGCCCTCCTCGGCGAGCCGGGCGAAGCGGAGCTGGTCGTCGTAGCTGGCGCCCCGGTGCGGTTCGGTGAAGACGGTGACGCGCACCCTCATCGTCCTTCCGGACCGACACCCAGCGGCTGGTCGCGTTCCATCAGCAGCTCGTGCAGGTCGGCGCTGACCTGGGCGACCTCCGCCAGGTGGGCGTTGCGGCCCAGGGTGCGGGGTCGGGGGATGGCCACCTCGACGATCTTGCGTACCCGGCCGGGGCGCGGGCTGAGCACGACCACCCGGTCGGCCAGCAGGACGGCCTCGTCGATGGAGTGGGTGACGAAGACGACCGTGGCCCGGCTGCTCATGTGCACCCGCTGGAGTTCCCCGGACAGTTCCTCGCGGGTGAGCGCGTCCAGGGCGGAGAAGGGCTCGTCCATCAGCATCACCCGGGGGTTGCCGATCAGCGACCGGCACAGCGACACCCGCTGCTGCATACCGCCGGAGAGTTCGTGCGGCAGTCGCTTCTCGAACCCGGCCAGGCCGGCGACCTCCAGCAGTTGCCGGGCCCGCTCCCGGTGGTCGGCGCGCTTCCAGCCGAAGATCTCCACCGGCAGCAGCACGTTGTCCAGTACGGTCCGCCACGGCAGCAGGGCCGGTCGCTGGAACAGCATGGCGATGTCCTGGCGCGGACCGGTGACCGGGTCGCCACCCACGGTGATCGTGCCGGAGCTGACCGGAATCAACCCGGCGATCAACCGCAGCAGGGTGGACTTGCCGCACCCGGAGCGGCCGAGGACGGCGACGAACTCGCCGTCGCCCACGTCGAGGTCGATGCCGCGCAGCGCTTCGACTCGGCCGGTACGGCCGTCGAAGGTGCGGGACACCTCGGACAGACGGATCATCTCCGGGGGCCTCCGGCTGAGTGGTTGATCAGCAATCCGTCAAAGGCTAACCGGCTCTGTGCAGATTGCACCGTCCGGGGTGGAGTTGACTTTGTTTCCTTACCGCAACCCGATGCGCCTGGTGTCACAAAGCGAGACTTCTCGTACGCTGTGCCCGCGAAGAATCCCCCTCGATGCGCGGTGTCGGCTCCCTCCCGGCTGCCGGCGCCGCCCGACAGACCCCCTCCGGCGGCCCGATGCCCCGGTGGGAAAGGACAAGGTGTACTTGATGAAAAGGCTGACCCGTACGGTCGCCGCGGCCACGATGGCCACCGCACTAGCCCTCGTCGCCGCGTGCAGCGGCTCGGACGAGGCCGACGACACCAACGGCGGTGGCGCCGCCCTGGAGCAGGTGACCTACCTGACCTCGTTCGGAAACTTCGGGCGTGACGCCTACGCCTGGGTGGCCAAGGAGAAGGGCTACTTCAAGGAGGCCGGCTTCGAGGTCGAGATCAAGCCTGGCCAGGGCACCGGCTCGATCATCCAGACGGTCGTCGGCGGGCAGGCGCACTTCGGCCCGATCGACCTGACCGGTGGCCTGCTGCAACTCGGCAACGGCGAGGCCAAGGACTTCGTCGCGGTCGCCGCGATCCAGCAGCGCACGATGGCGGCCATCGCCACCGTCGAGGGCACCGGCATCAACACCCCGAAGGACCTGGAGGGCAAGAAGCTCGCCGACACCCCCGGCTCCGTCGTACGCAACCTCTTCCCGACGTACGCCCGGATGGCCGGCATCGACCCCACCAAGGTCACCTGGGTCAACGGTGAGGCCCAGACCCTGATGGTCACCCTCGGCTCCGGCTCGGTCGACGGCATCGGTCAGTTCGTCGTCGGTCAGCCGACGATCGAGGCGGTGACCAAGAAGAAGGCCGTTCTGCTGCCGTACAGCAACGTGATGCAGGACCTCTACGGCAACGTGCTGATCACCTCGAAGCAGATCGCCAGCGAGAAGCCGGAGATGGTCAAGCGGTTCACTGCGGCGCTGCTCAGGGGCCTGGAGGACGCCCTAGCCAACCCGCAGGAGGCGGCCGAGATCCTGGCCAAGAACGTCGAGGCGGTCAACCCCGTCGCGGCTGCCGCCGAGCTTCAGCTGATGGCCGGCTACGTCCGCTCCAGCAACTCCGGCACCGCCCTGGGCACCCTGGACAGTGGCCGGGTGGCGAAGAGTATCGCCATCCTGCGCGGTGCGGGTGCGTTGAAGTCGGATCTGACCCCCGAGCAGGTCATCGACTTCAACCTGGCCCCCAAGAGCTGAAGCTGATCACGTCGATGCCGGGTACGCCGCACCCCACGACAGGTGCGGCGTACCGGCGTCGACGCCGAAACACCACATTCAGGAGGGTCCGATGACCGACGTCCGTCCGCGGCAGACGGTGGGGCAGACACTGCCCGAGCCGTCCTCTGCCGTACCGCGTCCCCGGCGCTGGCGCGCTGGTGACCTGCGGCTCGCCACCGTGGCGGCGGTGTTACCGGCCGTTGGGCTGTTGATCGCGTTCGGGGTCTGGTGGCTGGCCGCTCGGCTGGAGTTGATCCACCCGGCCGCCCTGCCGCCGCCGGGTTCGGTGCTGTCCGCGTTCGCCGACCGGCCGCAACGGCTGCTGGAGCACACCGCGCTCACCACCCAGGAGATCCTGGTCGGCTTCGCGCTCTCCGCCGCGGCGGGAGTGCTGATCGGCCTGGCCTTGGCCGCCTCGCGGACGGTCGAGCGGATGTTCACCCCACTGCTGGTGGCCGTCAACGCGGTACCGAAGATCACCCTCGGCCCGCTGCTGGTGGTGGCGCTCGGTTGGGGTCAGAAGCCCATCCTGACCATGGTCTTCCTGCTCTGCTTCTTCCCGATCGTGCTGTCCACCGCTACCGGGCTGACGACCACCCCGGCCGACCTGGCCGAGCTGATCCGCTCCTACAACGCCTCCCGCTGGCAGGCGTTCCGGAAGATCCGCTTCCCGGCCGCCCTGCCGCAGATCTTCGTGGGCCTGAAGGTGGCCATGCCGTTGGCCGCGATCGGCGCGGTGATCGGCGAGTTCCAGGCCGGCGAGGGTGGTCTGGGCTATGTGATCCAGCAGTACGCCGGCATCGGCGACACCGCCACCGCCTGGGCGGCGATCATCCTGATCGCCCTGGTCAGCATCCTGCTCTACACCGCCCTGGTGGTCATCGAGCGCTTCAGCCTGCCCTGGGTCCGAGAAACCACCTCCAGCCGCTGACCACCCCCAGCACCTACGGGCGGACCGCACCCAGGACAGACAGCACCACCCAACCTGACCTGCGTCCGTCACCCGTGGACGAACGCAGGTGTGGCCCCAGCAACAACCGGCGCAGGGATCAAGCCTGACCGCCCGAAGCCGGTTGTGCTGGGGCCACACCCCACCGAGCAGAACCAGAGGACGAAGACCTCAGCCTGCCAACCTCCAACGCCCGTTACGAGCGACCAGAGTGGTCAGAGCCTGCGGCATCAGCCCGGAGTGGTTGTCCGGCGTCATCCGGATCGGCCCGGACAGTCCGTCCATCTGGGAGGTCTCCAGCACGTCTCGCAGGCTCTCCCGGTCGACCTTGCCGGCCGGACCACCGGCGCGCAGTTCAGCATCGACGATGAGCTGCACGGCGTCCGCCGCGAAGGACGAGGATCCGTGGTAGCCGCCGAAACGGGCGGTGTAGTCCTGGAACCACTGACGACGGGCGGCCTTGGCGGGGGTGGTGGCGATGACGTCGTCGATCACCATCGTCTGGGTGAAGACCAGGGTGGCCCGTTCGGCGGCCCGGGCCGAGGCGCCGAGGAAGAGGTCACCCGCGGCGGAGGCGTCGAAGAACAGGCGCCCGGTGAAGCCGGCCTGCTTGACCGCGCCGGCGGCCAGCATCGCCTGCTCCGGTGGGGTCCAGACGACCAGCGCCTCAGGCTGGGCGGCGGCCAGGGTGGCGGCCTGCCGGTCCACCTCGGTGTCGGTGGTGCGGACCGTGGCCTCGGCCAGCAGCTGGATCCCGGCCTTGCTGAACTCGCCCCGCAGGGCCTCGGCGCCCTCCTTGCCGTAGGCGTCGTCGCTGCGCAGCAGCCCCACGGAGGCGACCCGTCGACGGCTCAGTTCGCCGGTGATAGCGCCGGCATTATCGGCTGCATTCGGTGCCAGTTTGAACACGTAGCGTCGATCTGCCACCGGGTTGGATACCGCGCCGGCCGATGCCAGCGCGATGGTGGGGATCTGCTTCTCATTGATGGTGCGGACCGCGCCGACCGCGCATTCGTTGCAGCCGCCCATGATGATGGCGCTGACTTGTGAATCGTTGGCGAAGTCGACGATGTTGCGCAGTGACTCCCCGGCGTCGGAGCGGTTGTCCTTCGGCAGCAGTTTGATAGTCCGGCCGTTCAGGGCGCCGGAGTCATTCAGCTGTTCAATCTTCAACTCCAGTGCCTGCCGGTACGCCTTGCCGACGCTGGCGGCCGCCCCGGACAGTTCCAGGTCGGCGGCGATGACGATCGGCGAGGTGTCCTGCTCCTGCCCGCCGAACTGGCAGCCGGTGAGGGTGGTGGCCAGTAGAGCTGAAGCGGCCACCAGAGCGGTCGCGGAGCGGAAGGGGGTCAACTCTGTCCTCCTGATGCGGCACGGGCGGGGCCCGGTCACCGGCGGCGGCAGCGTCCTCAGTAGATATTCTGGTCGGGTCTGCCGTACCGTGTGCGCGAAGCCTGCAAAACCTTGCCAATGCCGGGCGCTGCGGTCAAGCGGAGCCAGCGGGAGCGTTTCGGGACACCAATCCCACATGTTGGGGTAGCGACGTGTTTTCGTTTGCTCACTCTGACGACACGAATGACCACTCTGGAGCTACATGCCCTGATCAAGGGCACTGTGGAAATGTAGGTATTAGTTGACCGGACTACAGGATGCGTGTCCTCCAACCGTTTCCTGCCTCACTGCGGCTTCCCAAACACGATCCCGTCTGATGAAATCGCGGCCGTGCCGCGCGTGGCGCCGGCCGTCGCTCCAGGCACGGATCGACGGGTCAGGCGCGGAGAAAACGACGGAGGCGATGTCGTGAGCACCGGACCGACGACCCTGCCCGCCAGCGGCGAAGCCGAGCGCGACGGCCGGCGCAGGCTGCCCCGGCTGCGTGACGCCCGGATCCGGTCCAAGCTGGCGCTGATCCTGGTCGTTCCGGTGGCCGCCGTCATCGCGCTGGCCACAGTTCGTCTGATCTCGGTCGGTGAAGGCGCCTTCGAGGCCACCCAGGCCCGCTCGCTGACCGCGCTGTCGACCAGGATCTCCGCCCTGACGAACGATCTGCACGCCGAGCGGATGACCGCCGCCGCCTACCTGGCCTCCACCCAGCAGCAGGTCGACGCGTACAACCTGCGGGTGCGTCGGACCCAGGAGCGGGTCGACGCCTACCGCGCGGAGCGGGCCCGGGTCGGTGAGGTCCCGGCGGCGGTGCGCGACCGCCTGGCGACCATCGACCGGCACCTGGACACCCTCGACGGCACCCGTCAGGAAGTGCTGGACCGCCAGCAGATGCAGGTAGCCGAGGCCGTGCTGCGCTACGGCGTGGTCCTGGCCGACCTGGTCTCCTACAGCGACGGTCTGGCCCAGTTGCCGGGCGAGGAGAGTCTTGCCGACAGCCGACGGGCGGTGGCCGCCTTCGCCCGCGCCAAGGCGGCCGTCGCCGAGGAAGAGGCGATCGCCTTCACCGCACTGACCAACGGCCGGCTGGACACCGAGCAGTTCTCCGCCTTCGTGGCCACCCTGACCGGTCAGCAGGAGGCGCTGCTGGCCTTCTCCCTGGCCGCCGACCCGGTCCAGCAGGCGCTGGTCAACAGCACCGTCTCCGGTGACGCCGTGGTGCTGGCCGACCGGATCGCCACCGACATCAGCCGCACGGTCGGCCGGGATGCACCGGTCACCGCCCAGGAGGCCACGGCCGCGATCGGTGCGGTGCACGAACTGATGCGGTGGGCCGAGATCGAGCTGCAGAATCGCCTCCTGACCCAGGCCGAGCAGGCCCGGTCGGACGTGATCCGGCAGGCGATCGTCGAGACGACCCTGGTGCTGCTCACCCTGATCATCGCGGTGACCCTGGCCGTGGTGCTGGCCCGCTCGCTCAACCACTCACTGCGTCGGCTCCGCGAGGGTGCCCTCTCGGTGGCCAACCACGACCTTCCCGAGGCGGTGCGTCGCCTCCAAGGCATGGGCAACGTCAGTGACGGCAGTGTCGAGGAGATCGTCCGCGAGGTACGGGACCCGATCAGGCTCGACAACCGTGACGAGGTGGGCCAGGTCGCCTCGGCCTTCAACGTCGTACACCGGGAGGCCGTCCGGGTCGCGGCCGAGCAGGCGGCGCTGCGCAGCAGCGTCTCGGCGATGTTCCTGAACCTCGCCCGACGCAGTCAGACCCTGGTCGACCGGATGATCGGTGAACTCGACGCGATCGAGCGCGGCGAGGAGGACCCGAAGCGTCTGGCCCAGCTCTTCGAGCTGGACCACCTGGCCACCCGAATGCGCCGCAACGACGAGAACCTGCTGGTGCTGGCCGGGGCCGACTCCGCGGTCCCGCGTCGTGAGGACGCCCTGCTGGTCGACGTGCTGCGCGCCGCCCAGTCCGAGGTGGAGCTCTACAACCGCATCGAGTTCGGCACGGTGGACACGGACGTGTCCGTGGCCGCCCACGCGGTCAACGACGTCGTACGGCTGGTGGCCGAGTTGCTCGACAACGCCACCCGCTTCTCCCCGCCGAACACCACCGTGGTCGCCGACGGTCGGCGGATCCGGGACTACGTGCTGATCCAGATCGAGGACCGTGGCCTGGGGCTGACCGACGAGCAGTTGGACACCCTGAACCGGCGGCTCGCCGCTCCTCCGACGGTGGACGTCGCGGCGTTCCGGCTGATGGGTCTGGCCGTGGTCAGCCGGCTGGCGGCGCGCTACAGCATCCGGGTCGAGCTGCGCCGCAACGTCGAGGGTGGCACGGTCGCCCAGATCACCCTGCCGGCCGCCACGGTGATCCTGCCGAGCCTCAGGGGCCGGGACCAGGCGATCACCCGGCCGCGTCAGCCGCTGGCGGTCGAGCCGGCCCCGACCGGTGCCGGTGACCCTCTGGCAGCCGCGGGGCGCAGCACCACCGCGACCCTCAGCGACCGGTGGCGCAGCGCCCCGACGGCCACCCCGTGGCCGGTCGCGGAACCGACCCCGGAGCAAACCCCACCGGCTCACGCGTCGCCACCGGCCTACGCCGGGGGTTTCAGCGCCGGGTCGCCCACGGTCGCGCAGCCGACCATCGATCCGCTGTCCTACCGGACGGCGAACTCGACCGGCGACCCGCGCCCGGCCGCACCCGTGCTGCCGGCCGGCCCGGTCGCCGGTGCCGCGGCCACCACCAACGGATTCACGCCGACCGCGGCTCCCACCGGGTTCGCGCCGACGGCGGGCCAGGGTCCCGGTGGCGGCCAGGACACCCCGATGTTCGGCGGGCTGGGGGCCAGTCTGGCCGCGACCGCCCCGCTGGCCAGCGCGCCGATCACCGCACCGGCGGAGCCGCCGCAGGCCGAGGCGCCCATCTTCCGCGAGATGGAGGCGGTCTGGTTCCGGTCGCACGGCAACGACGTGACGGCCATCTTCAGCCGGCCGCAGTTCGACGAGCCGTCGGCGAACGCCGGGGCCCCGACCGCCGCCGCGGCCACCGCTGACGTGTCGACACCGGCCGTCACACCGACCCAGGGACGCACCCCACTGCCCACCCGTACCCCGGGTGCGGCTGCCGGTGGGGCCGCCCTGCAGCCGCCGTCGTACCCGGTGTTCTCCGGCGGACCGACCGGCACCCAGCCGGCTGCGCACGCCCCGACCCCGGCGGCGGCCCCGGCCGCGCCGGCCCCGCCACCGGCGCCGACTGCCGAGTCCTCCTCCGCCGCCGACGAGGCCTGGCGGACCGCGGCAGACGAGGGCTGGTCGCGCGCCAGCCAGGCGGCCGAGCCCACCCCGGCCGGGACGACCCGGTCCGGGCTGCCCAAGCGGGTGCCGCAGGCGCAGCTGGTGCCCGGTGGCATCGAACCCCGCAACGGACGGGAACACAGTCGGCGTACGCCGGACGAAGTCCGCGGTCTGCTGTCGGCCTACCACCGCGGCGTCCAGCGCGGCCGAACGGCCGGCGCGACTCAGAACAGCACCTCGACCAAGGAGACGAGCCGATGAACAGGCCCGCGGCCATGCAGGACATGGGTTGGCTACTGACCAACTTCGCCGACAGCGTGGCGGGAATCGCCCACGTGGTGGCGGTGTCCGCGGACGGGCTGCTGCTTGCCTCCTCCCGCGACCTGCCGGCGGACCGCGCGGATCAGCTGGCGGCCATCACCTCCGGGGTGGTCAGCCTGACCGAGGGCGCCGCGCGGATGTTCAGCGCCGGCGGGGTGTTGCAGACCGTCATCGAGATGGACAGCGGCTACCTGTTCCTGATGTCGATCAGCGACGGCTCGTCGATGGCGGTGCTGGCGGCGCGTAGCTGCGACGTGGGTCAAGTGGGTTACGAGATGGCCCTGCTGGTCGAGCGGGTGGGCGCGGCGCTGGTGCCGCTGCCCCGGGACGCGGTGCGGTCATAGCGGACGATGCCACGGCGGACGGGAGAGGAGGTGATTGCGGATGGATTCACGACGTGACCCGCGGGGTGCTCTGGTGCGGCCGTACGCGGTCACCCGGGGGCGTACCGAACCGCTTCGGGACATCGCCCTGGAAGCGGTGCTGGTCGCCAGCCCCACCCAGATCGCCGAGTCGCGGTTTGCCGGGCACGACAAACATCGCATCGCAATGGTCTGCGAGGGCCGTCCCGAGTCGTTGGTGGAGATCGCCGCGTACACCCGGCTACCGCTGGGTGTCGCTCGGGTGCTGGTCGCCGACATGGTCGCCGAGGGCCTGCTGACGCTACAAACGGCTGCTCCCGCCACAGGTTTCGAGGAGCGGATGGAAATGCTGGGAAGGGTGCTGAGTGGACTTCGCGAGCTATGACCCCGCCGGGGCCCGCCAGAGCCGGGGAATCATCTCCGCGAAGATCGTCGTCGCGGGTGGCTTCGGTGTCGGCAAGACCACGTTGGTCGGGGCGATCTCGGAGATCACACCGCTGACCACCGAGGCGGTGATGACCGCGGCGGGTGTCGGTATCGATGACTCGTCCAAGGTGCCGGGCAAGGAGACCACCACGGTCGCCATGGACTTCGGCCGAATCACCATGGCGCAGGATCTGATCCTGTACCTCTTCGGCACGCCTGGTCAGACCCGGTTCTGGTTCATGTGGGACGAGATCATCCGTGGTGCGGTGGGGGCTGCCGTCCTGGTGGACACCCGCCGGATCACGGATGCCTTCGCACCGTTGGACTACTTCGAGAACCGCAGGCTGCCGTACGTGGTCGCCTTGAACCGGTTCGACGGCGCGCCGCAGTACGACCTGGATGAAGTGCGTGAGGCACTGGCCATCTCACCGGACGTCCCGCTGGTGATGACGGACGCCCGCCGACGCGACGCGGTCAAGCAGGTGATGGTGACCGTCGTCGAACACGCCATGGCTCGGCTTCAGGCCGAGCACGACCGGGGTTTCCCGACTCCGGTCGGCTGACCCGGGAAGGGGCATCCGTCCCGCCTGCCCGGCACTTGTCGGGTCTCGGCGGGACGGGTGCCCTCGCCTGTTAAGCGGGGGCCCTTTACCTACCCCAGGCGTTAACCAGGGGCCCTTCCTTCGTCTCAGTCGATGCGGAGGCGGTAGCCGCGCTTGACGACGGTCTGCACCACCCGGGGGGCCTTCAGACCGGCCCGCAGCCGGGCCACCGCCATCTCCACGGCATGCTCGTCGGCCCCCCGGGGCAGGGTCCGCAGCAGGGCGGTACGGGACAGCACCCGGCCCGGAGCTTGGGCCAGGGCCCGCAGCACCGCCATCGGCGCCGGCGCCAGGGGACGTAGTTCGCCGTCCACCACGGCGGCGTGTCCGCGCAGCGTGAGCAGGTGCCCGGCGGCCTTGATGGTGACCGTACGCCGGGGCAGCTCGTCGACGATGGTGCGGACCAGGGCGCCCAACCGGGCCCGGCTGGGCGCGCTCACCGGCACCCCCCGGCGGACCAACGGCTCGGCGGTCACCGGGCCGACACAACTGGCCAGCACATCACTACGCAACGCGGCCAGGACGGCCTCCGTCCGGTCCCCGGCGGCGCGCAGCAGCGCCTCCGCAGCCGGTGCCGAGGTGAAGGTGACCGCGTCCACCAACCGACCGGCCACCAGGTCGACCAGCCGGTGCAGGGGGGCCGGATCGGTCGGTGGCGCCCAGCGGTAGACCGGGATCTCGATGACGGTCGCCCCGGCCTCCTCCAGGGCGCGGGTGCACTCGGGCTGCCGATCGCCGTGCAACTGCATGGCGATCACCTGCCCGGCCACCCCTCGCCGGCGCAGGTGCTCGACGACCTCCTCACAGCTCTCCGACTCCGGAGACCACTGGTCGTGCAGGCCGGCCGCGCGGATCGCGCCGCGCGCCTTGGGGCCCCGGGCCACCACGTACGAGTTGCCGAGCACCGAGCGCAGCGGCTCGGCGACCCCCCAGCCCTCGGCGGCTTCCAGCCACCCGCGCATGCCGATCCCGGTGTTGGCCATCAGCACGTCCGGTGGCCGGTCCAGACAGGCCCGGGTGGCCTCGCGCAGCGCGGTGTCGTCCGCGAGCGGCACGATCCGCAGCGCGGGGGCGAGCACCACCCGGGCGCCGCGCCGCTGGAGCAGCGCGGCGAGTTCGTCCCGCCGCCGGTCGGCGGTCACCCCGATGGTGAAGCCGGCCAGTTCCTCGCGCATTCACTCCTCCTGTCGCAGCCGCACCTCGACCATGCCGTCCCGGCACCGGATCTCGTGCCGGGTGACACAGACACCGGGCAGGTCGAGACAGTCCCCCGTACGCAGGTCGTACACCTGCTTGTGCAGCGGCGAGGCGACCGTGGGCAGGCCGCGGCGGCTGCCCACGATGCCCCGGGACAGCACGTACGCGCCGGTGACCGGGTCTCGGTTCTCGATCGCGTACAACCCGTCGGCGGTCCGGAACAGCGCTACCTGGACGCCGTCGACCAGGGCGGCCACGCCCCGGTCCAGGTCCAGTCGGCTCAACGGGCAGACGGTGTGCCAGCGCACGGTCGTCACGGTGTTCATCGCCGCACCTCCGGCAGTCCGAGGGTGACCGGTTGACGGCCGTCGGTTGTGGGTGGCCGACCACCGGCGGGTACGGGTTGGCCGCGTTCGGTGACGAAGGTGATCGACGGGTCGGGTACGTCCGGTGCGTTGACGAAGGAGGCGAACCGGCCCAGTCGGTCCGGGTCGTCGAGCACGTCCCGCCACTCGTCGGAGTAGGAGGTGACGTGCCGGGCCATCGCGGCGTCGAGTTCGGCGCAGAGGCCGAGCGAGTCGTCCACGATGACCGCTCGCAGGTGGTCGAGGCCGCCGTCCATGGCCTCGATCCAGGCGGCGGTGCGTTGCAGTCGGTCGGCGGTGCGGACGTAGAACATCAGGAACCGGTCGATCATGGTGACCAGTTCCGCGGTGCTCAGATCGGTGGCGAACAAATCGGCGTGCCGGGGTCGGAAGCCCCCGTTGCCGCCGAGGTAGAGGTTCCAGCCGGTCTCGGTGGCGATGATGCCGAAGTCCTTGCTGCGGGCCTCGGCGCACTCCCGGGCACACCCGGAGACCGCCGACTTGATCTTGTGAGGTGCGCGTAGCCCCCGGTAGCGCAACTCCAGGGCGATGGCCAGGCCGACCGAGTCCTGCACCCCGTACCGGCACCAGGTGG
The DNA here is from genome assembly GCF_043198155.1 of Micromonospora sp. NPDC048871. Classification (NCBI taxonomy): domain Bacteria; kingdom Bacillati; phylum Actinomycetota; class Actinomycetes; order Micromonosporales; family Micromonosporaceae; genus Micromonospora; species Micromonospora sp. NPDC048871. Next base: position 124,521 of record NZ_JBICUM010000009.1, on the reverse strand, counting down.
AGCCGACGCAGGACTTCACCGTCCGCAGCGCCTTGCCGTACGCGTGACCGGACTCGAATCCGGCGTCGACCAGCCGACGCCAGATCTGCGGCAACTGCTCCACCCGGGCCCCGAACAGGTCGATCCGCTGTCCACCGGTGATCTTCGTGTAGAGCTGGAAGTCCCGGGCCACCTCGCCGATGACGATGAGCTTCTCCGGGGTGATCTCACCGCCGGGGATCCGGGGCACCACCGAGTAGCTGCCGTCGCGTTGCAGGTTCGCCAGGAAGTGGTCGTTGGTGTCCTGCAACGCGGCCTGCTCGCCGTCGAGGATGTGCCCGTTGCCGAGCGAGGCGAGGATCGAGGCGACCACCGGCTTGCAGATGTCGCAACCCCGGCCCTGCCCGTGTTCGGCGATCAACCGGGAGAAGGTCCGGATGCCGCGTACCCGGACGATGTCGAACAGCTCCTGCCGACTGAGGTCGAAGTGCTCGCACAACGCCCGGGACTGGGTGACACCGGCCGCGTCGAGCAGTTGCTTGAGCATCGGCACGCAGGAACCGCAACTGGTGCCGGCCCGGGTGCACGCCTTCAGGGCGGCCACGTCCGCGCAGCCGCCCGCGATGGCCGTGTCGATGTCCGCGCGGGTCACCGCGTTGCAGGAACAGACCTGCGCGGAGGCCGGCAGGGCCCCCACGGTCGCCTCGCCGGCACCGGCCGGGGCGAGCAACGCCAACGGGGGCGCCGGCAGCGGTGCGCCGACGCTCGCCCGCAGGGTGGGGTACGCGCTGGCGTCGCCCACCAGCACCCCGCCGAGCAGCGTCGTCGCGTCGTCGGAGAGGACCAGCTTGGCGTAGACCCGGGTGGCCGGATCGGTGTACGTCACGTCCAGGCAGCCCGGGGTGGTGCCGTGCGCGTCACCGAAGGAGGCCACGTCGACGCCGAGCAGCTTGAGCTTGGTGGCGGTGTCCGCGCCGGGGAAGGTGGCCGCCCCACCGACCAGCCGGTCGGCCACCACCTCGGCCATCGCGTACCCGGGTGCCACCAGGCCGTAGCAGGTGCCCTCGACGGCCGCGCACTCGCCGACCGCGTAGACCCGCTCGTCGCTGGTGCGGCAGGAGTCGTCCACCAACAGCCCGCCGCGCGGGCCGAGGTCGAGCCCGGCCGCGCGGGCCAGCTCGTCGCGGGGACGGATGCCGGCGGCCACCACCACCAGGTCGGCGTCGATCGACGTGCCGTCGGCCAGTTCCAGGGCGGCGACCGTACCGTCCGGGCCGGGTCGCAACGCGGTGGTGGCCACCCCGAGGTGGCAGCCCACCCCCAGCTCCTCCACGTAACGGCGCAGCAGGGCGCCCCCGGCGGTGTCGATCTGAGCCGGCATCAGCCGGGGCGCGAACTCCACCACGCTGGTGATCAGGCCGAGCAGGCGCAGGGCGTTGGCGGCCTCCAGGCCGAGCAGACCGCCCCCGATCACCGCGCCGGTCCGCCGGCCCCGGGCATGCTCCTCGATCGACGCCAGGTCGTCAAGCGTCCGGTAGACGAACACCCCGGGCAGGCCGACGCCGTCCACCGGAGGCACGAACGCCGAGGAGCCGGTGGCGAAGACCAGCACGTCGTACGGGTACTCGCCGTCGGCCGTGGTCACCACCCGACGGGCCCGATCCACGGTGGTCGCCGCCTCGCCGAGGCGCAACCGCACCCCGTCGTACGCGGTGTGCAGGTTCAGTTCGTCGGCCGAGACACCGTCGAAGTACGCCGAGAGCCGCACCCGGTCGTACGCCGGCCGGGGTTCCTCGGCGAGCACGGTGACCCGCCAGTGGCCCTGCGGGTCCCGCGAACGCAGCGCGTCCACGAACCGCTGCCCGACCATGCCGTTGCCGATCACGACCACGTTGCCGCCGGTCATCGTCCCACCTCCACCGGATCCGTTCTGGACAACCAGTCGACGATGCCGGCGACCGCGTCCCGGCAGCCGCCGCAGCCGGTACCGGCCCTGGTCCCGGCGACGACCTCGTCGAAGGTGCGCGCCCCGCCCCGCCAGCAGGCCACCACCGCGCCCTTGCTGACCGTGTTGCACTGGCACACGGTGGCCGCGTCCGGCATCAACGCCGGAGAGGCGGCGGGAGTCGCGCCGCCGCCACCGCCCACGGCCCGGCCGAGCAGCAGTGCCCGCCGGTCGGCGGGTACCGGGTGACCCCGGTCGAACAACTGGATGACCGCGCCCACCGACGGGTTGTCGCCGAGCAGGATCGCGGCGGCCAACCGGTCGTCGTGGATGCGCAGCCGGGCGTAGGTGCCCCGGGTCGGATCGGCGAAGGTCAACTCCTCGCCGGGGCCGTTCGTCGGGTCACCCATCGCCGCCAGGTCGATGCCGGCCGCCTTGAGTCGGGTGACCACCGGCCGGGGGCGGTACCGGGCCTGCGGGTCCTGCCCGGTCAGCAGTTGGGCCACCACCCGGGCCTGCGCCCAGGCCGGTGCGACCAGCCCGGTCGGGGCGGCGCCGTGCTGCGCGCAGTCGCCGATCGCGGAAACCCGCGGGTCGCTGGTGCGCAGCCGGTCGTCGACCAGCACCCCCCGGTCCACCGTCAGGCCGGCCGCCTCGGCGAGCGCGGTGTCCGGGCGTACCCCGCAGGCGAGGACCAGCAGGTCGGCGTCGAGGGTACGGCCGTCGGACAGGCTAAGCCGGACCCCGGTGGGGTCGGCCGTCAGGCCGGTCGGGGTGACGGCCAGGTGGGTGGTCACCCCGAGTTCGGCGAGGGTGCCGGCCAGGATCTCGCCGGCCACGGCGTCCAGCTGGCGTTCCATCAGGTACGGCACCCGGTGCACCACGGCGACCTCCAGGCCTCGGGCGGCCAACCCCCGGGCGGCCTCCAGGCCCAGCAGCCCACCGCCGAGTACCAGGGCGCGGCGGGCACCCTCGGCCAGGGTGAGGATGCGCCGGCAGTCGGCCAGGCTCCGGAACGCCACCACCCGTTCCGGCGGCGAGGTCGGGTCCAGGCCGGGCAGCGCCGGCACCACCGCCCGCGCGCCGGTGGCGAGCACCAGGTGGTCGTAGCCGATCCGATCGCCGTCGTCGGTGCGTACCTCCCCGGCGGCCCGGTCGATGGCCCGCACCGCGACTCCGGTACGCAGGTCGACCCCCCGCCCGGTGGCCTCCGTAAGCTCCACCTCCGGCTCGCCGATCTTGCCGGCGAGCAGGGTGGACAGCATGATCCGGTTGTACGCCCGGTGCGGCTCCGCCCCGACCACGGTGACCTTGTCCTGGCCCCGGGCGTGCAGCTCGGCGGCGAGGCGGGCCCCGGCCATGCCGTTGCCGACCACCACCACCCGCTGGCCGCTCATCGCGTCCGGCCGACAGTCCGCTCGCTGGCGCTCGTTCATGACGCCACCCGCTCCACCCGGACCGCGCAGATCTTGAACTCGGGCATGCCGGAGATCGGGTCGACGGCGTCGTTGGTGACGGAGTTGGCCCGGGCGGCACCACCCCAGTGGAAGGGTGCGAAGACGGTGTCCGGCCGGATGGTCGGGCTGAGCCGGGCCGGCGCGCGGAACTCGCCCCGCCGGGAGAGCACCCGCACCGGTTCGCCGTCGGCCACCCCGAGCCGCCCGGCGAGGTCGGGATGCAGCTCCACGAAGGCGTCCGGAGCGGCCTGGCGCAGCGCGGCCACCCGGCGGGTCTGGGTGCCGGACTGGTACTGGGCGAGCACCCGGCCGGTGGTGAAGTGCAGCGGGTACTCCGCGCAGACCTCCTCGGCGGCCGGCCGGTGCTCCACCGGGTGGAACCGGGCCCGGCCGTCGGGGGTGGGGAAGCCGTCCGCGAACAGTCGTGGCGAGTCCGGCCCGTCGTCACGCGGGCAGGGCCAGAACACCCCGTCGGCGGCGTCGATCCGTTCCCAGTTGATCCCGGCGTAGTCGGCGATCCCGCCGGCCGAGGCCCGCCGCAACTCGGCAAACACCGTACGTGGGTCGGCGGCTCGCGCCTCGCGGTCGGCGGCTGCTTCGGCTTCGCAGTCGGGTGTTAACAGGGGGCCCTTCCTATGCACGAGGCGATAAGAAGGGGCCCTTCCTTTCAACCGGGTGGTGAGGGTGGCGAGGATGGCGAGGTCGGTGCGGACCCCGGGCGGGGGTGGGCGCAGGGCGCGGCGACGCAGCACCCGACCCTCCAGGTTGGTCATGGTGCCGTCCTCCTCGGCCCACTGGGCGGTGGGCAGCACCACGTCGGCCAGCGCCGCCGTCTCGGAGAGCAGCAGGTCGGCGACGACCAGCAGGTCCAGGTCGCGCAGCCGGCTCTCGATCCGCGCCGCCCGAGGGGCGGAGACCACCGGGTTGGAGCCGAAGACCAACAGCGCACGCGGGCCGTCGTCGGTGCCCAGCGAATCCAGCAACTGGTACGCGGGCACCCCCGGACCGGGCAGTTCGTCGGCGGAGACCCCCCACACCTGCGCGACATGGGCGCGGGCCGCCGGGTCGTCGATCCGGCGGTATCCGGGCAGCTGGTCGGCCTTCTGCCCGTGCTCGCGGCCCCCCTGCCCGTTGCCCTGCCCGGTCAGGCAGCCGTACCCGGAGCCGGGGCGGCCGGGCAGGCCGAGCGCCAGGGCCAGGTTGACGAAGGCGGTGACCGTGTCCACGCCCTTGGCGTGCTGTTCCGCGCCCCGTGCGGTGAGGATGATCGCCCGTTCGGCGGTGCCGAGGGCGCGGGCGGTCGCCTCCAGGTCGGCCACCGGCACGCCGGAGAGGGCCTCGGCCCGCGCCGGCCACCAACCCGCCACCGTGCGCCGGACCTCGGTGAAGCCGGTGGTACGGGTGGCCACGTAGTCGCGGTCGAGGTAGCCCTCGGTCAGGGCGATGTGCAGCAGCGCGTTGGCCACCGCCAGGTCGGTGCCGGGCAGTGGTTGCAGGTGCAGGTCGGCCTGCCGGGCGGTGGCGGTGACCCGGGGATCGACCACGATCAGCGTGCCGCCGCGCTGCCGCAGCTCCGTCAGCCACCGCACCAGCGGGGGCATGGTCTCCGCCGGGTTCGCCCCGACCAGCAGCAGGGTGTCGGCGTGCCCTAGGTCGGCCAGCGGGAAGGGCAGCCCCCGGTCGACCCCGAAGGCGCGCATCCCGGCGGCGGCCGCCGAGGACATGCAGAACCGTCCGTTGTAGTCGATGTTGCGGGTGCCCAGGGTGACCCGGGCGAACTTGCCCAGCGCGTACGCCTTCTCGTTGGTCAGCCCGCCGCCGCCGAAGACGGCGACCGCGTCGCGGCCGTGCCGTCGCTGCACCTCGCCGATGCCGGTCGTGATGCGGTCCAGCGCGGCCTCCCAGCTGGCCGGGCGGAGTTCGCCGCTGGCCGGGTCGCGCAGCAGCGGGGTGGTCAGCCGGTCCGGGTGGGTCAGCAGTTCGGCCGAGGTCCAGCCCTTCTGGCAGAGTCCGCCGCGGTTGGTGGGGAACTGCCGGGGGAGTACGGACACCTGCCCGTCCTGCTCACGCAGCGTCATCCCGCACTGTAGGGCGCAGTACGGGCAGTGCGTCGCCACCTCCCGGGGCGTGCGCCCCGGTGCAGTTGCCGACCGTGCACCGTCTGTCATGTCGGCAAAGCGTGCCGCCGTCCAGTTTCCGGCCCGCGTCCCGTTTGTTTCGGTCCTGTCAAGTGCCGCTCACACCGCACGGCGGCGGCGCATCGGATCGCATGGCCTGGAATGTGGAACGAATCTTCCGCATATTGGGAAGACGGAGGTGGTCGACATGGAGGTGACCGAGGCGTTCGACGCCGCAGCCGGTAGCGGCCCGGCGACGGCCGTCTTCGGCGGCCACGCCCCGGGTCAGCCCGAGGGTGTACGGATCGGATGACTGGCGGTCATACCGACGGTAGTCTGTCTGGCATGACAGCCAAGGTGACTCTGTCGTTCTCCGACGAGACGATCGCGGACGCCCGACGGTTCGCCAAACGGGAAGGGCTCTCCCTCTCCGCCTGGATGGACCAGGCCGCGCGGGAGAAGGCGCTGCGTGAGGTCTTCGCGGCCCACGCCGCCGCAGTGAGCCGGGCCGGGCTGGATCTGGAGGCCGCCTCGCTGGCCGATGCGCAGGAGGTGGGCCTGGTCGACGACCTGCTCTTCGGTGGTCGCCCACGTGCTGCGTAGGGGCGAGGTCTGGCGGATCGAGGGGGCCCGCGAGCGGCTCGGGCTGGTGATCAGCTCCGACGTCTACAACTCCACCGCAGTACCGATCGTGATCGTCGCCGAGGTGGTCGAGGCGGCACTGCTGCGTGACTCACCGCTGGCGGTGCCGATGGGTGGCTGGGTGGTGATGCCCGACCGGATCTCCTCGCCGATGAAGAAGTGGTTCACCGAGTGCGTGGACGTGGCCGACGTCGAGACGATGCGCCACGTCGACCGGGCGCTGCGCATCCTCCAGCAACTCTGAACCGGCCTGTCTCACCGCGCACCTCGGCCGGTGGTGCGCTTCCCGTTGCCGAGCCGACCCGAAGGACGAACGCCGCGGTAACCGTCGATTCCTAGCTTCGGCGCCATGACCACCACGAGCGCACAACCCGAGGTCGTCCAGGAGGAGAACCTGGACCGCCGTCCCGGCCGCTGGATCGGGCACTGGGCACCGGAGGACCACACCTTCTGGCGTACGACCGGCAGCCGGATCGCCCGCCGCAACCTGATCTGGTCGATCTTCGCCGAACACATCGGCTTCTCGGTGTGGCTGCTGTGGAGCATCGTCGTCGTCCGGCTCGGTGACGCCGGTTGGCAGTTGACCACCAGTCAGGCGCTCTGGCTGACCGCCGTGCCGAGCGGAGTCGGCGCGTTGCTGCGGTTGCCGTACACCTTCGCCGTGCCGGTGTTCGGCGGCCGGAACTGGACGATCGTCTCCGCCCTGCTGCTGATCGTGCCGTGCGCGGGCCTGGCCTGGGCGGTCGAGCGGCCGGAGATCGGCTTCCCGATGTTGTTGCTGATCGCCGCCACCGCCGGATTCGGCGGTGGCAACTTCGCCTCCAGCATGGCGAACATCTCGTTCTTCTATCCGGAGCGGGAGAAGGGCTGGGCCCTGGGCCTCAACGCCGCCGGCGGCAACATCGGCGTGGCGGTGGTGCAGTTCCTGGTGCCGCAGGTGATCGTGCTCGGTGGCGGGCTGGCACTGGCCCGGGCCGGGCTGATGTACATCCCGCTGGCGGTGATCGCCGCGGTCTGCGCGTACCTGTTCATGGACAACCTGGTCGAGGCGAAGGCCGACGTGCGGCCGGTCTGGTCGTCGCTGCGGCATCGGGACACCTGGATCATGTCCCTGCTGTACATCGGCACCTTCGGCTCGTTCATCGGCTACTCGGCGGCCTTCCCGACCCTGCTCACCTCGGTGTTCGGTCGGCCGGACGTCGCACTGACCTGGGCCTTCCTCGGTGCGGCCGTCGGCTCCTTCTGCCGCCCCTTCGGCGGTCGGCTCTCCGACGTGGTGGGCGGTGCCCGGGTGACGATGGTCAGCTTCGTGCTGATGGCCGTCGGCGCGCTGGCCGCCCTCTGGTCGGTCGAACAGCGCAGTCTGGGGGTCTTCTTCGTGGCCTTTCTGATGCTGTTCGTGGCCACCGGCGTCGGCAACGGCTCTACCTACCGGATGATCAGTCGGATCTTCCAGGTGAAGGGGGCGGAGTTGGGCGGCTCGCCGGAGGTGATGCTGGCGATGCGCCGGCAGGCCGCCGGCGCGTTGGGCATCATCTCGGCGGTCGGTGCCCTCGGCGGCTTCCTGGTGCCGATCTGTTACGCCTGGGCCCGGTCGACCTACGGCGGGATCCAGCCGGCACTGCGGTTCTACGTGGGCTTCTTCCTGGTGTTGCTCCTGCTCACCTGGGTTGCGTACCTGCGTCCGGGGGCCCGATTGGCGCGGGCCGGGGTGTGATCAAGGCCATTCCCGAGGCCGTCGGCACGCCTGGCGGACCCCGTTTTGACCGGCCGGGCAGGCTGCGGGTATCGTTGCCTGCTGTTGTACGACATCTGTGGGCGTGCCGCCTGAGGTACGCTTGGTCGTTCGTGCGCGCTGGTCCGGCTGGGAAGTCCTGGTCCCCTCGGCGCGCGACCCCAGACCGACGACGAGACAAGGTAGACCTGTGCGTACGTACAGCCCGAAGCCGGGTGAGATCGAGCGTCAGTGGCACGTCATCGACGCCTCTGATGTCGTGCTGGGCCGCCTGGCCACCCACGCCGCCACGCTGCTGCGGGGCAAGCACAAGCCGACTTTCGCGCCGCACGTTGACACGGGCGACTTCGTCGTCGTCGTGAACGCGGGCAAGGTCGCGCTGACCGGCAACAAGCGCCAGCAGAAGATCGCTTACCGGCACTCCGGTTACCCGGGTGGCCTCAAGCAGGTCGGCTACGAGGAGCTGCTGTCCAAGCGCCCCGAGCGGGCCATCGAGCTGGCTGTGAAGGGGATGCTCCCGCACAACAAGCTCGGCCGTCAGCTGATCAAGAAGCTGAAGGTCTACGCCGGTGCAGAGCACCCGCACGGCGCGCAGCAGCCGGTGCCGTTCGAGATCAAGCAGATCGCGCAGTGAGCGCGGGCGAAGGAAGCAGCATGACCGACATCACCGCCACCGAGGTCGCCCCTGAGGCCACCGAGGCGCCGGCGCCCGTCGCCCGCGCGCCTCGTGGTGACCGCCCGATCCAGACCGTGGGCCGCCGCAAGGAAGCCATCGTCCGGGTCCGGATCGTGCCGGGCAGCGGCAAGATCACCTGCAACGGCCGGGACCTTGAGGCCTACTTCCCGAGCAAGGTGCACCAGCAGCTGATCAAGGACCCGCTGGTCACCGCCGAGAAGGCCGAGACCTTCGACGTCATCGCCAACCTGCGTGGCGGCGGCACCACCGGCCAGGCCGGTGCGCTGCGGCTGGCCATCGCCCGGGCGCTGATCGTCAGCGAGCCGGACGACCGCCCGGCCCTGAAGAAGGCCGGCTTCCTGACCCGGGACGCCCGGGTCAAGGAGAGCAAGAAGTACGGTCTCAAGAAGGCCCGTAAGGCTCCTCAGTACTCGAAGCGCTGATCTTCAGCCGCACCTTGTACTTCTGACGGACGGCCGGTCCGCCTCCCCTCGACTGGGAGGTGGACCGGCCGTTTCCGCCTCTTCATCACAGGGCATTTTCTCCCCACAACGGTTGTTTCATCGGAGGTTGGCGGGTATGGGCCGGTTGTTCGGCACGGACGGGGTACGCGGGCGGGCGAACGCCGATCTCACCCCGGAGTTGGCGCTCTCGGTGGCGATCGCCGCCGCCCACACCCTTGCCGAATCCGACCGCAGTCATGCCCCCCTGGCGGTGGTCGGGCGGGACACCCGGGCCAGCGGCGAGATGCTGGAGGCGGCAGTGGTGGCCGGGCTGACCAGCGCGGGCGCGACCGTGATCCGGGTAGGTGTGCTGCCCACCCCGGCGGTGGCCTTCCTCACCGCGGAGGCCAAGGCGGACCTGGGGGTGATGCTGTCGGCCTCCCACAACCCGATGCCGGACAACGGGATCAAGCTTTTCGCGGCCGGTGGGCACAAACTGCCCGACGAGATCGAGATGCGGATCGAGGCAGCCATCGAGGCCAACGGCAGTGTCGCCTGGCAGCGCCCGGTCGGCGCGGGAGTCGGCCGGGTGCACGACCTGCTCGACGGCGCCGACCACTACGTGCAGCACCTCGTCGGCACGGTGCCACACCGCCTGGAGGGGATCAAGGTCGTGGTCGACTGCGCCAACGGCGCGGCTGCCGAGGTGGCTCCGGTGGCGTACCGGGAGGCCGGTGCCGAGGTCATCGCGATCCACGCCGAGCCGGACGGGCTGAACATCAACGACGAGTGCGGGTCGAACCACATCGAGGCCCTGCGTCAGGCCGTGGTCGAGCACGGCGCCCACCTGGGCATCGCGCACGACGGTGACGCCGACCGGTGCGTCGCGGTGACCGCCGACGGCGAGGAGGTCGACGGCGATCAGGTGATGGCGATCCTGGCCCTGGCCATGCGGGACGCCGGCACCCTGACCGCGGACACCCTGGTCGCCACCGTGATGAGCAACCTGGGTCTGCGCCTGGCCATGTCCGCCCAGGGCATCCGGCTGATCGAGACCAAGGTCGGCGACCGGTACGTGCTGGAGGAGCTGCGCGCCTCCGGGCTGGCCCTCGGTGGTGAGCAGAGTGGGCACATCGTGATGCCGGCGTACGCCACCACCGGCGACGGGGTGTTGACCGGGCTGCACCTGATGGCCCGGATGGCGGCCACCGGCCGTACCCTGGCCGACCTGGCGGGGGTGGTGACCAAGCTGCCGCAGGTGTTGATCAACGTGCCGGTCGGTGACCGTACCGTGGGCGCCGCCGCACCGGCGGTCCGCGCGGAGGTCGAGCGGGCCGAGGCCGAGCTGGGCGAGACCGGCCGGGTGCTGCTGCGCCCCTCGGGCACCGAGCCGTTGGTGCGGGTGATGGTCGAGGCGGCCACCGAGGAGGTCGCCCAGCAGGTCGCCGAACGCATCGCCGCCCTGGTCCGCACCGCCAGCCCCGCCTCCTGAACCCGGCTCACCACAGACGGAGCTGATCGAGGTGGGCCGGGATCGAGGGGTTCCAGCCCACCTGCGTGACCGTCGTGCGGGTTCCTCAGGAGCTGGGCGCCAGGCGGTGCAGCCGGGTCACCGCCTCCGCCAGCACCTCGGTGCGTTTGCAGAAGGCGAACCGGATCAGCCGTCGGCCGGCCTCCGGGTCGTCGTAGAAGACCTGGGTGGGTACGGCCACCACCCCGCAACGCTCGGGCAGGGACCGGCAGAACTCCACCCCGTCGGAGCCGCCGAGGTCGGTGATGTCGGCGGTGACGAAGTAGGTGCCCTCCGGGGTGAGCACCTCGAACCCGGCCTCGGTCAGCCCACCGATCAGTTGGTCCCGACGGGCCTGAAGGTCGGCCCGGAACTGGGTGAAGTAGGCGTCGGGTAGCCCGAGGGCCACCGCCACGGCCGGTTGCAGGGGAGCGGCGTTGACGAAGGTGAGGAACTGCTTGACCCGCAGCACCGCGGCGACCAGCGCGGGCGGCCCGCTGACCCAGCCCACCTTCCAGCCGGTGCAGGAGAAGGTCTTGCCGGCCGAGGAGATGCGCAGGGTGCGCTCACGCATCCCGGGCAGGCCGGCCAGTGGCACGTGTGCGGTCGCCGCGTCGGTGAAGACCAGGTGTTCGTACACCTCGTCGGTGACCGCGTACGCGCCGTGCTCCTGGCAGAGGTCCGCGATCATGGCCACCTCGGCCGGGGTGAAGACCTTGCCGGTCGGGTTGTGCGGTGAGTTCAGCAGCACCAGCCGGGTACGCGGGCCGAAGGCGGCCCGCAGCGCGGAGGGGTCGAAGACGTACCGACCGTCGGGGCCGGGGCGCAGGGTCACCGGGCGGCGCACCGCACCGGCCAGGGCGATCGAGGCGGCGTAGGAGTCGTAGTACGGCTCGAAGCAGACCACCTCGTCCCCGGGTTCGCAGAGGGCGAGGATCGCTGCGGCCACCGCCTCGGTGGCACCGGCGGTGATGACCACCTCGCCGTCCGGGTCGTACTCCAGGCCCCAGAAGCGGCGTTGGTGGGCCGCCACGGCCGCGCGTAGCTCGGGGATGCCCGGGCCCGGGGGGTACTGGTTGTGTCCGGAGCACAGCGCCTCGGCGGCGGCGGTGAGCATCTCGGGTGGGCCGTCGGTGTCCGGGAAGCCCTGCCCGAGGTTCACCGCACCGGTGCGGACGGCCAGGGCGGACATCTCGGCGAAGATCGTCGTCCCGAAGGGGCGCATCCGGTTCACCAGGGGGTCGACATCGGTGCTCGTCACGCTCGTCAGGGTACGGGGGCAAGGCGGTGGGGCGCCCGACCCCGTCGGGGAGATTTGTGACCCCGATCACCGATACTGCGCCAATCGCTCAAGTTCGGTGATTGTTTACCCGACTTTCGAGCAGGCGAGTTGAGCAAAACTGGGTTAGGCTGCCATCCATGTGTGGAATCGTGGGTTACGCCGGTGGCCGACCGGCGCTCGGCATCGTGCTCGACGGTCTGCGGCGGTTGGAGTACCGCGGCTACGACTCGGCCGGGGTGGCGATCGCCTGCGACGGGGAACTGCTGACCGAGAAGAAGGCCGGCAAGCTGGCCAACCTGGAGAAGGTGCTCTCCGAGCGCGCCGCCGAGGACCCGCAGGCCTGCGGTGCCAGCCCGATCGGCATCGGCGACGGCACCACCGGCATCGGCCACACCCGCTGGGCCACCCACGGCGGACCCACCGACCGCAACGCCCACCCCCACCTGTCCCCGGACGGACGGGTAGCGGTGATCCACAACGGCATCATCGAGAACTTCGCCAAGCTCCGTGCCGAACTGGAGGACGAGGGCGTCACCTTCGTCAGCGACACCGACACGGAGTGCGCCGCGCACCTGATGGCCAAGGCGATGGCCGAGCTGCGCGCGGCCGGTCAGCCGGAGGGGCCGCACCTGCTCTCCGCCGCCATGCAGGTGATCTGCCAGCGGCTGGAGGGGGCCTTCACCCTGCTGGCCGTGGACGCCGGGATACCCGGTGCGGTGGTCGGTGCCCGGCGCAACTCCCCCCTGGTGGTCGGCCGGGGCGACGGGGAGAACTACCTGGCCAGCGATGTCGCCGCCTTCATCGAGCACACCCGGGAGGCGGTCGAGCTGGGTCAGGACCAGATCGTCCTGATCACCGCCGACACCATCGAGATCACCGATTTCGCCGGTCAGCCCGCCGCCGGCAAGGACTTCCACATCGACTGGGACTCCTCGGCCGCCGAGAAGGGCGGCTACGACTGGTTCATGCTCAAGGAGATCGAGGAGCAGCCCCAGGCCGTCGCGGACACCCTGCTGGGCCGACTGACCGACAGCGGCGAGATCGTGCTCGACGAGGTCCGGCTCAGCGACCAGGATCTGCGCGACGTCGACAAGATCTTCATCGTGGCCTGCGGCACGGCGTACCACTCCGGGCTGGTGGCCAAGTACGCCATCGAGCACTGGACCCGGATCCCCTGCGAGGTGGAACTGGCCAGCGAGTTCCGCTACCGCGACCCGGTGCTGGACCGGTCCACCCTGATCGTGGTGATCTCGCAGTCCGGCGAGACCATGGACACCCTGATGGCGTTGCGGCACGCCAAGGACCAGAAGGCCCGGGTGCTGGCCATCTGCAACACCAACGGCTCCACCATCCCCCGTGAGTCCGACGCGGTGCTCTACACCCACGGCGGGCCGGAGATCGCGGTCGCCTCCACCAAGGCCTTCCTGACCCAGTTGGTCGCCTGCTACCTGATCGGCCTGCACCTGGCCCAGGTGCGCGGCATCAAGTTCGCCGACGAGGTGGCGGCCGTGGTGGAGCAACTGCACCAGGTGCCGGACAAGCTGCGGCAACTGCTCGGGCGCATCGAGCCGGTGCGGGAGCTGGCCCGCGAGCTGGCCGACGAGCCGACCGTGCTGTTCATCGGCCGTCATGTCGGCTACCCGGTGGCCCTGGAGGGAGCCCTCAAGCTCAAGGAGTTGGCGTACATGCACGCCGAGGGGTTCGCCGCGGGCGAGCTGAAGCACGGCCCGATCGCCCTGATCGACCAGGGCACCCCGGTGATCTGTGTGGTGCCCTCCCCGGTGGGCCGCAGCCTGCTGCACGACAAGATCGTCTCCAACATCCAGGAGGTACGCGCCCGAGGCGCCCGCACCATCGTGATCGCCGAGGAGGGGGACCAGTCCGTGGTCCGGTACGCCGACCACCTGATCTACGTGCCGCGTACCCCGACCCTGCTGGCGCCGCTGCTGACGACCGTGCCCCTGCAGATCTTCGCCGCGGAGATCGCGGCCGCCCGGGGACACGACGTGGATCAGCCGCGCAACCTGGCCAAGTCCGTCACGGTCGAGTAGTCGCCGGGCCGGGCGGTCCCAGGGACCGCCCGGCCGCACCTGCCCGGTCAGCCGCCGACCACGATCCGGGCCATGCCGTCCAGGGCCGGATTGTCCGGATGCCAGTAGCCGCTGTGGCCGTACCGGCCGCTGGGGAAGCGGCTGCCCCCGAAGGAGGGGTGGGCGGGATCCCGCCCGAACCAGCGCTGGTCGTCGTCGCCGGTCAGCATCCCGGCGATCGCGGCCACCGGGGAGAGACTGACCAGGGCCTGTCGGGCCAGCTCACCGGGGGGTCGGGTCAGCCGGATCACGTCGTCCGGTGCGGCGCTGGCCCACACCTGCCCGGCGGGCACCCCCAGCTCGTCGGCGTGCCCCACCCCGACCCCGGGGGAGCCGACGAAGATCAGGGCGTCCGCCGCCAGCCCGTGATCCCGGGCGGCGGTGCCCACCACCAGGGATCCGTAGCTGTGCCCGAGCACGGTCTGCCGAGCGGGCGGCCCGTCATGGGTGGCCCGCAGCCCCTCCTGGAAGCGGTGCAGCGCCGCACCGGCTTCGTGGGCCTGGCGGTCCCAGGCCGCCTCGTGCAGGAAGTCCGGGGCGTCGTAGTCCAGCCAGAGCACCGCCGAGGTCTCCTGTCCGGGTGCCAGGTCGGCGCCGCGTGACAGCACCCGGGTGGCCCGGCCCAGCTCGCCGGTGGCGTCGTCCAGCCCGGCGGTCGTGCCCGGCACATGGGTCAGGATGGCGGCGGCCCGATCCGGGTTGCCCAGGGCGACCACCGTCCGCCCCTCACCCCCGACATCCAGCCCCAGCAGGTACGCCCGCGGGGGCTGCGGGTCGGCCAGCCGAGCGGTCAGGGCGTCCAGCCCGCGCAGCGCGGCGTCGACCGTGCGTAGCCCGAGCGCCTCGGCGGGCCCCCGTGGCACCCGGTTGAGCAACCGCTCCCAGCGTCGCACCAGCTCCTCTCGCCGGGCCTCCAGCAGCAGCCGGTTGGCTTGGTCGCGGGCGGCGGCCGGAACCCCGTCCAGCCGACCGACCAGCTCCGGCTCGTGGCCGATCAGCCACCGGCGCTGGGTCGGGGTCAGCCCCGCCCACCAGCGGTTGACCTGGGCCGGATCGGCGTGTGGGGCGGGCCGGTCCGGTGGGGGTCGGGTCATCCAGCCGGACTCGGCCTCGGCGGTCAGTTGGTCCAGCCGGGCGGCGGCCTCCCGATCCGCCGTGGCGGCCAGGGCCAGGGCCTCCCGGAGGGCCGTCGCCACCGGGGTCACCGTCTGCACGGCCCGGTGCGGCGGCACCCTACCCGGATCGGGGCTGGCCCTACCCCAGCGGTCGATCAGCACCCCGACGGCGGCGGCCAGGGTCACCGCCGCCGTCAACCGTGCCCGGGCCGCCGCCAGCCGGGCGGCGAACTCCGCCAGCACCTGGTCGATCTCGATCGCCACCGGGGCCAGGGTGAGCAGTCGGGCCCGCAGATCGGACAACTGGCCCTGGGCTGCGGTAGCGGCCAGCCCGGACCATTGGGGGCGCAGGGCCGCCGCGTCGTCGGCCAGCTCACCGGCCCGTCGTCGGGCCAGCCCGCACAGCCCCGCCCAGGCAGTCCCGGTGGCCTGCCAGCCCGCCGGATCGGCCGTCGAGAGTTGGGCGTAGCCGACCTGGCCCGCCGTCTCGGGGCCGGTCACCGGGGCAGGCCGGACAGTCGGGTGGCGGCCCGGGCATCCGCCGACTCGTACGACCGGGCGGCGGAGCGTACGGCCTCACCGGTCTGGGTGATCCGGCCGCCCAGCCGGGCCGTCCAGGACTGCACGGCTGCCTCCAGGGCGCCCAGCGCGGCCCCGGCAGCCCAGCCGGGGGCCGGTGCCGCCAACCCCGGCAGCCCGGCCAACCCGCTCGCCACCCGATGGCCGTGATCGCCCAGCGACCGTCCGATCCGGTGCAGCTGCTCCGGCTGCACGGTCACCTCCTGCTGATGCAGCACACCCGGCTGTCCGGTCGATCCCTGCTGGTGCATCGCCCCTCCCGTGGCCCCGTACCGCCGACTCACCGGACGCTAGGCGGCCCAGGCGGAAGCGGGGGTGCCCTGTGGACAACCGGTGCCTCAGGTGCCGCCGGGTTGTCCACAGGCATTGCCGGGCGATCGGCGGAGGGCTACCCTGCGGCCCCCGCACCGGTAGGGTGAGCCGGGTGAGATCGGTCTGGCGGGTGGCGGAGGTACGGGCGGCCGAGGCGGCACTGATGGCCGAACTCCCACCGGGCACCCTCATGCAGCGTGCCGCCGCCGGACTGGCGCGCCGGTGCGCGCTGCTGCTCGCCGAGCGGGGCGGGGTGTACGCCGCCCCCGTGCTGCTGCTGGTCGGCTCCGGGGACAACGGTGGCGACACGCTGTACGCCGGTGCCCGTCTGGCCCGGCGGGGAGCGGCCGTGTCGGCGCTGCTGCTGACCCCGGATCGGGTCCACGCCGAAGGGCTGGCCGCGTTGCGGGCCGCCGGTGGACGGGTCGTGCCGGACCCGCCGCCCGTGCTCGACCTGGTGCTGGACGGCATCGTCGGCATCGGCGGGCAGGGCGGGTTGCGGGAGCCGGCCGCCCGGGTGGTGGCGAGTCTGCCGGGACACCGGGGGCGGGACGGGGCCCGGCCGACCGTGCTGGCGGTGGACGTGCCCAGCGGGGTGGTGGTGGACACCGGAGACGTGCCCCTCACCTCCTCCGGCCGACCCGACGCGGTCTGCGCCGACGTCACGGTCGCCTTCGGCGCGCTGAAGCCGGCCCTGGCGGTCGGCCCGGCCGCCGCCCTGGCCGGGCAGGTGGAGCTGGTCGACATCGGGCTCGAACCCTGGCTGCGCGGCAGCCCCGCCCTTGAGGTGGTGGAGTGGTCGGATGTGGCGCAGTGGTGGCCCCGGCTGGACGCCGCCTCGGAGAAGTACACCCGGGGGGTGGTGGGGGTGGCCACCGGGTCGGCCACCTATCCGGGTGCCGCCACCCTCTCGGTCGGTGGCGCCCTGGCCGGGCCCACCGGCCTGGTCCGCTACGCCGGTGGGGCCCGCGAGGAGGTGGTCCGCCAGCACCCCTCCGTGATCGCCACCGGTCGGGTGGCCGACGCCGGCCGGGTGCAGGCCTGGGTGTGCGGGTCGGGGTTGGGCACGGACGAGCGGGCGGTCACCGAACTGCGGACCGTGCTGGCCGCCCCGGTGCCGGTGGTGCTGGACGCGGACGCGTTGACCCTGCTGGTCGACGGCTCCCTGGCCGAGGCGTTGCGGCGGCGGGACGCCCCGATCGTGGTCACCCCGCACGACCGGGAGTTCACCCGGCTCTGCGGTGAGCAGCCCGGCGGGGACCGGGTGGCCGCCACCCTCCGGCTGGCCGCCTGGATGAACGCCGTGGTGCTGCTCAAGGGGAACCGCACGGTGATCGGCACCCCGGACGGCCGGGCGTACGTCAATCCGAGCGGCACCCCCGCGCTGGCCACCGGCGGGACCGGGGATGTGCTGGCCGGGCTGCTCGGTTCCCTGCTGGCGGCCGGGCTGCCGGCGGAGCGGGCCGCCGCCGCGGCGGCGTACGTGCACGGCCTGGCCGGTCGGGAGGCGGCCCGCGGCGGCCCGGTAACCGCCCCTGAGGTGGCCACCGCGCTCCGGGCCGTGCTCGCCCGGCTGCCCTGACCTGCCCGGGGCCGACCCGCCCGCACCCGCCGGACCTGTCCGGTGCGCAGCGCGCTGATCAGGGTGGAAAGTAGGGTGGGGGCATGTGGCAGGCCGAGGTGCGCGTGGATCTGGACGCGATCCGGGAGAACGTGAGTCGGCTGCGTGCCGGCACCAGCGCCGAACTGATGGCGGTGGTGAAGGCCGACGGCTACGGCCACGGGATGCTTCCGGTTGCGCACGCCGCCCTCGAAGCGGGGGCCTCCTGGCTCGGGGTCTGCACCCTGGACGAGGCGCTGGCCCTGCGCGCGGCCGGCATCGAGGCCCCGGTCCTGGCCTGGCTGCTGGTGCCGGGTTTACCCCTGCACACCGGCATAGCGGCCGAGGTGGATCTGGGGGTGGCGAGTCTGCCGCAACTGGAGGAGATGACTGAGGCGAGTCGACAGGCGCAACGGCCCGCCCGGGTGCACCTGAAGATCGACACCGGGTTGTCCCGGGGTGGGGCGATCCTCGACGACTGGCCGGCCCTGCTGGACGCCGCCGCCAAGGCCCAGGCCGACGGTCTGGTCGAGGTGGTCGGGGTGTGGAGCCACTTCGTGTACGCGGACTCACCCGGTCATCCGACCACGGACCGGCAGTTGGCGGTCTTCCACGAGGGGCTGGCCATGGTCGAGCGGGCCGGACTGCGTCCCCGCTACCGCCACCTGGCCAACTCGGCGGCCACCCTGACCCGGCCGGACACCCACTTCGACCTGGTCCGCCCGGGGCTGGCGGTGTACGGGCTCTCCCCGGTGGCCGGGGAGAGCCACGGGCTGCGTCCGGCGATGACCGCCCGGGCCCGGGTGATGCTGACCAAGCGGGTCCCGGCCGGCACCGGGGTCTCCTACGGCCACACGTACACCACCGGCAGCGACGCGAACCTGGCGGTGGTGCCCCTGGGGTACGCCGACGGGGTGCCCCGGCACGCCTCCAACACCGGCCCGGTGCAGCTCGGTGGACGCCGCCGGACCATCTCCGGGCGGGTCTGCATGGACCAGTTCGTCCTGGACTGCGGCGACGACCCGGTGGCCGCCGGTGACGTGGCCACCCTCTTCGGCAGCGGTGCCGAGGGGGAACCCACCGCGGACGACTGGGCCGAGGCGGTCGGCACCATCAACTACGAGATCGTCACCCGCTTCGGCAGCACCCGGGTTCCCCGGGTCTACGACGGGGTGACCACATGAGCAACCGTTTCCACATCCCCAGGCCACGCACGGCGGCGGGCCGGGCCGCAGGTCTGGTGGGTGCGGCCCTCGGGGTGGCCGCCGCGGCGACCGCGGTCGGGGTCGCCACCGAGCGGGCCCTGGTCCGTCGACTGAAGGCCGACCCCGCCGACCGGTACGCCGACGAGGTCTTCGGCCGGCAGCGGTACGACGAGGCGTACCGGCTGGAGATGCCGGACGGTACGGACATCCATGTCGAGGTGGTCGAGCCGACCCGCCCGGTCGAGGGCAACCCGACCGTGGTGCTGGTGCACGGTTTCTGCCTGGACATGGGCACCTTCCATTTCCAACGCAAGCTGCTCGCCGAGCGGGGCGAGCACCGCATCGTCGCGTACGACCAGCCCGGTCACGGCCGTTCGGGTCGGCTGGAGAGCGGGGAGTACGACCTGGACGCCCTCGGCCACACCCTGCGCCGGGTCATCGACGAGGTGGCGGCCGAGGGGCCGCTGGTGCTGGTCGGCCACTCGATGGGCGGGATGACCATCATGGCGCTGGCCGAGCTGTATCCGGAGATGTTCGGCGACCGGGTGGTGGGCACCGTGCTGATGGCCACCTCGGGCGGGTTACTGGCGGAGACGAAGCTGGTGGCCCCGGCCCTGCTGGGACGGGTGAGCAGCCCGGTGCTGTACATGGCCGGCAATGTCACCCGGTATGGCGGGTCGGTGATCGACCGGGCCCGCCGGTCGACCACGAATGTGGCCTGGCTGCTGACCCGCAAGTACGGCTTCGGTACGGACAACCCCAGTCCGGCGCTGGTGTCGTACGTGGAGCAGATGAACTCGCGTACCTCAGCGGACACGGTGACCCGCTACCTGCGGACGATCGCCACCCACTCGCGGTTTCCGGCGCTGGCGGCGCTGGAGGGTACTCCGGTGCTGGTGATCGTCGGGGACAAGGACATGATCACACCCGTGAATCATTCCGAGGAGATCGTCCGGCGGCTGCCGCACGCCGAGTTCGTCAAGATCCACGACAGTGGGCATGTGGTGATGCTGGAGCACGCCGACGAGGTGAACGAGGCCCTGCTGGGGTTCCTCGGCAACTACGGGCCGGGATCCGCGTGACCCGGTTCGTCCTGCCGACGGCCGCCGACACCCACGCCTTCGGTCGGCGGCTGGCCGGGTTGCTGCGTACCGGCGATCTGGTGCTGCTCTCCGGTCCGTTGGGTGCCGGCAAGACCGCCCTGACCCAGGGGATCGGGGCCGGCCTGGGGGTGCTCGGTGACATCACCTCGCCGACCTTCGTGATCGCCCGGGTGCACCGGCCCGATCCGGAGGCGGGGCGGGGGGTGGCCCTGGTGCACGCCGACGCGTACCGGCTCGGCGACGCTACCGATCCCCGGGCCGAGATCGACGACCTGGACCTGGACGCCTCCGTCGACGAGTCGGTGACCGTGGTCGAGTGGGGGGAGGGGCTGGTCGAGCAGTTGACCGACGCGCACCTGTGGGTCCGGCTGGACCGGCGCGACGACGACACCCGGGTAGCGGAACTGGTGCCGGTCGGTGGCGACTGGGCGCGGCGGCTGACCGCCCTGGACTGACTCTCGGCCCGGCCACCGGCAGCGCCGTCGTACCGTGCGCCTACAGTGCCGGGGACCGACCTAGCCGCGCGGAAAGGCCGCCGATGCCCGACGATCTCACCCCCCTGGACCTGCCCGCACTGCTGCCGGAGGCCTGGCGGGAGGTGCTGACCCCGCACCTCGACCCGGCCCGCACGGCCGCGCTGGGCGAGTTCGTCGCCAAGGAGTACGCCACCGGCACGGTCTTCCCGCCGGTGGAGGACCTGTTCTCCGCCTACCGGCTGTGCGCCCCGGCGGACTGCCGGGTGCTGATCCTGGGCCAGGACCCCTACCACCGGGTGGGTCAGGCGCACGGGCTGAGCTTCAGCGTGCGTGAGGGGGTGTCCGTGCCGCCGTCGCTGCGCAACGTCTTCAAGGAGTTGGGCGAGGACCTGGGGGTGCCCAAGCCGCGCAGCGGCAACCTGGACGGCTGGGCCGCGCAGGGCGTGCTGCTGCTCAATTCGGTGTTGACGGTGCGGCAGGGTGCCCCGGGCTCGCACGCGAACCGGGGTTGGGAGGAGTTCACCGACGCCACCATCCATGCCCTCGACGCGCTGGAGTCCCGGGTGGTCTTCCTGCTCTGGGGCGGTTACGCGCGTAAGAAGGCGGCGCTGGTCAGCAACCCGCAGCACGTGGTGCTGGAGGCGGGGCATCCGAGCCCGATGAACCCGCGTGGCTTCCTCGGCAGCCGGCCGTTCAGCGCCGCCAACAAGGCGCTCGCCGACGCCGGCCTGCCCACCATCGTCTGGGAGCGTACGGCCGGCTAGGCGTGCAGTCCGGCTGCACGTTCGTTCCTCCCGATGTCGGCAGTGTTCTTGACGTGTTGACAGTCCGTGCTCGGACAGTCGACCATGCAACTAGTTGGTGATGATCGATCAATGTGACTCGTCACCGACCTGCCACCACCCGCATCAAGGAGGACTGCATGCGCCCGTCGAAGCCTGTCCGGACCGTCCTGCTCGCCACCATCAGTGCCGCCGCGATCGCGGTGACCGGAGCCCCCGCGGCTGCGGCCGAATCCCGCAGCTGCACCTACGTCGACGGCACCCTGTGCCTGCACGAGTCCAAGTGGTTCAACGGCGCCACGGTCGAGTACCCGGCACCCTTCGGCACCGACTGCGTGAACAGCTCGATGGGCTTCCTGGGCTGGCTGAACCTCACCGACTACTCGCTGCGGGTGTACGAGGGCGCCAACTGCACCGGGATCAGCTACTACGTGCCGAGCGGTGACCTGCACAACGTGCAGGCTCCGCTGAGCAGCTTCAAGGTCGTCTGACCTCGGCGCGCCCACGACCGACGGCGCCGTGTTCCGTGCGAACACGGCGCCGTCGGCAGTCGGCCGTTCAGCGCCGCCACCAAGGCGCTCGCCGATGCCGGCCTGCCCACAATCGACTGGGAGCGGTCGGCCGGCTGAGCCGTGTGCTCCTGCCTCCAGACTGCCCGCACCTAGCAGGTGGCGGCATCCGCCTGGTAGTTCCGGAAGTGCCGGTCGGACGACATTTCTTGACTGGCGTCGATATTTGGATAACGATATCGAAGACATAGATGCTGGCTAACTTGCTCAGTCTGGAGGTCAGTGGCGACGGCAAGTAGCAGTGGAGCACCCACACAACCGACAGTCCGGAAATTCTTACCGCCAAGGCGCAGCATCGACGCGCGGTGACCGTCCCTGGAGCACACGCACCCCGTCGATTACGCCACGCCGCCTCTCGCAAGGAGAAGCACGCCACCATGAACGAAGTCCCCACTCACCGTAAGAGCCGCCGACGCGGCCGCATCAGGATGCTGGCTGCCGCCGCATTCGCCGCAGTGTTGGCCACCACCGGCACCATCGCGATCTCGGCCAGCCCCGCCCACGCCGAGGCCGACCGGCAGGTCTGCTCGAACACGGAAGGCACCCACAACGGGTTCTTCTTCTCGTTCTGGAAGGACAGCGGCGACGCCTGCATGGTGTTGCGTGAGAACGGCCGCTACTCCAGCTCGTGGAACAGGAGCACCAACAACTGGGTCGGCGGCAAGGGCTGGAACCCCGGAACCCGCCGCACGATCACCTACTCGGGCAACTACAACCCGGGCAACAACAACACCTACCTCGCCCTGTACGGCTGGACCCGCAACCCGCTGGTCGAGTACTACATCGTCGAGAACTTCGGCAGCTACAACCCGAGCAGCGGCGCCACCCGGCTCGGCAGCATCACCACCGACGGCGGCACGTACGACATCCTCCGCAGCCAGCGGGTCAACGCCCCGTCGATCGACGGCACCCAGACGTTCTACCAGTACTGGAGCGTCCGGCAGCAGAAGCGCAGCAGTGGCACCATCACCACCGCCAACCACTTCGACGCCTGGGCCCGCGTCGGCCTGAACCTGGGCAACCACTACTACCAGATCATGGCCACCGAGGGTTACCAGAGCCAGGGAAGCTCCGACATCACCCTGTCGGAAGGCGGTAACTCCGACCCCGGCAACCCGGGCAACCCGGGCAACCCGACCACCCCGCCGCCCAGTGGCGGCAGCGGCCAGATGATCGTCGGTCAGCAGTCCGGCCGGTGCCTGGACGTGCCGAACTCGAGCACCAGCAACGGCACCCAGATCCAGTTGTATGACTGCTGGGGTGGCGCGAACCAGCGGTTCACCCACACCTCGAGCCGGCAGCTGACGGTGAACGGCAAGTGCCTGGACGCCGCGAATCAGGGCACCAGCAACGGTACGCGGGTGACCATCTACGACTGCCACGGCGGCGCGAACCAGCAGTGGAACATCAACTCCAACGGCACGATCACCGGAGTGCAGTCAGGGCTGTGCCTCGACGCCGGTGGCAGCGGTAACGGGGCGCTTCTCCAGCTGTACAGCTGCTGGGGTGGAGCCAACCAGCAGTGGAGCCGCCGCAACTGATCCGTCGCAACTGATCCGTCGCCCCCGGGGCCAGGCGCTGACGCGCCTGGCCCCGTACCTCCTTGGTGCGGTGCGTGCGAGCGCTACGACCCGACGGCGATGGCGGGCGGGCGTCCAAGGGCCGGAGACGATGCGGCTAGGCTGGGTCATTGTGCTCGTACTGGTGGTGGACAGCTCGACCCCGGCGGTGACGGCGGCGCTGGTAGAGGTCACCGCCGACGGCGTCACGACCCGGGCGCACCGGTGCACGGTCGATGCCCGGGCGCACGGCGAACTGCTGGCCCCACAGGTGGACGGGGTGCTCGCCGACCTCGGTGCCCGCCCGGCCGACCTGGGTGCGATCGTCGCCGGGCTCGGCCCCGGCCCGTTCACCGGGCTGCGGGTGGGGCTGGTCACCGCAGCCACCATGGCCCAGGTGCTCGACATCCCGGCGTACGGAGTCTGCTCCCTGGACGCCATCGGTCACCCGGCGGCGGCCGGGGAACCGGTGCTGGCGGCGAGCGACGCGCGCCGCCGGGAGATCTACTGGGCGATCTACGACGGGGCCGGTCAACGGCTGGTCGGGCCGGAGGTCTCCGCGCCCGGGGTCGCCGCCCAACGGGCCCGCGACCTGGCTGTGACGGTCGCGGTCGGCGACGGCGCGCACCGCTACGCCGACCAGCTCGGGCTGCCCCTGCGGGCCGAGCCGCGCTACCCGGAGGCGAACGCCCTGGCCACCCTGGCCGCCGAGCGGATCCGGGCCGGGGCCCCCGGGGACCCGTTGACCCCGCTGTACCTGCGTCGGCCGGACGCCGTGGCGGCGACCGCCCGCAAGTCGGTCCTGCCGTGACCGAGGTACGGCTGGACCGGTTCCGCTGGTGGCACATCGAGCAGGTACTCCCCATCGAGGCGGACCTCTTCGGCGCCGAACAGTGGTCCGCCGCGATGTTCTGGAACGAACTGGCCAACGGGCACCACTACCGGGTCGCCACGGACGAGCAGGGTGGGGTGCTCGGCTACGCCGGGCTGGCCGTGGCCCCGCCGGACGAGGCCTGGGTGCAGAACATCGCGGTACGCCGGGAGGCCCAGCGGCGGGGGATCGGGCGACTGCTGCTGGAGGAGTTGCTGGCCGAGGCGGGACGACGCGGCCTGCGGTCCGTGCTCCTGGAGGTCGCCGCGGACAACGCGCCGGCCCAGCGGCTCTACGCCACCTACGGCTTCGAACCGATCGGGGTACGCCGTGGCTACTACCAACCGAGCAACACGGACGCACTGGTGATGCAGCGGATCGAGGAGGCGAGACCCCATGGCTGATGAACCGTTGATCCTCGGCATCGAGACCTCGTGCGACGAGACCGGGGTCGGCATCGTACGCGGACACACCCTGCTGGCGGACGCCCTGGCCTCCAGCGTCGACCAGCACGCCCGCTTCGGTGGGGTGGTGCCGGAGGTGGCCAGCCGGGCCCACCTGGAGGCCATCGTGCCGACCATGCAGCGGGCCCTGACCTCCGCGGGGGTGACCCTGGCCGACATCGACGCGATCGCGGTGACCTCCGGCCCCGGCCTGGCCGGTGCCCTGCTGGTCGGGGTGGCCGCCGCCAAGGGTTACGCGGTGGCCGCCGAGAAGCCGGTGTACGGGGTCAACCACCTGGCCGCCCACGTGGCCGTGGACACCCTGGAGCACGGTCCGCTGCCCGAACCGGCGGTGGCGCTGCTGGTCTCCGGGGGGCACTCCTCCCTGCTGATGGTCGACGACCTGGCCCGGGGGGTGACCCCCCTGGGTGCCACCATCGACGACGCGGCCGGTGAGGCCTTCGACAAGATCGCCCGACTGCTCGGGCTGCCCTTCCCCGGTGGTCCGTACATCGACCGGGAGGCCCGCTCGGGTGACCCGGCGGCCATCGCCTTTCCGCGCGGGCTGACCGCCGCCAAGGATCTGGCCAACCATCGCTACGACTTCTCCTTCTCCGGGCTGAAGACCGCGGTGGCCCGCTGGGTGGAGGCCCGACAGCGAGCCGGTGAAGCCGTTCCGGTCGCCGATGTCGCCGCCTCCTTCCAGGAGGCGGTCTGTGACGTGCTGGTGGCCAAGGCGTTGGACGCCTGCCGCAGCAACGGCATCGAGACCCTGGTGATCGGTGGGGGAGTGGCGGCCAACTCGCGGCTGCGGGCGATGGCCGAGCAGCGTGCGGCCCGCCACGGCATCCGGGTACGGGTGCCCCGACCGGGGTTGTGCACCGACAATGGCGCGATGGTGGCCGCGCTCGGCTCCCACCTGGTCGCCGCCGGGGTCGCGCCGAGCCGACTGGATCTGCCGGCGGATTCGGCGATGCCGCTGACCACGGTCAGCGTCTAGAGGGAGGACGGCTACGTGATCGTACGGATGTGGGAGGTGCGGGCCGAGCCGTACGCGTTCGCCGATCTGATCACCTGGGTCTGCGACACGGCCCTGCCCGAGTTCGAGCACGATCCCCTGCACGTCTCCAGCGAGGTCTTCTCCTCCACGGATCACCGGGTGGTGGTGATCTCCAAGTGGCGGAGCAACCCTCGACCGATGCCCGAGCCCCCGGTGATGCTGCTGGCCCGGCCACCGCACTCCTGGGACTTCACCCAGGTCGACCGCTGAGCACTCAGCGGATGGTCACCGTGGTGGTGGCGGTGGAGCGGTCGATCTCGCTGGTCCGGGCGGCGATGCGCAGGGTCCAGTCCCCGGGCACCGGGAAGTGGATCTCGGCGCTGCCGTGGTGTGGTTCCAGCGCGAAGACCTCCACGGTGATCGGCTCGATGCCGGCCTCCGGCAGAGCGGCCGTGATCGTCCACTCGGCCACCGGCAACTCCCGCGCCTGCGGCGTGTAGACGTAGGCGTGCAGGCTGTTCGTGGTGCCGGCGGCGGCCGGGTAGATGTCGAACTGGAGGGTGAACAGGTTGGTGGTCACCGACTGGGCGACCCCCTCCCGGGTGACCCCGGCGGCGGCCGTACCGGCCGTGCGGCCCGGTGGGGTCTGCACCAGCAGGGCGGTCACGGCCAGGATCACCGCAGTCACCCCGAGTTCCACTCCGGCCGCCCGGGCTACCCGCCCGGGTTGGGCTGCGGCGGCCCGGCGGCGGATCAGTCGTCGCTGCCCGGCGGCCACCGCCAGCACCACGGCCAGCAGCCCGGCCTTGGCACCGAGCAGCCGCCCGTAGGTGCTGTCCAGCAGCGCCGAGGGCCGGCCCAGTTCGATCGCGGCCTGGACCAGCCCGGCGGTGAGGAACCAGGCCACCGCCAGGGTGGCCCACCGGGACCAGGCCGGCAGGATCCGGGCCAGGACCCGCTCGTGGGTGCCCGGCAGCAGGAACACCGTCAGGGTCAGCAGACCGCCCAGCCACACGGCGATCCCGATGAGGTGCACCGTGGTCAGCACGATGCTCACCGGCGGCACCGGTGCGGCCACCGGATGCCCGGCCAACGGCCAGGTGGCCAGGGCGGCCACCCCCACCACCGCCAGGGCACCCGGGCTACCCCGCCCCGCGGTGCCCCGGGTGACCGGCGGCAGCAGGGCCGCGGCCAGGCAGACCAACCCCAGGCGTACGGTCAGCACCAGCCCGATGTCGCTGTCCGCTACCGCCCGCAGGTCCGCCACGGACAGCCGTCCGACCGGTGCGCCGACCACCTGGGCGGCCTGCCCTACCCAGGTGCCCAGGGTGGCGACGGCAACCAGACCCAGCCCCACCAGGGCCGTGATCGTGGCGCGGCGGCGGGACCGTAGGGGCGGCCACATCGTCGCCGCCAGCAGGGGTGGGCCGACGGCCAGCAGCAGCCCCAGGTAGCCGAGGTACTTGGCCACCGGCACCAGGACCCCGGCCGGTGACCCGACCTCCTCCGGCAGGGGCGGGGTGGCCGAGGGGGCCCCGGCGGCGAAGGTGAAGCTGCCGGAGATCGGGTGGCTGTCCGCCGAGACCACCCGGTAGCTGACCAGGTAGGTGCCGAGCGGCCGGTCGGCCGCCCGCAGGGCGATCCGCATGGTGCGGTCGCGGACCTCCGGGTCACCTACGTTGATCCGCTTGCCGTCCGGGGCCAGCACCTGCACCCGGCCGGGCACCACGGCCACCGGTTCACTGAAGGTGACCAGCACCTCGCGTGGGGCGTAGCCGAGCACCTCGTCACGCTGCGGGGTGGTGGCGACCACGACGGCGTGCGCCGCCGCCGGACCGGCCGCCCCCAGGACCGCGCCCAGGGTGGCGCAGAAGGTGGCCAGGGCCAGCCCGAACAGGACCCCGGCCCGGGTACGGGTGGGCATCTGGTGGGAGTCAGTTACGGCGCAGCAGGCGGTAGCTGAGGAAGCCGCCGGTGCCGATCGCACCCAGGAAGATCACCCAGATCACGGTGTTGCTGATGCCGACCTGCGGACCGGTGTTGGCCGCGGCGGCGGCGATCAGCCCGTCGTTGCCGGGGGCGGGCAGGGCGGCCGGGGGCAGTTCGGCGTACCGGACCAGACCGGTGCTCTCCAGCATCAGCATGTGGTCGCCGACGAACTTGTTCGTGGCGTTGGCCAGGTCCCGGATGACCTCGTTGCGGGTACTGGCCCGGACCGCGCCGACCACCGGGAAGATCTTGCCGTGGGCGACCCGGAGGCGGGTGACGAAGATCTGGTCGAAGCGGGCCCCGGTGGCGTCCTTCATCTCCGTCAGCCACTGCTGCTGTTCGGCGGTCGGCTGGTTGGGGATGGTGGCGCCGAGCTTGTTCGCGGCCTCCACGGTCAGCCGGTCCAGTTCCTCGTGCTGACGGGCGATCTCCGCACCGATCTCCCGGACCACCCGGGACTGGCCCTTCTCGGCGGCCATCTGCCCGGCCGGCATCTCCCAGAGCCCGGCCAGCCGTACGCCGTCCAGCAGGGCCTGGTCGGCGGCGGCGAGTTGCTGACCGGCGGGCGCGGCCAAGGCCGCCCCGGGCAGCACGACGAGGGCCGCGGCGATCGTGGTGAGCAGCAGCGCCAACCGGGGGGACCGATTGCCCTGCCGGTGACGAGCGGAATCCAGCGATGCCATGTCTGCGGTGCCTCCTCGGTCGAGAACCGATCATCTGCCCGACGAGCGTCCGCACGCCGTTGGTCGCCCGTCCGCACACTGGTACGGATCGACCGGCCGATCAGTTCATCGTTCCCGGATCCACCTCATGGCGCTGCCGGCGTACCTGGTCAGCCGACGTCCAGGGGGTCGGCCAGCAGCCGGTCGAAGGCCAGTTCGGCGGCGCCGATCAGCGGGGCGTCCGCGCCGAGCAGGGGAGTGCGCAGGCGTACGTGCTCCAGGCAGGCGGGCAGCCCGTTGGAGTTCAGTCGACTGCGTACCTGAGCGGCGGCGGCCAGGTACAGGTCCCGCATGGTGCCACCGAAGATGACCATCTCCGGGTTGAAGATGTTGACCAGGTTGGCCACCCCGAAGCCGAGCCAGTCGCCGGCCTGGCGTACCGCCGTCTGGGCCCGGGCGTCGCCCCGGTCGGCGGCGTCGAAGACCGCCAGCAGGGCCTCC
This sequence comes from Micromonospora sp. NPDC048871, assembly GCF_043198155.1. Lineage (NCBI taxonomy): Bacteria > Bacillati > Actinomycetota > Actinomycetes > Micromonosporales > Micromonosporaceae > Micromonospora > Micromonospora sp. NPDC048871. The sequence continues at coordinate 95,879 of NZ_JBICUM010000009.1, read as the reverse complement.
CGGCCCCGGGCGTCCGAGCGCCCGGCGGCCCGCAGCAGGCCGTGCTCACCGATCTCGGTCTCCCAGCAGCCCCGGTTGCCGCACTCGCAGCGGGCCCCGTCCCGGACCACCACCATGTGTCCGACCTCGCCGCCGTACCCGCCGTGCCCGGTCAGCCGCCTCCCCCCGGCGATGATTCCGGCCCCGACCCCCACGTCGCCGTAGAGGAAGATGACGTTGTCGCAGCCGGCCGCCGTGCCCCGGGCGTGCTCGGCGAAGGCGGCCACCTCGGCCACGTTGCCGACCGTCACCGGCACCTCCGCGCCGAGTTCGGCGCTGACCGCCGCCCCGATCGGCTCGTCCACCCACCCGGTGGCCGGCCCGAGCCGGACCAGGCCGTCGTGGCGACGCACCATGCCGCAGACCGCGATGCCGGCCCCGACGCAGACGGCGTCGGCCGGCAGGGCCTGCCGCATCTCCTTGACCGCCCCGGCCAGCAGGGGGGCGGCCTCTGCGGCGGTGAGACCCCGGGGCCGGTCCAGCTCCCGGCGGTCGAGCATCGCCCCGCCGAGGCCGACCCGGGCGGCCCGCAGCCGGTCCACCTCGATGCTGTACGCGTACGCGAAGATCCGTTCCGACTCGGGCCGGACGACAAGTGAGGGTCGTCCGGCCCGGCCGGTCTCCTTCGGCGCCCCCTCGGTCACCAGGCCGGCGGCGGCCAGGTCGGCGGTGAGCGCACCGATGGTGCTGCGGTTCAGTCCGAGCGCGTTGGTCAACTCGGCGCGGGTGGTCGCGCCGTGCAGATGCACGTAGCGCAGTAGCGCGCCGAGATTCTGCCGGCGGATCTCGTCCTGGCTGGGTCCTACGCGCATCTAATGGTTACTACTTTCGGTGGTGCGTTCAGCGGTTTCCGGTGGCCGAGGCTCGTCGTCGGGACAGCGCGTCGACACTGGCCGCGAGCAACAGCACCACGCCGGTGACCACGTACTTGACGCCGGAGCTGTAGCCCATCAGACCCATCCCATTGTCGATCACGGCCACGACGGCGCCACCGAGAACCGCGTCCAATACGCGGCCTTTGCCCCCGAACAAGCTTGTGCCGCCGATCACCGCCGCGCCCACGGCGTAGAGCAGCACGTTGCTGCCGCCGGTGTTCGGGTCCACGGAGTTGGCCCGGCTGGCCGCCACGATGCCACCGACCGCGGCCATGGTCGAGCAGATCATGAAGGCCGAGATGCGGATGCGGTCCACGTTGATGCCGGCCCGCCGGGCCGCCTCCCGGTTGCCGCCGACCGCGTAGATGTGCCGGCCGTAGCTGGTGCGCTGGAGCACGAAGGTCAGGACCACCAGCAGTACGGCGACGATCGGCACCACGATCGGCACCCCCTTGAGGGAGGTGATCAGCACGTTGAGGCTGCGCTCCAGGTTGAGCACGTAGACGGCGAAGCCCAGGACCAGGGCCAGGGCGGCGATGCGACCCAGCACCACCGGGAGCGGATCGTTGATCAGGTTCCGGGCGGCGCGACTGCGATAGCGGAGCAGTTGCACCACGGCGAATCCGGCTATCGCGATCGCGGCGAGGGTCCAGCCGAGCGCGACCGGCATGTTGCGGTTGACGATCGCCACCACCACCGGCTCGCGGACGGAGATGTTGCGGCCCTCCTTCATCAGCAGCAGCACCACCCCCTGGAAGGCGAGGAAGCCGGCGAGGGTGACCACGAAGGAGGGGATGCCCACCTTGGCGACCAGGAAGCCCAGGGTGGTGCCGATGACCATGCCGGTGAGCAGGGCGGCGAGCACCGCGACGTACCACGGGTAGCCCAGGACGGTGATCAGGTTGGCCAGCACGGCCGCGCAGACCCCGCTGGCGAAGCCGGCCGACAGGTCGATCTCGCCGAGCAGCAGGACGAAGACCAGACCCATCGCGATCAGGGTGACCGCCGCGCCCTGGGTGAACAGGTTGGCGAAGTTGCCGGCGGTGAGGAACGACGGCCGCATGATCGAGAAGATCGTGCAGAGGACGAGCAGACCGGCGACCGCAGGCAGGGCGCCGATGTCTCCGCCGCGTACCCGCTGCCAGTAGTCGCGGAGGTGGCTGCCGATGGTGGGTGCCGGTGCGACGGCGGCGGGGCCCACCTTCGTGACGGCGGTGATGCTCATGAGACGCCTCCAGTGGTGCTGTCGGCCGGCGCCGCGCCGTTGCCGTTGACGCCCGGGTCGGCGGCGAGTCCCAGCTCGCCGGAGCGGCCGGCGGTGATCAGCTCGACCACCTGGGCGTGGGTGATGTCGGTGGTCCTCACCTGGGCGACCATCTGGCCGAGGTAGAGCGCGGCGATGCGGTCGGAGACGGCGAAGACGTCGTTCATGTTGTGCGAGATGAGGACGACGGCCAGGCCGTTGTCGGCCAGCCGGCGAACGAGTTCGAGGACCTGGGCGGTCTGCGCGACGCCGAGGGCGGCGGTCGGCTCGTCCAGGATCACCAGCTTGCTGTTCCAGAGCACCGCCTTGGCGATCGCCACGGTCTGGCGCTGACCACCGGAGAGGCTGGAGACGTGCTGGCGCAGGGACTTGACGGTGCGTACGGAGAGCCCGGCCAGGGTCTCCGCGGCCATCTGCTCCATCGTCGGCTCGTCCAGCACGATGCCGTTGCGCTTCTCCCGCCCGAGGAACATGTTCTGCACGATGTCGAGGTTGTCGCAGAGCGCCAGATCCTGATAGACGACCTCGATGCCGAGCGCGGCGGCGTCCCGCGGACTGTTGATGGTCACCGGTTGACCGTCGAAGACGAACTCGCCGGCATCGGTGGAGTAGATGCCGCTGATGCACTTGACCAGGGTCGACTTGCCGGCACCGTTGTCACCGACGAGGGCGGTGACCTCGCCCGGGTAGGCGGCGAAGGCGACGTCACGCAGCACCTGGACGGGACCGAAGCTCTTGTCGATCCCGCGTAGCTCCAGCAGTGGGGTCGCGGACACGGGGTTCTCCTTATTCCACGGAGGCGATCGGGGCCCGTCCAGCGACGCCGCCCGGTACGGGATTGCCGTACCGGGCGGCGTCGCTTCGGCGGGGACGGGTCAGCTGATGCCCGCGTCGGTGCAGAGCTTGGCGTAGTCGCCGGTGCAGATCTGTTCCTTGGTCACGTAGCCGTCGGCGATGACGTCCTTGACGTTCTCCTTGTAGATCGCCGCCGGGGTGAGCAGGACGGCGGGCACGTCACGGTTGCCCTCCGGGTCCCGGACCGTCTGGCCGGTCTCCTTGCGCTCGCCCTTGGCCAGCGCGATGGCCAGCTCGGCGGCGGCGTCCGCCTCCTTCTTGACCGCCTTGTAGACCGTCATGCACTGGTCACCGGCGAGGATGTTCTGCAACGCCTGCGGGTCGGCGTCCTGCCCGGTGACCGGGACCTTGCCGTTGAGGTTGTTCTTCTTCAGCACGGAGATGGCGGCGTTGCCGAGGCCGTCGTTCGCGGAGAGGACCCCGTCGATCTTGCCGCCGGTCTTGGTGAGCTGCTGCTCGAAGATGGTCGCGGCCTGGGTGTTGTCCCAGTCCGGCACGGAGTCGTCGGCGGCCTTGGTGTACTCGCCGGAGTCGAACTTCGGCTTGAGGACCGAGTCGTAGCCCTCCTTGAACAGGGTGGCGTTGTTGTCGGTCGGCGAGCCGTTGAGGTAGGCGATCGCCGGCTTCTCGACCTTCGCGTCGGTGAGGCACTTGACCAGGCCCTCGCCCTGCAGCTTGCCGACCGCCACGTTGTCGAAGCTGACGTAGTACTCCGCCGAGCCGCCGAGGGTCAGGCGGTCGTAGTCGATGGTGGCGACACCCTGCGACTTGGCCTTGTCCAGGACGGCCTTACCGGTGCCGGAGTCCAGGTTGACGATCATCAGCACGGTGACGCCGTTGGTGATCATCTGGTCGGCGATGGTCTGGAAGGCGTTCTTGTCGCCCTGGGCGTTCTGGATGTCCGACTGGACACCGGCCGCGTCGAACGCCTCCTTGAGGAACTTGCGGTCCGCGCTCTCCCAGCGGACCGAGGAGCTGCTGTCCGGCAGGATCACGCCGATCTTCGGGGTCTTGCCGGAGCCGCCACCGGCCTGGTCGCCGGAGTCGTCGCCGCAGGCCGTCAGGCTGCCGAGGGCGAGCACGCCCACGGCGCCGACGGCGAGGAAGCCCTTGCGCATCTGCAGGGTCCTTTCGAGAGTGGGAAGGGTGTCGGTGTGTTGATGACGTTCTTTTGTTGTGCCCGGCAACGTATTGCGCCCCGCGCGTCGACACAAGGGCGCGGCGGGGGCTAGTTTGTTGTCGGCAGTAACAATTCGGCAACGTCGAAGACACCTCCCTGCCGCGCCGGTGTCCGGGGTGATCACTCCGGCGGTGCCCGGGTGATCGACACCGTTTCGGCGAAGTGGGGGTAACCGACCGGCAGGGATACCGCCGTTGCGGCGTAACGGCGGCGAGCCTCGGCCGATGGCGAGCCTCGGCCGATGGCGAGCCTCGGCCGATGGCGAGCCTCGGCCGATGGCGAGCCTCAGCCCGGTGGCGGGCTGACTCAGCGGGCCCCAGCTAGCGCCGGGCCTCGGGCGGTGGCGGGCTCGGCCTGGTGGCGGGCTCGGCTAGGTGAAAGGCTTCGGCCGGTGGGGGGTGGGCCTCAGGCGGTGGCGAGGGCGGCGGTGTGGGCGCTGGTGAGGGCGACCAGATCGGTCGGGGCCAGCTCCACCTGAAGACCGCGTCGACCAGCCGAGACGTACACCGTGTCGTGCTCCAGGGCGGAGGCGTCGAGCACCGTGGGTAGCCGCTTCCGTTGCCCCAGCGGGCTGATGCCGCCACGTACGTACCCGGTGGCGCGTTCGGCCGCCCCGCGATCGGCGAGGGTGGCCCGCTTGCCGCCGACTGCCGCGGCCAGGGCCTTGAGGTCCAGCTCCCCGGTGACCGGCACGATCGCCACGGTCAGCGCGCCGTCCACCTCGGTCACCAGGGTCTTGAAGACCCGGCCGGGTGCCACCCCGAGGGCGGCGGCGACCAGGGCACCGTAGTTCGGCGACTCCGCCGGGACCTCGTACGGATGGGTGCGATGGGCGATGCCGCGCTTGGCCAGCAACACCGTCGCCGGCGTACCCCGTCCCGTCATGTGCGCCAACCTAACCCCGACCCGCAGTCCGGGATCTCCCGGGTGGCCCTGCCAGCCTCGACCCGGTGGTCAGGCTTCCCGGTCGCCCTTGCCCAGCCCGGAACCTGGCCGGTCTGGCCCCTGCCCGAGCGGAGGACTCAGGGGACCGGCTGGCAGACCAGCACGGTCGGGGCGCCGGCCACCCGGGTCAGTACCAGGCTGGCCGGTTGGTCGCCGGTCAGGCGCAGGTCGTGCCGGAGGCGTTCCGGGTCCAGGGCGGAGCCGCGCTTGAGGATCTCCACCCGGCCGACCCGGCGCTCCCGCAGCAGGGCCCGCAGGCGCTTGAGCGAGAACGGCAGCATCTCGGTCACCTCCAGACACCGGGCGTACGGCGTAGGGGTCGGCGTGTCGGCGTAGAGGTAGGCGATGCTCGGGTCGGCCAGGGTGGCATCCAGTTCGGCGGCCAGTTCGGCGATCAGGTGGGCGCGTACCACCGCCGGGTCGGGGTCGTACACGAACCGGCCCACCGCCCCGACCGGCGCCTCCTCCCGACCGGACCCGACAAGTTCGTGCACCATGCTCCCCTCGACCTGGGGAGCGCCGTCGGTCTGGTGATAAGAAGGGGCCCTTTTAGTACCGGAGGCGTTAAGAAGGGGCCCTTCCTTCACGACGGTGGCGCGGCGGGGGGATTGGGCCAGCGGGCCGCACCAGAGGGCGGCTTCGACCAGGTCGCCGCCGACACTCACCCACTCGGCCTCGGCACCGGCGGGGATGAGGGCATGATCGAGACCGGGGGCCACCTTCACCACCGTGTACGGCACCCGTTCGGCGAGCCCGGTGACGAAGTCCCAGGGCGGCGAGTACGCCTTGGGGTCGAAGATCCGGCGTCCGGTACCGGCTCGACGGCGGGCCGGATCGCAGAACACCCCCGCGACCCGGGTCACCTCGAAGGCGGTAGCGTCGCCGCACTCGACCGTGAACAGCTCGGCCAGCCCGGTGGCCTGCGCGTTCGCCTCGGCCAGGGCGGCGGTCAGCGGGTCGGCCTCCACCCCGTACACCCGGATGCCGGCACGGGCGGCGGCGAGGGCGTCGGCTCCCAGCCCGCAGCCCAGGTCGGCGAGGCTGGTCACCCCGGCCTCGCGCAACCGGTGCGCGCGGCGTTGCGCGACCACCCCCCGGGTGGCCTGCTCCAGGCCGGGCCGGGTGAAGAACATGCCGCCGGCCGCCGCACCGAACTTGCCCGCTGCCCGGCGGCGCAGTTCCGCCTGGGTCAGGGCTGCCGCCGCCAGCCCAGCCGGAATCCCGGCCGAGCGCAGCGCCGCCGCCGCAGCCAGGGGATCGCCCCCGGCCACCTCGGTCGCCGCCGCGAGGGCGGCCGACCCCTCGGGGGTACGCAGGGCGGCAAGCTGCTCCAGATCCACCCGCCCATTGTCCCGACCCACCGATCGCCCCCACCCAACCGGCCCGGCCCGGCTCGGCTTGATCAACTCCGTTTCGCCGCGATGGCGGTATCCGGGTGCGAGGGATACCGCCATTTCGGCGTAACGGAGTCGATCACACTCCCGGGACGGGGCCGATCACTTCCTGGGCGGCCGGGTGGGGTGGTGGGAGGTGATGAAGGCGCGCCAACTGGTGGGGGTGAAGGCGAGCACCGGGCCGGTCGGGTCCTTGCTGTCGCGTACGGCGACCAGGTCGGGCAGGTTGTCGGCGACCTCGACACAGGCACCGCCGTTGCTGTTGCTGCGGGAGGATTTGCGCCAAGCGGCACGGCTCAGGTCCATGACTTCGCCACTTCCTCGATCAGGCGGGCGGACTGCCGGTGCGGCAGCGCCTCACCGGCCACAGTCTCCCAACCCCGTCCGAGGCTGGCAAGGTCGTTCGGGCTGTCCACGGTGTTTCCCCGGAGTTGGTCGTCCAGATGCGCCACCTCGGTGCCGTCGGCGAGCCGGGCGAGCACGAAGGGGCCGTTCAATCCGATGTACCAGGGAGTCGCGGCCGGAATGATCCGCACCTGGACAAATGGCCGGTCGGCAAGGGTGCGCAGGTGCTCACATTGCTCGACCATCGTCGCCCGGTCGCCGACCTGTCGGCGCAGCGCCAGCTCGTCCAGGATCGCGACGAACTGCGGCGGCTCGTCGCGAGCGAGCACCTCCTGTCGGGCCATCCGGGCCAGCACCCGCTTCTCGACCTGCTCGTCGGTCAGCGGCGGCCCGGCCCGCAGCATCGCTCGGGCGTACGCCTCGGTCTGGAGCAGGCCCGGCACCACGGCCGGGTCGTACCAGCGCAGCGAGACCGCCTCCCGTTCGATCTCACCCCACGGCCGGAACCAGTCCGGCTCGGCGTGCAGGCGGATCAACTCCAGCATCCCGACGAAGAGGCCACCGGTCTCCAGCACCTTGTCGAACCGGGCCAGGTAGTCCGCGCTGAGCTGGTTCTGCCCGGTCTCGATCGCGCTGATCGAGGAGGGCGCGTAATTGATCAACTTGCTCAGGTCCTCCTGGCTGAGCCCGCGTGTCTTGCGGGCCCGGCGCAACTGGTCCCGGAGAAACCCCAGGGTCGGTACGTCGGCCATGCCGTCTCCCTCCGTGATGTGGTCGTGCCGCACCGTAGGGAATCGGATGGTCGGACGGAAGACAGGACGGGCATGTTGCGGTAACCCCTGGCGAAGGAGTGGAGAACAGGTGGCGGGGGTGGCGAAAAGATGGCGACACGAGGGGTGGTCGCTGGCACTCTCCTTGACGGAGTGCTAGCCGAGGCATAACCTGCGATTAGCACTCTCACCCTGAGGGTGCCAACACTCGGGCCTGGTGTCCGGGTGTTGAACGCCAGGCGGACCGGCACCCGCGACGACGGCCCCGCCCGGTGGCATGTGGCAGATTGACGCTGGTCGGCATGCCGACCGGTAACGAAACCAGTACCCCAGGAGGGTATGCCCGTGACTACCGCGACCAAGGTTGCGATCAAGCCGCTCGAGGACCGGATCCTGGTCCAGGCGAACGAGGCTGAGACCACCACTGCGTCGGGCATCGTGATTCCCGACACCGCCAAGGAGAAGCCGCAGGAGGGCACCGTCCTCGCTGTCGGCCCGGGTCGTTTCGACGACGACGGCGACCGGATCCCGATGGACGTCAAGGTCGGCGACACCGTCCTCTACTCGAAGTACGGCGGCACCGAGGTCAAGTACGCCGGCGAGGAGTACCTGGTGCTCTCCGCCCGCGACGTCCTCGCGATCATCGAGAAGTAAGCAACCGATCAGTGTCGTTGCCCCGGACCGGCTCGCCGGGCCGGGGCAACGTCGCTTCGAAGGGACATACATGGCGAAGATCCTGAGCTTCTCGGATGACGCCCGGCACCAGCTGGAGCACGGTGTCAACGCGCTCGCCAACGCGGTGAAGGTCACCCTCGGGCCGCGCGGGCGCAACGTCGTCCTGGACAAGAAATTCGGTGCGCCGACGATCACCAACGATGGTGTGACCATCGCCAAGGAGATCGAGCTCACCAACCCCTACGAGAACCTCGGTGCGCAGCTGGTCAAGGAGGTGGCGACCAAGACCAACGACGTCGCCGGCGACGGGACCACCACCGCCACCGTGCTGGCCCAGGCGATGGTCCGTGAGGGCCTGCGCAACGTGACCGCGGGTGCCAACCCGGCCGGTCTCAAGCGGGGCATCGACGCCGCCGCGGCCAAGGTCTCCGAGGCCCTGCTCGGCAAGGCCGTGGAGGTCTCCGACAAGAAGTCCGTCGCCCACGTCGCGACGATCTCGGCCCAGGACGCCACCATCGGCGAGCTGATCGCCGAGGCGATGGAGAGGGTCGGCCGGGACGGTGTGATCACCGTCGAGGAGGGCTCCGCCCTGCACACCGAGCTGGAGGTCACCGAGGGACTCCAGTTCGACAAGGGCTTCATCTCGCCGAACTTCGTCACCGACGCGGAGGCGCAGGAGTCCGTCCTGGAGGACGCGTACATCCTGATCACCACGCAGAAGATCTCGGCGATCGAGGAGCTGCTGCCGCTGCTGGAGAAGGTCCTCCAGAACAACAAGCCGCTGCTGATCATCGCCGAGGACGTCGAGGGTCAGGCGCTGTCCACCCTGGTGGTCAACTCGATCCGCAAGACCCTCAAGGTCTGCGCGGTCAAGGCCCCCGGCTTCGGTGACCGCCGCAAGGCGATGCTCCAGGACATGGCGATCCTCACCGGCGCCGAGCTGGTCGCCCCCGAGCTGGGCTACAAGCTCGACCAGGTCGGCCTGGAGGTGCTCGGCACCGCCCGGCGCATCGTGGTCGACAAGGAGAACACCACCGTCGTCGACGGTGGCGGGCAGGCCAGCGAGGTCGCCGACCGGGTCGCCCAGATCCGCAAGGAGATCGAGGCTTCGGACTCCGACTGGGACCGGGAGAAGCTGGCCGAGCGGCTGGCCAAGCTCTCCGGCGGCATCGCCGTGGTCAAGGTCGGCGCGGCCACCGAGGTCGAGATGAAGGAGCGCAAGCACCGCATCGAGGACGCCATCGCCGCGACCAAGGCCGCGGTCGAGGAGGGTACGGTGCCCGGTGGTGGCGCCGCCCTGGCCCAGATCCTGCCGGTGCTCGACGACGACCTCGGCTTCACCGGTGACGAGAAGGTCGGCGTGTCGATCGTGCGCAAGGCGCTGGTCGAGCCGCTGCGCTGGATCGCGCAGAACGCCGGGCACGACGGGTACGTCGTGGTGCAGAAGGTCACCGAGGGCAAGTGGGGCCACGGCCTCGACGCCGCCATCGGCGACTACGTGGACCTGACCGCCTCCGGCATCATCGACCCGGTCAAGGTGACCCGCAACGCGGTCACCAACGCCGCCTCGATCGCCGGCCTGCTGCTGACCACGGAGAGCCTCGTGGTCGAGAAGCCCAAGGAGCCGGAGGCCGCCGCCGCGGGTCACGGCCATGGGCACGGCCACAGCCACCAGCACGGTCCGGGCTTCTGAGCCGTCCACGAAACGGTACGGCGGGTGCGCCGCTCCCCCGGAGCACCCGCCGTACCGCGTGACGCCCGTACTGCGGGGGCCTTCGCCTTCCGCGACGCCCGTACCGAGCGGGTGATCTCATCGAACCCCGCCCAGACCAGTTCGGGCGCGGGGAGATCCATGGTGCTGCAAACACGCTGCCGCGCCCCTGGACAGGGGCGCGGCAGCGGTGGCTATGGGGTGGATCAGGCGACGTTGCGTTGGGTGGGGAGGGTGGACCGGTGGCTGCTGCCCAGCCGGGCCTCCAGCCGGGCCACGTCCACCCGGGTCTGTCGGCGGTCGGCGAGATCCTCCCAGCCGACCGCGAGCAGCCGCAGCCGCTCGGATTCGCTGAAGCCGCCCCACACCCCGTACGGCTCCCGCACGGTCAGGGCGTGCGCGGCGCACTCGGCCCGTACCGGGCAGGCGCGGCAGACGGCCTTGGCGCCCGACTCCCGGCGCAGCCGCGACGAGCCCCGCTCGCCGTCGGGGTGGAAGAACTGCGCACTGTCCCGGCCACGGCAGGCGCCCAGCCGTTGCCAGTCCCACAGGTCGACGATGGGTCCGGGAAGTCTACGTACGTTCGACATCAGCACCCCTCCTCTCGCGCGGCACCGCGAGATGCTTGTTGGCCGGCTTGTCCGGGTGGCGGGCCGCGCAGGGCACCGTTCCCGGCCTTGAGCCCCCGGTACCCCCACCGTCCTCGGCTCACACGTCCTGTGATCAAAAAGCTTCGGCGACTTGGGGCAAATGACCTATCTGTCGGAAAAGTTGGGAGGATTGCCCGGAACCTCCTCCCGAGGCTGCCCGGTCATGGTCTGCTCGTCTGCGGAGAGGAGATCGTTGTGCGTACCGTTCTTGTGTGCGTTCGGACGCCGCTCGCTGCACAGCATTTGACTTCCGCAGCGGCGCGGCTGGGATTGTCCGGTGCTGTCCGGACGGCCGTCTCCGACCCCGAGGTGATGCTGCGGCTGGCCGAGCGTCCCGCCGACGTGGTGCTCGCCGACACCGCCCTGACCCGACCGGACAGCGCCGGTTTCGTGCGGCGGGTGCTGGCCCGCGCGCCGCAGGCCGCCGTACTGCTGCTCGGCATGGAGGAGTCCGAGGCCGCCGCAGCGACCATCCACGCTGGAGCACGCGGCCTGATCCAGGGCGTCGACCACGACCTGACCAGTGCGGTCGCCAAGGCCCTGCTGCTGTTGGCCGCCCCCGGCCGGGCCAACCGGCACCGGATAGCCGACCCCGCCCGGGACACCGCCACGGTGGGCAGCCCTCGGCCGGCATCCAACGGTCGGCCCGCCGGGGAGAGTTCCCCGACCTGGCCGGCCACGGACCCGGCCGGTGGCCCGTCGATGGTGCCGGTGCAGCGGGGCGAGGACCCGGCCGAGCCGGAGGCCGCGGCCGAGGCGGGCCCGGTCGCCCGGCCGCCCCGCGCCGACCGGTCCACGGTCGGGCTCACCGAACGCGAGTTGCAGGTGCTGCTGGGCATGGCCGAGGGCAAGAGCAATGCCGAGATCGGCCGGGAGTTGTTCGTCTCCGAGGACACCGTGAAGACCCACGCCCGACGGCTGTTCCGCAAGCTCGGAGCCCGGGACCGGGCCCACGCGGTGGCCGCCGGCTTCCGAGCCGGCCTGGTGGCCTGACGCCCACCCCACCGCCCCGACCCGCATCCGGTCCGCCGGGCATGAGGCGGCAAGCCGGGCGTACGCCGGTCGGGCTTTTGCCTTCCGGGCGGCCATGCGGCGGCCGGGTGTACGGCGGGGGACGCGCGGTGGGCTGGTCAGTCTCGGGAGGTGGCTTCGTCCTCGGTGCCCTCGCTCAGGGTGTCGTGCACCCCGTCGGCGTAGCCGCGCGCGTAGTCCCAGGTGACGTAGTGGTCCGGATCGGGGTCGAAGGCCGGTTCGTGCACCCGGGGCCGCCCGGAGCTGAGCAGGTGCCGCAGGTTGCCCCGCAGCAGGTCCCAGTCGAAGTAGTGCGGCTCCCGGCAGTCCTCGCACTCGATGACGAGTCCGCGTACCCCGATCGGCGCGAGCAGTGCCTGGTAGATCTCCAGATCGGCGAGGTCTTCCAGCACGTCCTGGCGTTCGACGTCGGTCAGCGGGTCGATCGCGGAGTCGCGGTCAGGGTCGTCCAACCCGGCTGCCGGATCGGCGGGATCACCGGTGAAGGGGTCGATGGGCTCGTCTTGCACCCCCTCACCGTAGACCTAAGCACCCGCCGATGCCCGTCCCCCTTCGCGCAAGCCAGGCTGAAGGCGTTGCCTCGCCGGGTGGACCGCCAGACGCGGGTGCCACCGGAGCCACTAGGTACGATGGGGGCGACGCCTTCCTGCCCGGCAGTAGCCGGTGCCGCCAAGCCACCTCACTGCAGCCCGTTCGAGCAGCTCAGGAGAGCAATCGTGGAGATTTCGCCCCAGACCCACCTTTCCGCCAGCGCCGATGCTGGCGAGCTGGGCGGCCATCTGCCCGAGCTGCCCGCGGGCTCGGCCCGGGTGGTGCCCTTGGGGCTGACCTTCGACGACGTGCTGCTGCAGCCCGGCGAGTCGGACGTGGTGCCCAGCCGGGTGAACACGGTCACCCGGCTGACCCGCAACGTCACCCTCTCCATCCCGCTGCTGTCCAGCGCGATGGACACGGTGACCGAGGCCCGGATGGCGATCGCGATGGCCCGCCAGGGCGGCATCGGTGTGCTGCACCGCAACCTCTCCGTGGAGGATCAGGCGCTCCAGGTCGACCTGGTGAAGCGCTCCGAGTCGGGCATGATCACCAACCCGGTGACCGCCAGCCCGGACGACACCCTGCGTGAGGTGGACCAGCTCTGCGGGCGTTACCGGATCTCCGGGGTCCCGGTGGTGGACGCCGAGGGGCAACTCGTCGGCATCGTCACCAACCGCGACATGCGGTTCGTCTCCGACCCGGCCACCCCGGTCCGCGACATCATGACCCGGTCCCCCCTGGTCACCGCCCCGGTAGGGGTCAGCAAGGACGAGGCCCTGGGCCTGCTGCGCCAGCACAAGGTCGAGAAGCTGCCGATCGTCGACGGGGCCGGCAAGCTGCGCGGGCTGATCACCGTCAAGGACTTCACCAAGAGCGAGCAGTACCCGAACGCCACCAAGGACGACGCCGGCCGACTGCGGGTGGCCGCGGCGATCGGGGTCGGCGAGGACGCCTACAAGCGGGCCCGGGCGCTCGTCGATGCCGGGGTCGACGTGCTGATCGTGGACACCGCCCACGGCCACCAGCGGGCCGTGCTGGAGATGGTCGCCCGGCTGAAGAAGGACGTGGCCATCGACATCGTCGGCGGCAACGTGGCCACCTACTCCGGGGCCAAGGCCCTCGTGGACGCCGGCGCCGACGGGGTGAAGGTGGGCGTGGGTCCGGGTGCCATCTGCACCACCCGGATCGTGGCCGGTGTCGGGGTGCCGCAGATCACCGCGATCATGGAGGCCGCCCGGGCGGCCCGTCCGGCCGGGGTGCCGGTGATCGGCGACGGTGGCATCCAGTACTCCGGCGACATCGCCAAGGCCCTGGTCGCCGGGGCCGACACGGTGATGCTCGGCAGCCTGCTGGCCGGCTGCGAGGAGAGCCCCGGTGAGCTGATCTTCGTCAACGGCAAGCAGTTCAAGGCGTACCGGGGGATGGGTTCGCTCGGCGCGATGCAGTCGCGTGGGCAGGCCAAGTCGTACTCCAAGGACCGCTACTTCCAGCAGGACGTGACCAGCGACGAGAAGCTGGTCCCGGAGGGTGTCGAGGGCCAGGTGCCCTACCGTGGGCCGCTGTCCCGGATGGCCCACCAGCTGGTCGGTGGGCTGCGGCTGGCGATGGGGTACGCGGGCGCGGAGAGCATCAGCGAGCTGCACCAGCGTGGCCAGTTGATCCGGATCACCGCGGCCGGGCTCAAGGAGAGCCACCCGCACGACATCCAGATGACCGTCGAGGCACCGAACTACCACACCCGCTGACACCCCTTTCGTTGAAAACTGGAGCCCCCATGCGTGACGTGGTCGAGATCGGGATGGGCAAGACCGCGCAGCGCGGCTACCACCTTGACGACATCGCCATCGTGCCGAGCCGTCGTACCCGGGACGTGGACGACGTCTCCACCGGCTGGCAGTTGGACGCGTACCAGTTCGGCATCCCCTGCGTGGGGCACCCCTCGGACGCGACCATGAGCCCGGCCTCGGCGGTACGCCTGGGTCAGCTCGGTGGCCTCGGGGTGCTCAACGTCGAGGGGCTGTGGACCCGGTACGAGAACCCCAGCAAGGTGCTGGAGGAGCTGGCCGGCCTGGACGAGGACGCCCGCGCCACCAAGCGGCTCCAGGAGGTGTACGCCGAGCCGATCCGGCCCGATCTGATCACCGAGCGGGTTCGGGAGCTGCGTGCCGGCGGCGGCACGGTGGCGGTCCGGGTCTCCCCGCAGCACACCCTGGCCCTGGCTCCGGTCATCCTCGACGCCGGGGTGGACATCCTGGTCATCCAGGGCACCATCGTCTCGGCCGAGCATGTCTCGACCACGGACGAGCCGCTGAACCTCAAGGAGTTCATCGCCGACCTGGACCTGCCGGTCATCGTCGGCGGCTGCACGGACTACAAGACCGCCCTGCACCTGATGCGTACCGGCGCGGCCGGTGTGATCATCGGCATCGGTGGCGACGAGTGGTCCACCACCGAGTCGGTGCTCGGCATTCGGGTGCCGATGGCGACCGCCATCGCCGACGCCGCCGCCGCCCGGCGGGACTACCTGGACGAGACCGGCGGCCGGTACGTGCACCTGATCGCCGACGGGGACATCCGTACCTCCGGGGACATCGCCAAGGCCCTCGGCTGCGGGGCGGACGCGGTGATGCTCGGCGAGCCCCTGTCGCTCTGCGACGAGGCCCCGGCCGGCGGTGCCTGGTGGCACTCGGCGGCCAGCCACCCCTCCCTGCCCCGGGGCGCCTTCGAGACCGCCGGTGGTTCCATCGGCTCGATGGAACGTCTCCTCTTCGGCCCGGCCGACGAGCCCGACGGCCAACTCAACCTCTTCGGCGGCCTCCGCCGAGCCATGGCCAAGTGCGGCTACCGCGACCTCAAGGAATTCCAAAAAGTAGGCCTGGTCCTGGACCGCTAAACCCCACCCCACCCCGCGCCCCCTCCCCGAGCCCCCGCGCCCCCGCGCCCCCGCGCCCCGTCGATCATGCACTTCTGGTCGCCGGTTCGTGGTGGTTCGTGATGGTTCGCCGTGACCGTAAGTGCATGATCGGCGTGGCTGGCGACGGTAGGCTCGGCGAGTGACCGGGTTGAATCGGGTGGTTGGGCGGGGGGTGCGGACGGCGGCGGCTGCGGTGATGGCTGCCGTTGTCCTGGTCGGTTGCACCGGGGACAGTGACGACGGGTTCCGGCCGGGCAGTGTGGACCTGGCCGATCCGTACGCGCCGGGCAGCGGCAACGGCGGCTACGACGTGGAGCACTACCGGCTGAAGGTGCGCTACGACCCGGCCGAGGACCGACTGACCGGGGTGGCCGTCGTCACGGCGACCGCCACCCAGAACCTGTCCCGGTTCAATCTGGACCTGACCGGTCTTCAGGCCGACAAGGTCACTGTGGACGGTGACCCGGCCGAGTACCGGCAGGACGACGGGGAGTTGATCGTCACCCCGAGCCGGAAGCTGAAGAACCTCGGCCGCTTCACCGTCGAGGTGGGCTACGCCGGGGTACCCCAGGCGGTCACGGACGGGGTGCTGGGCGGCAGCGGCTTCCACCACACCGACGACGGGGCGATCGCCCTGGGGCAGCCGCACTCGGCGGCGACCTGGTTTCCGGTCAACGACCACCCCTCCGACAAGGCGACCTACGACATCGAGGTGACCGTTCCCCAGGGGCTGGCCGCGCTGAGCAACGGGGTACCGGGGGAGCGGACCACGGCCGACGGGTGGACGACCTGGCGCTGGGCGGAACGGTCACCGATGGCCAGCTACCTGACCACTCTGGTGATCGGCGACTACCGGCTGAATGTCGCCACCCACGACGGCAAGCCGATGGTCACCGCCGTACCCGCCGCTGTGCCGGCCACCGGTCCGCAGGCCCGGACCCTGTCGCGTACCGGGGAGATCGCCGACTTCCTGGCCGATCTCTTCGGGCCGTACCCCTTCGAGTCGTACGGCGGGGTGGCGGTGGCCGACCCGAGGATCGGGTACGCGCTGGAGACCCAGTCCCGGCCGGTCTACGGGCCGGGCTTCTTCCGCAGCGGCCAACCCAACTACACCGTGGTCGTCCACGAGGTGGCCCACCAGTGGTTCGGCAACAGTGTGGCCCTGAACCGGTGGAGCGACATCTGGCTCAACGAGGGCTTCGCCAGCTACGCCGAGTGGCTCTGGACCGAACACGACGGCGGGCCCAGCGCCCAGCGCGCCTTCGAGCAGCAGTACGAATGGACGAACTGGTCCCAACCGGCCCTGGATCCCGGCCTGGACCAGATGTTCAGCACCGCCGTCTACCGGCGGGGTCCGGTGGTCGTGCACGCGCTTCGGCGTACCGTCGGTGACGAGGTCTTCTTCCAGATCCTGCGGACCTGGACCAGTGAGCGGCGGGACCGCACCGCCACCACTCAGGACTTCATCGCCCTGGCCGAGCGGATCTCCGGGCGTCAGTTGGGCTCGTTCTTCGACGCCTGGTTGTCCGGAACCACCCCACCGCCACTGCCCTGACCCGCCGCCCCGCCCTGACCGGCTATCGGGGCACCACCAGCTTCGGGTGCTCGGCGAGGAACTCGTCGACCCGGCCGGCCCGCAACTCGGTGAGGAATCGACGGCCGGTAGCGGTCAGTTCCTCGCCCCGGTAGGCGTTGCCCCGACCGACCGCCGCCCCGGGCAGGGTGACCAGGGTCAGCGCCTCGGGAGACAACCCACCCAGGGCGTACGCGAACTCCACGATCCGCCGCCCCCCGACATAGAGCAGCATCTCGCCGAGGGCCGTCACCACCTGTTCGACCTGCTCCGGTTGCCGGGCCAGGTCGGTGTCGAGGATCTTGCCGACCAGCGACCGGATCAACTGCTGCTGGTGGCGTTGCCGGGTGTAGTCACCACCGGGCAGGTAACGCTGGCGGGCGTAGTCCAGCGCCTGCCAGCCGTTGAGGTGCCGGTCCCCGGGCTCGTAGACCATCCGCGGCCCCACGTACCCGCCCACCCCGGGGCCGGGGGAGCGGTGCTTGCCGTCCGGCTGACGATGCCGCGAGACCACCCGCTGCTCGACGGTGATGTCGACCCCGCCGAGGCTGTCCACCAACTTGTCGAACCCGCCGAAGGTGAGCACCGCCCCGGCATCCAGGCGCAACCCGGTGTACTCGCTGACCACCTGGCTGAGCAACTCGTACCCCTGGGCGGGGTCGGGTTCCTTCGGCCGGTCCGGGACCCGACTGCCGTAACTCATCGCGTTGGTCAGCTTCGTCCGCCCGCCCCGGTAGCCCGCCGGCTCGAAGGCCGGGATGTCCACCACCAGGTCGCGGGGGAGGGAGAAGAGGTACGCCCGGGACAACCCCGCCGGTACGTGCAGGACTAGCACCGCGTCGGCGTGCGGCTCCCAACCCGGCACGCTGACCCGGGTGTCGATGCCGACCAGCAGCAGGTTGAGCGGGCCGGTGATGTCGGCGCCCGGCGGCGGGGCGCTCGGGCTCGGGCTAGGTGGCACCTCGGGCGACCCGGAGCCGGACGGCGCGGCGGTCGGTGTGCTCCGGTCGGTGCCGACGGTCCGGGTGATGACCACCGCACCGACGGCCACCACCGCCACCGTGACCAGAGCGGCCAGCACCAGGGTCAGCCGTCTCCGGTCGTCTCCGAGCCCCATCTCCCCCGCCTCCTTTTGAACAACTGTCGATCCAACGCCGTGAGGTGGGCTCAGGGTTGCCTTCGAATCGGCGCAGCCGGCCCGGCCTCGATCCAGCCGTGACCCACGCCCGCCGGGCCTGCCGATCTGGCTGGGCAGCATGATGCCGCCCACATTGCTGCTGGCGCGAGAGCTACCCGAGAGTAATGATGCCCGTATGCGGTACGACGTGGTCGTCATCGGGTCGGGCTTCGGTGGTAGCGTCGCCGCGCTTCGGCTGGCCGAGAAGGGCTACACGGTCGGGGTCCTGGAGGCGGGCCGCCGGTTCGCCGACGACGAGTTCCCGAAGACCTCCTGGCAACTGCGCAGGTTTCTCTGGGCCCCGAAACTGGGCTGCTTCGGCCTGCAACGGCTCACCCTGCTGCGGGCGGCCGACCGCCGCGCCGGGGGCGGGGTGCTGGTGCTGTCCGGGTCCGGGGTCGGCGGCGGTTCGCTGGTGTACGCCAACACCCTGTACGAACCCCTGGACGCCTTCTACGACGACCCCCAGTGGCGGGACATCACCGACTGGCGGGCCGAACTGGCCCCGCACTTCGCGCAGGCGAAACGGATGCTCGGGGTCACCACGTACCCCTTCGTCACCCCCGCGGACCGGGCGATGCGGCGGGTGGCCGACCGGATGGGGGTGGGGGACACCTTCCACCCCACCCCGGTCGGGGTGTACATCGGGCGGCCCGGGGAGCGGGTCGCCGACCCCTACTTCGGGGGTGCCGGGCCGGAGCGTACCGGCTGCACCAACTGTGGTGGCTGCATGACCGGCTGCCGGTACGGTGCGAAGAACACCCTGGTCAAGAACTACCTGTGGCTGGCCGAACGGCTCGGGGTCCAGGTGCACCCGCTGACCACGGTGACCGCCGTGCGCCCTTCCGGCGACGGGTACGCGGTGCACACCGAACGCACCGGCGCCTGGCTGCGCAAGCGTCGGCAAGTGATCCACGCCGACCAGGTGATCTTCGCCGCCGGTGCCCTGGGCACCCAACGCCTGCTGCACGAGATGCGGGAGCGGGGCGCCCTGCCCCGGCTGTCGCCTCGGCTGGGGGAGTTGACCCGTACCAACTCGGAGGCCATCCTCGGCGCCTCGGTGTCCCAACGCCAGGCCCGCGCCAGCGGAGTCGACTACACCGAGGGGGTGGCCATCACCAGCTCCTTCCACCCCGACCCACAGACCCACATCGAGCCGGTCCGCTACGGCCGGGGCTCCAACGCGATGGGCCTGCTTCAGTCCCTGCTGGTCGACGGCGGGCCACACCGGGTACGCCGCTGGCTGGGTCAACTGCTGCGGCACCCCGGGCAGACCGCCCGGACCCTGTCGGTGCGGAACTGGTCCACCCGTACGGTGATCGCCCTGGTGATGCAGTCGGCCGACAACTCACTGACCACCCGGCTGCGGCGCGGCCTGTGGGGTCCCCGCCTGGTCGCCGCCCCCGGCCACGGCGAGCCCAACCCGACCTGGATCCCGGTCGGCAACCGGGCGGCCCGACTGCTGGCCGAGGAGATCGGGGGTACCCCCGGCGGTGCGCTTACCGAGCCCTTCGACATCCCGATGACCGCCCACATCCTCGGCGGGGCGGTGATCGGCGCCACCCCCCAGGAGGGGGTCATCGACCCGTACCACCGGGTCTACGGCCACCCCGGCCTGCATGTCGTCGACGGCGCCGCCGTCTCCGCCAACCTGGGCGTCAACCCCTCCCTCACCATCACCGCCCAGGCCGAACGCGCCATGTCCCTCTGGCCCCCCAAGAACACCCCCGACCCCCGCCCCCCACTAGGCGCCCCCTACCGCCCCCTACCCCCCACCCCCTGACCCCCGCACCCTCCCGCACCCCCTGGCCCCGCGCCCCTTGATCTCCGCGCAGATCTTGCACTTTTGGTCGCTGATACGCGGCTTATACACCTTTCGCCCCGACGAAAAGTGCAAGATCAGCGGGGCGAGGGTGGGGCGAGGGCGGGGCGGGGAGCGGGTGAGGGCGGGGAGTGAGCGGAAGGTGGGGTGGGGGTGGGGGAGGGGGTGACGGTGGGTAGGCTTGCTGCACATGAGCCTGCCGCGTCCTGTCCTGGTGGTCGACTTCGGTGCCCAGTACGCCCAGCTGATCGCCCGTCGGGTGCGTGAGGCCAAGGTCTACTCCGAGATCGTGCCGCACTCCATGCCGGTGGCCGAGATGCTGGCCAAGGACCCGGCCGCGATCATCCTGTCCGGCGGCCCGGCCAGCGTCTACGCGCCCGAGGCCCCGCAGGTCGACAGCGGGCTGTTCACGGCGGGGGTGCCGGTCTTCGGCATCTGCTACGGCTTCCAGGCGATGGCCCGGGCCCTGGGCGGCACGGTGGCGCGCACCGGCAACCGGGAGTACGGCGGCACCCCGCTGCGTCCCCGCCTGCTCGACCCGGGGGTGCTGCTCCGCGACCTGCCGGCCGACCTGCCGGTCTGGATGAGCCACGGCGACTGTGTCACCGAGGCCCCGGAGGGCTTCACGGTGACCGCCGAGTCTGCCGGTGCGCCGGTCGCCGCCTTCGAGGATCTGGCCGGGCGTCGGGCCGGTGTGCAGTTCCACCCCGAGGTGGGGCACACCGCGTACGGGCAGGAGATGCTGACCCGCTTCCTGTACGAGATCGCCGGGATCGAGCCCACCTGGACCCCGGAGAACATCATCGACGAGCAGGTGGCCCGGATCCGCGCCCAGGTCGGTGACAAGGAGGTCATCTGCGGCCTCAGCGGCGGGGTGGACTCCGCAGTCGCCGCCGCCCTGGTGCACCGGGCCGTCGGCGACCAGCTCACCTGCGTCTTCGTCGACCACGGTCTGCTGCGGGCCGGTGAGGCCGAGCAGGTGGAGAAGGACTACGTGGCGGCCACCGGCATCAAGCTGAAGGTGGTCGACGCGGCCGACCGGTTCCTCGGCGCACTGGCCGGGGTGACCGACCCGGAGCAGAAGCGCAAGATCATCGGCCGGGAGTTCATCCGGGTCTTCGAGGCCGCCGCCCGGGAGATCGCCTCGCACGGTGACGTCGAGTTCCTGGTGCAGGGCACCCTCTACCCGGACGTGGTCGAGTCCGGCGGCGGCACCGGCACCGCCAACATCAAGAGCCACCACAACGTCGGCGGGCTGCCGGAGGACCTGAAGTTCGCCCTGGTAGAGCCGCTGCGCACGCTGTTCAAGGACGAGGTCCGTGCCCTCGGTCTGCAACTCGGCCTGCCCGAGGCGATGGTCTGGCGGCACCCCTTCCCGGGCCCCGGCCTGGCCATCCGGATCATCGGCGCGGTCGACCAGGAGCGCCTGGACGTGCTACGCCGGGCCGACTTCATCGCCCGGCAGGAGCTGAGCGCCGCCGGCCTGGACCGGGACGTGTGGCAGTTCCCGGTGGTGCTGCTGGCCGATGTCCGCAGTGTGGGGGTGCAGGGCGACGGGCGTACCTACGGTCACCCCGTGGTGCTGCGTCCGGTCTCCAGCGAGGACGCCATGACGGCGGACTGGTCCCGGCTGCCCTACGACGTCATCGCCCGGATCTCCACCCGGATCACCAACGAGGTAGCCGAGGTGAACCGGGTGGTCCTGGACGTGACCAGCAAGCCGCCGGGCACCATCGAGTGGGAGTGAGGCCGGCTCACACCGGCGGCTGAGGCGCGGTCCGCGGCTGCGGCTCCGGCGTCACCGGCCCGGACTGGGGTGTCGGGGTCACCGGGCCGGACTGCGGCGCCGGTGCGCCGGGGGCGGGGAAGGGCCACGCCGGGTGCGGACCCGCCGGTCCGGCAGGGTACGCCGGGCCACCGGCTGGACCCTGGGGCGCAGGGCCCGCCGGGTGCGGCCAGGCCGGCGCGCTGACCGGCTCCTCCGGCATCAGGAACCACATGATCGGGTACGTCAGGGCGGCGATCCCGCCGGTGAGCAGGGTGGCGACCGCGAAGACGACCCGGACCAGGTTCGGGTCTACCGCGAAGTAGCGGCCTAGGCCGCTGGCCACCCCGGCGACCATCCGGTCGGTCTTCGGGCGGCGGAGTTGCTTGTACGGGGCCTGGGGTGTGGAAGTCATGCCTCCACGGTCCCCGCCTCGGGGCGCATCGACCTCGGTGACCGCCCGGATCAATACCCTGACTTGCCCCTCAGGGGTAAGTAATCAGTCAGGAATCCGACTCTTTTCCGCAGCCTTAACGGGCCGGAGGGAGAATTTCCCCCCGTGACCACCATGCTGGAGCCGCTTCGCAGGATCGCGGCATATGCAGTCTGTACTGATTCGGTAGACCGAGTGTTGCTGGTCCGTGCTTCCGAGCGCTCCGGCACACCTGGTACGTGGTCCCTGCCCGGCGGGGCGGTCGACCACGGCGAGGATCCCAAGCACACCGTCGTGCGCGAGACCGCCGCCGAGACCGGTCTGTCGGTCTCCGTCGCCGGCCTTCACGACGTCCTCGCCGACATGCGGGCGCTGCCCGAACGCGGCATCACCATCCACACCGACCGGCTGGTCTACCAGGTCTCGGTCCGGGGTGGTTCGCTGACCGACCGGGTCGACCGGCCGACCGATCTGGCCCGCTGGTTCACCCGCGAGGAGGCCCGGCAGCTGCCCCTGCGCTCGTTCACCGCCCGGGCCCTGGGGTTGCCGACCTCCTCGGCGGACATCGTGCCCGACGAGCCGCCGGAGTTCCCCTCCTTCTACGCCGTACCGGGCCCGGACGGTCTGCACCGGGCGCAGCGCTTCGCCGCGTACGCGGTGGTCACCGATCCGGACGACCGGGTGCTGCTGACCCGGGTCTCGGACGGCTACCCGGGCGCGGGTTGCTGGCATCTGCCGGGGGGCGGCACGGACTACGGCGAGCAGCCGGGTGCCGCCCTGATCCGGGAACTGGTCGAGGAGACCGGGCAGACCGGGCGCCTGGTCGGGCTGCTGGGGGTGGCCAGTCACCGGGACGCGGCTTCCCTGGGTCCGGAGGGCTACCCGATCGACTGGCACGGGGTACGCGCCTTCTACCGGGTGGTCGTCGACAAGCCGGCGCCCCCCACGGTCGCCGACGTCGGCGGCTCCACCTGTGAGGCTCGCTGGTTCGCCCGCGAGGAACTCGGTGCCCTGCCCACCGACCGTCTCACCGAGGTGACCGCGGAAGCCGTCCAGGCCGCCCGCCTGACCTGACCCGACCCACCACTCCCCGCCCGGCCCACACGATCATGAAGTTATTGTCGGGGCACGTCACGACGGGTGACGGCAGATGACCGACGACGGCCGGGCGGCCGGAGGTGGTCGTGCGGGCGGGAGTCGGTGTGGAGCAGATGCGGCGGGTGGGGGCGTACGGCGTGCTGCGCGACCCCGAGGGGCGGGTGCTGCTGGTCCGGGGCTCCGAGCGGGCCGACTTCCCAGGCGTGTGGTCGCTGCCGGGCGGTGGGCTGGAGCATGCCGAGCACCCGGCGCAGGCGGTACTGCGCGAGGTGGCCGAGGAGACCGGACTGGCCGTCGAGGTGGCCGGGTTGCGGGCGGTGGTCGCCGACGTGGTGCCGTACCCCGACCTGGGGGTCGCCCTGCACACCGATCGGGTGCTGTTCGAGCTGACGGCCGTGGGTGGCACGCTGCGCGCCGAACGGGACGGCACTACCGATCTGGCGCGCTGGTTGACGCCGCGGGAGGCGGCCGGGTTGCCGCTGCTGCCGTTCACCGCCGAGGCGCTGGCCCTGCCGGTCGTACCCCTGCCCTCCGGGGCGCTGCGTCGACAGGAGCCCTTCGCCGCACCCCAGGCCGCCCGACGGCAGCGCTTCGGGGCGTACGGGTTGGTGACCGACCCGGCCGGGCGGGTGCTGCTGGCGTTGATCGCGGAGGGCTATCCGGGGGCCGGACGGTGGCACCTGCCGGGTGGCGGTACGGATCATGGTGAGCAGCCGGTGAGCGCCCTGCTACGGGAACTGGTGGAGGAATCCGGCCAACTGGGTCGAGTGAGCGAGCTCATCGGGGTGGACAATCTGCACAATCCCGCCGCGCTGGGTCCGGAGGGATACCCGATCGACTGGCACGGCATCCGGGTCGTCTACCGGGTGGTGGTCGACCGCCCGACCGAGCCGGCGGTGACCGAGCTGGCCGGTGGCTCCACCGCCCGCGCCGCCTGGTTCACCCCTTCCGAGCTGCGCGGACTCCCGCTGACGGAGATCGCCGCCGAGGCTCTGGCGGGTGCCCGATGAGTCGCGCCGCCGGGGTCCCGGCGCCCGCTCGGCGGCCCCCGATGACGATCTCCGGTACAGTCGGAGGAAGGGCTGAGGAAGGAAAACGGGCGATGAAGCCCTAGATAGGAACAACTGCCTGGTTCGCGCGGTTGGGGGAGATATGAGCGAGACCGGCAGCTATCGCCAATCCCCACTCGCCTATGCGATGGTGTACTCCGCAAAATGGGCTGCCGGGCCAGAAAGGTCCGGCACGAGACAGCCGGACACCCGCCCCGTACGGGCGGCCAGCTGATCCGGTGATGGAGGAAGCGTGCCGAGAGCCCCATGGCGCCGGCGTCGTACTACTGACAGCCCGCGTCCCGCAGGGCGAAACTGGACGGGCCCCCTGCGCCGCAGCGGTAGCCTGGCCCGTCAGGTCCTGCTGGTCCGCGTCGGCCGCCGCGATGGCGAGCTGCACGGCGCGGCCGATGCCCTGCCCGAGCCCCGGTATTCGGACCGTCCCCGCCGTCGTTACGGCCTGAAGCGGTTCCACCGGACCCGGATCGAAGCGATCGCCCCGGCCGCCCCGGTCGAGACCCTGACAGGGGGCGAGGCGACAACCGTCCCGGGCGCGCTGCTGCCCGGTGAGCGGACAATGGCGCGTCGGGTGAAGTTCGCCCTGGTCAACGCCTGCACCCTGGCCAGCCTGGTGCTGGGCATCAACGCGATCTTCGTCGCCATGGGCGGGAACGTACGACTCGCCGCCCTGCTGCTCATCGCCTGTGTCGCCTTCGACGGCCTGGACGGGGCGCTGGCCCGCAAGCTCGGCGTCTCCAGCCCCTTCGGCGCCCAGATGGACTCGCTGGCCGACATGTGCTCCTTCGGCCTGGCCGCGCCCGTCGTGGTCTACGCCTCGCTGGCCGGTGAGGTGCCGACCGCGGCCGCCGGAGTGGCCGCCGCCCTCGTCGCGGCCTGCGCGGCGATCCGGCTGGCCCGGTTCAACGTCTCGCCCCAGGACGGCCGCTTCTTCAGCGGGGTACCCACCACGATGGCGGCGGCAGTGCTCGCCCTGATGGTGGTGATCGGCCTGCCGGTGCCCGGCGCGGTGCAGATCGCCGGGGTGGCCCTGCTCGCCTTCACCATGGTCAGCAGCTTCCCGTACGCCAAGCTCGCCCGGCTGGTCAAACTGCCGCCGTGGGTCTGGCTGGCTCCGGTGATCGGTGCCCTGATCGACGTCCGGCTGACCTTCGGCCTGATCGTGATCGGCTACCTGATCAGCGGGCCGGTGCTCTGGCTGCACCAGCGCCGCACCATCTGATCTCCGTACCGACGAAAAGGGCGCCGCGGTCGACCGCGGCGCCCTTTCTCGTCTCTCCGATCAGCGCCAGCGGGCGATGACGGTGGATCCGCCGACCACCTTGTCGCCGGGCCCGACCACCGGGTCCGCGGCCTCCACCGGCAGGTAGACGTCCGTACGGGAGCCGAACCGGATCAGCCCGAACCGCTCGCCCCGCGCCAGCAGGGTGCCCACCGGTGCCCGCTGCACGATCCGCCGGGCGATCAGACCGGTCCGCTGCGCCACCACGACTGGGCCGTGCACGGTGTCCAGCACGGTGTACGCGGCCACGTTGTGCTCCGCGTCCGGCTTCATCGCGTTGACGAAGCCCCCGTCGGCGACGAAGTAGTCCACCACCTTGCCGGCCACCGGGGAGCGGTTGACATGCACGTCGAGCACGGACAGGAAGACCGCGATCCGCAGGAACTCGCCGTCGCCGAAGCGTTCGTCGTGCAGCCGCTGCACCGACAGGACCTTGCCGTCGGCCGCGGCCACCACCGCCGAGGGGTCCTCCGGCACCTCCCGCTCCGGGTCCCGGAAGAAGGCGGCCACCGGCGCGGCGGCGAGCGCGGGAACCAGCCAGAGCTTGGACTTCGGCCGAGTCAGCCGGGTGACGGCGGCCAGACCCAGGGCGATGCCGGCGGCGGCCACCCCGTTGGAGTCGATGTGCATGCCCCGGGTCAGCGGCACGCTCGACGGGCGGTAGGCGGGGGCGAGCCGCTCCGCCGCGGCGGAGTCCGCCGGGGTGAACCGGAGTCGGTAGACCCGTACCGGCTCCGCATTGCGCAGCACCAGGTCGACCCCGACGCCGTGCAGCGCACCCTGGCGCTCCATCTCGGTGGCCGCACCGGCGGTCCGCCCGACCGCGGTCGCCACGCTGAGCACCGCCCCGTCGGTCAGGTACTTGGTCAGGCTCTCGATGGTGGCGCGGGCCTCTTCGGCCGTGCCGGCCAAGGCCTCTCCGGCCACCACCACCGCGGCCGGTTCGGCCTCGGCCAGGCTGTCCACCACCCGGACCCGGTCGGCTACCCAACGCCCCTGGGCGGTGACGTGCTCACGCAGCGCCGCGGGGCTGACCGACTCGGCCGGCACCACGGTCAGGGTGTCGCCAGGCAGCAGGGCTTCAATGGCCGCGGCCAGCACCGCGGACTCCGGCGCCGCACCTACCAGCAGTGCGGCCTTGGGGTCGTTGATCCGGGCTAGCTCGGCGACGAGGGTGCGGGCGGCACGCTCGCCGAGGCGGACCGGGCCGGACCGGCCGGCGGCACGCACGCCGGGGAACTGGGTCATCTGCAACGGGCTCCTGACGGGATAGAGGCGACTGACGCGAGATCACCGCCCGGCGGCACGATCGGCCCGGCCGCGAGCGGCCCGCGCGAACCGGTGACCCGCGCGGGATGCCCCGCGACGTGGGCCGGCCGGAAGGCGGGAGCACACCGGCCAGCATAGGCGGCGTGGCGCCGCTGCCGCATGGTCAGGCAGCCGGGCCTCGCCGCTGTGGCGCGGGTGGCTCCTCGCCGATCAGATCGAGGGTGCGGTCCTCCCCGGTCAGCAGGGTCCGATCCTCCTCGGTCAGGTTCAGGGTGTGGTCCTCCTCGCCGCGCAGATCCGGATCGGCCGCCGCCGGCGGCCCCCCGTACCCCTCGGCCGCCGGGCCGGGCTGCTCCGTCTGGCCGGGCTGCTCCGGTTGGTCGGCCTGTTTGGTGGAGCGCAGGGCACCGAGCAGACCCAGCAGGCCGATCAGGATCAGCCCGCCGGCCAGGAACCAGCCCACCGGCGGCAGGACCAGCCCGAGCACCTGGGCGAGCAGCCACCACGCGGCGAGCGCCAGGAAGAGCAGCCCGAAGACGAACGACACCAGGTCGGTACGGTGTGCCCTCATCGGGTCACCTCCATGTGTCCGGCGTTGACGTGCAGGTTGAGGCGGAGCTTGCCGCCGCCCGGTCCGTCTGGACCCAGGTCGACGACCTCCCGGCGCTGGTCGTCCCTGGACCAGCCGCGTTGGTCACCGAGGATGTTCGCGTCACCGGCGGTGACCTCGGTCACCGCGGTCACGTCCACGTTCGGGGGCAGCAGCACGGTGGCCTGACCGAAGTTGATGACCACGGTGATCTCGGTCGCCCGCTTGTCGAAATCCACCGTCCGCAGGTCCAGCACGGCGTCGGAGAAGCTCTGCTCGTACCGCAGGGCCAGATCGTCGTGGCTGGCCGGGGCCCAGACGACCGAGGCGCCGAGACCATTGGCCCGCTCGTACGACTCCGCGATGGTGGCCACCCCAAGGGCGGCTGCGGTCACCAGACCCAGGGCGATCAGCCAGCGGGCCCGCCCGAACCAGGCGCCCACGAGCAGGCCCAGGCCGATCACGGTGAGCGCCGCCGCGAAGTAGGCCGAGGCGCCGATCCGGAAGATGTCCAGCAGATCGAGTACGCCCACCAGACCCAGCGCCACGAAGATCAGCGAGAAGGTCACCGCGCCGAGGGCGGAGCGTTCCCGAGGCTTCTTCGGTGGCTTGGGCCTCGGCTGCGGGGGAGGTGGGGGCATGGTCCGCGTCGCGTACGGGCCGTGCGGGGCGAAGGGGGGACGGTACGTCGGCGGCGGGGTCACCGCGGGCTGGGTCAGCGGGTTGCTCGCCGTCGACCAGGGGGGCGCGGGGGAGGGATGCACGGCGGGTTCTTCCGGTCGTGGGGCGGGAGGGACCGTCGCGTACTGCGGGTAGGCGGTGGTCTGCGGGCTGCCGGCGTACGGCGGCGGGTAGGGGTTCGGGGTGGGGTGGCTGACCGGCGGGGTGAAGGCCGGTGGCGGATTCGGGGGGGTGGTCGAGGGGCCCGGTGCGGGCTGCCGCCGCTGTTGCTGACGGTTGAGCAGCAACGCCCCACCGACCAGGATGGCCGCGCCGAGCAGCACCGCCCGGAACGCGTCCGTGACGATGTAGCCGAAGGCCACCGCGACCAGGATGCTGAGCACGATCACGGTGACCGGGGACATGCTGGATCTGCCCCGGCCCAGCATCGACTCGACCGGGGAGGCGGTGTCCCCCTCGCCTGGGATGATCAACCAGGCGGCTACGTAGACCAGGATTCCGACGCCACCGAAGAAGCCGAGCACCGCCAGCAGCACCCGCCAGAGCACCGGATCGGTGTTGGTGGCTCGGCCGATGGCCGCGCAGACCCCGGCCAGGTACCGGCCGTCGCGGGGGCGGACCAGCCCGTACCGGGAGGTGAAGCCGGCCCCTCCGAAGGGCCCGCCGGCACCACCCGCGGGAGGGGGCGCGCTGGCGGTCGGCCCGCCCCAGCCGCCACCGGGAGGCGGTACGGCGGTCGGGTCGTGCGGGGGACCGCCCCAGCGGCCGCCGGGCGGTGGGACGGCGCTCGGGTCGTACGGTGGCGGGCTGGTCGGCCCGGGTCCGGCGGAGGGTGCGGGCGAAAGGGGTGCGGTCGGGGCCTCGGAGGCCGTGGTGGGCATCTGGTGGGTGCCCGGCGCTGCCGTGTCGTCCCCGGCCGAGCCCGGCGATGCGGGCGCGGCCGAGGATGCGGACGGGGTCGGCGAGGTCGCCTCGGCTTCCGTCGGCTCCGGTCGGTGCGGCTGCGCAGGGTCGTCGGTCATATCTCGATCCTGCGACGCCGGGGGCCCGAGCGCCTCAGGAGGCGACCCTGACCCCACCCTGAGATCCGACGCCACCCAATCTCCGGGGCCTCCCCGTGGTCGGCCGGCCGTTCTGCATGTGACGATCAACCTGGGCCGGAGCCCGACCGCATCCGGCAAAGATCCTGCCCAGGGAGCCCGTGATCAGTGCCGTGAGTCAGCCACCCCGCCTCTACCGCGCCCCGGAGAACCGGATGGCCGCCGGGGTGGCCGCCGGCATCGCCGAGCACCTCGGGGTCCCGGTGCTGCGGGTCCGGATCGCCTTCATGGTGCTGCTAGGGCTCAGCGGTCTGGGTCTGCTGCTGTACGCCGCCTTCTGGGCCGTGGTCCCGCTGCGCCCCGGTGACACCGCGGTGCCACCCCGTCGAGACATCGCCCAACTGTTGCCGTTCGTGGCGATCGGGCTCGGGGTCCTGCTGATCCAGGTGATGGTCTTCGACTCGGTGGGCGCGGCCGGTACGGCGGGCTGGCTGGTGGCGATCATCGCGGTCGGCGCCGGGGTGATCTGGCACCAGTCCGGGCCGGAGCGGCGGCGCCAGTGGGGCGACTCGATGCCGGTGCCCTGGCTCAGCGCGGTGGTGGAGGAGAGCGACCGGCGGGCCTTCGTGCTGCGCTTCGTCGGCGGCGGGGTGCTGGTGGCGGTCGGCATCATCGGGGTCGCCGCGGTGTACTCCCCGGCGCAGAACATGGACGCGGTCGTCAACGGGGTCATCTTCGCGCTGGTCGGGCTGGCCGGGGTGGGAGTGGTGGCCGCCCCGGTGCTCTGGCGGACCTGGAACCAGCTCCGCTCGGAGCGGGAGGGGCGCATCCGTGAGCAGGAGCGGGCCGAGTTGGCGGCCATGGTGCACGACCAGGTGCTGCACACCCTGGCGTTGATCCAGCGCAACGCCAGCGACGTCAAGATGGTGCAGCGCCTGGCCCGGGGCCAGGAGCGATCCCTGCGCAACTGGCTCTACAAGCCCACCGGATCACCGACGGAGCGGTTCGCGGCCGCCCTGGAGCAGGCGGCGGCCGAGGTCGAGGACACCTTCGCGATCACCGTCGAGGCGGTGGTGGTCGGCGACCGGGAGACCGACGAGCGGGTCGGCGCGCTGGTCGCCGCCGCCCGCGAGGCCCTGGTGAACGCCGCCCGGCACGCCGGGGTGCAGACCGTCTCGCTGTACGCCGAGGTGGAACCCGACCAGGTCAGCGTCTTCGTCCGGGACCGGGGTGCCGGGTTCGATCCGGATACCGTGGAGGATCACCGGCACGGGGTCCGAGGTTCCATCATCGGACGGATGAAGCGGCACGGCGGCCGGGCGGAGATCCGCTCCCGGCCTGGGGAGGGGACCGAGGTCCGGCTGATCTTGCCGATCACCCGGGAGTCGGCCACTGCGGAGAGGACCAGATGATGGCTGAGCAGTCGAGGCAACCGGCCGAGGCGGCCGAGGCCCGCCCTGAGCGGCTGCGGGTGTTCCTGGTCGACGACCACGCGATGTTCCGGGCCGGCGTACGCGCCGAGCTGGGCGCGCACGTGGAGGTGGTCGGCGAGGCGAGCACGGTGGCCGAGGCGGTCAGCCGGATCGCCGCCACCGGACCCGATGTCGTGCTGCTGGACGTACACATGCCCGACGGTGGGGGCCGGGCGGTGCTGGAGGCGATGCGGCGCAGCCATCCCCAGGTGCGGTTCCTGGCCCTCAGCGTCTCCGACGCCGCCGAGGACGTGATCGGGCTGATCCGGGCCGGTGCCCGGGGCTACGTGACCAAGACCATCTCCCCGGACGAGCTGGCCGCGGCGATCCGCCGGGTGGCCGACGGGGACGCGGTGTTCAGCCCACGGCTGGCCGGCTTCGTGCTGGACGCCTTCGCCGCCCGCCCGGACGCCCCGGTCGCGGACCCCGAACTGGACCAGCTGACCAACCGCGAGCGCGAGGTGTTGCGACTGCTGGCCCGGGGGTACGCGTACAAGGAGATCGCCCGGGAGCTCTTCATCTCGATCAAGACGGTGGAGACCCATGTTTCCAACGTGTTGCGCAAGCTCCAGATGTCCAACCGGTACGAGTTGTCCCGATGGGCGGCGGACCGCCGACTGGTCTAACCGATCGTCGGGGTCGGCGAATCGATCACCCGGATGATCAACGTGTCTGCACGTCTGGAACTTGACTCCTACTTTCGGGTAGCATCTGGCTACGAGTGGCTGGATTCACGTTCTGATTTCTCGCCGTCACAGAGATCATCAACGCCCCTCTGCCAATCGTCCATTCGGGCGTGAAAACCCGTTGACGGGCAGGTCATACCATGCATCCGGGGTGGCGCGAATTCGACTCCAGGTGGATGTCGGCACCGTCCCGGGCGGGTATCGGGTTGATAACACGCCTTCCGGCTTGGGCGCATCGGGTGTCACAGTGGCAGGCACCTCACAACCCCCTCGTGAGCCGAGCGCCCTGAGGAGGCACTCCCATGCGCGGGAAATTCCTGAAGGTGGCGGTCGCGGCGACCGCCACCGCCATGTTGGCTACCGCCTGCGGCGGCAGTAGCGACAACGACAACGACAACGCCGGCTCGACCGGCGGCACGTTGCGCGTCTACAACGCGGAGCCGGCGTTCCTGACGCCCTCCGGTGGTGACGACGAGCCGTCGCTGTATGTGATCCGTTCGCTTTTCCGCGGTCTGGTGAAGTACAACGCCCAGACCTCCGCGGTCGAGATGGACCTGGCCGAGTCGGTCGAGTCGGATGACCAGAAGCTCTGGACCATCAAGATCAAGAGCGGCTACACCTTCGACAACGGCGAGCCGGTCAACGCCGACGCCTTCATCCGTTCCTGGAACTTCGCGGCCTACAGCCCGAACACCCAGAACAACGGCTACTTCATGAAGCGCATCGCCGGGATCAAGGACGTCCAGTCCGTGGACCCGGACGGCGACGGCCCGCAGAAGGCCCCGGAGCCGAAGGCCAAGGAGCTCTCCGGCCTCAAGAAGGTCGACGACCTGACCTTCACCGTCGAGCTGGAGGCCCCGTTCTCCGGCTTCCCGACCACCATCGGCTACCCGGGCTTCTTCCCGATGGCCGAGGCGTGCGTCGCCGACATCGCGGCCTGCAACGAGAAGCCGATCGGTAACGGCCCGTACAAGATGGACGGCAACTGGCAGCACAACGTTGCGATCAACGTGGTTCGCAGCGACACCTGGAAGGGTGAGCCCGGCAAGCCGGACCGCATCGAGTACAAGATCTTCGCCGACGTCGACGCCGGTTACGCCGCCTTCCAGGCCGGCGAGCTGGACGTGATGTACACCGTGCCGCCGGCCCGTTACAAGGAGGCCAAGGCCACCTACAACGACCGCATGTACGAGCAGCCGGGTGACAGCTTCACCTACGTCGGTATGCCGCTGTACCAGGACAACTTCAAGGACAAGCGGATCCGTCAGGCGCTCTCGCTGTCGATCGACCGCCAGTCGATCATCGACGCCGTCTTCGACGGCCGGTTCACCCCGGCCACCGGCTTCGTCGCCCCGACCTTCGAGGGTGCCCGCGCCGACGTCTGCAAGTACTGCACCAAGGACGTCGAGAAGGCCAAGCAGCTGCTCGCCGAGGCTGGCGGCTGGCCGGCCGGTGAGAAGCTGATCCTGTGGGCCAACGCCGGTGCCGGTCACGACCAGTGGCTGCAGGCCGTTGGTGACCAGATCAAGGACGCCCTGGGCATCGACTACGAGCTGAAGGTCAACCTGCAGTTCGCCGAGTACCTCGAGACCGCGGACCAGAAGAAGTTCACCGGTGGATTCCGGCTCGGCTGGGGCCCGGACTACCCGTTCATGGAGACCTTCCTCTACCCGCTCTACGGCACGGGTTCGGGCAGCAACAACTCGACCTACAGCAACCCCGCGTTCGACGCCGCGATGAAGGAGGGTGACTCGGCCGACTCGATCCAGGCCGCGATCCCGTCCTACCAGAAGGCGGAGGACCTGATCGGTGAGGACCTGCCGGTCATCCCGATGTGGTTCAACAAGGTTGGTGCCCTCTACAGCGAGAACGTCGACCAGTTCGTCTGGAACGCCGTTTCCGACGCGGACTACGCAGCGACCTCTCTGAAGTAGAACTGAGCTTCAGGCTCCTGACCCAGCCGTAATACGACGTGGCGGTAACGGTCACCTCACCAGGGTGATCGTTACCGCCACGTCAGCGCCGAGAGGAGACCCCGAGATGGGGCGCTACGTCATTCGACGGTTGCTCCAGTTCATCCCCACCGTGCTGGGCACCATGTTCCTGCTTCACTACATCACCTCGCTGGCCATCCAGTTCAGCGGGAACCCGGTCCGGGCCATGTTCGGTGACCGGACCCCCTCCCCCGCCCAGTTGGACGCGCTCACCGAGCGGCTCGGTTACGGTGATCCATGCCTGAGCCGCAAGGGTGACCCCTGCCTCTGGCGCGTGGCGGCAGACGGCAACGGCTGGCTGGGCACCAGCTACGAGCCGGGTCTTTTCTTCGACCGCCTGGGCAACATCTTCTTCCGCTTCGACTTCGGCATCAACCTGCGTCAGCGTGAGGTCACGGACCTGGTGGCCGACGCCATCCCGTTCACTCTCAAGCTGCTGGTGATCGCGATCATCTTCGAGGCGGTCGTGGGTATCGCAGCAGGTGTGCTTGCCGGTCTGCGCGGTGGCAGTTTCATCGACTACATGGTGAAGATCAGCACGGTCTTCCTCATCTCGGTGCCGATCTTCGTGCTCGGCGTGGTGGTGCGGGAATTCGTCGGGGTCAAGTTCGGCAACGTCCTGCGGGGCCAGGACTGGATTCCCGACGTGATTTCCGCGGGTGTCTTCACGCCCGGCTTCAAGGCCGACTATCCGTTCGCCAGCCTGATCATTCCCGGCATGGTGCTCGGCGCAGTCTCGCTGGCCACCACGGCCCGGCTGACCCGGACCAGCATCATGGAGAACATCCGGGCCGACTACGTCCGGACCGCCAAGGCCAAGGGCCTGGCGAACAAGCGGGTCATCGGCGTGCACACGCTGCGCAACTCGCTGATTCCGGTGATCACCTTCCTCGGCGTCGACATCGGTGCGGCGATGGCGGGTGCGGTCGTCACGGAAACGATCTTCAACGTTCCCGGCATCGGTCGACTGGTGACCTTCTCCGCCCGTACCGGCGAATCTTCAGTCGTGGTCGGTGTGGTGACCATGCTGGTGCTTGTCGTCCTGATCGCCAACCTGCTGGTCGACCTGCTGTACGCCGTGCTCGACCCGAGGATCCGCTATGAGTGACCGAACCGTGGTGACGATGCGGACCGCGGGGCATCCGACCGCCTCCGGCTGGAGCGAAACGAGGTGTGGACATGAGTGACCTGACGAGTGCGGGTGCGGCCGTCGGTGGCGCGCCGGTCGGGGGTGACGGCCCGACGACGGAGGCCACTACCGGCGGTGGTGGCAAGGAGCGCAGTGCCAGCCTGTGGGCGGACGCCCGGCGGCAGCTGGTCCGCGACCCGGTCTTCGTGATCGCCTCCCTCTACATCCTGGTGGTCGGCTCGATGGCGGCCTTCCCGTGGCTCTGGACCAGCCAGGATCCGCGTGCCTGCAGCACCGACCGGTCCCGCATCGGGCCTAGCTGGGAGCACCCCTTCGGGTACGACATCCTCGGTTGCGACTACTACTCGCACGCCATCTACGGCGCTCGGCCCTCGATGGTGATCGCGGTGATGGCGACCTCCGCCATCGTGATCGTCGGTGGCCTGCTCGGTCTGCTGGCCGGCTACTACGGCGGCTGGGTCGACACGATCATCTCCCGGGTGATGGACATCTTCTTCTCGCTGCCGTTCCTGCTCGGCGCGATCGTGTTCCTGACCGTGATCAAGCGGCAGAACATCTGGACCATCACCATGGTGCTGTTCCTGCTGGCCTGGCCGACAATCGCCCGGATCATCCGGGGCAGCGTGATCTCCGCGAAGGATCTGGACTACGTACACGCGGCTAAGGCCGTGGGTGCCCGCAACTCGCGGTTGATGTTCCGGCACATCCTGCCGAACGCGATCGCCCCGATGCTGGTGTACGCGACCATCGTGCTCGGCTCGTTCGTCGCCGCGGAGGCCACGCTGACCTTCCTCGGTGTCGGGCTCCAGCCGCCGGCCCAGTCGTGGGGCATCATGATCTCGGTCCACCAGGTCTACTTCCTGGAGGATCCGTGGCTGCTGCTCTTCCCCTGCGGCCTGCTGGTCGGCACGGTGCTGTCCTTCATCCTCATGGGTGACGCCCTGCGTGACGCCCTCGACCCGAAGTTCCGGTGAGGCATGAGCACTGATGTGAACGTCAAGTTGGACGCGCTGCCGGGTCTGGACCCGAACGCGCTGCCGCTGGAGGTCAAGAACCTGCAGGTGGAGTTCCGCACCCGCAACGGCATCGCCCACGCGGTCAACGGAGTGAGCTTCGACGTGCGGGCCGGCGAGACCCGGGCGATCCTCGGCGAGTCGGGCTGCGGCAAGAGCGTGACCGCTCAGGCGATCATGGGCATCCTGGACACCCCGCCCGGGTTCGTCACCGGTGGAGAGATCCTCTACCGGGGTGTCGACCTGCTGAAGCTGCCCGAGGCGCAGCGCCGCCGGGTCCGGGCCAACCGGATCGCGATGATCTTCCAGGACGCCCTCTCCGCGCTGAACCCGGTCTTCACGGTCGGGTTCCAGCTCGCCGAGCTGTTCCGTAAGCACCGGGGCATGTCCCGCCGGGACGCCAAGGCCCGCGCGGTCGAGCTGCTCGACCTGGTCAAGATCCCGGCGGCGAATCAGCGGGTGAACGACTACCCCCACCAGTTCTCCGGGGGTATGCGCCAGCGCGTGATGATCGCGATGGCGCTGGCACTCGACCCCGAGGTGCTGATCGCCGACGAGCCGACCACCGCGTTGGACGTGACCGTCCAGGCCCAGATCATGGCCCTGCTGGCCGAGCTCCAGCAGGAGCGGAACATGGCCCTGGTGCTGATCACCCACGACATGGGGGTGGTCGCCGACGTGGCGGACCGGATCTCGGTCATGTACGCCGGTCGGGTCATCGAGGAAGCCGGGGTGGACGACATCTACGCCAGCCCGGCCCACCCGTACACCAAGGGTCTGTTGGAGTCGATCCCGCGCCTGGACCTCAAGGGCCAGGAACTCAGCGCCATCAAGGGCCTGCCCCCGGCGCTGACCAACATCCCGCCGGGCTGCGCCTTCAACCCCCGCTGCCGGTACGCACAGGACGTCTGCCGCCAGGACCCGGCGCCGCCGCTGTACCAGGTGACGCCGAGCCGCACGTCGGCCTGCCACTTCTGGAAGGAGGTCAAGGGCGATGAGTGACTTCGTGCTGGAGACCCGCGACCTGGTGAAGCACTTCCCGCTGACCCAGGGGATCGTCTTCAAGAAGCAGTACGGTGCGGTTCGGGCGGTCGACGGGGTCAACCTGCAACTGCGCCGGGGGGAGACCCTCGGGGTCGTCGGCGAGTCCGGCTGCGGCAAGTCGACCCTGGCCCGGATGCTGGTCGGGTTGGAGACGCCGACCTCCGGTGACCTGTTCGTGCAGGGCCGGAACATGGCCAAGGTCGGTGCCGAGGAGCGGCGGCGGGGCCGGCGCAACATCCAGCTGGTGATGCAGGACCCGTACACCTCGCTGAACCCCCGGATGACCGTCGGTGACATCATCGGCGAGCCGTTCGAGGTGCACCCGGACGTGGTGCCCAAGGGGCAGCGGCGGCGGAAGGTGCAGGAGCTGCTGGAGCTGGTCGGTCTCAACCCCGACCACATCAACCGGTACCCGCACCAGTTCTCCGGCGGTCAGCGGCAGCGCATCGGCATCGCCCGGGCCCTGGCGCTCAACCCGGAGATCATCCTCTGTGACGAGCCGGTGTCGGCGCTTGACGTCTCCATCCAGGCCCAGGTGATCAACCTGCTGGAGAAGCTCCAGAACGAGCTGGGTCTGTCGTACATCTTCATCGCCCACGACCTGTCGGTGGTCCGGCACATCGCCGACCGGGTAGCGGTGATGTACCTCGGCAAGATCGTCGAGGTCGGCACCGAGGACGAGATCTACGAGACGCCGACCCATCCGTACACCCAGGCGCTGCTGTCGGCGGTGCCCGTGCCGGACCCGAAGCTGCGGGGCCAGCGGGACCAGATCGTGCTGACCGGCGATGTGCCCTCCCCGGCCAACCCGCCGTCGGGTTGCCGGTTCCGGACCCGCTGCTGGAAGGCGCAGGACATCTGCGCCGAGCAGGAGCCGCTGCTGGAGGTCCGGGACAAGTCCGGCCACCCGAGCGCCTGCCACTTCGCCGAGGTACGCGACGTGGTGCACGCTACGGAGTAGCCGCATAGACGCCGCCGGCCCTGATCATCCGGATGGGACCGGCGGTAAAGGTAGTGCCTCCTCAGTGATCCGGGGCGTCGGCCGTCACCAACGGCCGGCGTCCCGGATTCCTGTCTCCGGCGCAGCGGCCCACCCGGCGTCCGGGTCGGAGCTGCCCGCCGGTCGGGCTGCCCACCGCAGGCCGGTCAGAGCGGTCCTCGGCCGGCGCGCAGGAGCAGCAGGGCGAGCTGGGTGCCGTCGGCGCCGAGGGCGCTGTTGAAGCGCTCCAGGATCTCCTGCTCGCGGGAGAGCACCAGCCGGGTTCCGCCGGAGGCCAGTCGGGTGGCCCCCACCTCGCGGGACAGGGCGGACCGTTCCCGCCACAGCTCGATGAGGGTACGGTCGATCTCGTCGATCCGGGTCCGGATCTCGGCGATCCGGGCGGCGGCCATCGGCTCCGTGGTCCCGGTGCCCGGCTTCACCGCGTCCGTCGCCTCGGCACCGCCGGTGCGGTCGGAAAGGCCGGCGCCGGCCGGGACGCCACTCTGCTCCATCACGTCTGACATCTTCGGGTACCTCTCAAGGTCTGGTGCCCGCTACCCGGATCCCGGGACGATGAAAGCCCCGGGCTCCGTGAGCCCGGGGCTTTCGTAGGTCTGATTGATCAGGCGCGACCCACGGCTGCCGGACTCCCGGTGCCGTAGTAAAAAAAGTAGCAGCGCTGATCGAACACGTCGTCGAGTATGCCCCCCCGGGCCCGGGGGATGCAAGAAAACGACCGGCGCAGCCTGCGAGGATGCGGTTCACCGTGGCCCGTCCTTCACCGCCGGGCGGGGGCTGTCCGGGGGTCGGCATAGACTCGCTCTGCGATGCATCCTCTCTTCGACATCCCCGTGTCCCCGCCGGAGCAACCGCCGCGTCGGGCCGCGCCGAGCGGCCTCGACCCGTTGCAACTCGTGGCCGACCTCAACGGTCCGCAACGGGAGGCGGTGACCCACGCCGGGTCGCCGCTGCTGATCGTCGCCGGTGCCGGTTCGGGCAAGACCCGGGTGCTCACCCACCGGATCGCCTACCTGCTCGCCGCGCGGGAGGTGCACCCCGGCGAGATCATCGCGATCACCTTCACCAACAAGGCCGCCGGTGAGATGAAGGAGCGGGTGGCCGCCCTGGTCGGTCCGCGCGCCCGACTGATGTGGGTCTCCACCTTCCACTCGGCCTGTGTACGGATTCTGCGCGCCGAGCACGAGCACGCCGGCCTGAAGTCGACCTTCTCGATCTACGACGCGGACGACTCCCGTCGGTTGATGCAGATGGTCGCCCGGGAGCTGGATCTCGACCCCAAGCGCTACCCCGCCCGAGGGCTGGCCGCCCAGGTCTCCAACCTGAAGAACGAACTGGTCGATCCGGAGACCTTCGCCGCCCGGGCCTCCGGGCCCAACGAGCGGGCGCTGGCCGAGGCGTACACCCTCTATCAGCGGCGGCTGCGGGAGGCGCACGCCCTCGACTTCGACGACTTGATCATGACGACGGTGCACCTGCTCCAGTCGCACCCGCACGTCGCGGAGAGCTACCGGCGTCGGTTCCGGCACGTCCTGGTCGACGAGTACCAGGACACCAACCACGCGCAGTACGTGCTGATCAAGGAGTTGGTCTCCGGCACCGAGGGGCTGGCACCGGCCGAGCTGTGCGTGGTCGGTGACGCCGACCAGTCGATCTACGCCTTCCGGGGCGCGACCATCCGCAACATCCTGGAGTTCGAGCGCGACTTCGCCGACGCCCGCACCATCCTGCTGGAGCAGAACTACCGCTCCACCCAGACCATCCTGAACGCCGCGAACGCGGTGATCGACCGCAACACCTCCCGCAAACCCAAGCGGCTGTGGAGCGACGCCGGCCAGGGCGAGCCGATCGTGGCGTACGTCGCCGACACCGAGCACGCCGAGGCCGACTGGGTGGCCCGGGAGATCGACCGGCTGGTCGACGCCGACGAGGCCCGGCCGGGGGATGTGGCGGTCTTCTACCGCACCAACGCCCAGTCCCGGGTCTTCGAGGAGGTGTTCATCCGGGTCGGCCTGCCGTACAAGGTCGTCGGCGGGGTGCGCTTCTACGAGCGCAAGGAGGTCCGGGACGCCCTGGCCTACCTGCGCGCCGTGGTCAACGACGACGACACCGTAAGCCTGCGCCGCGTCCTCAACACCCCGCGTCGGGGCATCGGCGAGCGCGCCGAGGCGTGTGTGGAGGCGCTGGCCGCCCGCGACCGGATCTCCTTCGGTGCGGCCCTGCGTCGGGCCAAGGAGGCCCCGGGCATCTCCAGCCGGGCGGCCAACGGCATCGCCGACTTCGTGGCCCTGCTCGACTCCGCCCGGGAGTTGGCCGACGAGGGCACCCCGGAGGAGGTGCTGGAGGCGGTGCTGACCCGCTCGGGATACCTGACCGAGTTGGAGGAGAGCCTCGACCCGCAGGACGTCGGGCGGGTCGACAACCTTCAGGAACTCGTCAGCGTCGCCCGGGAGTACACCGAACGGATCGAGGCGACCGGCGAGGAGGGGGAGCGGGCCACCCTGGCCGGCTTCCTGGAGCAGGTGGCGCTGGTCGCCGACGCCGACCAGGTGCCGACCGACGATCCGGACCACCAGGGGGTGGTCACCCTGATGACCCTGCACACCGCCAAGGGCCTGGAGTTCCCGGTGGTCTTCCTCACCGGCCTGGAGGACGGGGTCTTCCCGCACCTGCGCTCCCTCGGCGACACCCGGGAGCTGGAGGAGGAGCGTCGGCTGGCGTACGTCGGCATCACCCGGGCCCGGCAGCGGCTCTACCTCTCCCGGGCGGTGACCCGGTCGGCCTGGGGGCAGCCCTCCTACAACCCCCCCTCCCGGTTCGTCGAGGAACTGCCCCCGGAACTGGTCCGCTGGGAGCGGACCGAAGGGACGTACACCTCCTGGGGTGGCGGGGGCGGCGGGGTGGGTGGCCGCTCCGAGCGCACCCCCGGCGGGCGTGGCACCTTCACCGGGGGCACCCCCCGGGCGGTGCAGTTGGCCCGCAAGCTCGGGGTGGACGGCAGCCGCCTGGCCACCGCCAGCGACCTGCCGCAGGGGCCGAAGGTCGCCGCCGGGGACCGGGTCAACCACCAGCGGTACGGGTTGGGGCGGGTGGTCACCGTGGAGGGGCACGGCCCCGGTGCCCGGGCCCAGATCGACTTCGGTGACCAGACCCTCTGGTTGGTGCTGCGGCACGCCCCCATCGACAAGCTCTGAGGTCCCGCCCTCGTTGATCAACGAGGGCAACGAGACGAGGTCGTTAGCGGTATCCTCGCAGCATGTATTCGTGCGCCGTCTCGATGAAGCCCTGGTTCCGCCGCTGACGGCGGCAGGGTTTACCGGCTTTCTCTGAGCAAGCTCTGTTCCGCCGTCCTGGGGTCCTGCCGGGCGGCGTGATCGTGCTGCCCGGCTCCATGACGAGCCGAAGAGCAGACAAATGATCGTGAATGAGTTGTATTCCGCCGGCCAACCGCCGGCAGGCCACCGGGCGCACGTACGGGCGGACGGCGTACGGGTGGTGCGGGGCGGGCGGGTCGTGCTGTCCGAGGTCAGCGTCACCGTCTCGGCCCGCTCCCGGCTGGCCATCGTCGGTGAGAACGGCCGGGGCAAGACCACCTTGCTGCACGTCCTGGCCGGGACGATCACACCCGATCAGGGCACGGTGGACCGGGCCGGCACCATCGGCCTGGCCGAGCAGGCCCTCCCGGCGTACGACGGCGAGACGGTGGGCACCCTCGTCGGGGCCGCCACCCGGGAGTCCCGCCGCGCCCTGCGGGCCCTGGACCAGGCGGCGACGGCCCTGACCGAGGGGGTCCGGGGTGCGGACGACGCCTACGCCGCCGCCCTGGACGCGGCCACAAGGCTGGACGCCTGGGACGCGGAGCGTCGGGTCGACATGGCCCTGGCCGGGCTGGACGCCTGCACCGACCGGCAGCGCCCGCTGTCGACCCTGTCGGTGGGTCAGCGCTACCGGGTTCGGCTGGCCTGCCTGCTGGGGGCCCGCTACGACCTGCTGATGCTGGACGAGCCGACGAACCATCTCGACGCCGCAAGCCTGGCGTTCCTCACCGGCCGGCTGCGCGAGCATCCGGGCGGGGTGGTGGTGGTGACGCACGACCGGGCCCTGCTGCGCGACGTGGCCACGGAGTTCCTGGACCTCGACCCCAGCGAGGACGGACGACCGCGGCTGTTCGCCGGCGGGTACGCCGGTTGGCAGGAGGGGCGGCGCCGAGAACGCGAACGCTGGGAGCGGGACTACGAGGCCCAGCAGGTCGAGCATCAGCGGCTGACCGACGCGGTGACTGAGGCCCAGCTTCGGCTGAGCACCGGTTGGCGCCCAGAGAAGGGACACGGCAAACACCAGCGCCAGTCCCGGGCCCCCGGGGTCGTCCAGGCCCTGCGGCGCC
This sequence comes from Micromonospora sp. NPDC048871, assembly GCF_043198155.1. Classification (NCBI taxonomy): domain Bacteria; kingdom Bacillati; phylum Actinomycetota; class Actinomycetes; order Micromonosporales; family Micromonosporaceae; genus Micromonospora; species Micromonospora sp. NPDC048871. The sequence goes on along the minus strand of NZ_JBICUM010000009.1, from coordinate 54,157 downwards.
GCCAGGAGGACCTCGCCGCCCACCGACTCACCGTGCCGGAGCCGCCCCTGCGGCTGCGCTGGCCCGATCTGAGCACTCGGGGTCGGTCACCTCTCCTGCGCTGTACGGAGGTCACCGTGACCGGGCGGCTGCGTACCCCGGTCACCCTGAGCCTCGACGGCGCGGACCGGCTGTTGGTGACCGGCCCCAACGGGGCGGGCAAGTCCACCCTGCTGGCGGTGCTGGCCAAGGAGCTGACCCCCTCCACCGGGGAGGTGGATCATCTGTCGCGGGCCCGGGTAGCCCTGCTGGGGCAGGAGGTGCCGGCCTGGCCGCCCACCCTCCTGGCGTACGAGCTGTACGACCGGCATGTCGGCCACCTCCAGAGCCGGGGGCGCCTCGGCGAACACGAGCGGCTGCCGCTGACCGCCACCCAGTTGCTCGACCGGGAGGCCCTTCGCACCCCGGTAGGGCGGATGTCGCAGGGGCAGCAACGCCGGTTGAACCTGGCGCTGCGGCTGGCCGAACGGCCGGATCTGCTGCTCCTCGACGAGCCCACCAATCACCTGTCCGCCCCGCTTGTCGACGAGTTGACCGCCGCCCTGCGCCAGACCTCGGCGGCGGTCGTCGTCGCCACTCACGACCGGCAGATGCTCGCCGACCTGGCGGACTGGCCCGCCCTGTCGCTGGCCGACCCAGAGGTGGTCTGACTGGTCAGCAGGCCACCTCGATGCCGCGGGCCCGCAGGAAGGGTGCGGGATCGATCTGATTCCACATCTGCCCCTGGTGCACCTCGAAGTGCAGGTGCGGGCCGGTCGAATCGCCGGTGGAGCCCTCCAGGCCGATGGTCTGCCCGGTGCTGACCTTCTCGCCCACGCTCACCCTGGTGGTGCTCAGGTGGGCGTAGTGGGTCAGGTAGCCGTTGCCGTGGTCGATGACGACGGAGATGCCGTAGCCGTCTCCGACGTCACCGGCCTTGGTGACGGTGCCGCCGAAGGCGGCGCGGACCGGGGTGCCGGCCGGCAGGGCGAAGTCGATACCGGCGTGCAGGGTGCCCCACCGGGGGCCGTAGCAGGAGGTGATGGCGGCACCCGCCATCGGAATCACCCAGCCCGAGGTCGCACTCTTGGTCGGCTTCGGCGCGGCCTTGGTGGCTTTCGGGCTGGCCTTGCTGGCCTTGGGGCTGGGCTTCGCGGTGGGGCTGGCGCTAGCGGTAGGGCTGGGCTCCGCGGTCGGGCTGGCGCTCGGAGTCGGGCTGCCGAGCGCGCTCGCCTCGACCGGTTCCCGGTCCGACCGGTCGGCTCGGGCGGCGGCCTCGGCTCGGGCGGCGGCCTCGGCTTGGGTCTGCGCGTCGAGGGAGACCGGGCTCGGGGTGGGCTGGTCGTCGCGGGTCGACACGGCGACGCCGCCGAGACCGACCAGCGCTACCGCGCCGATGACCAGGCTGCGGTTGCGCCAGCCGATCTGACGCCGGTGCCGGGCCGGAGCGTCGGGGATATTCCGGTACGGGGCGGGGTTCTCGTCCTGCACGGGCAGACCTCACTGGATCGAAGTGGCACGTGACCTCGAAATCCTGGTGTCGATCCGCCTGGCCAGGGGTACCGGGGGTTGACGGGCCGGTACGGCAGGCCCGTTGCGCTGTCCGGGTCTGTCCGCTGCCGGGGCCGACTGACCGGGTCCGTCACCCAGGGTCGATGTGGCATCGGACACAGTCGCCACTGTGGGCTGAGACACTTTCCGGTCCTGCCGGCAGAAGAAAACCGCCCGGATCGACTGATCCGGGCGGTCAACGGGCCTTACTGATGGTCAGGAGTCGGCTACGTCGCTGTAGATTGCCTCGACCTGTAGCTTGATGTCCACTCCGCGCTCCTGCAGCCAGGGCACCGGGTCAAGCGGCGAGCCCTTGACATGGATCTCCAGGTGCAGGTGGGAGCCGTACGAGTGGCCGGTGTTGCCCACCAGGCCGAGCTGGTCACCGGCCTTGACCTGCTGGCCCTCCCGGACACTGAGTGCCGAGGAGTGACCGTAGATCGCCTCGCTGCCGTCGGCGTGCTGGACGATCACGGCGTAGCCGTAGCCGCCGAACCAGCCTGCCTTAGTGACCTTGCCCTCGTGGATCGCCACGTAGGGGGTGCCTTCCGGCGCGACCAGGTCGATGCCGGTGTGCAGCTTGCCCCAGCGCATGCCGTACGGGGAGTTGAAGTCGTAGCCCTGCAGGGGGAGCAGCCAGACACCGGAGTCGGCGACGATCTCCGAAGCCCCCCGGCCGTCCCGGGAGGCGCGGTCCGCGGCGTCGGCGCGGTCCGCCGCACCCTGGCTGCTGATCGACGCCTGCTTCAGCTCGTCCAGCACCGAGGGGTTGACGCTCTTGGCGTCCGGCAGGGCTCCGGCGCCCAGGGCCACCACACCGGCGCCGACGAAGGCGGTGGTGACGACTGCCGCGTAGCGGCTGCGTGGGGGGGTGGGTACGCGGCGGCGGCCGCGATATCGATCGGGCTCAGACGACAGGCGCTGACGCACGCATACCCTCCGTTGTCGGGGTTCCGATGCGGCCTGGCCCCCACCCGGACCGAGATCCCGGTGGTGGCTGGTGCCGCGTCGTCACCCGTCCGTAGACCTGATGACAACCGTGGACACGGTAGCCAACCGTCAGGCGAGCCACAAGCCGGAGCGCCGAATTCACCGCTCCATTCTGTCCCTTTCCGTCCACCATTGTCAGGTCTTTGGGCCTCTCCTGGCTGTCCGGGTCATCATCCTTTCGTAGCGCACCGTGACCGTTCGGCTGAGTCGTCCTCCTTGACGGCTCAGGTGCCCGCAGTGCAGTTCCCGAGGGTGAAAGGGTCCCGCGATTCTCCTCGGGGGTCGGAGGCTGGTGTGCGATCTCTCTCGCCCCGGTTTCCCGGGCCAGGCTGTGCGGGTTACCGTTCGTTCAGGTGATTGCCGCTATGCCGGTGAAAGGGATGCGCAGATGAGCTCTCGTGTTCGGGTCGTCGTCGCCAAGCCAGGCTTGGATGGTCACGACCGTGGCGCAAAGGTGGTGGCCCGGGCTTTGCGGGACGCCGGCATGGAGGTCATCTACACCGGCCTGCACCAGACCCCGGAACAGATCGTGGAGACCGCGATCCAGGAGGACGCGGACGCGGTGGGTCTGTCCGTGCTCTCCGGGGCGCACATGACCCTGTTCCGGCGGGTGCTCGAACTGCTCGACGAGCGCGACGCCCGCGACATCGTGGTCTTCGGGGGCGGCATCATCCCCGACGCCGACCTTCCGGAGCTGGAGCAGCTCGGCGTCGCCAAGATCTTCACCCCGGGCGCGACCACCCAGTCCATCGTGGAGTGGGTGCGGGAGAACGTGGCCCAGCCGGTGGCCTGAGGCCGGGTTCGACCGGCCGGTACGCCGGGACCCGGATGTTCGACGGGCAGAGTGAGGGGCCGGACGCACCCCTCACACGTCCGGCCCCTCTATGCACGATGCCCCGCCGCCACCCCTCGACCGACAGGGCATCGGCCGCTTTCCTGTCCTCGCGCTTTCCAGCGCGCCGACATCTGACTCAACGAAGCCCTGCCGGCGGGGTTACGCACCAGCAGCGAGATCCCTCTGCGGACCGGCCAGATCGCTCGAACGGGTGACCTGGTGCCGGGCCGCCGGGCCGTCGTGGTGCGGGACTTCGGGCAGGCTGTGGATTAGGGCACACCGCGCACCCGCTCGGTTGCCCCTCGTGCCGTCCTCGCTAGGCTGCGCCCAATGGCCTGCTTCAACTTCCACTGATGTCAGGCATCGCACTGTTTTCTTTCCATACGCTGGTGGCGGCGCGACGGTGCGCCGCAGAGACGGGACGGGACGCGCAATCGTGGACCTGTACGAATACCAGGGGCGGGACCTGTTCGAGCGGCACGGTCTGCCCGTGCTCGCCGGCGGCGTCGCAACGACCCCAGAGGAGGCCCGCGCGATCGCCGAACGCCTCGGCGGCCGGGTGGTCGTCAAGGCACAGGTGAAGGTCGGCGGCCGAGGCAAGGCCGGCGGCGTCAAGCTGGCCGAGGGCGCGGAGGAGACGGTGGCCCGGGCCACCGACATCCTCGGCATGGACATCAAGGGTCACACGGTCCACAAGGTCATGATCACGGTGACCGCCGACGTGGCCGAGGAGTACTACTTCTCATACCTGCTCGATCGGGCGAACCGTACCTTCCTCTGCATCGCCAGCGTCGCCGGCGGCATGGACATCGAGCAGGTCGCGGCCGACACCCCGGACAAGGTCGTCAAGGCCCCGATCGACGCGGTCAAGGGCGTGGACGAGGCCAAGGCCCGGGAGATCGTCGAGGCGGCCGGCTTCCCGGCCGAGGTCGCCGACCAGGTCGTCGAGACCGCGGTGGGCTTGTGGCAGGCCTTCGTGGCCGAGGACGCCACCCTGGTCGAGGTGAACCCCCTGGCCAAGACCAAGGACGGCAAGCTGCTGCTGCTGGACGCCAAGGTCTCCCTCGACGAGAACGCCGGCTTCCGGCACCCGGACCACGAGGCCCTGGTCGACCAGGCCACGGTGGACCCGCTGGAGCAGGCCGCCAAGGAGAAGGACCTCAACTACGTCAAGCTCGACGGCGAGGTCGGCATCATCGGCAACGGCGCGGGTCTGGTCATGTCGACCCTCGACGTGGTCGCCTACGCGGGGGAGCGGCACGGCAACGTCAAGCCGGCCAACTTCCTCGACATCGGTGGCGGCGCCAGCGCCGCGGTGATGGCCAACGGTCTGGAGATCGTGCTCTCCGACCCCTCGGTCAAGAGCGTCTTCGTCAACGTCTTCGGCGGCATCACCGCCTGCGACGCGGTGGCCAACGGCATCGTCCAGGCCCTCGACCTGCTCAAGCAGCGCGGCGAGGAAGTCACCAAGCCGCTGGTCGTACGACTGGACGGCAACAACGCCGAGGCGGGTCGGGCGATCCTCGACGGCGCTGACAACCCGCTGATCGAGCGGGTCGACACCATGGACGGCGCGGCCGAGCGGGCCGCCGAGCTGGCGGCTGCGGGGGTCTGATCATGGCAATCTGGCTGACCAAGGACTCGAAGGTCATCGTTCAGGGGATGACCGGTTCCGAGGGTTCCAAGCACACCCGACGGATGCTCGCCGCTGGCACGAACGTCGTCGGTGGGGTCAACCCCCGCAAGGCGGGCAGCACGGTCGACTTCGACGGCACCGAACTGCCGGTGTTCGCCAGCGTCGCCGACGCGATGAAGGAGACCGGTGCGGACGTCACCGTCATCTTCGTACCGCCGCAGTTCACCAAGGGCGCGGTGATCGAGGCGATCGACGCCGAGATCCCGCTGGCCGTGGTGATCACCGAGGGGGTGCCGGTGCACGACACCGCCGCCTTCTGGGCGTACAACGTCGCCAAGGGGGAGCGGACCCGGATCATCGGGCCGAACTGCCCCGGCATCGCCTCGCCGGGCGCCTCCAACGCCGGCATCATCCCGGCCGACATCACCGGCACCGGCCGGATCGGCCTGGTCAGCAAGAGCGGCACCCTGACCTACCAGATGATGTACGAGCTGCGCGACATCGGCTTCTCCACCTGCGTCGGCATCGGCGGTGACCCGATCATCGGGACCACCCACATCGACGCCCTGGCCGCCTTCGAGGCGGACCCGGACACCGACGCGATCGTGATGATCGGTGAGATCGGTGGTGACGCCGAGGAGCGGGCGGCCGAGTTCATCAAGGCCAACGTCACCAAGCCGGTGGTCGGCTACATCGCCGGCTTCACCGCGCCCCCCGGCAAGACCATGGGCCACGCCGGTGCGATCATCTCCGGCTCGGCGGGCACCGCCGACGCCAAGAAGGCGGCACTGGAAGCGGTCGGCGTCAAGGTCGGCAAGACGCCGACCGAGACCGCCAAGCTGATGCGGGAGCTGATGTCCGGTCGCTGACCGGAGGACCGCTGAACCGCGCTGAGGGGCTGACCGGTCGGTCGGCCCCTCAGCGGTTCCAGTACGGGTAGTTCCCGGTGGCCTGCAGGACCAGGCTGAGCACGATGTTGAGCACACCCAGGCCGATCGCCACGTAACCCAGCACCGGGGACTGGCGGAAGCGCCGCGCGTCACGGATCGACAGCCAGCCGAAGATGATGCCGAGGATGCCGCAGCAGAGCAGGCCCGTGACGATCCCCAGCACCCCCCAGAGGGTGGTGCGGTCCCGGCCGGCCGGCGGTGGTGGCGGGGGCGGCGGATAAGCAGTGGACACGGCTTCCTCCGAACGCTAGTCGCCGCGAGGTGTCACGGCTGCCTGGTGCCGAGGCTAGAGCAGGACCCGCGGTGCCACGCGGAATTGGGCAACTGATGATCCGGGTGGCGTGGTGTCGGACAGCCGACCGCGGCGCGGCATGCCAGAGTAGAACCGATGTCATCCGTCACCCCTGACCAGCCCCGGCGGGCCCACGAAGCCCGGGAGGCCGGCGACCGGCCGCCCGGTCGTGCCGGCCCGCCGCGTCGGGTGCCGTCCCCCCGTGGTCAGACCACCGGTCGAAACCACGCCCCGCTGGTGATCGCCGCCCTGGTGGCCGCCGGTGGTGCCGCCCTGACCTCCTGGCTCCCGGTGGCCTTCGTGATCTGGTTGTTCCAGCTCAGCGAGGGTGCCGCCAGCCTGCTAGGTGCGGTACGCGCGGGCACGGCCGGGTGGCTGCTGGGCCACGGGGTGCCCCTGGACACCGCCACCGGTCCGCTGGGCCTGGTGCCGCTGGCGGTCACCGCCCTGGCCCTGTGGCGGTTGTCCCGGGCCGGGGTGCATGTCACCCGTGCCATCGGCGCCCGAGGCAGCCGGTCACCGGGCCGGACCCTGGTCGCCGCGGTCGCGGTCGGGGTCGCGTACGCCCTGTTGGGGGTGCTGGGGGCGTTGCTGGTCGGGGCCGGCGGCATGAATGTGTCGGCCGTGCGGGCCGGGCTGACCCTCGGCCTGCTCGGCCTGCTGGCCGCCGGGGTCGGAGCGGCCCGCACCAGCGGGGTCTCCGAACTGCTCGCGGCCCGGACCCCGAAGCCCTTGCGGGAGGGGGCCCAGGCGGGGCTGGTGGCCGGGTTGGTGCTGCTCGGGGTGGGTGCGGCCGTGGCCGGGCTGGCGGTGGCGACCGGCGGGGGTGACGCGGCCGACCTGATCGGCGCGTACCGCACCGGGGTGGCCGGTCAGGCCGGCATCACCCTGGTGAGTCTGGCCTACGCCCCCAACGCCACCGTCTGGGCCACCAGCTACCTGCTGGGTCCCGGTTTCGCGGTCGGCACGGACACCGCGGTACGGACCAGCGAGGTGGCCGTCGGAGCGCTGCCGGCCATACCGTTGTTCGCCGGACTGCCCGGTGGGCCGGTGGACGGCTTCTGGTCGGTGTCAATCCTGGCCCTGCCGGCCCTGGTGGGGATGGTCGTCGGCGGGTTGCTCGCCCGTCGGCTGCTCCGCGGGGTCATGGCCCAGCGGACGACCCTGAGCTGGGGGACCCTGTTCCTGTCGGCCGTGTCGACCGGGCCGGTGACCGGGCTGCTGATGGGGGTGGCCGCCCAGGCCTCCCGAGGGCCGCTGGGTGGGGGGCGGCTGGCCGACCTCGGCCCGGTCGGTTGGCAGGTGGCCCTCGCCTCGACTCTGGTCATCGGTGCCGGCGCGGTGCTCGGCGCCGCCGCCGTTCGCTGGCTGGCCCGGGCAGCCGCCTGACGACGGAAGGCGGAGGCTGTCGCCACCGCCTTCCGCGGGTCCGGCGCGGATCGCTCAGCCCGGTGGGCAGACGGCTGAGGGGCGTCCCGGTGATCCGGAACGCCCCTCGATGCGTGGTGCTCAGAGTTGTGTCGGCAGGCTGATATTGATCACCAGCAGCACGATCTGGAGCAGGCCGAGCAGCACCCCGACACCACCGCAGATCATGCCGGCCAGCGCCTGCCCCGAATTGCTGGCCAGACCCTGGTCGGCCTTCTGCTTGCCCAGCCACCCGGTGATCAGCGCGGCCGCGCCCAGCGGAATGCCGAGATAGCAGCAGAACAGCGGAATCGCCGCGATGCCGAGGATCATCGAGACCAGGCCTAGGGTGTTCTGCTGGCCACCCGGGGCGGCGAAGCCGGCCTGCGGGTACATCGGTCCGCCACCGTACGACTGCTGTGCCGCGTACGGGTCGCCGTAGGGCTGGCCCGACATCGGCGGCTGTCCGTAGGTCGGCTGCCCATAGGCGGGCTGCCCGTAGTTCGGCTGCCCGTAGGCCGGGGGCTGGTTGGCCGGCGGCGAGGAGTACGGATCGTGCGGCGCCGGGGAGTACGGAGCGTGCGGCGCCGGGGACACCGGCGGAGGGGAGGAGACCGGCTGCTGACCGTACGGATCAGCCGGGGCCGACTCGGACGGCGCGTACGGATCCGCCGCCGGGCTGTACGGATCCACCGGCGGGGTGTACGGGTTGGCCGGCGGCGGGGCGTACGGGTTGGCCGGCGGCGGAGAGTACGGATTGGCGGGCGGCGAGGAGGTCGGGTCGCCGTATGGCGGCTGCTGGCCGTACGGGTCCTGACCGGGGTTACCAGGCTGCATCCGGATCAGTAGCTCATCGCGGTGCTGCTGTTGAGCGCGCCGACCAGGCTGCTGCCCACGCAGCACACCAGGATGATCGCGATCCAGGCGATGCCGACGATCAGGGCCCACTTGGACCACTTCTTCGACTCGGCCGAGGCGGCCTGGGCACCGGCGTAGTCACCCTGCTGGAGCAGTGTGTTGACCTTCGAGGCGTTGATGAGCGCGGGGATGGCCAGCGGCCAGAAGAGGAAGATCGCGACGATCGACATCGTCATGTTGTTGTCGATCTGCTGAGGCGGTTGCGAGGGGTATCCGGGCTGCATCTCGATGTGCTCCTCAGGTTGCGTTCACTGACGGGTGCGGGCCGGACGCGCGCCGGGCCCGAGCGACCGGCAGCGTACCTGGTCCACGCCAATTCGGCAGTTGCCGATCCGGTTGCGCCCAGCGTCCGGACCTCGGTCGGGGGCCGGATAGGGTGTGCCGGTGAACGAGCCCGCCCGCATCGTCGTCCTGATCTCCGGCTCCGGAAGTAACCTTCAGGCCCTGCTGGACGCGACCGCCGACCAGGCGTACGGAGCCCGGGTGGTCGCGGTGGGTGCGGACCGTGACGGCATCGCCGGGCTGGACCGGGCGGTCGCCGCGGGGGTGCCGACCTTCGTGGAGCGGGTCGCCGACCATCCGACCCGGGAGCAGTGGGACGCCGCGCTCACCGACCGGGTCGCCGAGCACCGACCCGACCTGGTCATCTCGGCCGGTTTCCTCAAGCTGGTCGGCGCGCGTTTCCTGGCCGCCTTCGGCGACCGCTACCTCAACACCCACAACACCCTGTTGCCGGCCTTCCCCGGTATCCACGGCCCGCGTGACGCCCTCGCCTACGGGGTGAAGGTCACCGGGGCGACCCTCTTCTTCGTCGACGCCGGAATGGACACCGGCCCGATCGTCGCTCAGGTGGCGGTGCCCGTCCTCGACGACGACGACGTCGACACCCTCACCGAGCGCATCAAGGAAGCCGAGCGGCAGCAACTCGTCGAGCAGGTGGGCCGACTGGTCCGCGAGGGCTGGACGATCACCGGAAGAAAGGTCACAGTTGGAGTGAGTTCCATCCATGACGGGCGCCGCCCGATCCGGCGGGCACTGGTCAGCGTCTACGACAAGACCGGGCTGGTCGAGTTGGCCCAGGCGCTGCACACCGCCGGTGTGGAGATCGTCTCCACCGGCAGCACCGCCTCGACGATCGCCGGCGCCGGGGTACCGGTGACCCCGGTGGAGCAGGTGACCGGCTTTCCGGAGATCCTCGACGGCCGGGTGAAGACCCTGCACCCGAAGATCCACGGCGGGCTCCTCGCCGACCTGCGCAAGGACACCCACACCGCCCAGTTGGACGAGCACGGCATCGCCGGGATCGACCTGCTGGTGTCGAACCTGTACCCCTTCCAGGCCACGGTCGCCTCCGGCGCGAGCCAGGACGAGTGTGTCGAGCAGATCGACATCGGTGGCCCGGCGATGGTGCGGGCCGCCGCCAAAAACCACGCCTCCGTGGCGGTGGTGACCGATCCGGCCGCGTACCCCCTGCTGCTGGCCGCCCTCGACGAGGGTGGCTTCACCCTGGCGCAGCGCCGGGCCCTGGCCGCCCGCGCCTTCGCCGACATCGCCGAGTACGACGTGGCCGTCGCCGACTGGTTCGCCACCACCCTGGTCCCCGCCGCCGAGGGGTGGCCGCAGTTCGCCGGGCTGGCCCTGCGCCGCCAGGCGGTGCTGCGCTACGGCGAGAACCCGCACCAGGGGGCGGCCGTCTACGCCGACCCGGCCAGCCCGGCCGGGCTGGCCCAGGCCGAGCAGTTGCACGGCAAGGAGATGTCGTACAACAACTACGTCGACGCCGACGCCGCCTGGCGGGCCGCGAACGACTTCGCCGACCAGCCGGCGGTGGCCATCATCAAGCACGCCAACCCGTGCGGCATCGCGGTCGGCACGGACGTGGCCGACGCCCACCGCAAGGCCCACGCCTGCGACCCGGTCTCCGCCTTCGGCGGGGTCATCGCGGTGAACCGGCCGGTCTCGGTCGAGCTGGCCGGGCAGATCGCGGAGATCTTCACCGAGGTCGTGGTGGCCCCCGGGTACGAGCCCGGTGCGGCCGAGGTGCTCCAGGCCAAGAAGAACATCCGGTTGCTGCGGGCGCCGGAGTTCCGGCCGCAGTCGGCCGAGTGGCGGCAGGTCACCGGCGGGGTACTGGTGCAGCAGCGCGACGCGATCGACGCAGGCGGCGACGACCCGGCGACCTGGCGGCTGGCCACCGGCGAGGCGGCCGACGAGGCCACCCTGGCCGACCTGGCCTTCGCCTGGCGGGCCGTACGCGCGGTCAAGAGCAACGCCATCCTGCTGGCCCGCGACGGTGCGACCGTGGGTGTCGGCATGGGTCAGGTCAACCGGGTCGACTCGGCCCGCCTGGCGGTCAGCCGGGCCGGTGCCGACCGGGCCGGCGGGGCGGTAGCGGCCTCGGACGCCTTCTTCCCCTTCGCGGACGGCCCGCAGATCCTCATCGACGCCGGCATCCGGGCCATCGTGCAGCCCGGCGGCTCGATCCGCGACGAGGAGGTGATCGCCGCCTGCAAGCAGGCCGGGGTCACCATGTACCTGACCGGCACCCGCCACTTCTTCCACTGACCTCCGGCGCCGCCCGGCGTCCCGGCACCGCCCGGCGGTGCCCGATGTTAAGAAGGGTCCCTTCCTCTACGCGAGGCGTTAGGAAGGGGCCCTTCCTTACTCCCGGAGGGCGGCGAAGTGGCAGGCGGAGGGGTGCGGGTCGGCCGCCCGGGGTACCGCCTGCGGATCCTCGATCGCGCAGATCTCCTGCGCCTTCCAGCAGCGGGTGCGGAAGTGGCAGCCGCTCGGCGGGTCGGCCGGGCTCGGCACGTCGCCGGTCAGCCGGATGATGTCCCGGCGGTCCCGGGCCTCCGGGTCGGGCAGCGGTGCGGCGGAGAGCAGCGCCTGGGTGTACGGATGGGTGGCCCGTTCGTAGATCTGCTCCTCGGTGCCGATCTCCACGATCCGACCGAGATACATCACCGCGATCCGGTCGGAGATGTGCCGGACCACGGACAGGTCGTGGGCGATGAAGATGTACGACAGGCCGAACTCGTCCTGGAGTTCCTCCAACAGGTTGATCACCTGGGCCTGGATGGAGACGTCCAGCGCGGAGACCGGCTCGTCGCAGACGATCACCTCGGGGCGCAGGGCCAGGGCCCGGGCGATGCCGATGCGCTGCCGCTGTCCCCCGGAGAACTGGTGCGGGTACCGGTTGATGTGTTCCGGGTTGAGCCCGACCACGTCGAGCAGTTCCTGGACCCGTTGCTGCCGGCTGCCCTTCGGCGCCGCCTCCGGGTGGATCTCGAAGGGCTCGCCGATGATGTCGCCGACCGTCATCCGGGGGTTCAGGGAGGTGTACGGATCCTGCATGACCATCTGCATGTTGCGCCGGATCCGGCGCAGTTCGCCCCCGGAGGCGGCGAACAGGTCGCGTCCGGCCAGGGTGGCCCGCCCGGCGGTCGGGCGTTCCAGCCGCATCAGCAGGCGGGCCAGGGTGGACTTGCCGCAGCCGGACTCACCGACGATGCCCAGGGTCTCGCCCCGCTGCAGGGTGAAGCTGACCCCGTCGACCGCCTTGACCGCGCCGACCTTCCGTTTGAACAGCACTCCCCGGGTGATGGGGAAGTGCTTGACCACCTGGTCGACGTCGAGGATCTTCTCGCCCCGGACGGTGGCGGGGTCAGCTGGCGCGGTCATCGTGCACCTCCTGCGCGAAGTGGCAGGCGCTGGTCCGGCCGTCTGCGAGGACCAGGTCGTGCGGCACCACGTCGACACAGACCTGCTGCACGTACGGGCAGCGGGGGTGGAAGGGGCAGCCGCCGGGGATGCGCATCAGGTTGGGGGGGAGCCCCGGGATGGTGGAGAGTTTCCCGCCGCGCTGGTCCAGGCGGGGAATCGATTCCAGCAACCCCTTGGTGTACGGGTGGGCGGGCGCCCGGTACAGCGGACGGACCTGGGCGTGCTCGACGATGCGGCCGGCGTACATGACCGCGATCCGGTCCGCCACGTCGGCGACCACCCCCAGGTCGTGGGTGATCAGGATCATCGCCATGTCCAGGTCGCGCCGCAGGTCGGCGAGCAGATCCATGATCTGGGCCTGCACGGTGACGTCCAGGGCGGTGGTCGGCTCGTCGGCGATCAGCACCTTGGGTTCCATGGCCAGCGCCATCGCGATCATCACCCGTTGGCGCATACCCCCGGAGAACTGGTGCGGGTAGTCGCCCAGCCGACCGGCCGCCCCCGGGATCTGCACCAGCTCCATCAGCTGCACCGCGCGACGGCGGGCGTCGGCCCGGGACATGCCGAGCCGTAGGCGCAGGGTCTCGCCGATCTGCCAGCCCACCGGGAAGACCGGGTTCAGCGCGGACAGGGCGTCCTGGAAGATCATCGCGATCTCCTTGCCCCGTACCTGCCGGCGCTGCTCCTCCGGCAGGGCCAGCAGGTCCCGGCCCTGGTAGTAGATCTCGCCGCAGCGGATGTTCGCCGGCGGAATGTCCAGGATGCCCATGATGGCCTGGGCGGTGACGGACTTGCCGGAGCCGGACTCGCCCAGCACGGCCAGGGTCTCCCCGGGGTCCAGGTGATAGCTGACCCCGTTGATCACCTTGGCCACCCCCTCCCCGGTACGGAACTCGATGTGCAGATCCCGTACCTCGAGCAGGTGGCCGCCGCCGGGGGGTGTCGGGGAGGCTGGCGTCGGCTCGACCGTGTGCTGACTCATGGCTGTGCTGGCCTTTCGCTCGCGACTGCGGGGCTCGCTGCGCTCACTCCTCGCGCTCGCACGGCGTCACCGCAGTTTCGGGTCGAAGGCGTCGCGGATCGCGTCGCCGAGCATGATGAACGCCAACACGGTCAGGGCCAGGAAGGTCGACGGGACCACCAGGGGGGTGGCCGACTCCCGCATGTGCACCCGACCGTTGTTGATGTCGATGCCCCAGGAGATGGTGGGTTCCTTCAGCCCGATCCCGAGGAACGACAGGGTCGCCTCGGCGGCGATGAACGAACCCAGGGCGATGGTCAGCACCACGATCGCCGGGGCCAGCGCGTTCGGCAGGATGTGCCGCCACATGATCCGGCCGTTGCCGGCGCCGAGCATCCGGGCCGCGGCCACGTAGTCCTGCTGCCGGGCGGTGATCACCGAGGAGCGGACCACCCGGGCGGTCGTGGTCCAGCCGAGCACCGCCAGCACGAAGATGACCGAGGCCAGTCGTACCGTGGCGCTGTCGCTGGCCACCCGCTTGAGCAGGACGATCGCGGCCAGCAGCAGCGGGATGCCGAGCACGATGTCGACGATCCGGGACAGCACCGCGTCGACCCAGCCGCCGAAGTAGCCGGCCAGCATTCCCACGACCAGCGCGACCACTCCGGTGAGCAGGGCCGAGAGGGCGCCGACCAGCAACGAGGCCCGGGCCCCGTAGACCGCCCGGGCGTACGTGTCGCAGCCCTGGAAGTCGTACCCGAACAAGGCCCCGCCCGAGGGGGCGGCATGCTGGCGGGCCAGTACGCAGTCCGCCGGGTCGTTGCGGGTGAACAGCCCGGGGGCGACCGCCATCGCGGTGATCAGCAGCACCAGCAGCAGGCTGATCCAGAAGATGGGTTTGCGGCGCAGGTCCCGCCAGGCGTCGCCGGCCAGGCTGCGGGGCTTGTTGGGCTGGCCGATCCGACCCGGGGTACGCGGATCGCCGGACACCCCCCGTCGGGCGTCCTGGTTCTCCGTGGACGCCACCGTTTCGAAGTCACTCATACCGGATCCTCGGGTCGAGTACGGCGTACAGGATGTCCACCACCAGGTTGGAGACGAGGTAGACCACGACGAGCACGCTGACGATGCCCACCACCAGGGGGCCGTCCTCGGTGCGGATGCCACGGAAGAGGTTGAAGCCGACGCCGGGGATGTTGAACACCCCTTCGGTGATGATCGCGCCGCTCATCAGGTTGCCCAGTTCCACCCCGAGGAAGGTGATCACCGGGATCAGCGAGTTGCGCAGCACGTGCACGCTCACCACCCGTCGCCTCGGCAGGCCCTTGGACCGGGCGGTACGCACGTAGTCGGCGCGCAGGTTCTCCGCCACCGAGGTACGGGTCAGCCGCAGCGCGGTGGCCAGGGAGAGGGAGCCGAGCACGAGGCCGGGCAGCAGCAGGGCGTAGAAGTCCGGGTCGGCTCCGGAGGTGGCCGGGAAGAGTTGCCACTTGACGCCCAGGAGGTACTGCGCGAGGGGGGCCAGCACGATGGTCGGGATGCCGAGCACCAGCAGGGTCAGCAGCAGGGTGGAGTTGTCGAAGATGCTGCCCCGCCGGATGCCGGCGAGCACCCCCGCGGTGACCCCGAAGATGACGGCTACCGCTATGGCGATGAGGGCCAACTTGATGGTGACCGGCCAGGCGTTGGCCAGGATCTCCCCGATGGACCGGCCGGTCAGCGACTCGCCCAGGTCGCCCCGGACCAGGTTCTTCAGATAGTCGAAGTAGCGGTAGAAGAAGCCGCCGACACCGGTCGCGTCCAGGTGGTACTTCTCGGTCAGGTACGCCCGCTGGGCGGCGGTGACGGGACGCTCGCCGGCCAGGGCCTGGATCGGGTCGCCCTGACCGGCGAACATCAGGGCGTAGACGATCAGGGTGGTGCCGAAGAAGGCCACGACCATCTGGAGCAGCCGCCGCACGATGAAGCGGAACATACTTGGCAGTCTCCCTGAAAAAGGGCGAATGCCGTGGCGGGTCGGGTCATCACGCGATGACCCGACCCGCCTTTTCCTGCCTGGGTTACTTGACGACCTCGATCTTGAGCAGGTCGACCCGGTCGAAGACGTCCACCTCGACGTTCTTCACCTTGGTCGAGTGCCCGAAGTTGTTCTGACCGAACCGCAGCGGCACCACCGGCATGTCCTGGGCCAGCAGGTCCTCGGCGGCCTGGTACTTCTTGATCGCCTCTTCCTCGCTGGAGGCGCTGACCCCCTCGGCGAGCAGCTTGTCGAACTCGGGGTTGCTGTAGCCGTAGTAGTTCGACGAGCCGTTGCTGCTGAACAGCGGGCCCAGGTAGTTCTCCATGGAGGGGTAGTCCATGACCCAGCCCATCCGGAACAGGCCCACCGACTGCTTGTCCTTGACCTTGGTCAGCAGGTCGGCGAACTTCGGCTCGGCGTTGCCGACGCACTCCACGCCCAGGTTGGCCTTGAGCTGGTTGCAGGTGGCGTCGATCCAGTCCTTGTGACCACCGTCGCCGTTGTACGACAGGGTGATCTTCGAGGGGCCACCGGCGGCCTCGTACAACTCCTTGGCCTTGACCGGGTCGAACTCACCGGCGGTGCCGATGGTGTTGTCCCGGTACCCGGCCACGACCGGCGAGACGAACGAGCGGGCCGGCTGCTGGGAGTCCTTGAAGATCGACTTGGTGATCTCCTCGCGGTCGATCGCCATCGAGATGGCCTTGCGCACGTCCGGGTTGCTGAACTCGTCCTGGAAGGTGGGGAAGGCCAGGAAGTGCAGCGAGGAGGCCGGGGTCTGCCGGAACCGGTCACCCAGGTCGACGGAGGCCGTCGACAGGTTCTCGGTGGGGATGGTCTTGATCACGTCCAGGTTGTCCGACAGCACATCCGCGTACGCGGCGGTGAGCTGCTGGTAGATCCGGAACTCGACACCGGCCACCTTCGGCTGCTCGCCGGGGAAGGCGTCGTACCGCTCGACCTCGACCTTGGCGTCGTGCTGCCAGGTGCCCTTCATCTTGAACGGGCCCTGACCGATCGGCGCCTGCTCGTACCCCTCGGCCAGCACCCCGGGGGCGGAGAAGGCGGCCTTCGGCAGGGGGTAGAAGGCGGTGTACCCGAGGATCGACTTGAACTCGCTGTACGGCTGGGACAGGGTGACCGTGAAGGTCTGGTCGTCGACCTTCTTCAGCCCGCTGAGGGTGGTGGCCTTGGGGGTCTCGCCCTGCAGGTCCTCGTAGCCGGCGATCTTCTCGAAGAAGTAGCTGGAGTTCTGCCCGTTGGGGGCGTACGCGCCGTAGTTCCAGGCGTCGATGTAGTTGTCGGCGGTGACTTTCTCGCCGTTGTGGAAGGTGTAGCCGTCCTTGAGCTTCACGGTCCAGGTGGTGTTGTCCTCGGACGTGATCGACTCGGCCGCCACCTCGTACGGCTTGTGCGCTGCGTCATAGTCGACCAGCGGGCTGAACAGGGCCGACAGCACCTGGGAGCCGCTGGTCTCGTTGGTGTTGGTCGGCACCAGGTGTTGCGGCTCGGCGATCTCGATCCGCACGGCCGCATGGGGGTCGCTCTCGCCGGACCCACTGCCGCCACCCGAGCCACAGGCCACCAGGCCCAGGGTCACCGCGAGCGGGATAGCGGTCCAGGCCGCGAGCCTACGAACACGCATCAGGCCTCCTCATCTCCTTACGCAACGCAGCCGGACCCGGCACTGGGTGACTCTGCGTAACGAGAAGCAACGGTAGATCCGTGAGCTGCGGTCGACCACGTGCCGGTTGCGAACGGATAACGGAACGGGGTTCTGATGCTGGTCGGGTAGCCCTGCCCGTGCTATAAGTTCCTCCCGCTTTATCGCGACATCAGCGGGCAAAAGTCTGCGAGGTTTCGGGGAGGCTGGGGGAGGTTGGTGGCGAGTCGGGGCCGGTGCGTCGGCCTGCCGGGCTCCGGGGTTTTCTCGCCTGATTGTCCGGCCCGAGGACCGAACACCCCGCCAGGCGATCACCTAGCGTGATGATATGCACATTGCGGAGAGTGGTGCCTCGGCCCGGGTGTCGGTGAGCTGGCCTGGTCCACGCCAGCCGGACGTACCGGTCATGAGACGATCTGAGGCGTGACGGCGACGCTTCTGGACGGCAAGGCGACCGCAGCTGAGATCAAGGACGAACTGCGGGCACGGGTGAAGGCGCTGGCGGAGCGGGGCATCGTGCCCGGGCTCGGCACGGTGCTGGTCGGCAGCGACCCCGGCTCCCAGGCGTACGTCAACGGCAAGCACCGGGACTGCGCCGAGGTCGGCATCGCCTCGATCCGGCGGGAACTGCCGGCCGAGGCCACCCAGGCCCAGGTCGACGAGACCCTGGCCGAGCTGAACGCCGACCCGGCCTGCCACGGCTACATCGTCCAACTGCCCCTGCCCGGCCACCTGGACACCCAGCGGGTGCTGGAGCTGATCGACCCGGACAAGGACGCCGACGGTCTGCACCCGGTCAACCTGGGGCGGCTGGTGCTCGGCTACGAGGGGCCCCTGCCGTGCACCCCGCGCGGCATCGTGGAACTGCTCCGCCGGCACGAGGTGCCGCTGCGGGGGGCCAAGGTCGCCGTGGTCGGCCGGGGTAACACCGTGGGCCGTCCGCTGGGCCTGCTGCTCACCCGACGCAGCGAGAACGCCACCGTGACCCTGTGCCACACCGGCACCCTGGACCTCGCCGCGCACACCCGGGCCGCCGACATCGTGATCGTCGCCGCCGGGGTGCCCGGGCTGCTCACCGCCGACATGATCACCCCGGGGGCGGTAGTGGTCGACGTGGGCATCACCCGGGTGATCGGCCCGGACGGCAAGGGCCGCTACACCGGCGACGTGGACCCGGAGGTCGCCGAGGTGGCCGGCAAGGTCGTGCCGATGCCCGGCGGCGTGGGCCCGATGACCCGCGCCATGCTGCTCAGCAACGTGGTGGAGCGCGCCGAACGCGGCTGAGGTGTAAGGAAGGGCACCTTCTTAACGCCTCCGGTAGAGCAAGGGTCCCCTATTAACACCCAAGGCGGCGCAACGGAACCCCCAAGCTGCTCATAACCGTCCGCCCCTGGCCTGATCGGTGCCACCATGGCTGATACGGTCCGGAAAACCGACTGGTATCAGGGAGTGGGACGACCATGGGTAAGAAAGTCACTGTCGTCGGCGCCGGTTTCTACGGCTCCACCACCGCACAGCGCCTGGCCGAGTACGACGTCTTCGACACCGTCGTGATCACCGACATCGTGGAGGGCAAGCCCGCGGGTCTCGCCCTGGACCTCAACCAGTCGCGGGCCATCGAGGGCTTCGAGACCAAGATCGTTGGCGTCACCACCGGCCCGAACGGCGAGGGTTACGAGGCCATCGAGGGCTCGGACGTGGTGGTCATCACCGCCGGCCTGCCCCGCAAGCCGGGCATGAGCCGGATGGACCTGCTGGAGACCAACGCGAAGATCGTCCGCCAGGTCAGCGAGAACGTGGCCAAGTACGCCCCGAACGCCGTGGTGATCGTGGTCTCCAACCCGCTGGACGAGATGACCGCGCTGGCCCAGCTCGCCACCCAGTTCCCGCACCAGCGGGTGCTCGGCCAGGCCGGCATGCTGGACACCGCCCGGTTCACCAACTTCGTGGCCGAGGCGCTGAACGTACCGGTGAAGACCGTCACGACCCTGACCCTCGGCTCGCACGGCGACACCATGGTGCCGGTGCCCTCCAAGAGCTCGGTCAACGGCAAGCCGCTGCGCGAGGCGATGCCCGCCGAGCAGATCGAGGAGCTGGTCGTCAAGACCCGCAACGGTGGCGCCGAGGTAGTGGCGCTGCTCAAGACCGGTTCGGCGTACTACGCCCCCTCGGCCGCCGCCGCCCGGATGGCCAAGGCCGTCGCGGAGGACTCCGGCGAGGTCATGCCGGTCTGCGCCTGGGTCGACGGTGAGTACGGCATCTCCGGGGTCTACCTCGGGGTCGAGGCCGAGATCGGTGCCCAGGGCGTCAAGCGGGTAGTCGAGACCGACCTCGACGCCGACGAGCTGGCCGCCCTCAAGGAGGCCGCCGAGGCCGTCCGCGCCAAGCAGGCCGACGTGGCCTCCATGTAACCCCGCACCCCCTTTGCTGAGTTGATCAAGAGGTTTGCGTCTCGGAGGAACCGATCCGAGACGCAAACCTCTTGATCGTCAGGGGGAAGAAGGGGGATTGATCAGGGTGGTCAGGGCGTCCAGGACTCGGGCCAGGCCGAAGGTGTAGGCGTGATCGGGGTGGTAGGCGGCGTTGTGGGCGGCGCCGGCGGCGGCACCCACCCGGACGGCCGTGGGGTAGCGCCGCTCGTCGAGGACCTCGGCCAGCAGGGGGGCGTTGGCGGTCCACCACTGTTCGTCGGTCCAGGCGCTGGCCTGCCGGGTGGACTGGGCCTCGATCGCGGAGCGGGCCGCCGCCCGGACGAAGTCGAGGACGTAGGTCAACGCGGCGTCCCGGGTCACATCGTCCAGGCCGGTGTCGTCGAAGGCGCGTAGCTCGTACTCGTACTTGGCCATCAGGCCCGGCCCCAGCGGCGGCCGGCCGGTGGCGACCTCCGCAGCCCACGGATGGGCCGCGAAAAGCTCCCGGTTGTCCTGGGCCACCGCAGCCACCCGGGTACGCCACGACTGGCCGGAACGGTCCGGCCGGGGCATCTGCGCGTAGAGCGAGTCCAGCATCAGGTCGAGCAGTTCGGCCTTCCCCGGCACGTACGTGTAGAGGGTCATCGGCGCCACCCCGATCGCCTTGGCCAGCGACCGCATGGTCACCGCGTCCAACCCCGCACCGTCGGCCAACTCGATCGCGGCCTGCACGATGTCGTCCAGCGAGTGGCCCTGGCGTGGGCCGCGCCGCGGGCCCTCCTCGGTTCGACGCCACAGAAGTCGCAGGGTGTGGGCGGGATCTCCGCCTCCGGTCCGGTGGGGCATCCCTGGATCCTCGCAGGTCAAATCACCGTACGTAGTACGTAGTACAATGTACGAAGATTTCGTTTCTGGGAGGGCACGTGCAGATCACCGGATCGGCCATCTCGCTCAACGTCCAGGACGTCTCGGCCTCGGCCGAGTTCGTCAAGCAGCACTTCGGGTTCCGGGAGGAGATGTCGGCCGACGGGTTCGTGTCACTGACCCGCGAGGGGGTGGGCTTCAACCTGGTCTTCCTGCGTACCGGGCTGGCCAGCCTTCAGCCGCCGAGCCTCAAGGCCCAGCGGGCCGAGGGGGTGCTCGTCGCCTTCGTGGTCGACGACATCGACACCGAGTACGCCAAGATCCAGGCGGCCGGTGTGCCGATCACCACACCCATCCAGACCGAACCCTGGGGAGAGCGCTTCTTCCAGGTCACCGACCCCAACGGGGTGATCCTCCAGCTGGTGCAGTGGATGCACGACCCGGCGCAGGCTGGCTGAGCGCGGCGCGCGTACCTGCATGTTCCGGGCCCGGTGGGGTAATTCCGCGCCGGGCCCGGCGGCCCGTCCGAGCGCGCTGACCGAAATGCCGGACCGGCAGCCCCGCTCGTGACGCGAGGGTCCGGGAGCCGGGTGGTCCCGAGGGTTTCAGTCCCGGGCGGTCGGCCAACCGGTGGCCGCGACGTTCCCGGTTCGGGCGCGTCCAGTACGCTCGTACTGCTTGAGCATGTGTCCCCCGAGAGGAGCGCCGGCCGATGGCGAAGATCAAGGTAAACAACCCGGTCGTGGAGCTCGACGGCGACGAGATGACCCGGATTATCTGGAAGCAGATCCGGGAGCAGCTGATCCTGCCCTACCTCGACGTCGACCTGCACTACTACGACCTGTCGATCCAGCACCGCGACGCCACCGACGACCAGGTGACCGTCGACGCCGCCAACGCCATCAAGGAGCACGGCGTCGGTGTCAAGTGCGCGACCATCACCCCGGACGAGGCCCGGGTGGAAGAATTCGGGCTCAAGAAGATGTGGCGGTCGCCGAACGGCACCATCCGCAACATCCTCGGCGGCGTCGTCTTCCGCGAGCCGATCATCATGTCCAACGTGCCGCGGCTCGTCCCCGGCTGGACCAAGCCGATCATCATCGGCCGGCACGCCCACGGTGACCAGTACCGGGCCACCGACTTCGTCGTGCCCGGCCCGGGCAAGGTGACCATCACCTACACCCCGGCCGACGGCGCCGAGCCGATCGAGATGGAGATCGCCAACTTCCCCGGCAGCGGCATCGCCATGGGCATGTACAACTACGACGACTCGATCCGGGACTTCGCCCGGGCGTCGTTCCGGTACGGCCTGGACCGGGGCTACCCGGTCTACATGTCGACCAAGAACACCATCCTCAAGGCGTACGACGGCCGGTTCAAGGACATCTTCGCCGAGGTCTTCGAGAACGAGTTCAAGGCCGAGTTCGACGCCGCCGGCCTCACCTACGAGCACCGGCTCATCGACGACATGGTCGCCGCCGCGCTCAAGTGGGAGGGTGGCTACGTCTGGGCCTGCAAGAACTACGACGGTGACGTGCAGTCCGACACGGTCGCGCAGGGCTTCGGCTCCCTCGGCCTGATGACCTCGGTGCTGCTGTCGCCCGACGGCCGCACCGTCGAGGCCGAGGCCGCCCACGGCACGGTCACCCGGCACTACCGGCAGTGGCAGAAGGGCGAGAAGACCTCGACCAACCCGATCGCCTCGATCTACGCCTGGACCCGGGGCCTGGCCCACCGGGGCAAGCTGGACGGCACCCCGGCGGTCACCGAGTTCGCCAACACCCTGGAGCAGGTCATCGTCGACACCGTCGAGGGCGGCCAGATGACCAAGGACCTCGCGCTGCTGATCTCGCGGGACGCCCCGTGGCTGACCACCGACGAGTTCATGAACGCGCTCGACGAGAACCTGGCGCGCCGCCTCGCCGCCTGATCCGTCGTACCGAGCGAGCCCGTCGACCCCTCCGGGGCCGGCGGGCTCGCTCGTTCCCCGGCCCCCGGCTCGGCTTCCCCTCGCCGGCCCTCGGCTGGTCCCGGCCCCGGCCAGCCCTGAATCCCGCCACGGCTGGTCCCGGCACAACCGGCGTGTTCGGACAAGACGCGCAATCTGGCGTCACCTGCCCCGGCGTGCCTCGTTGACCTGAGTGGACGTGATGCCAGTCCCGTCCCTGGAAGGTTGATCGTGGCCGCCGTGCGGTCCGAGTGCCCAGCCAGCCTTCCCGGCTGTCGAGCACAGCCAGCCGTCCCTTCCCCGCGGGGGGCCCTGTCCCGGGCCCCCCGCGCCCTTGCGCCCTGTCCGGGCCTTGCGCTCCGTCTCCAGGACCTGCCGCTGCCAGGCGCAAAGAGGGTCCCGCGCCGCAGAAGGGGGTGTCGGTAAGTGCGCCGCCAGGTCCGGGGGAGGTGAGGTCGCGGGCAGGTCCGGGGAGGGTGCGGAGAAGGAGCGAGAGAGGGCGCGGCCGGCCAGCGGTGAGAGCAGCCTGGCGGCGGTGAGATCAGGCGGGTAGGGGCTTCTGGCTGCGGATCAGGAGGCTGCGGGTGCGGCGGCCCGGAGCAGGGCGGCGGCCTGCTCCGGGGCGATGTCGTTGATGAAGACGCCCATCGCGGACTCCGACCCGGCCAGGTACTTCAGTTTGTCCGCCGCCCGCCGGATGCTGAACAGTTGCAGATGCAGGTGCCCGAGTTCGCGGTCGATGCGTACCGGGGCCTGGTGCCAGGCGGCGATGTACGGCATCGGGCCGTCGAACAGCCCGTCGAAGCGGCGCAGCAGGTCCAGGTAGAGGGGGCCGAAGGCGTCCCGTTCGGCCTCGGTCAACGCGGGCAGGTCCGGCACCGGCCGGTGCGGAGCCACATGCACCTCGAAGGGCCACCGGGCGGCAGCCGGGACGTACGCCGTCCAGTGTTCGTTGGCCGCCACCACCCGCTCGCCGGAGGCGCGTTCGGCGCTCAGCACGTCGGCGTACAGGTTGCGCCCGCCGGTGCGGGCGGCGTGGCGGCGGGCCGCGGCCAGCAGTGACCGGGTACGCGGGGGTAGGAAGGGGTAGGCGTAGATCTGCCCGTGCGGGTGGTGCAGGGTCACCCCGATCTCCACCCCCCGGTTCTCGAAGCAGAAGACCTGCTCGACCTCGGGCAGCTCACTCAGCACGGTCGTACGGTCGGCCAGGGCGTCCAGGACGGTGCGGACCCGGCGCGGCGGCAGGTCCGCGAAAGAGGCCTGGTGGTCGGCGGTGAAGCTGACCACCTCGCAGCGGCCCCGGCCGGGTCGGGCCGGGGTAAGGGGGGTGATCTCCGCCGGTTCGGCGACCACCCGCGCGCTGAAGGCCGGGAATCGGTTCTCGAACACCACGACGGCGTAGTCGGGGGCCGGGATCTCGCTGAGCCGCTGGGGGGTGGAGGGGCAGAGCGGGCACTGGTCGGCCGGGGGCAGGAAGGTGCGGGTCTGCCGGTGTACGGCCAGCGCCACCCACTCGTCGGTCAGCGGGTCGTAGCGCAGCTGGGAGGCCAGCGGGGGAGGCGGCAGCTCCCGCCGGTCCGGCTGGTCCCGGACGACATCGTCGCGCTCGTCGTAGTAGATCAGCTCCCGGCCGTCGGCCAGCCGGATGGCGGTACGCCGCATCAGAAGGACTGCAGGCGCGGCTCGATCCAGCCGGTCTCGGTCAGGTGGATCAGGACCTGCTGGACCGCCTCGTCCACGTCCAGGTCACTGGTGTCGATGACCAGGTCGGCGTCGGTGGGCTCCTCGTACGGGTCGTCGATGCCGGTCATCCCGGTCAGCAGCCCGGCCCGCGCCCGCGCGTACAGGCCCTTGCGGTCGCGCCGCTCGCAGACCTCCAGCGGGGTGGCCACATGTACCAGCACGAACCCGGCGCCCGCCGCCACCGCCATCTCCCGGGCGGTCGCCCGAGCCTGGGCGTACGGGGCGATCGGGCAGCAGATGCCGATGCCCCGGTGCCGGGCGAGCTCGGCGGCCACCCAGCCGATCCGGCGTACGTTGGTGTCCCGGTCGGCCTTGCTGAAGCCCAGCCCGGCGGTCAGTTCCCGGCGCACCACATCCCCGTCCAGCAGGGTGATCGTGCGTTCGCCCTGCTCCCGTAGGGCATCGGCCAGCCCTCGGGCGATGGTCGACTTGCCCGAACCGGAGAGGCCGGTGAGGAAGACCACCAGGCCCCGGTGCCGTCGGGGTGGCCGGGCCCGGCTGAGCTCCTTGGCCACCGCCGGGGGAGTGTGCCACTCCGGCAGCGGGAAGCCCCGGTCCAGCAGGTCCTCGATCTCGTCGTGGGTCAGGGCGAGGCGACGGTTGCGCGGCGGGATGTCCTCCCGCCAGCGCCACTGGCCGTCCCGGTTGTCGTAGGCCAACTCCCGCGGCACCAGCACCCGCAGCCCGCCCCCGGAGAGCATCTCGCTGGTGGAGAGCAGGTGGGTGACGCCGTACGCGGCCGAGACCCGGGCCCGGAGCAGGGCGTCGCCGATCTCGTCCCGTCGGCGGGCCAGGGGCACCGCCACCACGGTCGCCGGGGGCATCCGGTCCCGCGCGGCGAACACGCAGCGCACCAGCGCCTCCGGCGGCAGCCCGCCGGTGCCGTCCTCGCCGACCGGAATCATGACCAGCAGGTGGGCGCTCAGGGTGCGTACGGCGTGCGCGATCTGGGCCAGTTGCGGCCGGTGCAGGGGCCGGTCGGCGATGACGCCGAGGACCCGTCCCGGTGGCAGCAGGGCGCGGATCTCCTCCGGGGTACGCCGTAACCGCTGGAACGGCCCGTGCCCCCCGTCACCGAGGCGGCGTACGCTGCCGCCCACCCCGGCCACCCCCTCGCGTACCTGCCAGGCGTCGGTGGCCTCCAGGGCCGCCACCGGGGCCCCCTCGCCGTCGGTGAGCACCAGGGTGCGTCCGTTCGGGTCGGCCAGGTCGATGTCGCGCAGCAGGGCGGCGGGCACCTGAAGGGTCACCGCCACCGGCCAGGGGGTGCCGTCGACGAGTCGGCCCCGGCGGCTGACCGAGACCAGGTCGGCCCGGGTCAGGAAGCCGGTCAAGGGTGCGTACGCACCGGTCAGCAGCAACTCCAGATCCGCGAGCTCGCCGGGACGCGGCGTGTACGCCGGTGCGTCCCGCAGCACCTCGTCGGGCAGCACCCACCCGTTGCTCATCAGACCCCCAACTCCGGCGACCGGCACACAGTTTTGCAGCCGACCGCCGATCGGTCGAGGGCACCACCGCCACCGGCCCGATCACGTTCACTACTGCCGGACAAAAGCCTCGGCGGCGTACCCGCCTAGGTTCGGGTCAGACCCAGTTGGCGCCGCACCGACCCCGCCATCCGCCGCAATCGGCCGGGTCCGGGTTGCGGTGGGGCCGGGGTCTTCTTCTTCCGCTTGTCCACCACCACCGGCCGGGCACCGTCCGCAGGGCAGGTGATCTCCAGGGGCAGCTTCGTGTCGAGGGACCAGCCGTAGCCGGTGACCCGGGCCTTGAGGATCCACCCGCCCTGGGTACGACCGCCGTTGAGGCCGGCGAAGTCGACCGTGACCGCGCCCCGGTAGTGCACCTGGAACTCGCCCCCGGCACCGGCCACCCGATCCACCTCGAAGTGCACCGGCAGGAAGAACTCCTCGTGCCCGGTGGCGTGCCGGGCGACCACGTCGAGGCGGGCCCGGCCCAGGTCCTCGGTGCAGTCGACCCACTCGTCCGGCACCTCGACCGGTACGACCAGCCGGTCCCGGCCGTCGACCTGCCGGATCGTGAGAGGTTCCTCGCCGCTGCGGAGCTGGCTGTTGAGCAGCACGGTCAGGATCGAGCCGGTCAACTCGTACGCCTTCAGGCGGGTCCGGGCGCGGATGTCGGCGTCCCATTCGGCCAACCTGAGCAGGTCCTCCACCCGTCCCTCGGTGACCAGCCCGGCGACCGTACGCTCCAAGGCCGGCAGTTGGCCCGCGACCGTCGGCGCGAACCGTTCCTGGATGGTCTTCCGCACCTCCGCGGCGACCTGGTCGACCCAGTCCCGGGGAGCGTTACGCAACCGGTTGCCGCGCAGCCGGCGGATCATCTCGGTGCGCAGCCACCGCCGGTGCAGCTTGTCGCGCATGGGCCCCGGCTCGGTGTGCGCGTCGACGATGTCCAGCACCTCACGCAGGCTGCTGTAGTAGCCGGCCGGCTCCATCCGGGTGGCGGTCAGGTTGCCCCCGTCCGGCCGCCGGGCATGGTGGTAGCAGGTGTAGTCCGAGAGCACACTCGTGCGCCGGGAGAGCAGGTACGCCCGGATGACGAAGTGGTGGTCCTCCAGCCGCTTGCGGTCCTCGTCCGGAAACCGCAGGTCGTGCTCCAGCAGGAAGGCCCGGCGGAACATCTTGTGGCAGGTGAGGCTCCCGATCAGCGGGGAGTCCGCCAGCCGGGCGTCGGGGCGGTTGACCCGGAACAGATCACGGGGCACCGACCTGCCGTGCCCGGTCATCTTGCCGATGGCGATGTCGGCGCCGTTGGCCACCGCGTAGCCGTACAGCCGTTCCAGGGCCTCCTCGGCCAGCCAGTCGTCGTCGTCGACGAACTGCACGTACTCGCCGCGCGCCCGGGCCAGGGCCAGGTTGCGGGGGCGCGACGGCCAACCGGAGTGCGGGCAGTGCAGCACCTCGACATTGGGGTGGGCGGCGGCCAGCGCCGCCAGCCGGGCGGGGGTGTCGTCGGTCGAGCCGTCATCGACGAAGATGATCTCGAAGTCCGTCGCCGGCATCGACTGGCGCAACAGCGAGTCGATCAACTGCTGGAGGTGCCCACCCGAGTTGTAGGTCGGGACCACCACACTTACCTTGACCTCGCCCGTCATGGCTCACCACTACCCATCGTGGCCGTCGGAAGACCGATTGGTGAGCTTCAGTCTGTACCAGACAGTCGATCTTTCCAGGGCGGGGTGGGTGCACGACCCTCCGGCGATCGCGCCGGATGCGGCGCCTCCCTAGGGGAGTCGCCGGAAGCAGGATCAGGGAAATCCGGGGCGTGTACCGGACAGATTACGTTGGCCTCCGTCTCTAGGCTGTCGACGTGACACTGATCGAAACCGAGTCGTTGACCAAGGTCTACGGCGGTGGGGTGACCGCGCTGTCGGAACTGACAGTCACGGTCCAGCCGGGAATCGTCGGTCTCGTCGGGGCCAACGGTGCCGGCAAGTCG
Source organism: Micromonospora sp. NPDC048871 (assembly GCF_043198155.1). Classification (NCBI taxonomy): domain Bacteria; kingdom Bacillati; phylum Actinomycetota; class Actinomycetes; order Micromonosporales; family Micromonosporaceae; genus Micromonospora; species Micromonospora sp. NPDC048871. The sequence continues at coordinate 26,762 of NZ_JBICUM010000009.1, read as the reverse complement.
ACTCTGATCAAGCTCCTGCTCGGCCTGCTCACTCCGACCCGAGGCCGGGTCCGGGTGCTGGGCATGGACCCGACCACCGACCCGGCGGGGGTCCGCGCCCGGGTCGGCTACATGCCGGAGCACGACTGCCTGCCACCTGACCTGTCCGCCGCCGAACTGGTCACCCATCTCGGGCAGATCAGCGGCCTACCGCGCACCGCCGCCCGGGAACGGGCCTCCGAGGCGCTGCGGCACGTCGGGCTGCACGAGGAACGCCATCGTCCGGTGGGGGGCTACTCCACCGGCATGAAGCAGCGGGTGAAGCTCGCTCAGGCCCTGGTGCACGACCCCGACCTGCTGCTGCTCGACGAGCCCACCAACGGCCTCGACCCGGCCGGCCGGGACGCCATGCTGGCCCTGGTGCACCGGATCGGCACGGAGTTCGGCATCTCCGTACTGGTCTGCTCCCACCTGCTCGGCGAGGTCGAGCGGATCTGCGACACCCTGGTCGCCATCGACGGCGGACGGCTGCTGCGCGCCGACCACATCGCCGCGATGACCTCGACCACGGATGTGCTCGCCGTCGAGGTCAGCGAGGGCACCGAGGCCCTGGCCACCCGACTGGCCGCCCTGGACCTGCCGGTCAGCCGGGAGGGGCGGCTGCTGCTCGTCCCCCTGGCCGACCAGCAGACGTACGACCTCATCATCGGTGCGGTCGCCGACCTGGACCTGCCGCTGCACCGGCTGGACCAGCGCCGGCACCGGGTGGCCGAGCTCTTCGCCCGGAGGGAGGGCAGCCATGTCTGAACCGACCGGGGTCATCCACGACATCGGCTACCAGCGCTACACCGGCCCACGACTGGGCCGCCGACACGTCTTCGGCGCGCTGTACCGCCACGGGGTGCGGACCACCTTCGGGCTGGGCCGCAGCGCCAAGGCCAAGATCTTCCCCTGGCTGGTGGTCGGCATCGTCCTGATGGTGGCCGCCTCGCTGACCGCGATCAGCAGCCAGATCGGCCAGTCCCTGATGACGTACGCCCAGTTCGCGGACTCGATGAGCTGGCTGGTCATCTTCTTCGTCGCGGTGGCCGCGCCCGAACTGGTCTCCCGGGACCTGCGCAGCGGGGTGCTCCCGCTGTACTTCTCCCGGCCCCTGCCGACGGCCGACTACCCGTTGGCCAAGCTGCTGGCGCTGGTCACCGCCCTCTGGCTGCTGCTAGGTGCGCCGCAACTGCTGATGTTCCTCGGTGCCGCCTTCACCAGCGACGGCATGGGCGCGGTCTGGGACGAGCTGCTGGACCTGCTGCCCGGCCTGCTCTACGCCGGGTTGTGGGCGGTGGTCTTCGCCTCGGTGGGCCTGCTGATCGCCTCGCTGACCGGCAAGCGGGCCTTCGCCGCCGGTGGCATCGTCGCCGTGTTCCTGATGACCACCCCGATCGTCGGGGTCCTGTCGATCCTGCCCTCGCAGGCCGCCAACCAACTGGCCGGCATCGCCTCGCCGTCCACCCTGGTGCAGGGGGTCGGGATCTGGACCATGGGCGACCAACTGATCACCGAGGGGGAAGGCGGCCCGGACCTGGGATCCTTCGGCCCGGTGTACGCCCTGGTCGCCGTCGCCCTGGTCGCCGCCGGGGTCGCCCTGCTGCTGGCCCGCTACCGGAAGGTGGCCGCCCGATGACCACGACCAGTAATCCCGCCCCGGCCACCACCAGCACCCTCGACCTGGCCGGGGTGTCCCGCTGGTACGGCAACGTGGTGGCGGTCAACGACGTGAGCATGAGCCTGGGGCCGGGGGTGACCGGGCTGCTCGGGCCCAACGGCGCGGGCAAGACCACCCTGCTGCACATGATGGCCGGTTTCCTGGCCCCCTCCCGTGGGCAGGTCACCCTGGACGGTCAACCCACCTGGCGCAACCCGGAGGTCTACCGACGGCTGGGGTTGGTCAGCGAGCGGGAGGCCGTGCACAGCTTCCTCACCGCGTACGAGTTCGTGCTGGCCACCGCGAAGCTGCACAAGCTGCCCGACCCGCAGGCGGCGGCCCGCCGGGCGATCGCCATGGTCGAGTTGGAGAGCGCGCAGGACCGCCGGATCGGCACCTACTCCAAGGGCATGCGGCAGCGTGCCCGGGTCGCCGCCTCCCTGGTGCACGACCCCCAGGTGCTGCTGCTGGACGAGCCCTTCAACGGCATGGACCCGCGTCAACGGCTGCACATGATGGAGTTGCTGCACTCCCTCGGCGACGCCGGCCGCACCATCCTGTTCAGCTCGCACATCCTGGAGGAGGTCGAGCAGGTCTCCGGGACCGTGCAGGTGATGGTCGCCGGACGGCTGGCCGCCTCCGGTGACTTCCGCACCATCCGTCGGCTGATGACCAACCGGCCGCACGTCTTCGCCATCCGCTCCACGGACGACCGGGCCCTGGCCGTGGCCCTGATGGCCGAGCCCTCGGTGACCGGCGTGGAGTTGGGCCGCGACGGGCTGACCGTACGGGCCGGCGACTACGGCGCCTTCACCCGGGTACTGCCGAAGGTCGCCCTGGCCCGGGGCGTACGGGTGCGTCAACTGCTGCCCGAGGACGAGTCCCTGGAGAGCGTCTTCTCCTACCTGGTGGAGGCCTGATGTCCACTGTCTGCTGGATCACCGCGCGCGGGCTGTTCGGGCGTCGCCGGTTCCTTCTGCTGCTGCCGCTGCCCCTGCTGCTGGTCGTACTGGCCGTGCTGTCCCGAGGGCTGGGGGTGCCAGCTGACTCCTGGGGGCCGCCGGTGCTGGTCGGCCTCGGGTTGGCCGTGGTGCTGCCGGTGGTCGCGTTGATCGTCGGCACCGGGGTGCTCGGTGCCGAGATCGACGACGGCACGGTCGTACACGTCCTGACCACCCCCCTGCCGCGTTGGCAGATCGTGCTGCCGAAGCTGGCCGTGGCGGTCGGCGCCACCGCGGCCGCCGTGGCGGTGCCACTGTTCGCCGCCGGCCTGCTGGCCGACTCGGTACGCCTCGGACTGGGGCTGGCCGTCGCCGCCTCGGTGGGTGCCCTGGCCTACTCGGCGCTGTTCCTGGCGGCCAGCCTGCTGACCCGGCGGCCGGTCCTGCTCGGCCTGGTCTACGTGCTGATCTGGGAAGGGCTGCTCGGCAACGTGGTCACCGGCACCCGGGTGCTCTCCATCCAGCACTACGTGATCGCCCTGGCCGACCGGCTGGCCCCGACGAACCTGCTCGACACGACGGTCTCCGTACCGGTGGCGGCCGTGATGACCGTGCTGATCTGTGTCGGCTTCACCCTGCTGGCCATCAACCGCCTCCGCTCCTTCTCGGTAGCCGGCGAAACCAGCTGAGGTGTAAGGAAGGGCACCTTATTAACGCCTGCGGTAGAGGAAGGGCCCCTTATTAACAGTGCCCGATCGCGGTGGATCGGCGCGTGTTAATAGGGGGCCCTTCCTATGCACGAGGCGTTAATAAGGTGCCCTTCCTTACATCCCCTCAGAAGGCGCAGGCGATGACGAGTTCGGGGGTGCGGTCGGCAAGGAGGTCGAGTTTGTCGATGTGCCCGGCCGAACGTAGGTCGTCGACGAACAGGGTCAACTGGTCCAGCACAGCGGCCGGGCCGAGGGCCTCGGCCAACGGGACGGCCGCCTTCATCGACAGCTTCCGCTCGGACTTGGCCCGCCGGACCTGCCCCAGCGCCTCGGCGGCCAACCGCAGCAACCCCGGATCCCCCTCGCCCTGGATCGCCCGCCCCACCTCGTATTTCGTGGGCCAGGGTGACCGGTGCACCGAGCCGTACCGCCACCAGGACCACACCTCCTCGGTCGCGTACGGCAGCACCGGGGCGAACAGCCGCAACTGCACCGACAGCGCGGTGGCCAGGGCGGCCCGGGCCGAATCCGCCCCCGCCCCGGTGCCGTAGGCGCGTTCCTTCACCAACTCGATGTAGTCGTCGCAGAACCGCCAGAAGAAGGACTCCGCGGCCTGCAAGGCGGCGGTGTGGTCGTACGCCTCGAAGGCCGTGGTGGCGGTCGTCACCACCTCGGCCAGGGTGGCGAGCATGGCCCGGTCCAGGGGTTCGGTGGCCGGGGCACGCAGGGCCTCGGCGGCGCCCAGCCCCAGGGCGAAGCGGGAGGCGTTGAGCAGCTTCGTGGCCAGCCGCCGACCGATCTTGATCTGGGTCGGGTCGAAGGCCAGGTCGACCCCGGGACGTCCGGTGGACGCCCAGTACCGCACCGCGTCGGAGCCGTGCTGCTCCAGCAGGGCCATCGGGGTTACCACGTTGCCCTTGGACTTGGACATCTTCTTGCGGTCCGGGTCCAGGATCCAGCCGGACAACTCGGCGGTGTGCCAGGGCAGGGTGCCGTGTTCCAGGTGGGCCCGCACCACCGTGGCGAACAGCCAGGTCCGGATGATCTCCTGCCCCTGGGGACGCAGGTCCATCGGGAAGACCCGGGCGAACAGGTCCGGGTCGGTCTCCCACCCGGCGGCGATCTGCGGGGTCAGCGACGAGGTGGCCCAGGTGTCCAGCACGTCCGGGTCGCCGATGAAACCCCCCGGCATGCCACGTTGGGACTCGTCGTACCCGGCGGGGGCGTCCTCGGAGGGATCGATCGGCAGCGAACCCTCGTCCGGCGTGAGAGGCTGGGACCAGTCCGGCTCGCCAGTGCCGTCGAGCCGGTACCACACCGGCACCGGCACCCCGAAGAACCGCTGCCGGCTGACCAGCCAGTCCCCGGTCAGCCCACTCACCCAGTGTTCGTAGCGGTGCCGCATGTGCTCCGGCACCCAGCGCAGCTCGTCTCCCCGGGCCAGCAACTCCGCCCGCAGGTCGGCGTCCCGGCCACCGTTGCGCAGATACCACTGCCGGGTCGAAACGATCTCCAGCGGCCGGTCACCCCGCTCGTAGAACTTCACCGGATGGCTGATCGGGCGCGGCTCCCCGGCCAGCTCACCCGCCTCGGTCAGCGACTGCACGATGGTGCGTCGGGCCGCGTTGACGGTCTGCCCGGCCAGTGCCGCGTACGGTCGCCCCGGCACCCCGGCCGGCGGCTCCGGCAGCAGCCGGCCGTCCCGCCCGATCACCACCCGGGTGTCCAGGTCCAGCTCCCGCCACCAGGTCACGTCGGTCAGGTCACCGAAGGTGCAGACCATCGCGAGGCCGGTGCCCTTGGCCGGCTCCGCCAGCGGGTGCGCGCGCACCGGCACCTCCACCTCGAACAGGGGAGTACGCACAACGCCGCCGACCAGGTCCGCGTACCGCTCGTCGTCGGGGTGGCAGACCAGGGCCACACATGCCGGCAGCAGCTCCGGACGGGTGGTGTCGATCAGCACCTCCCGCCCGTCGGGGGCGTGGAACCGCAACCGGTGGTACGCCCCCGGCCGCTCCCGATCCTCCAACTCGGCCTGGGCGACCGCGGTGCCGAAGCCGACATCCCACAGGGTCGGCGCCTCCGACTGGTACGCCTCACCCCGGGCCAGGTTGCGTAGGAAGGCCCGCTGCGAGGCGGCCCGGGCCAGCGGACCGATCGTGGTGTACATCAGCGACCAGTCCACCGACAGGCCGAGCCGACGCCACAGCGCCTCGAAGACCTGCTCGTCCTCGGCGGTCAACCGCTCGCACAGCTCGATGAAGTTGCGCCGGGAGATCGGGGTCGGGTCCTTGCGGGCGGCGTCGTCCACCGGCGCGGCCGGGGCCTGCCAGTGCGGGTCGTACGGCAGGGACGGGTCGCAGCGCACCCCGTACACGTTCTGCACCCGGCGTTCGGTGGGCAGCCCGTTGTCGTCCCAGCCGATCGGGTAGAAGACCGTCCGCCCCCGCATCCGCTGGAACCGGGCCACCAGGTCGGTGTGGGTGTACGAGAACACATGCCCCATGTGCAGCTCGCCCGATACGGTCGGCGGCGGGGTGTCGATCGCGTATACGTCCGAGCTACGGCCATCCGGGCTCGGCGAGTCTGACGCCTCGCCGCGACCCCGGACAGCCGCCTTCGAGCGGTCGAACGCGTACGTGCCCTCCTCCTGCCAGCGGCGCGACCAGGTCTCCTCGAGCCCCTCCAGGGTGGGACGCTCGGGGACCCCGGTGCGGGCCGTCCTCGCCGTATCAGTCATCCGTCGATGGTAGGCAGCCACGCGCCGCCGGGCATCGAATTACTACAGCAGCGACTCGACCCACTGGCGGTGCAGGGCGGCGTACCGGCCCTCCCCGGTGACCAGTTCGGCCGGGGGGCCGTCCTCGACTATCCGGCCCTCGTCCAGGACCAGCACCCGGTCGGCGATCTCCACAGTGGAGAGCCGGTGGGCGATCACCACCGCGGTCCGGTCCCGCAGGATGGTGCCCAGGGCATGCTGCACCAGCCGTTCCGTCGGGATGTCCAGCGAGGAGGTGGCCTCGTCCAGGATCAGCACCGCCGGGTCGGCCAGGAAGGCGCGGGCGAAGGCGACCAGTTGCCGCTGCCCGGCGGAGAGGCGCCCGCCGCGCCGGTGCACCTCGGTGGCGTACCCCTGGGGTAGTGCTGTGATGAAGTCGTGGGCGCCGATCGCCCGGGCGGCGGCCTCGACGGCCGCGTCGTCGGCGTCCGGGCGACCGAACCGGATGTTCTCCGCCACGGTGCCACCGAACAGGTGGGTCTCCTGGGTGACCAGCACCACCGCCCGGCGCAACTGCGCATCGGCCACCTGGCGCAGGTCCACCCCGTCCAGGCTGACCGTGCCGGACACCGGGTCGTGGAATCGGGCCAGCAGCTTGGCCAGGGTCGACTTGCCGGCACCGGTCGGCCCGATCAACGCCACCGTCTGCCCGGCGGGGATGGTCAGGTCCAGCCCGGCCAGGATGGGTGCCTGCGGCCGGTACCCGAAGGCGACCTGGCAGAAGGTGACCTTCCCCCGGGCCGGTCCCGACGGCAGGGGCACCGGTCGGGCCGGCTCGGCCACCTCGGGCCGTTCGTCGAGCACCCCGGCCAGCTTCTCCAGGGCGGCTGTGGCCGACTGGAGGGAGTTGTAGAACTGGCTCAGCTCCTGCATGGGCTCGAAGAACCGACGCAGGTACAGCAGGAAGGCCGCCAGCACCCCCACCCCGGTCTCCCCGCCGAGCACCCGGGCCCCGCCGTAGCAGAGCACCACCGCCACGGTGATGTTGCCGATCAGCTTGATCCCCGGCGCGTAGGTGGCGATCAGCCGGTAGGCGCGCCGGCTGGCGCGGCGGTACTCGTCATTGACGGAGGCGAAGATGTCCTGGTTGCGCGGCTCCCGACGGTAGGCCTGCACGGCCCGGATGCCCCGCATCGACTCCACGAAGTGGACGATGACCAGCGCCATGGCCTCCCGGGTGTGGCGGTAGGCCACCGCCGAGGCCCGGGCGAACCAGCGGGACAGCCAGAACAGCAGCGGGAAGGCCAGCAGGGTGACCGCGGCCAGCGGCAGATCCAACCAGAGCAGGATGCCGGCCACCGACACGATCGTCAGGGCCGCCATCACCAGGCTCTCCACCCCACCGTCGACCAGCTCGGCGATGGAGTCCATGTCGCTGGTCAGTCGCGAGATCATCCGACCGGAGGTGTACCGCTCGTGGAAGGCCACCGGCAGGCGCAGGAAGTGCTCGTACACCCGTTGGCGCAGATCCAGCAGGACGGCCTGGCCGATCCGGGCGGAGAGGGTGAGGAAGGCCCGTCGGGCGGCGTACTCGATGCCGGTGGCCGCGGCGAAGGCCACCGCGACGGCCGCCAGGGGGCCGGTGTCGCCGTCGCGCAGCGGGTCGATCGCCCGGTCGATGCCGAGCATGACCAGGTACGGCCCGGCCATCGCCGCCGCGTTCTGGGTCAGTAGCAGCGCCACCGCCCCGCCCAGCCGGCCCCGATGCGGGCGCAGCACCTCGGCCAGCAGGGCCCGACTGCGGACCCGCAGCCGAGCCACCGCCTCGGGTGAGCTGTCCTCGGCGAGACTGCGGTCGGCGTGCGGATCGGCGGCCAGCCCCCGCCAGCGCGCCGGATCGACCCCGTCCGCTCGCTGCTCGGGTGTCCGCCCCGGTAACGGGCCGTCCGGCCGATCCGCCCCGCCGGTCACGAGCGCACCAGTGGGGGACCGCCCGGTGCCGGGCCGACCCCGGCCGGCTCGGCGGAGAGCAACCTGCGGTACGCCGGCACCTCGGCCAGCAGGTCGGTGTGCCGCCCCACGGCGGTGATCCGCCCCTCCTGAAGGAGGGCCACCCGGTCGGCCAGGGCGATCGTGGAGGGCCGGTGCACCACCACCAGCGCGGTCATCTCCCGCAGCACCTGCTTGAGGGCGGACTCCACCAGGGCCTCGGTGTGCACGTCTAGGGCGGAGAGCGGATCGTCCAGGACCAGCACCGCGGGCCGCACCAGCACCGCCCGGGCCAACGCCAGGCGCTGCCGTTGCCCGCCGGACAGCGACAGCCCCTGCTCGCCCAGCCGGGTCTCCAACCCCCACGGCAGGTCGTACGCGAAATCGGCCTGGGCCAGGGCCAGGGCCGCCCGCACCTCCTCGGCACCGGCGTCGGGCCGACCCAGGGTGAGGTTCTCCCACACCGACATGGAGAACAGGGTGGGTTCCTCGAAGGCCACCGCGACCAGCCGACGCAGCGAGGTCAATTGCAGTTCCCGCAGGTCGTGCCCGTCCAGAGTGATCCGGCCCGCGGTGACCTCGTGCAGCCGGGGCACCAGGGACAGCACTGTGCTCTTGCCGCTGCCGGTGGCACCGACCAGCGCCAGGGTCTCCCCGGGCTCGACGGTCAGGTCGATGCCGTCCAGCACGGGTGCGGCGGTACCCGGATAGCGGAAGGTGACCGCCTCGAAGCGGAGTCGACCGCGTACCTCCGACCGGGGCAGGGCGATGGCCCCGGGGGAGTCGACGATGGCCGGCGGGGTGTCCAGCACCTCCTGAATCCGGTCGGCGGCGGTGGCCGCCTCCTGCCCGTTGGCGATGATCCAACCCAGCGACTGCACCGGCCAGATCAGCATCAACTGGAGGCTGGCGAAGGCGACCAGTTCGCCGATGCTGAGCCGCCCCTGAGCCACTGCGGCGGCCCCGGCCACCAGCACGATGCCCAGGGTCAGGTTCGGCACCAGATCGAGCAGGGCGGCGGTACGACCCAGCAGCCGGCCCTTGCGCACCCCGGTGTCGTGCAACGCCCGGGTGCTGGTCGCGAACCGGGCGGTCAGTTGGGGCCCCCGCCCGTACGCCTTCATGGTGCGCAGCCCCTGCGCGGTCTCCTCGACCTGGGTGGCGACATCCCCCTGCTGGTCCTGCATCCGGCGGGAGGCGGCGTGGTAGTACCGCCCGAAGCGACGGGAGATCAGGAACAGGGGCACCGCGCTGGCCGCCACCAGCAGGCCGAGCACCGGATGCAGCCGGATCAGCAGCACGATCACGACCAGGTAGGTGGCCAGGTTGAGGACGAGGAAGAACAGCCCGAAGGCCAGGAATCGGCGCAGCACCGACAGGTCGGTGGTGATCCGGGAGAGCAACTGGCCGGAGGGCCACCGGTCGTGGAAGCTGGCCGGCAGCCGCTGAAGGTGGGCGTAGAGGTCGTCCCGGATCCTCGTCTCCATCGCCACCGAGGAGGACGACTGCACCCACCGGCGAATGAAGATCAGCAGGGCCTCGACCAGGCCGAGGACCAGCGCCAGCCCGGCCAGTTGGAACAATCCCACCAGGTCCCGGTCGGCCACCGGGCCATCGACCACCCGCTGAGCCACCAGGGGTACGGCGATTCCCGCCCCGGTCGCGGCGAGACCGGCCAGCAGCAGGAGACTGAACTCCACGACGTGCGGACGCAGATAGCGCCGCAGCCGCCACAGGTTACCGAGTGGATGTCGCCTGACCTCGGCCCGTCCGGCCGGGCCGTCGCCGCTCCCCGCAGCCACCAGCCGACGGTAGCGGTAAATGAGCAGGGTGAATGTGTCAGCTTGTTGTCAGTGGTGTTGCCCTTCTCCTTATCGACAACGACGACTACGGTCCCACCCCTCGTAGGCGGTGTCGGCCCTGGCTGACGTCGATCCCTTGCCTGGGGCTACGGCCGACCACCCTGCTCGTGGGCTAGCAGCCATTCCTTGACCGGCAACCCCCAGCGGTAGCCGCCCAACCTCCCATCGGTACGCAGCACCCGGTGGCAGGGGACGAACAGGGCGGCGGCGTTGCGGGCACAGGCCGAGGCGGCGGCGCGCACCGCAGCCGGGCGACCGGCCAGGGCGGCGTACCCGGTGTAGGTGACCGGCTGGCCCGGTTTCACCTCGCGCAACATCTCCCAGGCGTACGCCATGAAGGCCCCGCCGCTGTGCTGCTCGACCGGCACCTCGTCGATCGCGGTCAGGTCACCGTCCAGGTAGGCGGCCACGGCTGCGGTGACCGGACCCAGTTCGCGCCGCAGGCGGGGCTCGCCGCGCAGACTGGGATGCATCACCGCCAGCACCTGCGCCGGATCGCCGGTGAACCCGGCCCCCCGCACCGCCCCCTGGGGATCGGCCAGGATCGTGAACGGGCCGACCGGGGTGTCCACGGTGGCGCTGTCCAGGAACGTGCCGCTACGCGGCAAGGTCGTACTCACACTGCTCTCCCCGGTCGAATGGTCACGTCTCCACCCGGCTGAACGGGTGCGGCTCTGACTGGTCGGATGGATATGGCCCTACCTGGTCGGATGGCGGGCCGTGGTCGGGCCGGGGCGGCCCGCCAGAGTCGGACGAGGGCGTACGAGCGCCAGGGCCGCCAGCGGGCGGCGTACCCGTCCAGGGTCGAAGGGCTGTCGGGCAGCCCCAGGGCGGCGGCACCCCGGCGTACGGCGAGATCGGTGGGCAGGAACACGTCGGGATCGCCGAGCGCCCGCATCGCGAGGTACCCGGCGGTCCACGGCCCGATCCCCGGAAGCTGTGTCAACCGCCGCGCCACCTCATCCCGCTCCCCACCGGCCTCCAGATCGAGCCCGTCCTCCACCACCGCCCGCGCCACCGCCCGAATCGCCTCCCGCCGTCCCACCGGCATCCGAAACCCCGCATCCGGCGCCGCCAACACCTCCTGCGGCCCCGGAAAACCCCCTGTCGAATCGATCATGAGGCGCGCTTTGCCGGGTTGGTCGGCGCGGAGGGTGGCGATCAGGTGGGTGAGGGTGGTGCGGGCGGAGGCCAGGGAGACCTGCTGGGTGGCTATCGCGCGGACGACCATCTCGAAGCCGTCGACGGCGTGGGGGACCCGTATCCCGGGTTCGGTAGCCACGGCGGCGGCCAGTGCGGGGTCGGCGGCCAGGGTCTGATCGACCGCTACCGGGTCCGCGTCCAGGTCGAACAGGTGCCGGCAGCGGGCCACGGCCGGGGCCAGGTCCCGCAGATCGGTAAGCCGTAGGGCCGCCACGACATGCCCCTCCGCCGGGGTCAGCGCCACCTCGCCGGTGCCGTGCGGCAACCGCAACCCCCGGCGGTACGTCCCACCCTGGACCTCGTCGACCCCGGGCAGAGTACGCGCGGCCAGGAAGTCGAGCAGGGCACCCGCGTGCAGGGGCGGCCGGTACGCCAACCGCAGCGTGATCGTGCCCGATTCGCTGAGGGCCGTCCGCCGCCCGACCCGAAGCTGGGAGGGCGGCACCCCGTACACCTCGCGGATCGTGTCGTTGAACTGCCGGACGCTGCCGAATCCGGCGGCGAAGGCGATCTCGGCCAGACCAAGCTCGGTGCTCTCGATCAGGGTGCGGGCGGTCTGCGCCCGCTGCGCCCGGGCCAGCGCCAGCGGCCCGGCACCGAGTTCGGCCCGGAGCATCCGGTGCAGATGCCGTTCGGTGTAGCCGAGCCGGGCTGCCAACCCGGGCACCCCCTCCCGATCCACCACCCCGTCGGCGATCAACCGCATCGCCCGGCCCACCACGTCGGCGCGGAGGTCCCATTCCGGCGACCCGGGTGCCACGTCCGGCCGACAACGCCGGCAGGCCCGCAGCCCGGCCCCCTGAGCAGCCGCAGCCGAGGGAAAGAACCGGACGTTGTGCCGCTTCGGTGTCACCGCCGGACAAGACGGCCGACAGTAGATCCCGGTGGAGGTCACGCCGGTGTAGAACCACCCGTCGAACCGCTGGTCACGGCTGTCCACCGCCCGATAACACCGCTCAAAGTCCAGCTCCACACCCCCGATCATCCGCCCCACCCCGGCCTCCCGACTGGCGGCTTTCAGACCCCACCCTGCCCCTCGCTCCACCCTGCCGCCAGCCCTGGAACCCGTAGCGCCACCCCACACCACCCCGCCCTCACGCGCCGCCCCGCCCGCCCCGCCCCGCCCTCACGCGCTGCCCCGCCCGCCCCGCCCCGTCGATCATGCAGTTTCTGTCGGGACAAAAGAGACCTATCGGGGCGAATAAGCGACCAAAAGTGCAAGATCGAGGGGGCGGGGCGGGCGGGGCGGGAGGCGCGGTGGGGACGGGGAGGGAGGTGGGGCGGGGGCGGGGTGGGGGTGGGTGGGGCGGGAAGTGTCGGTTGTGGTGGGTAGCGTGCGCGCCAGCAACTCAAGAAGGGGCTGGCGATGGCGAGCGTGGTGGGTCGGGCGGCGGAACCGAGGCAGGGGCAACCGCCGCTGGACGAGGCCGTGGTCCAGCGCTTCTACGAGCGGATGCGCGCGGTAGCGCCGGCAGCGGTCGGCGCCATCGATCGGGACCGTGCCGACGACCCGGCCCGGGCCTTCGCCGACACGGCCTGCGGGCGACTGCTGCGCTCGCTCGACGACGACGGCGTACGGGCGCTCGGCATGTGGGTGCACCACTGGTGCATGCGCTTCTACGACGACGACACCCGGGCCGCACTGCGACTGCTGCGGGAGATCGCCGGCCGCCCGAGGCTCGGCTGGACGGCCGACGAGGTGCACTGGATGCTCCGCGAGTCGCACCAGGCCAACCCCCACGCCGCCGCCCGACTGACCCTTCCGCTGGCTGCCGCCGCCGAACTGGCCCCGGGCACCCTGCGGATCGACACCCCGGTGCCCCAGCAGGCCGCCCCGACCCGCCACAGCTGACGAACCGGACCTGACCCACCGCTGCCCGGGGGTGCCGGGCGGCGGCGTAAGCTGGCTCGTCGTGAGTCTCACCATCGGCATCGTCGGCCTGCCCAACGTCGGCAAGAGCACCCTGTTCAACGCGCTGACCAAGAACGACGTGCTCGCGGCGAACTACCCGTTCGCCACCATCGAGCCCAACGTCGGGGTGGTCGGGCTGCCGGACGAGCGACTGCACAAGCTCGCCGAGATCTTCGGATCGCAGAAGGTGATCCCCGCCCCGGTGTCGTTCGTCGACATCGCCGGGCTGGTCCGGGGCGCCTCCAAGGGGCAGGGGCGCGGCAACGCCTTCCTGGCCAACATCCGCGACGCCTCGGCGATCTGCCAGGTGGTACGCGCCTTCTCCGACCCGAACGTGGTGCATGTCGACGGCAAGGTCTCCCCGGCCGACGACATCGAGACGATCAACACCGAGCTGATCCTGGCCGACCTCCAGACCCTGGAGAAGGCGCTGCCCCGGCTGGAGAAGGAAGCCAAGCTCCGCAAGGACCGGGCCGCCGCGGTCACCGCGGCCAAGCAGGCCGTCGAGGTCCTGGACGCCGGTACGACCCTGTACGCGGGCGCCAAGGACGCCGGTATCGAGCTGGAGCACCTGCGTGAGCTGCACCTGCTCACCACCAAGCCGTTCCTGTACGTCTTCAACGTCGACGAGGCCGAGCTGAACAACGCCGAGTTCCTCGACGAACTGCGGGCGCTGGTGGCCCCGGCCGAAGCGGTCTTCATGGACGCCAAGATCGAATCGGAGCTGGTGGACCTGCCCGAGGAGGAGGCCCGCGAGCTGCTGGAGTCGATCGGGCAGTCCGAGCCGGGCCTGAACCAGCTGGTCCGGGTGGGCTTCCGCACCCTCGGCCTCCAGACGTACCTCACCGCCGGGCCGAAGGAAGCGCGGGCCTGGACCGTGCCGGTCGGGGCGACCGCCCCGGAGGCCGCCGGGGTGATCCACTCCGACTTCCAGCGCGGCTTCATCAAGGCCGAGGTCGTCTCCTACGACGACCTGGTCGCGGCCGGTTCGATGGCGGCGGCCAAGGCGGCGGGCAAGGTCCGCATCGAAGGCAAGGAGTACGTCATGCAGGACGGCGACGTCGTGGAGTTCCGCTTCAACGTCTGAATCCGGAGCCGGACGTATCGACGGCGATGCCGATCGGGGCGAGACTGGACAGATGTTGTCAGTCACCCCGAAAGGCCCGCGGAAGACCAATCTCGGCCGGGCGCTGCTGCACCTGTTCGGGTGGTACGCGGCCGTGGTGTTCGCCTTCGTCGCGCTGGCGTACGCCTTGCCGAACACCGGTGACCCCGACTGCCAGGACACCTCCTGCTCCTCGCTACGGGAAGGTGTGCTCCTCGCGGGGCTCTTCTATGGTGGCCCGGCGCTCCTGGTGGCGTTGCTCGTCAGCCTGCTGACGCTCGGGCTCATCATCGCCCGGCGACCGCAGAGCCCGGCTCACCGGGTCGGGTTCGTCAGCGCCCTCCCGGCCTTCCTCGTGCTCGCCGCCGGCATCTGCGTCGTGCTCCGGTAACCCCCGTCGGTCATCCGGCACGGAGGGCGTCGTCCACCCCGGGCTCGCGGGGACCCAGGTGCACCGGGTCGCGGCCGGAGAGTACGTCCAGCGCCGCCTTGACGCTGGCGCCGTACTCCCGGGTGGAACTGATCCGCCAGGTGTGGGCGTACTCCCGGGCGGTTTCGTCGCCGACCCCGACGGCGTCCACGCCGAGGTGGCGGCAGACCGTGACGGCGCGGGCCAGGTGGAACTGCTGGGTCACCACGGTCGCCCGCTCCACCCCGAAGATCCGCTTGGCCCGCGCGCAGGAGTCGTACGTGTCGAAGCCGGCGTAGTCCAGGATCACCTTGTCGGTCGGTACCCCGTGCTCGACCAGCCACCGCTGCATCGCCTCGGGCTCGTTGTAGTCGGCGTTCATGTTGTCGCCGGAGACCAGGACGGCCCGGACCTTGCCGGTGGCGTACAACTGGCGGGCGATCTCCAGACGGGCGGTGAGGAAGGGCGCCGGGGTGCCGTCCGGCTGGACCCGGGTGCCCAGCACCAGGGCGACTGGGGTGTCGGGGACGGTCTGCGCGGTGTGCATCCGTCCTTCGGCGCCGGACCGGATCCAGCTCACACTGGCCCAACTCGCGGCGACCAGCAGCAGGGCACCGACCGCACCCGCGAGCACCGCCCGGCGCAGCCAGCGACCGCGACCGTTCTCCCGGATCCGACGCAGCCGGGCCAGCACAACGGTACGGATCGCCATGCTGATCATTATCCCAGGCGGCGCCAGGCGAGACGACGCGTCGATGCGACCCCTGGTACTTTGGCCGCAGCGTCGCGTGCCGGTGGCAGACCGTGTCAGGCATGGAGGCGCCGGACCGAAGGGAATCGATGATGCTTGTCGTCGTACCTTCGTCTCTCACCTGTGGGTGAGGGCGAGCAGACCAGGCTGGTGGCCTGGAGTCATGAGTTGCGCCGGGTGCATGACCGGCTGCGTGAGGCCCTGCGGCTGACCCGGGAGGCTGTGGCCGACGGAGATTCGGCGGAGTCGGCTACCCGCGATCTGCTGCTGTTCTGTCACGGGTTCTGTGCCGCCCTGACCGCCCACCACGAGGGCGAGGACCGCGACCTGTTCCCCGCCATCGCCGAACAGCACCCCGAGCTGCGGGACACCCTGTACTACCTGCGGCAGGACCATTCGATGATCGCGCACCTGCTGACCGGGCTCCAGGCCGCGGTGGCACGGGCCGCCCCGCCGGCAGAACTGGACCGGCACCTGGAGGGGCTGGCGGCCATCATGGAGTCCCACTTCCGCTACGAGGAGCGCCAGCTGCTCACCGTGCTGGACACCCTGGCCCTGACCGCCGACCCCCAGGAGGTCCTGGGACCGCTGTGAGCCGGTAGATCGGAGCACCCCCACGTGCATGGGGAGGACACCGCGTACGCGATGACCGGCTGCGCGACGAGCGGAACACCCCCACGTGCGTGGGGAAGACTGCTCCGTGAACTGGTCCACGAGCTGCTGCGTCGGAGCACCCCCACCTGCGTGGGGAGGATGCATCCGCGCGCAGCGCAAGAGCCTCGGCAAGCGGAGCACCCCCACGTGCGTGGGGAGGACCCATTCTCGACCTTGCGTACGACATCCCCCACCGGAGCACCCCCATGTGCGTGGGGAGGACTAGGTGACCGCGTACGGCAGGCGCGGGGCGTGCGGAACACCCCCACGTGCGTGGGGAGGACGCCTCGAAGGAAAGCCCGAACCCGGCTTCGTACGGAACACCCCCACGTGCGTGGGGAGGACGGCAGGTAGCCCAGCCGCGTCTCGTAGCCCGGCGGAACACCCCCACGTGCGTGGGGAGGACCGACCACGCCCGGTCGCTTCGACTGCGAGCCGCGGAACACCCCCACGTGCGTGGGGAGGACGCTGCACCAGCGCGCTGGAAGCCGCCCGCGACCGGAACACCCCCACGTGCGTGGGGAGGACCTTGTCGGCCTCGGCCGATGCGGCGATCTGGTCGGAACACCCCCACGTGCGTGGGGAGGACATCAGCGGCCGGTAGGTGGTGATCGTGTTCGACGGAACACCCCCACGTGCGTGGGGAGGACGACGAGGGGTGGCAGACGCGCCCGGACAGCCGCGGAACACCCCCACGTGCGTGGGGAGGACGTCCTGGCGCAGCTGCATCACCAGGTACATGCCGGAACACCCCCACGTGCGTGGGGAGGACTCGGCGGCGTCCGGCTGCGACTGGTACGCCTCCGGAACACCCCCACGTGCGTGGGGAGGACGCCGACCACGGCCTCCCAGGCCGGGTGCAGAACGGAACACCCCCACGTGCGTGGGGAGGACCCCACGGTGATCCACGCCATGCGGCGCATCAGCGGAACACCCCCACGTGCGTGGGGAGGACCACCGGGAGTTGCGACGCTCCAACCAGATCGTCGGAACACCCCCACGTGCGTGGGGAGGACGAAGGACCACCGATGAACCTGATCGACAGCACCGGAACACCCCCACGTGCGTGGGGAGGACATCCCGCACCATCTGTTGGACGACTACACCGGCGGAACACCCCCACGTGCGTGGGGAGGACATCTCCTCGGTAAAGAGCCGCTCGTACGGAACCGGAACACCCCCACGTGCGTGGGGAGGACGACGTCTACCCGGTCCAGGTCGGCGAGGCCGCCGGAACACCCCCACGTGCGTGGGGAGGACCCTTGCCGGTGAAGGCGGAGACGCGGGGGAAGAGGAACACCCCCACGTGCGTGGGGAGGACGCATCCGCCGACCGCGCCAAGATCCGTTGCCGCGGAACACCCCCACGTGCGTGGGGAGGACGGGAACGGCCCCGTCGAGGTGGCCCCGGCGGCAGGAACACCCCCACGTGCGTGGGGAGGACTTGCGGGCGTTGTCCTCGGTGCGGTGGGGGATCGGAACACCCCCACGTGCGTGGGGAGGACGCGTACGTCAACGCCAACGCCCGCACCGTGTGCGGAACACCCCCACGTGCGTGGGGAGGACGAGGCATGGGACGCACGTACCGCCGTGGCGGACGGAACACCCCCACGTGCGTGGGGAGGACGCCTGGGCCAGCAGTTGGTACCCGAGGGTCGTCGGAACACCCCCACGTGCGTGGGGAGGACACTTCGCGACCTGGGGTTTTACCAGCCCTCTGGCCAGATTCTTTCAGTGGTGGGGGTGTCTGGCCCGGCGGGTTCCAGTGGGCTCATGGCGACGAGGGCGAGACCGTCGAAGTCGACCGGGCGGCGCCTGCGTTCTCCGGCGGTGCGTAGGGAGAAGCCCTGCTCAGTGTCGTCGGGGTGAATGAGGACAGCGGCACCGTCGCCGACGACGGCGCTTGCTGCGTTCCACAGTTCGTCGCGGACCTTGGCAGAGAGGGTGCCGACGAACATGCCGGGAGTGACCTCGATCATCCAGCGACTGAGGGCTCCCCGCAGGTGGTCGGGTACGGCGGTGGTGGCGAGGACGACCATAGATCCCATGTCAGTCCCAGGAGTCTGAGCCGTAGTTGACGCCGGATGGCACGGCACCCATTTCGGGGTCCCAGAGGGAGGTGATCTCGGCTGCGGGCTGTCGCTGTTTCGGGGTGCTGTCCGGGTCCAAGAGGTGTTGGATGTCCGTGACGATGCCGGGCATCAGCTTCAGTAGGCGGAATTCTTCGCGTAGCTTGCGCCGTACGTCGCGTTCGGGTTGGGCTGAGGTGCTCATGGAGAAGGCTAGGGGCACCGTGATCTTCGCCTTGTAGAGATCGGCGACGTCGTAGACGAAGGCGTGTTGGGTTCCGTTGTGCACGAAGCCGAGTGCCGGTGAACAGCCCAGGGCGAGGATCACCGCGTGAACCACCCCGTACAGGCACGCGCTGGCTGATGACAGCGCCAGATTGACCGGGTCCTGGGTGTCCCAGGAATTCGGGTCGTAGTTGCGGCGGAATTTGCCGGTGCGGTACTTCTGTGCCATGAGCCGGTAGAGGGCCTTCATCCGCTGGCCTTCCATGCCGCGAAGTTGGGCCAGCGTGGTGCCGTCGGGGACGGACTCGCCGAAGCGGCGCTCGTACATGCGTATCGCCACCTGGAGCCGCTTGTCGTCGTCGGCCCAGCTGCGGACCTGCTTCTCCAGCCAGTTGGTGGTCAGGGAAGTCGGGGTGATGCCGGCGTAGCAACGTACGGCGCCGGAGCCGACGCAGACGACGGTGGTGCCGTGTCGGGCGAGGGTCGACATGGCCCGGTGGGTGATCGAGGTGCCGGGCCCGAGGAGGAGACAGCTGATGGCGGCGGTGGGTAGGTAGACGCGTTCGACCCCTTTAGGCGTGTCGACCTGGGCGAGGACGCCGGTGTCGTCCTGGACGATGCGGACGATGTCGGCGTAGAGGAAGCTGAGCGAGTCCGCGACTCGGGGCAGCATGGCCAGGGTCGGTGCGGCGAGTCGCCGTCGTGCGTCGGCAGTCATCGAGCGGGAGCGAGGCTGAGCAGTCCGCAACCGAACGAGCGTCCACGGCCGATGCCGGACAGGACGGCCGCGCGCACCTGGTCGGGGTCGGAGATCACCGCTTGGCCTTCGAACAGTGTGATGGCGTGACGTACCGGGGTCGCACGCCCGATCGCAGCGGGTTGCGGCTGGGCGTGCAGGTTGCGCAGGCTCAGGCCGCTGTCTTCGGCCTTGCGCTGCCACCACTGCTCGGCGTGCTTACCGGAGAGCGCGACGACCTTGCCGGCGTTGTCGCCCTTCCACGCCCGCTTGGAGGCGTTGGCGGCGATCCGGTAGTGCACGACCATTCCGCTGGCCAGGGCCTTGAGCAGCGGGCTGATGTCGCGGGTCTGCACGTTGCCGTAGCCGTCCGGCAGCCGACTGGGGTCAGGCGGCGTGGCCGTCTGAATGAGCAGCACCGGGCCGGCGACGGTGTGGTCGAGGCGGAACAGCACACCTGCCTGGCGGCGTGGCTGATCGCCCAGGTCGTCGGGAACCAACGACATGACCCGACGGTGTACGGCGGTGATGTCGCGCAGGTCGCGTCGGGCTGCCGGGTGTCGGAGGTCGGGTGAGATCCGGGTCAGCCAGGCGGTCACGTTCGGACTCCCTGTAGGTGCTCGTCGAGGGCGGTCAGGTAGCCGACTCCGATGCCCGCACACAGGTCGGCCGGGAGGGTACGGGTGGTGATGTGCACCTGCCGGGTGCGGTAACGCCGCCGGTGCGGGTGCAGGTCCACGGGTACGTCGTTGAGGGTCAGTCTGCTCGCGGCGCCGTCGTCGCTGGGCTCCTCGGTCACGAAGTCGACCGTGACGGTGTCCTCGTTGCTGACAGGGCGGCGCCGATTGAGCGGCAGGTGATCAAGGTGATGGGCCGCGTCGCTGATCGGCCCGCAGAGCAGGAACGGATGCTCCACCGGGCAGGACCGGCGGCCGAGGTATGGCGCCCACACGGGTCTGCTCAATCCCGCGTGCACTTCATCAATAAGAGCCTCCGGCCCGGTGACCGCGACGACGAACACCGCATCTGCCAGGTAGAACCGGCGCGAGACGATCGTGCCGGCACCGGCCTGCCTGCGTTTGCCCTCCGCGGTCGGCACCGTCCGATCGGTGGGCAGACCGCCACCGACGGTGTGGAAGTCGTACATGATCGTGCCGGGCCGGTCGACACGGACGGTGAAGCGCAGCGCGGCGAAGTCGTCCAGCGACTTGCCGCGGGGAAAGCCTTGCGCGGCGGCGATGATGCCGATCATCGCCGACCGGGTGGGGACCTTGGCGGTGTCCCGGACGCTGAAGGTGCTGTGGTCTCCCCACGACTGCATCGGCCCGGCCAGCCGCAGCAGCAGACCGGTCACTGCGTCCTCACGTGGTCGACGGCGGCGGCGACGAGGCTGTCGAAGCTCTGGCAGGCGTCGCCGAGGTGCTCCAGGGCCTTGTCGTCGATGCTGGCGTGCCCGTGATAGAGCAGGCCCCGGTCACCGAGGAGCCGGTAGATGCGGCTCGCATACTCGGCGAGTTGCCGGCGCGACGGCTCGGCGTAGCCGCTGTCCAGCGGCGCGCGTACCGGAGCTTCGAAGGCGCTGGCCAGCGAGACTGGCCGGTTGGCCCGGACCGCGACGTAGGCCAGGTCGGGGACCGTGAAGGGGGCGGTGGAGTTCTTCTTGGCCTGCGGCATCGCGGTGATGAAGGCCGACAGGAACGCCGTGGTGAGTTCGACCGCCGTGGTCTGGTCGCCGAGGTTCTTGACGAGGTCTTCGAGGTTGACGCTGGCGTACCGGTAGAACGTGCCGGTGCTGAATTCGGCGCTGTTCATGTGCCCACTGCCGATCTGGTCGGCATCGGCTTTGAGGTCGTCCACGGCGGTGAAGAAGTCGACCTGCGGATCGGTGGCGTGGGTGGTGAAGGCGTGGGCGACCTGGACCGCGCCGTCGACGTTGGTGCCGGGCAGTTCCGCCAACATCCGCCCGAACAGGTTGATCACGTCGTTGCGTCGACTCAGCGCAGCGCGGACGGCGTCGGCGGGCAGGGGCGCGTCCCCCTTCTTGACTTTCACGGTGCCCGACTGAAGGCCGGTGAGCCGTTCCCGCTGCTGCTCGCAGATGTCGGCCAACTCGTCGAAGGCGCGCTCCGGCAGGTAGAACAGCACCTGCGCCTCGCCGCTCTCCTTGTCCACTTTGAAGCCGTCGGCCTTGACCGCCATCGTGGTGAGCGTGGCCATGACCTGCCCAGCCGCGTAGGTCGCCAGGTCGAGTTCCCAGCCTCGATCGATCAGGCGACGCTGCACGGCTTGCGGCAGTCGGCGGGTGCGCTTGGCGACATCACCGGTGGCGGTTTCCACCTCCTGCCGTACGGCACGCTTCCAGCACTGGCTGGAGACCCGGGTGCGGTCGGCGTAGCCGAAACGCACCGACTTCGGCGAGCCCAGGTCGTCGCGGTTGAGGTTGGCGTACGGGATGGTCTGAAGCAGGTGAATGTCGAGGTAACGGGCGGTCATGCGGATTCCTCCTGGCTCTGGTTCTGCTGGGCGCGGCGGTCGGCGTCGTGCAGGATGCGGTAGTACGACTGGAGCCACCGCTTGGTGACCTGGTCGCGGCGATACCGCCACTGGCAGAGATCGTCGAGGAGTTGCCCCCAGCTCACCTGGACCTCGACCGCTCCGAGATGCTGTGCGACACCAGCGAGATGCTGGTAGATCCCCGGGTAGCCCTGCCGGGCCAGCAGGTGTAGCCGCTTCTCGGCGTTGGCCCGGTTCATCGGCCGGCGACCCTTGCCGGGCTGGCACACCGCCCAGGCCAGCGATGTCCCTAGATTTGGCCGGGTGGCTGAGGCATCACGGGCAGGTGCGGCAACTTCCTCCGTGCCCCACGGATCGGGCGTCTCCCCGGACGGGTCCGGCGTCTCCTCGGCGGTGTCGGTCCCCGACCGGTCCCGAGTGGCTGCCGCGATCATCGCCGCGACGGCGTAGTGGGCGTACTCGTGATCGCTGCGCACGTTAGCCGGGAGCAGCGGTGCGACGACGGCGTGCATGGTGTACGCCTGCTCGGGGGAGCGGCGCAGCCCACGACGCAGCGCTGACCGCTGACCGCGATCACGCAGACAGCGTTCGGTGACCTGCCGGACGAACCAGTCGGAGCGCTTCTCTTCAACGGCCGCAGATGTCACGCAGCGGATCCCTTCTTCGCTGGAGTGGACAGCAACCGGTGTGCTGTCTGAACGGCCCGCACCATTCGTGGGGGACTGGCCTCGCCATCTGCGGCGTGGTC
The DNA here is from genome assembly GCF_043198155.1 of Micromonospora sp. NPDC048871. NCBI lineage: Bacteria > Bacillati > Actinomycetota > Actinomycetes > Micromonosporales > Micromonosporaceae > Micromonospora > Micromonospora sp. NPDC048871. The sequence continues at coordinate 4,538 of NZ_JBICUM010000009.1, read as the reverse complement.
GATGGCTTGGTGGCCGAGTCGAGCGAAGGCCCGGCCGCCTTCGGCGAACCGGCCTTCGCGCACGTGCTCCCAGAACACCGCCTCGGCGCGGGACCAGTAGTACGCCTCGCCGACCCGAGCCCAGGGGCCTTCCCGGTCCTTGGCGTTAGCGACCTCCCGCCATACCTGTCGCAGCGCCGTGCCGACCCGCCGGCCGATGGTCTCGGCTGTCCTGGTCAGCATGGCCACCCCGTCGGCGGTCTCCGGGTCGCGTTCCCGAAGCCAGCCCAATATCGGCGGGGTCATCGCCGTGAACCACTGCCGGTCTTTTGCCTGCCCGTCCTGATCGAACCCGTACGCCCGCACGTGCCCGTCGAGTTCGAGGTCGGCGGCGGCGATCATGATGTCGGGGCGGTGGGTTTTGACCTCGGTGTTGCCGCCCAGCAGGGCGTCGACGTCGCGCCACAGGGCCCGGGATCCGTCGGCCGGGATCTGGTACCAACCACCTTCCTTGTTCTGCCGACGCACCACGTACGGGTCGACCTGCTCCGCGCCGGGAAGCCGCCACGCCCAGGTGACGTAGGCGTCGACCACGGCCTCACCAGCGGCGTCCGGGACCAGCAGTACGGCGTGCCGGGCTCGGCCGGTCAGAGCACCGCCCGGCCACGACGCCGGCCACGGCACACCGAGCGGATCCGGCAGCTCATCTCGCTCCCAGGGGCACAGGTCAGGCCCGTCGCCCTGCCCTGACTGCCGTGGTGGCACGCCCACGACCAGCGACTCGAAGAGGTTCTCCCCGAGCGGGTGGTACGACATGGTGCCTCGCAGCGGGCCGGCGTTGCTGTTGGCGAACTTCTGCCCGGCCACCTCACGGCTGCTGCACCGGCCGGACGCGCCGTAGTACAACTGCGCGATCAGATACCAGGCCGCCTCGTCGGCGTCCACGGCCGCCGCGTCGGCGTCGGTGTGGTGGCCGAACCACACCTGTGTGTTGCCGGCCGGCCGGTCGAACACCAGCTTGTTGACGCCCGAGGACTTGGGGCACTCCTCGGCCAGCCGAGGGTCCTGCATCCACGGGCGGAGGGGATCGAAGAGGTCGAACCGGCCCTGGTATTTCGCGAAGTAGGCGTCGACCTCATCCGGGAGGAACCTGCCCTGGTCGAGCACCTGCACCTGGCGCTTCCGCCACGCCTCTCCGCGCAAGACATCCAGCCCGGTCACCCGCGCGGTGATCGCGTACAGGATCCGCCACAGCCCTGACGCAGCCGGCGGAACCGGTAGAGCCAGGTCCTCGAACTCCGCCGCACGCAGGAACAACTCACGGAATCCGACCTGTTCGGACTTGCCTCCGGCCACCACCGGTATCCACGGCCGATCCACGAGATCGAACGATTTCATCATAAATTGGGACTCCCTGAGAATTCCGGCCTGAGGTTGCCGAACCAAAGGCCCGGTGCGAAGTCTCGTGTCGGATGAGCGACGGAAGTTGACCTAGCTTGCTGCCTCCGCTGAAAGCAACTGAAGACCGAGATTGTCGTCGAGGCGGGCGGTCCGACGCCCCCAGACGGCCGGCGCGGGACCTGTTGGCTCGATGGAGAACCACAGCGGTCTGATCTCCTTGAGCCAGCCGTTGTCGTTCCAGCTCGACGGCAGCGACATCGGAGGCTCATATCCCTTGAGGAGGTCGGCCCGCACCGGGATCGTCTCCTGAAGGATCGTCCGCACGTCCTCGTTCCTGAATCGGCCTCCCGCACCGGAGCCCACCTGCGGAAGCGGGATGCGGTGGTCCGGATCCAGCCATTGCCGGCCCTCTGCGTCGTGGTAACAACAGAGCACCCGCTCGGAGTCGGCGCCCAGGCGTGTGGCCGCCTTCCACTCCGGGATGTCGTTGTGGCTCAGCACAGCCAGGTCGGCAACTTCGGCCGGGTCAGGGATGGTTCCCAACTCGGCGACCCCCCGCACCACCGACCCATCGGCCCGGTATGCGTCGTACTCCGCGCTCAGCACCGGGTCGTCGCTGATCAATCCAGGGACGTAAACCGCCTCCACGTGTTCCTGCACCGATTGGGGTACGGCGATGCTGTCCCTTCCCGCCAGGCGGAGGTGGGTGGCCCGCAGGAGATACGGCGCGTACACCTCACCCCACGTTGCGGGTCGGACGGGCGTGTCCTGCGACGAGTGGCGTGGGTCGAGCACCACCACCCTCGGCTGTTCGGCCCATGACGGCCGTTGGCGTCGGTGACGGTGGCAGCGACCTGCCCGTTGCAGGAGTTGAGCCATCGGTGCGAGGTCGGTAACCAGCAGGTCGAAATCCAGGTCGAGTGACTGCTCGATCACCTGGGTCGCGACCACGATCACCGGAACTGATCTGTCTCCGGCTTTCCCCAGCCTGCCGGTGATCTCCGCTGTGATCTTCTCCCGGCGTCGTGCCGGGAACCGTGAGTGCAGCAGCATCACATCCACGCCCGCAGGCGCCCAGTCGCGGATCAGGAGATAGGTCTGCTGGGCGTCGTTGACCGTGTTGCAGACCACGGCGGCACAGCCGCCACCCTCGGCTACCGGTGCCAGCACCTGTTTGAGCACGGCCCGGCGATCGATCGGATCGGTGACTTCTCCGGTGAGGTGACGGACCGGACGCACGTCGAGCTGGAAGGTCATCATCCTGCCCGCCGCGACCCGCTCGCGCGCCGCCGGTGAGATCGTGACCGCGCCGCCCTTCGTGGCCGGCACGAAGGTCCAACCCGGATACGGTACGGACACCTGCGCCGACTCCGTGCCGGCACCTTCCTCGTACGCCCGCACGAGAGCCGCTGCCTGCGACGACGGCAAGGTTGCCGACAGCAGCACCACGGGGCACCCGTAGTGACCCAGCCAGCTCATCAGCCGCCGCAGCAGGGCGGTCATGTAATCGTCGTAGGCGTGGGCCTCGTCGACGATGAACACCTTGCCGGACAGGCCGAGTAACCGCAGTGCGTTGTGCTTGGTGGTCAGCGCGGCCAGTAGGGCCTGGTCGATGGTGCCCACCGCCATCGGCGCCAACAGTCCGCGCTTGCGACCGCGCAGCCACTCTGGGGCGACCACTTCACCCGTCGGGTCGTCGGACACCACCGGACCCGACTCACCGATCTCGGCCGCCGCCCGTGCCTCATACTCGGCGTTTAGCCACGACATGCTGTGCAGCAGCGTCACCGGCGCGGGACCGTCGGCGAGCTTGGCGGCGAACTTCCGCACCCGGCGATACATCTCATCGGAGGTCGCCATGGTCGGCAAAGCGAAGAAGAAGCCAGTCGCCCCGCAGACTTCCGCCAACCGGCGAGCCGCCACCAGCGCGGCTTCCGTCTTGCCGTCGCCCGTCGCCGCAGTCAGGACCAGCAGCCCCGGACCGTCCACCACAGGCAGCAACTCATCGATGATCGAGAGTTGCAGAGGGTTCGGCTGATATGCGAACAAGTCCGCGAAGCCGGCTGAGCGGTAGGAGGGTGCCTCCAGACCGGCCTCGTTGAGCAGAGCCACAGCCGGCCCGGTCAGGGCGGCGAGATGCGTAGCCGCAGCCTCCACCGTCGTGGTCTCGGGCAACTGCGTCAGTTGCCGCGCCAGAAAATGCTCCTGGCTGGCCAACCAGTCCGCCAGGATGACGAGCCCGGTGATCAGGACACTGGCTGCTGCGTCCACGGCCAGAGGTGGCTGCGGTGAGCCCAGCGCTGCGTGCACCACCCGCAGCAGGGCCGACCGCTGTCTCTCCCACTGCCCCGAGCCCAACTGCGGCCGACCGCCGTGAGGTCCGGCGGTTTGCTGAAATCTCCCATGATGGCCGCCGATGATCTGCGATACGCGATAGGCCACTCGGCTGCTGACCCGCCGCCCCGACTGCGAATATCCGAGCGCACCGAGCAGATCAGGAAGGGCCAATTGACCAGCGGTGTCGTGCCGCAACGAACCGTCGCCGGAAACCTCCTCGTAGGAGCCGGTGCGGCACAAGTCGGCGAACGCGGAGCCGTCCTGCTGCTGAAAGGCGGGCGTCGCCTTACCGACGTCGTGCAACCCGGCCCAGAACATGACCAGTGACTTGGCGTGACCCGCATCGGTGGCCAGCCCTTCGATGATGATCCTGCGCTGGTTGGGAGCGAGGTAACGATCCCACAGCACACCGGCGACGGCAGCGGTGTCGATCAAATGCCAGAGCAGCGGGTATGGCCTCCGAAGGTGTTTAGACTTCCCCCAGATCCCGGCATCGACCTCTTCATGATCGGCACCCACCCGTGTCCTCCCACCACACCTGCGCTCTCAACGGCAACCGAATGCAAACACAGCCCTACGACACTCTCGACCTACCGATGAAAAACCGCACCGAGCCCCGATAAAACCGCAGGTCGCGAAGTGTCCTCCCCACGCACGTGGGGGTGTTCCCCGGAGGTGCGGTCGTGAACGCGACCACCGCAAGTCCTCCCCACGCACGTGGGGGTGTGTCAAGCCCCGGGTTTGATGGACAGTTGGTTAGCTGGTTTTCAGGGGTGCGGTGACCGGGTGGGTCATCGCGTGTAGGGCCTCGTGTTCGGCGG